>JBGCFV010000015.1:0-72535 GCA_045107075.1 Gammaproteobacteria bacterium
TTTACCAGCGGCCCTCTGTCGTATTTAAACGGCGCTCTGTGGTTTGATACCAACGGCGTATCAACTGACGAAATACGATTCTGGACTTCCGACGGCACGCCCGCAGGGACCTTGCCTTTCAGCACTGTTTCAGCCGAATCCATTAGCTCGTCCACTATTGCATTAGCCGGCAATACGCCTGTTTTCCTGGTGCGTTCCTTTCCGGGTTTTGAATATCGTCTGTATCGCACCGACGGCACGCCGACCGGTACAGAGTTATTCAGAACATTTCTAGACCAGGGCGGGTCTGAATCGACATTGATGACCCTCGGCGATTTATTACTTTTCACCGCCAGAACTCCTGAAACTACGGTGTTTTCGGGAGAGCTTTGGAGCACCGACGCCACTCAGGAGGGGACCACGCAATTGACGGACCTGACGTCGAGTCCGTTCTCTACAACCGGGCCAAGAGAAATCACAACGGTCGGTGACCGTGCCTTTTTTGCGGCGGCTCAACCTGAGGGTTTTCCAGTTTCTTCAGATCGAGAGCTGTGGATGACGGATGGAACCGTCGCTGGCACGCAGCAAGTATTCGACATCAATACGACGAGTTCATCGTCACCTGAAGACTTGATCGCCACAAACGACGCGGTAGTATTCACCGCGTCGACATCTGAAGCGGGTCGTGAGCTGTGGCTAAGCCGCGGTCCGAATGATACCTACCAAATTGCAGACCTGCTTCCGGGTCCGGAGGACAGCGGTATATCCGAGTTGTTCGCCGTGGGTGGCACAGTTTTCTTCTCGGCTAATGACAATGTAGCCGGCGAAGAGCTTTGGCGTTCTGACGGAACGCTTGAAGGCACTCGTCTTGCAGCTGACGTTGTACCGGGCAGCGGTGGTTCTGATGTGGCCGACATTGAATTCGTTGACGGCACGCTTTATTTTACCGCCGACGACGGTATCCATGGACGCGAACTCTGGGCTTTATTAACCAACATCGCACCCTGGTTCACGACACCCTCGGCGGATACGGCTATTGAGAACGTCGAGTACCGCTACACGGCTGGTGTGACCGATGCCAACGAAGGCGATACGTTGACGCTGTCTCTTGTGGACGCGCCAGACGGTGTTCAGTTTGACGTGGAAACGGGTCTGTTAACCTGGACGCCCGCAAGCGCTGGTTTAGTCACAATTACCCTGGCGGTAACCGACGGTAGTGAGAGCGCGACTCAAACGCTGCGCGTTGAGGTGCTTAGTGACGTCGATGCCGACACCGTTCCCGACGGGCAGGACAACTGCACTAACGTCCTCAATCCAGACCAGCGCGACACCAATGGCGATGGCTTCGGAAACGTGTGTGATGCCGACTTGAACAACGATGGCATAGTTAATTTTTCTGACTTGAGTATCTTGGTCAATCTTGTTTTCAGCAGCGACCCAGACGCCGATTTAGACGGAGATGGTTCAGTGAACTTCGGTGACGTGGCCATTTTCCGGGACTTGTTCCTTATGCCTCCCGGCCCAAGCGGTACTGTCTTTTAGCGAAAACGGCAAGCTGACGCCAAGCGCTTCTGCGTTCTTCAAGAGTTATAACCGGAAGGCTATTGTTCAGGCGACAAAAACAGAAAGAGCCAGCACAAGTTTTCTTGCGCTGGCTCTATTTCGCGAGGGGCATGCCCGGGTCAGGTCAGTCGAACAGGCTTCAACGTGGAGCCAAGCCCAACAAGTGCGCCATGTCTTTAAAAAAGATGCGTATGTGCGCTACCGGTTTTGCCTTTACCAGTTTTTTATTCATGTACGCTTCCCATGTCAGTACTTGCACGTCAGGATCTTTACAGATGCTGACAAAGCGCTCGCGGCGTTTGTCGCTTGAGTACCAGAACTTTTGCATGATGCCCAAAATAAAAAACACGCGGCCATGCATTTTCATGAATCGCTTGCGGGCCAGTTTGAGTGCTTTGGGCTTGCCTGTAACAAGAAATTCTTCTACGGCTTGTGCTGCGCAGCGCCCGCTAATCATGGCGTAATAAATACCTTCTCCCGACGCAGGTGCCACGGCACCGGCCGCATCGCCGGACACAACTACGTCACGACCGTTGTCCCATCGTTTGCGTGTTTTAAGCGGTATGGGTGCGCCTTCTGTACGAACGGTTTCTGCGTTGGTAAGTCCAGCGTTTTCGCGCAGCAGCGACACCGAGCCACGCAACGAGAAGCCTTGAACAGCGGTGCCCATGCCGACGCTTGTTTCTTCGCCGTGAGGAAAGACCCAGCCGTAGAAGTCGGGAGAGCAGCTGCCCTGGTAGTAAACGTCGCAGCGTTCCGGATCGAAGTCGCCGGCTGTTTCAGCCGCTTTGACTTCGTCGTTGGCAGCAGGCGAGCGCACGATCTCGTGGTAAGCAAACACGTTGGGTAACACGCCCTGATCGGCCAGACATTGCTTGGCCACGTTTGATACCGCACCGTCAGCGCCGATAATGGCTTTGGCACGAATACGCTGCGTTTGCCCTTCACTGTCTTTGAACTCGACAATGGGAGAGGTTTCGTCGTCGCGTACAACCTTTAGAAACTTGCCGGTAGCTCGCGTGGCTCCATTACTGGCGGCGCGTTCGCGCAACCATTCGTCGAAAGTGCTGCGATTGACCATTCCAACCCAGCCGCCCACGGGCATGTCGACTTTGACGTTTTCCGGGGAAATCATTCTGGCGGTTGTTACTTTTGCTTCGAGCAGAGATTCCGGAATGTCGAACTCGCGCACGAGAATGGGAGGGACTGCGCCGCCGCAAGGTTTAATGCGTCCGTCGCGGTCGAGAAGCAAAACACGTTTGCCAGCAAGTGCTAAATCATTCGCCGCGGTCGCGCCAGTTGGGCCGCCACCGATTACGGCTACGTCATAATTGTCCATAAGTTTACGCTACTGTTAGTTTGCAGAAAGTGGAGATGAAGGTGAATTACTCGTTTGTTGTGACCACGAGGCACGCGCCTTCTCGGAGCTAAGTGTTGCGGCAAGTACGCTTGCGACAACGAAAATAGTGGCTTGTATTGTAAATGCGGCGGAGTAGGCGTGCGTGTTCGAGCCGACAAAGAAACGCATAACGTCGATGACGCCTGTTCCCAGTAAGCCGCCCAAGCCAAAGGCAACCGCCTGTGCGGCCCCCCAAACGCCCATGCGTAAGCCGTCGCGCTGTTTGTGTCCCTGGCTTACCAGAGTCATCATGCAGCCGATGGCGGCGACAGCGAAAATGCCGTTAGCCAGCCCTAGCGCAAAAACCACTTGGCGTAGAGGCCAGTCGACGCCTTGGTACGCACCAAAGGCAAGTGTCGCCAGCGCAAGGGCTGAGGCGATGCAACCGCCGATCATGCAGCGACGCAAAATGTCGTGTCGCCCCTTGGTGATGCCGCTGCCTATAACAGCAACCAGTATCATGCCAAGGAGTACGCCGCCGTGTTGTACGCCACCCAGCTTGGTTGATTCGCCGGGAGTGAAGCTGAACACGGCGCCTGCGAAAGGTTCGAGCAGCAAGTCCTGGGCGCTATAGGCCAGCATGGAGATGAATACGAACACGGTGAAACGACGGGTAATCGGTTCGCTCATGACGTCTTGCAACGCGGCCATAAACTGCCCGCGCGTTGGAGACTCGGCTTCGGCCGTTTCCTGCTTGTTCGAAGCGACTAGCGTAGAGTTTTTTTCAATGCCGGCAACGGCAACAGAAGCGACCAGAACGGCCAGTACTCCGACTCCGGTTGTTATCCAGACGAGGCGCGACAAACTAAACGGGTCAAGTAAGTGGCCGACCACAACGGTGGTTAATACAAAGCCTGCAATCATCATTACCCAGGTAATGGTTGCCGCGGCGGCACGGCGCGATTCGCTGACCGTGGCGGCAAGAAGAACCAGTAGTGACGTACCGCTTGCGCCGACTCCTGCGCCGACCAACAAGAAAGCAACGGTTGCGACGGCAATACCGCCCGCGGTTGAATGTGCCATCACCATGGTAGATGCGGCGGCAAGCGTACCGCCAATGGCCAGTACGATCATGCCGCCAATAATCCACGGCGTGCGCGCACCGCCTTGATCGGAGCCGTGGCCAAAACGAGGGCGTAAAATTTGTATGGCGTAATGCAACGCGATGAGTGCGCCGGGTAGCAGTGCCGGAAGCGCAAGTTCAACGACCATAACTCGATTGAGTGTGGAAGTAGTTAGAACCACAATGGCGCCCAAGGAGGCTTGAATAGCGCCGAGTCGGCAAATTCCCAACCAGCCCAATCCGGAATTCATGCTGCGACGACCTGTCGAATGGCGAACGCGGTAATCAACATTCCTGAAACGTAAAGCGTTACACCGAACGCGCTGTACCACTGGGCAAACTTTATCGGGTCACTTAAAAAGCGCCGCATGAGTACGAGCTGCACAGCCAGCAGGCCGGTAACGGCACCAGCGTGTATGGGTGTATCAAGGTAAAAGAGCAGGGCAATGACTGCAAGTTGGGCAACGGCCATTACGGCGCACGCTACACGAGCTGCTCCGTTTGCGCCGAGCTGTACTGGCAGAGTGCGAATACCCATTTGAATGTCGCCGTTAATGGCTTTGAAATCGTTGAGTGTCATGATGCCGTGTGCACCGACGCTGTACGCTAAAGCCGCGAATATTGAGTGCCAGGTGGGCAGGGTGCCGCTAAGAACGGCGGCGGCGGTAAACCACGGCAGGCCTTCGTAACAAATGGCCACAGCGCTGTTGCCCCACCAGCCGTTCATTTTTAATCGAAAAGGTGGCGCACTGTACGCCCACGCCAGCAGCAAACCGAACACGGCCGCCGCAAGTACCCACACTCCCAGAGTTGCCGCTACCATCAAAGAAACTACGGTCCAGAGAATGGCGAAGTAGAGTCCGTTACGACCCGGTACACGGCCTGAAGGAATGGGGCGGTCTGGTTCGTTAATGGCGTCGACTTTACGGTCGAACCAGTCGTTAACAATTTGGCTTGTGCCGCAGACCAACGGGCCCGCAAGAGCGATGCCGCCTACAACAAATAGTCCGCGTGAACCTAGACTTGCGCCGGATGCAACCAGGCCACAGCCAAACGCCCACATAGGTGGAAACCAGGTGACGGGTTTGAGTAGTTGGAGGTACGCCTTCCAGTGAACGGGGGCGTTTTTAGCGACTGGCTGACTCGTGCGATCCATCCCTCGACACTAGCTGGTGCAGAAGGGGTTGTCAATCAAGGCTTACAGTCTAAATAGATAGTAACGTCAGGCTGACAGTTACTGTTTTTTGGCGCTCTCGTCAGAGTCAGATTCGCCAATGCCAAAGCGTCGTAATTTGACGTACAGACTCTGCCTGGATAGCCCCAGCATATCGGCTGCCGAGGCGCGATTGTTGGAAGTCATTTTGAGCGCGGCATCAATGCAGAGTCGTTCAATCATGTCGGTGGTCTCTTTGACCAGGTCTTTGAGCGGTACGCGTCCGACCAGTTCGGTCATTTGTTCCAGCGACCGACCGAGAGGTTGTTTAACCATGGCTTCGGCGCGTTTCGTGCGACGAAGCGTACGTCGAATAATAAAGCCCAGGCACGGAGTAGAGCTTTGCAGCGCCGCGACGCCAGATAGTTCTACGTCGATGGGTGCGCCAAACTGCGGATTCATTTGTGTGGAGTAGGAGCGAACGGAGCCTCGTTGCTGCATGTTCTTGCGCAACACCCCTAAATCGACACCAGGTCGACCCAGCCAGTTGTCCAGCGGCTGATTTTCAATTTGTAAATCGGATGCGACCTGGCACAGTTCCATGAAGGCGTCGTTCGCTGTCATGATTCGACCTTCCGGATCGGTGACTACGAACGCGTCAGGTGAATGTTCAATGACATCCATGACGGCACTAGAGGTTTTTGGCTTGACAGCAGAACCCTGGTTCACTGTTTCTTTGAGGTGAATTAGAAACAGCGACGAGTCGTCCTGACGAACAAGAGTCGCGTTCAGAGCAAAGTTGGCGCCTTTGCGTGTGCGCACTTTGGTGTCGGCACTGGTGCCTGTCGCGCGTACGCCCGCCAGCAGCTGCTCAATGTCTTCGGCGCTTTTGTCAGCGAAGTATTTAACGAAGCGTTTGCTGATCAGGTTTTTAAGGGGTTGATCCAGAAAAACCGAAGCGGCCGGATTGGCCTCAAGAATATTGCGGCCCTGAGAGTCGATGATGAGGATGGCTTCCGATGCCATTTGAAACAACATGCGGTAGCGAGTCTCGGCCTGATAAAGACGCGCATAGTCGTCTTCCATTGAGTGCTGCACGTCAAGCAGTTCTTGCTGCATAACGGATAGGGCGCGCAAGTCGCGGCCCATAACAATTTTTTTGCCAGTTTCGTCGACGCTGAAAACGCGGAATAAAATGGCAATGTCCGCATCGCCACCGCTCGGCACGTTAACCTGACGCCACCGAGAAGGCGATTGTTCGGGAGTAGAAAGGAGCAGCGATTCAATTTTTACGCGACTTTCTATCGTGACCGTGTCAGCCCAGTGCTTTCCGACCCAGTTGGCGGCGTCGCCAAACGATTCCGTACCCTGTTCAGCCGTCACGTCTTTGATATAGCCGTCGCTGTCTACAACGAGAGCGATATCGTTAGCGGCCGACACGATTTGGGCAATGCCCGCAACGTTTAGCGCTGATACGTGATGGCTGGCAATCGAATTCATGTTCGCTTGGTGCCTCGCGCCAATGTGTAAGCACGCATGGAAAATAATAAAGAGGAGAGTCTAAACAAGAGTTGTCGCCAGCTGAACGGCCTCTTCACCGTCAATGGCCGAGCCGTCTGCCCCGTAATCTTTAGGATTATGGTCTGTTTCCAGAAATGCCCGCCCCCCGACGAGTATTTTAATCCCATCACTGGAGGAGCGATCACGAATCTCTTGAATAAACGTGGGCAGTCTGTCCAGGTGACGGTCAGTAGAAACTGACAGGCCGATTATACTAAACGGTTGTTGGGCAATTCGTTCCAGGATGTCTTCTTCTGTCTCAGGAGCGCCGCTCCATACATTCCAGCCTTCCCGGCGAAAAAATTCAACGACCATCAGGTGACCAAAAGTGTGTTGTTCCCCGGGCATTGGGACGATCATGGCTGAATGTGACATGTCAGGGTCGGTTGACTGATAGGCGCAAAAAACTGGACTGAACATGTGTAGAAGCTGGTGCATGCGGGCCACGCCAATGGTTACTTGTGTGAAGTCGCATTCGTCTTCGTTCCACATTTCACCAAGGTGGCGTGCCGACGGAGCAAGGAGATCGAGATAAATGTTCTTTAGGCGCGCACCTTGGTCAATCAGGGCGGTTATGTACTGGGTAGGGACTTCTATTGAATGCGTTAGAATAAGTTTAACGAATTCTTCGACGTCGCCAGTATAAGGCGGTTCGGGTATCTGCCGTTGAGCAGAGCCGGAGAAGACTGGGCTGGACTCACTCTCAAACATGACCATCAGTCGAGGGATAATTTCCCCTTCGATAGTCTGGCTCAAGCTGGCCATTTCGGACGTAAGTTCCCGATTTGATGTTACCGCTCCATCCGCAAGTCCCATGGCGGTCCAACATTCCTCGTTGTCGCCAGACGGATTCTTGATCGTCATTTTTACATTTCCCCCAAATGCTTATCCCGCTATGTCAACGAGATAATACACATTTGGGAAATGCAGTGTTGCTGCGACGCAACACGCAAGTTGTAGCGTCGCTAGATCACTAACCCAAATCTAGTAAACCTCAGTCCCGCAGGTATGTCAAGTTTGATTGACGTTGAGTTTAGTTGACACATCGAATAAACCCGCTTAGATTCACGGTATGGAATCCAATTTTTGCCCTGCTGACAGTTTATAAATGACTCGAAACCCCGACAGAACCAACACTGAGAGTGCCTCCTTCTATACACCGGAGCAGCGCTTGCGCCGTGACGCGTCGCCGTGGACTTTGGTTCAGGGCATTCTCGCTCCTCTGCAATTTCTGGTTTTCCTTATCAGTCTCGCCCTGGTTTTGGGTGCGTTGAACGACGCGGGTCTCGCTTATTACGCCACGCTCTCCGTCGTGCTGAAGACCCTGATTTTATACGCCATTATGGTAACCGGGTCACTCTGGGAAAAGGACGTTTTTGATCGTTACCTTTTCGCCAAGGCGTTCTACTGGGAAGACATGGTGAGCATGTTGGTGCTGGCTCTCCATACCGCTTACCTCGTTGTCATTTTGTTTGATCTGTTGCCTCTGAGAGAGCAGCTGCTTCTTGCTCTGGCCGCCTACGCGTCGTACCTCGTAAACGCGGGACAGTTTCTATACAAGTTTCGGCAGGTGCGCCTGAGTGCTAAAACCGCTGAAACGGCGGGCGTGTATTCATGAGTGGCAATATCGTTAATGACTCACAGGCAGAAGGCGAAGTGAGCCTTCCACCCAGCACAGTTATTGAACCGCAAATTATTCGGCAACGTGGTCAACGCGAGGTTTTTTGCGGGCTGACCGGCATTGTTTGGCTGCACCGAAAAATTCAGGATGCGTTTTTTCTTGTGGTGGGTTCACGCACGTGCGCACACCTCATTCAGTCTGCGGCTGGTGTCATGATTTTTGCAGAGCCTCGATTTGCTACAGCGATTATCGACGAACGCGATCTGGCTGGACTCGCCGATGTCAACGACGAGCTCGATCGTGAGGTGTCCAGACTGTTGGCACGACGCCCCGACATTAAGTTACTTTTTCTTGTGGGTTCTTGTCCTTCTGAAGTCATCAAGCTTGATCTTTCAAGAGCGGCGGAGCGCCTCTCGGCTGAATACGTTAACAAGGTCAGAGTGCTGAACTACTCAGGCAGCGGCATTGAAACGACGTTCACTCAAGGTGAGGACGCGTGCCTTGCATCACTCGTTCCCGAGATGCCTGCTACACCTGAAAAATCCCTCATGATTGTTGGTACTTTGGCCGATGTTGTCGAAGACCAGTTTCGCTCCATCTTTGCCAAACTTGGTATCGACAACGTAACGTTTATGCCGCCACGGTCGTCGTCAGATCTGCCGGCCGTCGGCCCGCAAACCCGTTACCTCCTGGCGCAGCCATTCCTTGCGGATACAGCTCATGCTTTGGAAGAAAAAGGCGCTCGTCGCCTGAAGGCGCCGTTTCCCATCGGTGAAGAAGGCACCACGATGTGGCTACAAGCGGCCGCAAATGAGTGGGGCGTTTCCCAAGAGGTTTTCGATAAGGTCACTGAAGCGGGTCGCAATCGTGCCCGAACAGCGGTCGCACGATCGCTCGAACAATTGAAAGGAAAGCGTATTTTTTGTTTTCCTGATTCGCAGCTTGAAATTCCTTTGGCCCGTTTTCTATCGCGAGAACTCGGTATGGTGTTAACCGAAGTGGGTACACCTTATTTGCACCGCGAACACCTTGACTGTGAACTGCCGATGTTGCCTGAAGGTACGCAGCTCAGCGAAGGTCAGGACGTAGACAAGCAGTTAGATCGCTGCCGGGAAGCAAAGCCCGACCTCGTGCTGTGTGGTCTGGGCCTGGCTAATCCTTTGGAAGCCATGGGCGTCTCAACCAAGTGGGCAATTGAGTTGGTGTTCACACCGATTCAGGGTTACGAGCAGGCCGGTGACTGCGCCGAGCTGTTTGCTCGTCCGCTGCGTCGCCGACTGGCGTTGGCGGTCTAAATGAAATTAACCGTTTGGACATACGAAGGACCTCCTCACGTTGGCGCCATGCGTGTGGCAACAGCAATGGAAGGTATGCACTACGTGTTGCATGCGCCGCAGGGCGATACCTACGCTGACTTGCTGTTCACCATGATCCAGCGAGATGCCAAACGACCTCCCGTTACCTATACAACGTTTCAGGCTCGTGATCTGGGCGCCGACACGGCAACGCTGTTTCAACAGTCAATGATTGACGCTTTTGAGCGCTTTAAGCCTGATGCCATGATTATCGGCGCATCGTGTACAGCTGAACTTATTCAGGACGACCCGGACGGGTTGTCGTCTGCATTGAAATTACCGATTCCTGTCATTCCACTCGAACTGCCTTCCTACCAGCGGAAGGAAAACTGGGGTGCCGCTGAAACGTTCTATCACATTGTTCGAGCTTTGGCCGGACCACACTCACCAGCGCCCGGAAGTACCCGTGCACCGATTAGCGAAAAAGAACCTGGCGTTCGTCCTAGCTGTAATTTGCTCGGTCCTACGGCGTTAGGTTTTCGTCATCGCGATGACGTTCGTGAAATCGCCGGTCTTCTCGATCAAATGGGCGTTGACGTGCACACCGTTGCGCCGCTTGACGCGACGCCGGCCGATATCGCTAATTTGGGTGCCGCCGACTTTAACGTCTTGCTTTATCCAGAGACGGGCGAGACGGCAGCGCTTTGGCTTAAGAAAAATTTCAAGCAGCCGATTGTGCGAACCGTGCCCATCGGGGTTGGCGCGACTCGTGATTTTATTCGCGAAGTCGGTGCGCTGACTGGCATTGATCCACAGCCTGTGCTCGATGGCGAGAACAGCCGTTTGCCATGGTACTCCCGTTCGATTGACTCAACTTACCTGACCGGCAAGCGGGTGTTTATTTTTGGTGATGCCACCCACGCTATTGCGGCGGCACGCGTCGCCCACGAAGAAATGGGCTTCAAAGTCGTCGGTCTTGGTACCTACGCACGGGAATTTGCTCGCGACGTTCGCGCCGCCGCAAAGCTTTACGACGTAGAACCGTTAATTACCGATGACTACCTGGAGGTCGAGGAAGAAGTGGCCCGGCTTCAGCCTGAACTGGTTCTGGGTACTCAAATGGAACGCCATATTGCCAAACGCCTCGGCATTGGTTGTGCCGTTATTTCAGCGCCGGTTCACGTGCAGGATTTCCCTGCAGCGTATTCACCGCAAATGGGTTTCGAAGGTGCCAACGTGTTATTTGACGCGTGGGTGCACCCGCTCATGATGGGGCTTGAAGAGCACCTGCTCGGCATGTTCCGCGAAGACTTCGAATTTAACAGCTCGGTTGCACCGTCACATTTGGGTCGAAGCGGAGGCGCGAAAGAAAAACCGGCTCCGGCGAATACGGCCACAACGACTTCCGATGAGGTTACATGGGCCGACGACGCACAGAAAGAATTAGGCAAGATACCGTTTTTTGTAAGAGGCAAAGCGCGACGTAATACCGAGTCTTACGCTCGGGAAAATGGCGTTGCCACGATTACTATTGAGACACTTTACGATGCCAAGTCCTACTACAGTAGCTAACGATCACTCTTACCGGGTAACGATCATCACACTTGATGGTCATTTGGCTGGTGCGTCTGCTCGTGCCTTTGCCGAGCTCCGTAGTGACATGCCCGGACTAAAGGCCACAATGCACTGTGCCGGTGAGTGGAAGACGAATCCGGAGCAGCTTGAAGAGTGCATCGCCGATATTGCTCAGGCTGACATTGTTGTTGCCTGCATGTTGTTTCTCGATGAGCATATTCAACAAATAGCGCCAGCGCTCAAAGCGCGTCGCGATCATTGCGACGCCATGGTGTGTTTCATGAGCGACGGCGAAATCATGAAGCTAACGCGTATCGGCCAGTTTAAAATGGACGGTGAAGCTACCGGTGTTATGAAGCTGCTGAAACGACTTCGCGGCAGCAACAAAGAAAACAAGCAAAGCAGTGGTGAAAAGCAGGTTGCCATGTTGCAGCGTCTGCCACGCATTTTACGTTTTATTCCGGGTACTGCGCAGGATGTACGCGCGTATTTCCTGACTATGCAGTACTGGTTGGCCGGTTCAGAAAAGAACATTGCCAACATGGTCCGCTACCTTGCCAAACGCTATGCCATCGTCAACGGCAAGCCGGCGCGCGGCGAATCCAAAGTGCCGATGCCCATTCAATATCCTCAGACCGGTTTATATCACCCGGAGCTGGAGGGCGGTGTCAGCGAGCACTTGAAGCAATTGCCGGCTGGTCCCAAGAACGCAAAAGGAACCGTTGGTTTACTGGTAATGCGTTCGTATGTTTTGGCTGGAAACTGTCAGCATTACGACAGCGTCATTAAAACTATGGAGTCACAAAGCCTTCGCGTCATCCCTGTGTTTGCCAGTGGTCTGGATGCACGGCCTGCGGTAAACAAGTTTTTCATGGAAGAAGGTCGAGCAACGGTCGATGCCGTTTTGTCGCTAACCGGCTTCTCTTTGGTCGGTGGCCCGGCCTACAACGATTCGGCGGCAGCCGAAGAGCTGCTTGCAACTCTCGATGTGCCGTATCTCGCCGCCCACTGCACCGAGTTTCAAACGCTTGAAGAGTGGCAGGATTCAGATCGTGGTCTGTTACCGGTAGAAACAACCTTGATGGTTGCCATTCCGGAACTGGACGGGGCTATATCTCCTACGTTATTCGCCGGGCGATCGAGCCACGCCGACGCCGCATCCGGGCGTGACATGGTGCCGCAGCAGGATCGAATTGACGTACTCGTTGCCCGCACCGCCAAAATGGTTGCGTTACGCAAAACTGCACGTGCCGATCGCAAAATTGGCGTGATGCTGTTTAACTTTCCACCTAACGCCGGAGCAACCGGTTCGGCTGCATTTCTGGCTGTGTTTGAATCGCTGTTTAATACGCTGCATTCACTGGCTGATGCGGGCTACAACGTCGACCTGCCGGAAAGCGTTGATCAACTTCGCGACGACATACTAAACGGCAATAGAGAACAGTACGGTACCGACGCTAACGTACTCGACATTGTATCTACCGATCACCACGTTCGTAACGAAACTCATTTAAAGCAAATTGAAGAATGCTGGGGACCTGCGCCCGGCAAACAGCTTTCTAACGGCGAGGGTTTGTTTGTGCTGGGCAAACGCTACAACAACGTTGTAGTAGCCGTGCAGCCTTCGTTCGGTTACGAGGGTGACCCAATGCGACTTCTTTTTGAGAAGGGCCATACGCCTACTCACGCCTTCAGTGCGTTTTACCGCTATCTTCGCGAAGAAGTCGGCGTGAACGCCTTGCTGAATTTTGGTACGCATGGCGCTCTTGAGTTTATGCCTGGTAAACAAGTCGGCATGAGCGACAGCTGCTGGCCTGAACGGCTACTGGGCGACATACCAAACTTTTATTTATACGCTGCCAATAACCCGTCGGAGGGCATGCTTGCCAAACGACGTTCCGCGGCGACGTTGATCAGCTATCTGACGCCTGCGATTACGCAGGCCGGTTTGCACAAAGAGCTTAACGAGCTTCAGGCTGTTGTAGATCGCTGGCGCGAGCAGCCACCTGAAGCGGTTGCTGAGCGTGCCGGTCTCGCCGAAATGATTCACGGTCAGGCGTTAGCGCTTGAGCTGATTGCCGAAGGCACTGTTTGGAGTCAAACCGCAGAGCCCGAAGTGGCAGCTCTGGTGGAAAAACTCACCGAGTACAAAGAAGCGCTTATTCCAAACGGCATGCACGTTATCGGCCAGCCAATTGGTCGAGACGAACAGCGCGATTTCATGAAGGCTATGAGCGGTGTCGATGAAGACAGCGCGGTTTCAGACGACGTCATTGAGCAACTGATTGACGGTGATCCGGTGGCCGACATTATGGCCGATTCAGATTTAGAGGAAGAGCAGGTGATCCGGCTCAGCACGGCAGCCTCGATCATTGCTGAAGAGCACAATATTGAAAGAGACGCCATTATTCAGGCGCTCGACGGTCGCTACATACGCCCTGTAGCAGGCGGTGATTTGGTCAAGACGCCAGAAATTCTTCCTACAGGCCGCAACATTCACGGCTTCGATCCGTTTCGTATTCCGAGTGCGTTCGCAATGACAGACGGCGCTCGACAGGCGCAGCTTCTCATTGACAAGCACGTCGCGACAGCAGGGCGAATGCCTGAGTCGGTTGCGTTTGTGCTCTGGGGTACAGATAACCTCAAAAGTGAAGGCGGCCCAATTGCCCAGGTGCTCGCTCTTATGGGTGCCATTCCGCGTATGGATAGCTACGGTCGACTGTGCGGTGCTGAATTGATTCCACTAGACATGCTGGGACGTCCCCGCATCGACGTAGTGATGACTCTGTCCGGCATTTTCCGCGATCTCATGCCACACCAGATTGAAATGCTGGCCGAAGCTTCTTATTTGGCGGCATGCGCTGACGAACCGGTAGAGCAGAACTTCATTCGCAAGCACGCGCTGGCCTACATGGAAAGCTGTGACTGTGATCTTGAAACCGCGTCAATGCGTGTGTTCAGCAACGCTGAAGGGGCTTACGGCGGCAACGTTAATTTTCTCGTTGAGAACAGTCGCTGGGAAGACGAAGACGAGCTGGCCAATACATATATGTCGAGAAAGTGCTTTGTGTACGGTCGCGACGGCCAGCCTCGTCGTCAGGCAGAGCTGCTTCAGCGCTCTTTGCAAGACGTAGATCTGGCTTACCAGAATATCGAATCGGTAGAACTGGGCGTGACCGCTATCGACAACTACTTTGACACACTCGGCGGCATTACCAAGGCAGCTGAACGCGCTGGCGGTAAACAGATCGAGGTGTATATCGGCGATCAAACCGACGGCAATGAAACGGTTCGCACGCTTGCCGACCAAGTCGCTCTGGAAGCGCATTCGCGCATGCTTAACCCGACCTGGTACGAGGGCATGCTGAGGCACGGATACGAAGGTGTTCGCCAAATTGAAAGCCACGTTACCAACACGATGGGGCTGTCAGCTACCACGGGTAAAGTGGCGCCGTGGGTCTACGAAAAGCTGACCCAGCTTTATATTCTCGATCCCGAAATGCGTAATCGCATGGCGGAGCTAAATCCGACTGCATCTGCACGTGTTGTGGGACGGCTGCTCGAAGCACAAGAACGAAATTACTGGTCACCCGACGCGGAAACGCTCGAACAAATTCGCGACGCAGGTGACGAACTGGACGATCGCCTAGAAGGCGTTAACGTTGAAGGCATTAACGAGGTAGCAGTGGCATGACACAAGGTCAATTTCCAATTCCCGTACGTACTGAGCCAAAAATCACTGACGGCGCAGGAAGTGTTCAGGTTCAGCTTGATCCTGAAGACAAAATAACCGGGGCGAAAGTATTTGCCGTCTACGGCAAAGGCGGTATTGGCAAGAGTACGACATCGTCAAACCTGTCTGCGGCGTTTTCAAAACTCGGAAAACGCGTGTTGCAAATCGGTTGTGACCCAAAGCATGATTCTACATTCACGTTGACGAAGAAGCTGATGCCAACTGTCATCGATGTGCTCGAGGAAGTTGATTTTCACGCGGAAGAGTTGCGCACCGACGATTTCGTTTACGAAGGCTACAACGGCGTCATGTGCGTCGAAGCGGGCGGGCCCCCAGCGGGTACCGGTTGTGGTGGTTACGTTGTGGGTCAGACAGTAAAGCTGCTGAAGCAACATCACCTTCTTGACGACACCGACGTGGTGATTTTCGATGTCCTTGGTGACGTCGTTTGCGGTGGTTTTGCCGCTCCCCTGCAGCACGCAGACCGCGCTTTGATTGTCACTGCCAACGATTTCGATTCCATTTTCGCCATGAACCGAATTGTCGCTGCGATTAGCGCTAAGGCGAAAAACTATAAAGTACGGCTGGGCGGCGTCATTGCCAACCGCAGTACGAATACCGATCAAATCGACGGTTTTAATGAAGTCATTGGTTTGAACAGACTGGCACACTTTCCCGATCTCGACGTTATTCGTCGTAGTCGTCTTAAAAAGTCGACACTTTTCGAAATGGAAGAGTCGCCGGAGCTGATTGCAGTACAGAATGAATACTTGCGCTTGGCCCAAGTGCTTTGGGACGGTACGGACGGCTCGTTAGCAACAGCCATGCCCGACCGCGAAATTTTTGATTTCCTCGGATTCGATTAATGACTTCAACCTCATATCGTGTACGTCGTAAGAAGTTAACGACGTACTTTGACCAGACTGCCGCCAAGGCCTGGTCGCAGCTTACTTCCGACGCGCCGGTAGGTCGTGTGCGCGCTACGGTTCGTGCAGGCCGGGATGCGATGCGCGCTCAGTTAATGAGTTGGTTGCCTGACGATATGAGTAATAAGCGTCTGCTTGATGCGGGGTGCGGAACCGGAACATTGGCCATCGAAGTGGCTGAGCGTGGTGGCAGCGTGCTGGCCGTTGACGTATCCGAAACGCTGGTTGAAATTGGCGCTAAGCGGACTCCAGCCAAGCTGGCTGATAAAATTGACTACCGTGTCGGCGACATGCTCGACCGTGAATTTGGCGTGGTCGACTTTGTGGTCGCTATGGATTCTCTAATTCACTATGACGCAGACGACATTGTCAGCATGTTGAGTGTAATGGCCGAACGCACCCAGGACTCAATTATGTTTACGGTGGCTCCGAGCACGCCGGCTTTAATGGTTATGCACGCAGTAGGCCGCCTGATTCCTTACCAGGAACACCGTGCGCCGGCGATTGTGCCTATTTCACAGAGCAAGCTGCGCGATCGCATTGCGCTTGCACCCGCATTGCAAAACTGGACGGTTACCGGCTGTGAAAAGATCAGCAGCGGGTTTTATAAATCACAGGCTTTTAAACTCACCAAGAATGACTGAGAAACGCAGCATAGGTACAAGATTCTGGATGCGCGCGGGCACCGGTTTGCTGCCGTTTGCCGATGCGGCAAGCGACTCGTTGCCGCTGTCCCGATTATTAAGGCTATCGCTTTTTCAGATTACAGTTGGTATGGCTGCGGTGCTGCTTACCGGTACGCTTAATCGCGTCATGATCATTGAGCTCAATATTCCCGCCTGGTTTGTTGCGTTAATGGTTGCTCTTCCATTAGTTGTAGCGCCTTTTAGAGCGCTCATTGGCTTTCGCTCTGACATTCACAAGTCCTTTTTGGGTTGGCGCCGCGTACCGTATATCTGGTTCGGGACGCTGATGCAGTTCGGCGGCTTTGCCATCATGCCGTTCGCGCTCATTATTTTGTCCGGCGACACGCAAGGGCCTATGCTGGTCGGCAAGCTTGCGGCGGGACTGGCCTTCTTACTCGTCGGCACCGGAATGCACGTTACTCAAACAGCCGGACTGGCGCTGGCTACCGACCTGTGTTCCAAGGAACAACGACCTCAGGTCATTTCGTTACTGTTTGTCATGCTGCTGGTCGGCATGCTGGTAAGCGCGGCTGTCTTCGGGCTCTTACTAAGCGACTTTAGTCAAATGCGTTTGATAAAGGTTGTTCAGGGTGCCGCCGTAACCGCAATGGTCTTGAATACGATTTCGTTGTGGAAACAAGAGCCCAGAGATCCTAATCGTAATAACTATGCGGCCGATCAGAAACCGTCTTTCAAAAAAGCCTGGCAGGAGCTCAACGCCGACTCACGGTCGGGGCGTTTGCTGCTGGCGGTAGGACTCGGTACCGCTGGTTTTACCATGCAGGATATTCTGCTCGAGCCCTACGGTGGCGAAGTGCTGGGTTTGTCGGTTAGTCAAACAACCGCTCTGACCTCTTTGCTAGCCGGTGCAACGCTACTTGCGTTTGCTTTTGCCGCGCGTCTACTAAAGAGGGGCGTAGACGCTCATCGCCTCGCCGCCTACGGCGCGCTAATTGGCGTACTCGCTTTTGCTTTGGTTACAGTAGTAGCCGGAATCGGGTCACCCAACGTATTCCGTCTGGGCGTCGCTCTAATTGGCTTCGGTAGTGGCTTGTTTGTTGTCGGTACGCTGATTGCCTGTATGAACCAGGCCCGCGATGGCGGAGGCGGACTGGCCTTGGGCGCGTGGGGCGCAGTTCAGGCGACGGCGGCCGGTACCGCTATGGCGGTCGGCGGTGTTCTGCGCGACGGTGTTTCATCTCTTGCACAAAGCGGCGCTCTTGGCGACGTTCTGGCCAATCCGGCCACCGGCTATGCCGCCGTTTATCAGGCTGAAATTCTTCTTTTATTTGTAACGCTGGCGGTTCTTGGGCCGTTGGCAGCGCATTCCGCTGAACCGATGGACGAAAACGCGTCAATCGGCTTGTCGGAAATTCCGAATTGATTATGCAAACAGAGGGTTTGTTATGAGTGCGTCTATAGACTTGGTTGAAGTACTGTTTAGTTTATTCTGGCTGTTCTTTATTGGCCTGATTCTTTATTTACACCGCGAAAGCAAGCGCGAAGGTTATCCTCTGGATTCTGACCGCACCGACCGAAGTGGTGGTCGGGTGCAGGTGCAGGGTTTTCCCAGCGTGCCTGATACAAAACACTTTCTAACGGCACATGGCGAAACGGTTGCGGTTCCTCGCGCCGAGTTGAGTGACGCAGCCGATGATTCGCTTGCTGTGAAACCAGCTGCTCGTTATCCCGGAGCTCCGATGGTGCCAACGGGTAATCCGATGCACGACGGAGTTGGACCTGCAGCTTACTCAAACCGGGCTAACGTGCCTGATAAAACGCTTCATAACGAAAACCGAATCGTGCCGATGCGTGTAGCGACTGATTTCGTCGTGATGGACAAAGATCCTGATCCACGTGGAATGGAAGTGCTGGGCGCTGACAACAAGGTTGCCGGAACAGTAGCTGACGTGTGGGTCGACCGGGCTGAACCTCTGGTTACCTTTTTTGAAGTGGATCTGGGTAGTGCAAACGGTGGTAAACACGTTCTTCTGCCAATTGGATTTTCCAAAATCGACGGTAACAAGCGTCAGATCAAAGTACGCTCAATTTATGCGTCGCAGTTTGCTGATGTTCCGGCTATTGCATCACCAGACGAAATTACCTTGCGCGAAGAAGATCGCATTATGGGTTACTTCGGTGGTGGCACGCTTTACGCGGATGCCGCTCGTCAGGAACCTTTGATTTAGGGAGTCGATCATGAGCGATGCAAACGAATACGATTTCGAACCTGTTCCAGGGCTCCCGGAGGAGTTGCCTGAGGGTGAGAAAATGATCTGGCAGGGCGCACCTACGTGGCGTAACGTAGCGCTACATGTATTTCATGTGCGTAAACTGGCTTTCTATTTTGCGGCGCTGCTTGTATTACGCCACTTTTGGCTCGCAAGTACGGGGCAAAGCGCTTTGACGGATATTGCGGCATCATCTGGTTTGGTGTTTGCGGCGGTGTTTTCAATTGGCTTACTGATTTTTTTGGCAAGACAAGTAGCCAATACCACGTTGTACACCATAACCAGTAAACGCGTTGTTCTACGTATTGGCATAGCGTTACCAATGACCCTGAATTTACCGTTCTCACGTATCACCGTAGCGGATCTGCGCAAGCGAGGAGATGGTAGCGGTGACATTCTGATGCAGCTGGGTCGCGACGAGCGATTGAGCTACCTGGTTTTGTGGCCGCACGTTAAATTGCGTAGCCTGCTAAAAGCACAACCCGCTATGCGCAGTCTGCCCGATCCTGAGATCGCGGCGCAGCATCTGGCTGATGCGATTCAGGCATCAGGCATGCGCTCTGCGCCGGAGTCAGAGCCGGAACAGAACGCCAACCCGGTTTTGGCTGCGTAGCGAGTTAATGACATGACTGGTACAGCTTCTACACCCGCACGCTTTCCAAGAGGAGCGCTCTTCCTCGCCTTTGCTTTGGTTGCGGTGAGTTTGCTGGGCGCGGGCTACAAGCAGTGGGTCAACCCAAGTGCACCGAGAGCGCTGCCGGACACCGAAGTCATAATGTCGCGAGCGTTGCGGTTTGAAGATGCTGACAGTGGCCAGGTAGTTGTGATTGACGATACAACGAACGAACCCATTGAGTATCTGGACGTCGGCACCAACGGTTTTTTGCGGGCCACTCTGCGGGGTCTGGCTCGAGCCAGAGCCGCCGTGTCCAAGGGAGCTGATATTCCGTTTATTGTTCAACGACATGTAGGCGGCCAGGTTTTGTTAATCGATCCGGCGACCGACAGTTTTATTGATTTACGCGCGTATGGGCCAACCAATTTAGCCGTGTTTGCGCGCTATCTGGAAGACCCCTTTATTGCCAATTCCAGAACACAAGGCCGCTGATTTTAATATTCGATTTTAGTATTCGAATTTCAGTTGGTAATGTTGAAAAAGTTTAAGTTAACGTTTTACAAGGAGGCGTCACAATGACGGCCACTCAAGCACCATCCATTAACGAAACGACGCAGTCTGCCAACACCGAGACGCTGTTAACGCCTCGTTTCTATTCTACTGACTTTGACGCTATGGACCGTCTTGACCTGGAGCCTGTGCGCAAGGAATGGGACGAGATGATGGACGAGTTTCGCAGAGACAGTAATCACGATCATTTCAAACGTGACGAGGAAGCTTTCAAGGCGGAGATTCAAGAGCTGTCACCGGAACTCAAAGAAGAGTTTCTAGCGTTCCTGGTGTCTTCAGTAACCTCCGAGTATTCCGGCTGTGCGCTGTACGCCGATATTCGTTCGAAAGTGGATAATCCGGATATCAAAGAAGTTATGCGACACATGGCGCGTGACGAGTCCCGGCACGCCGGGTTTTTGAACAAAGCTCTGGGTGACTACGGCCTGCGGGTCGATTTGAGCTTTTTGCGTAAAGCCAAGAAGTACAAGTACTTCAAACCAAAATACATTTTCTACGCGACGTATTTGTCAGAGAAGATTGGCTATGCGCGGTATATCTCAATTTACCGCCAGTTTGAGAGACATCCTGAGCTGCGCTTCCATCCCATTTTTAAATGGTTTCAGCAATGGTGTAACGACGAGTTTCGTCACGGTGAAGTGTTCGCCCTGATCATGCGTGCCAATCCGCATTTGCTGCGTGGCCACAACAAGCTATGGATTCGTTTCTTCCTGTTGGCAGTGTATTCAACCATGTACGTTCGCGACCACCAGCGTCCGCACATGCACAAAGCCATGGGTATTGACCCAACCGAATACGATTACGAAGTGTTTGATATTACGTCCAGCATCAGTGAGCAGATATTCCCGCTCAAGCTGGATACGGACGACAAACGGTTCCGTTCGGGTCTGGAACGTCTGCGCCGTATAAGCGATGCAAATGATCGTGCTCGGGAGCAAGGCGGAATAGTGGGTAGCATTAAACGTGCCGGTTTGACGGTAGCGGGTGCTGCCGTATTCGCGCGTTTGTTCATGTTGCCGGTCATTAGCAACGAGCTGCCAGCGCGGGTCCGAATGACGCCTACCTGGTAGGACGGCGATACCGCTATGACTTATGCTCTTCCGGTTTTCGTTGCGGTTGCACTGTGGTGGCTCTCCACCATAGTCGCGCTGTACAGAATCGGATTGCCAGCGTCGACCTTTCGTCAAACTTTTGTAGGAATCTCGGTGATTGCTGCTGTTGGCGTCTATGCGGTGTTTGCAAGCTTGTCTATGAACTCGGTGCTGTCAGCCTACGTTGCCTTTGCCGGCGCGCTGGCGATATGGAGCTGGCACGAGTTCAGCTACTACCTCGGTTATATCAGCGGTCCGGTCCCTGTGGCCTGCCCTGAGGGCTGCACGACCTGGGAGCGTTTTGTGCACGGCGTAAAAGCCAGCCTCTATCATGAACTTGCGATTGTCGTCACGGCGCTTTTACTGGTTTTGGTTTCCTGGCAGGCTGACAACCAAATTGCCGCCGGCGCCTTTTGCATTTTCTGGATCATGCGTTGGAGCGCCAAGATTAATATCTTCCTTGGCACCAGAAACGTGCACATGGAATTTCTGCCGGGTCACTTGCAGTATCTGGGTTCCTATATGGCACAGCGACCTATGAACGCGCTGTTCCCTTTTTCGATGCTGGCCGCTGCGATGGTGTTTGGCATGTTACTACTCGACGCGCTGTCGTCCTCCGCTTCGACACTTCTTACAACCGGAAACTTACTGCTCGCCACGCTTTTGGGGCTAGCCGCACTGGAACATGTTTTTCTTATGCTAAAAATTCCAGACGCAATTCTTTGGCGTCTCGGCACGTCGTCTCGTAGGGCCGGTAACGTATGAGCGCTTTTCCCTTCTCGGCGATAGTCGGTCAGGAAGATATGAAACGCGCATTACTCATGAGCGCGATCGATCCTGGCATTGGCGGTGTATTGGCGTTTGGCGATCGGGGTACAGGTAAGTCTACCGCCGTAAGAGCGCTAGCCGATTTACTGCCTAAAATTCGCGTTGTGATTGGTTGTCCATACGGTTGCGAACCGGATTCCGGAAAATGCGATTGCGATGCATGCGCGGCTTTTGATGAAAAAGACAAGAAGGCCAGCAAATTAGTGCCGACGCCGGTCGTAAACCTGCCGCTGGGAGTGACAGAAGACCGGGTGGTTGGAGCGCTCGATCTAGAGCGCGCTCTGGCGCACGGTGAAAAAGCATTTGAACCCGGTCTGCTGGCTCGTGCTAATCGTGGTTTTCTCTACATCGACGAAGTCAATTTGCTCGAAGATCACGTTGTTGATCTTCTGCTCGATGTGGCGGCGTCGGGAGAGAACCTGGTGGAACGCGAAGGATTGAGCGTACGCCATCCGGCGCGTTTTGTTTTAATTGGCAGCGGCAACCCGGAAGAGGGTGAGCTTCGGCCACAGCTGCTGGACCGATTTGGTTTGTCGGTCGACATTTCCACGCCCACCGATATTAAACAGCGAGTCGAAGTTATTCGTCGCCGCGGTGAATTTGAACTGGATCAGGTTGCTTTTCGCAAGAAATGGTCGCGTAAGGAAGGTCTGGTCAGAAAGCAGGTTAATCAGGGGCGCGAGCATCTGCCTTCCGTTACCGTGCCCGATGCCGTTCTGGAAAAAGCCGCCGAGCTATGTGTTGCGTTAAAAACAGATGGCCTGCGCGGAGAACTCACCATGATTAAAACCGCGCGCGCACTGGCAGCCCTGCAGGGCGATGATGCTGTCAGCGTTAAGCACTTACGCGATATTGCCAAACCGTCTCTTGGTCACAGACTGCGCCGGGCGCCGCTAGACGACGCAGGCTCTGGAGTTCGCATAGAGCGTGCGCTGGACGAGGTCTTTGGAAATGCCTGAGACTGAGAATAATTCCGCCGATCCACACTTTAACGCCATGCAGGCGCTGCTTGTTTACGCCATAGACCCGGTTGGTTGTGGTGGCCTTCATTTGTGTGGCTTGCCCGGACCCGGACGTGATGCCGTACTTCGACTGGTTGCCCGAGCTCAAGCCGCAAGTGCTCCGTATATTCGAATTCCTTGCCACATTGGTGACGATCGTCTATTGGGTGGTCTTGATCTGGCTGCTACTTTGGCCGCTGGAAAGCCGGTGTCTGCACGAGGGTTGCTGGCGTCAGCGGACGCTGGCGTTGCGGTCTTTGTGATGGCCGAACGTTTGCCACGACGTACGGTTGCTCACGTTGTAAACGTTATGGACACCCGGCACATACAGCTTGAGCGAGATGGTTTTTCTGACACGGTTCCGGCTCGCTTTGCGGTAGTAGCGCTCGATGAAAGTCTTGAAGAAGACGAGTTTTTGAATCCGGCGCTGGCCGATCGACTCGCCTTTCGAATCTGGACTGATCACCTCAATGCCGTCGACGTAGATGAGCTTCCCGTAAGCCCTGACGAATTGCAGCACGCGCGCGAAGGATTGCGCGATGTGAACATGTCAGACGAGATTCTGACCGCTATCTGCAACACGGCTTTGGGTTTGGGTATTTTGTCGCTGCGCAGCGTATTGCAATGTGTGCACAGCGCTCGAGCGTTGGCCGCGCTAGCGGGCAGTGAGACCGTAAACGATGAGCATGCGGCTGCGGCTGTTCGACTCGTTTTGGCCCACCGTGCGTTGCAGCTGCCGCCACCAGCTGAAAGCGAAACTGAATCAGAACCCGAGCCGGAACAGCAGACGTCCGAACCAGAGAACAACGAAGAACATGATCGTGGCGATGCCCAGATGCTCGACGACATGCTCGTTGAGGCGGCGACGGCTGTTTTGCCAAGCGGAATACTGGACGCCCTATCTCGCGAGGCCAAAAGGCAGAAACAGAAAAAAGCCGCAGGTCGTGCCGGGGCGAAAGCCAAGGCTGTGCTTCGTGGTCGACCAATTGGCGACATGCCGGCCGATAAAAGCGATGCGCGCTTGAACGTATTGGCAACGCTGAAAACCGCCGCCCCGTGGCAGCGCATTCGCAATGCACCGAGCGGCCGGGTGGCTATTCGTCGTGAAGACTTTCGAGTGACACGACTAAAAAGCAAGTCACAAACAACCAATATTTTTGTCGTGGACGCCTCCGGGTCGTCGGCGGCTCAACGCCTCGGCGAAGTAAAAGGCGCGGTCGAACTGTTGCTGGCCGATTGCTACGTACGCCGAGACCAGGTCGCGTTAATTGGTTTTCGCGGAAATTCAGCCGAACTGCTCTTGTCGCCAACGCGATCGTTGGTACGTGCGAAAAGGGAGCTGGCTAACTTGCCGGGTGGGGGTGCTACGCCGCTTGCCAGCGCCATTGATACCGCAAGAGAGCTGGCGCAAAACATTGAGCGTCAAGGGCAGCGACCGTTGGTAATACTAATGACGGACGGGCGCGGCAATGTAGGCAGAGACGGTACGCCCGGTCACGCCGACTGCAAAGAACATACGGAAGCGGCCGCACGGGACATGGCTGAAGCGGGTGTGCAAACCCTGCTTGTTGACGTTTCAAGGCGTCCACGACCGCGAGGCAGTGAGCTTGCCGAAGCGCTCGGCGGGAATTATCTCGCGCTCCCGTTTGCCAGCGCCGAATCGATATCCCAGTCGGTCAAAAGTGTCGGTGCGGCTCTGTAATGAATACAGCCATCAAATCCGCCCGTTCAGATATTCCGACTCTCTCAGAGTCAGTGCGCTGTGGTGCACGTGTTTCTGGCAAAACGGCTGACGAAAAATTGATAGAGACACTAGGTGTGCGTTGGAGTGTTGTCACTCGAGGCACTGGACCTGTCGCATTGTTGTTGCACGGCTTGGGAGCCGCCAAGCATTCGTGGGAAACCATGATGCCGTTTCTGGAAAATAATTTTACGGTTATAGCCGTTGATCTTCCGGGGCACGGAGACAGCATTTTGAAGCGACGTTCGGTGATGTCGTTGCCGGCAATGGCTCGCGAGACGTCCCGGTTACTCAAAGAACTCAAGGTGTTTCCGGAAATAGTGGTTGGTCATTCAGCGGGTGCCGCACTCGGTGTGCGTATGACGTTGGACAAGTTGGTTCAACCAAAAGGGGTTGTTGCTATCAATGGTGCTTTCGTTACCTATGGAGGCGCGGTGGGTAGACTGCTGGCTCCTTTAGCCGGTTTATTTTCGGCGAGTCGCCTGGTTACAGATTCGCTGGCAAGAAAAGCGCGAGACCCTCGCGCTGTGGAACGAATTATTGCGAAAACCGGATCAACACTCGATCGCGAAGCTGTGGCGCGTTACAGCAAGGTGCTGCAAAGGCCATCTCATATGGCGGCTACCTTCGCCATGATGTCTAACTGGGACCTAAGAACCTTGCGTCGCGATATTCGGCGTATGCCTGTACCGCTACATTTGTTTGTCGCCGAGCAGGACGAAGCCGTTGACCCCCAGCAGGCCGTAGACATTGCGAAAACGTGTGACAACGCGAGCGTTCGGTATCTACCTGACCTGGGTCACGTCGCCCACGAAGAAGAGCCCGAGTTGCTTGCCGGGCATGTGTTAAGGGCCGCGACGCAGTGTGGGGTTCTTTGATCATGTGGCACACGTCAGATCATCCGCAGAGCCAGGAGCTCAACAATGAGGTGCATGCGCGGCCACCGGGTGAAATAGACGGCTCTCACCAAATTACCTGTTTGGCGTGGATGACCACGACCGAACAGTCTTTGGCTCGACGCATTGCACTTATTACCGGACTGCTTTCTACACGAGTTGATATTTCTCGTCAGAAACAAAATCAGGCGTTACTTGAATCGATGGATCGGCGCGCGCAAACAGCGCTGTGCTTGCAAGAAATGGTTGAGGGCCTGTCCATCGCCGCAATCAGTTATTACGTCGTAGGTCTCGTTCAACACCTCGCTACAGGCATGAAAGCGACCGGTTTGGCGGTTGATCCTGTACTGGTGGTGGCTGGCGCAATTCCGATTTTTGTTGTTATTGTGGCTTATGCCACGCGAAGAGTGCGTAAACGAATTACAGAAGACGCAGGTCACATATAGATCGCGTTTAAAACCCAGGGTATAGATTTTTCGACCGGCAGGGATTTCTCGGCTGAGTCACAAAAAAAGAGTGGTGAATCATGAATAAGCAATGGCATGCATTATCCGCAGAAGCAAAACGCGACATCGCGCTTTGCCGTGAAACCTTGCGACAGGGATCGCAATCGTTTTACGCGGCTTCAATTATTCTTCCTAAAGACGTGCGCGAGCCGGCATCGGCTTTGTACGCGTTTTGTCGGCTTGCAGATGACGCGATTGACGGCGAGGGCGATTCGGCCGATGCCGTTCGCGATCTGCACGCCCGACTCGACAGTATTTATTCGGGGGCGCCTCAGAACAATGCAGTCGACCGCGCAATGTCTGCAGTAGTACATCACTATTACATTCCGCAAACGCTCCCGGCCGCGCTCATTGAAGGTTTTGAATGGGACGTCGCTGGTCGTCGATACGAAACGCTGTCCGAGTTGTATGACTACGCTGCACGAGTAGCGGGCACCGTGGGTGCCATGATGGCCATGCTAATGGGGGTGCGTGCACCGGACGTTCTGGCTCGCGCCTGCGATCTGGGTGTTGCTATGCAGTTAACCAACATTGCACGAGACGTAGGTGAAGACGCCCGCGCCGGTCGACTGTATTTGCCGTCAGATATGCTCGTAGAGGCTGGGGTTGATATCGATGCTTGGCTAGAAAACCCGGTTTTCACACCCGCTATCGGCCAGGTGGTTGAGCAGTTGCTTACGTCAGCTGATGGCCTGTACGAACGATCAACTTACGGGATTGCGCAGCTTCCCGTAAAAGCTCGCCCTGGCATTTACGCAGCGCGGCGTATTTATGCGGAAATAGGCCGGGTTATCGAGAAGAAAGGGCTCGACTCAGTGTCCAGTCGTGCCTTCGTTCCCCGTTCGCGCAAGCTAACGCTTCTAAGTCATTCGCTGTTGTCGGCGGTACGTCCCAGAGTGCGCGACTATGCGCCGCCTTTACGGCAGGTTGAGTTCCTCGTTGACGCGGCCGCCTCGGCGTCGGCATTTAGTTAGTTTAGTTAGCCTGGGCCTGCGCGCGTAGTCTTAATCAAAACGGCGCAGCGGAAAACGCATTCGAAACGGAATGAGTGTCGTTACCCAGTTCGCGCGAAAACGTGTGAGTGACAGGCTCTCATGCATCGTTTGCTCGCCGTTATTGTTGGACAAAATAGAGCGCGCGTAGAACGGCGTGTCTTCGAGTGTTCTGGCTACTTTTGGTTGGCCAGACAAATGCGCGGCTCTCGGCGCTCGCCATATAGTCGAAGCAGGTAGCGGCACCTGATCAAGAATCGCCGTGTGTTCCGTTTCCCCCTGCGCATTGATTTTCAGTCCCAGGCTTGAAGCCTTTCCGGAGCGGTCAATGGCGTTGTAGGTCAGGTGGGTGTTGTCATCAAGATGTGCGCGACTCCAGTGCCAGGAATTGAAACCCTCGTGTAGTGGCTCGGCTCCGCGATTCGTGTCGAAGTACCCGTTTCCGGACCAGCGAAGGGATGGCTTTTCAAACTCTACTTCCACTTTGGTGCTTGGGCTGAACGGCCACCATTGATGCCGCTTGCGCGCGTCCAGGTCAAACTCCGTGGAAGTTTGGCTCTGCAAATGCACGCGAACGCGACCTTTTACCCGTTGTGGAATAGGGGCGGCCGATTCGTCGATATTAATCGTGAGCGTCTCACCGCTGAACTCAAGCTGAGTGTTGGAGACGCCAAACAAGTGCGGTTCGCGATGCACTTGTTTTTGAGGGCACTCGGTCATGACCCAGCGCGCGTGTCGTTTTGAGTAAAGCGCAACATTAATAGCACAGTAGTCGAGCGGGTCGGTTAGACCACGGGCGACGGCGCGTTTATAGAACGGCGAAAACACGCTGCCGATAAAGGCAATAATAACAATATGATGTTGTCCGTCTTCGCTGCTTCCGTCGACGTACCACCAGCGGTAGCCACTGGCAGGCACATTGTCGGAAAACCGCGGGAAGTCTGCATTTTTGGTCAAAGAGTGCTCCATATTGAGTCTTATGAGGCTGTGAACAATACCGGAGGCCGGGGTAATGTCATAGCGAGCACCAAGCGTGAAACACTTTCTTGAAGTTACGCGGCCTGTCTGGTTTAGACCGTGAGGACCGAACTTTAATTGTCGTGCTCGATGCGGAGAGGTGCAATCAGCTGGTTAGCTCGGGTTCGTAAGGTTGAAGAATCGCTCTTCTACAGCCTTTACCGGGGGTCGAAAATGTTGCGATGCAACTTCGAGACCGCCTGTGAGGCGATTGCGTGGCAGTTGACGAGCATTGGTCAAGTGTCTATTGTAGTTGACACGTTAAGGTGACAATCAAAAATGACACTTTTCGTCACTATCACCTAATCTGGAGTGTTCGCTATGGATCCTAAGGCCCGCATTGAAAACGCACTAACGTCTGCACTTCGCGTCGCGAACCACGACGACTGCCCGCCGATGCTGACTCGAGCGCTATCGTATGCGGTATTTCCTGGCGGCGCGCGAGTGCGTCCGCGACTTACCATGTCGGTCGCTTTGGCCTGCGGCGCAACAGATTACGCCCTTGTTGATGCCTCGGCTGCATCGCTTGAATTATTGCACTGTGCCTCGCTTGTTCACGATGATCTCCCGTGTTTCGACGACGCTGATATGCGGCGCGGCAAGCCTTCTATTCACGTAGCCTTTGACGAACGCATTGCCGTGTTGTGCGGCGACGCGCTCATTGTCACGGCTTTTCAGAACATTGCGAATGGCGCAGCTAATTCACCGGCCGCACTGCCGTCTGTCATTAATATTTTGGGTCGCGCGGTCAGCGTGCCTACCGGAATTGTTGCGGGTCAGGCTTGGGAGTGCGAACCTGATGTGAAGCTCGAGCGTTACCAGCGCCAGAAAACCGGTGCGTTGTTTGTGGCCGCCACGCAGCTCGGTGCGGCCTCGGCTGGCGCCGACCCTTTACCTTGGGCGCAGCTGGGTCAAGGCATTGGCGAGGCCTATCAGGTCGCCGATGACATTTTAGACGTCACCGCGAATCCGGAAGAGATTGGCAAGCCCGTGGGGCGAGATGCCGCTCGACTCAATCCAAACTCGGTGCTTGAGCTAGGCATGGATGCGTCGATTGACCGTCTACGCAATCTGGTTACCGCCGCGGCCGATTCCATTCCGGACTGTCCGGGACACAAACAGCTTCACGCTTTAATTACCGCTGAAGCCAGCGCCATGATGGAAGCGGCGTTAATGTGTAGCGCAGCCGCCTAAAAGGTATTCAACTCTTTTGACTATGCGCTCACTGCGCATCAAAGCGCTTAATCTGCGAAACCGCCTTCTGGCAAGCTCTCGTTTCAGAAGTTTTGCCGGCGCGTTTTGGCCTACCCGCTACGTAGCCCGTCACCGCGCCAGCGATGTGTTCGATATTGTGGCCGGATTTGCCTACTCCCAGACTCTTTATGCCTGTGTCGACCTTGATCTTTTTTCGATGCTGCGCGAGGGCCCTTTGCCGCGCGACGAAATCGGCCGACGGCTCGGTCTGGACGCTGAAGGTACCCGAACGTTGCTTGAGGCCTCAACCGCGTTGCGTTTGCTCGAGAGCCCGGCGCCGGAATTTTTTGGTCTCGGAGTGCTAGGGGCGGCTATTGTCGATGATGACGCCATTAAAGGGATGATTCGACATCACGCTCATTTTTACCGTGATATGGCTAATCCCGTGGCGCTATTAAAAGAACGAACTTCTTCTACAGCGCTTGCTGGCTACTGGCCTTACGCTGAAGGCGCAAGCGACGAGGACATGGATTCCCGGGCCGTCGCCGACTACACCCATTTAATGAGTTCCTCGCAGCCGATGATTTGCGAGCAAGTTCACGCGGCCTACAATTTGGGCCAGCATCAGCACCTAATGGATGTGGGTGGCGGCAACGGAGCTTTTCTCATGTCTGCGGCACGGGAAGACTCGAAACTCAAGCTGACGCTGTTTGATCGAGAGCCAGTGTCACAGCTGGCCAGGGACAATCTGAGCCAAAATGGCCTGCTAGAGCGAGTCTCGGTACGGGGTGGGGACTTTACGCAGGATGATCTTCCGATCGGTGCCGATGTCATTTCTCTCGTGCGTATTCTTCACGACCACGACGACGACGTGGTGCTGGCTTTGCTTAGGAAAGTCCGGGCCGCTCTTCCGGTCAACGGTCGGGTTCTGATCGCCGAGCCGTTAGCCAATACGGCTGGCTCCCCTCGAATGGGTTCAGTTTACTTTTCGTTCTATCTCCGAGCGATGGGCAGCGGCCGACCTCGTCGATTTGAGGAGCTTCGGGAGATGCTGGGTGAGGCCGGATTTGTTGCTGTGCAACACAAAAAGACCCGTATTCCAATGCTGGCGAGCGTTGTCGTGGCGACGACTCCAACGTAAAACGTTCGGTTTTTCAACGCCAAGCGTGTCAATTTTGCGTGAAAAAAGCGTAAACAAAAGTTGACATCATTATGGGTCAATGTAAACTGACACTTCAGATGAAAAGTCAAATAAATAGCTCAAAACATCAAGGGGAAACGCAAGCACTTACAGCGCTAGCGGTTGTTCTCCATGAACCTGAGCATCTGAGCATTCGCGAACTCGAACTCACCACTCCCGGCGACAACGAAGTAGTTGTTGAAGTTGAGTGGAGTGGTATTAGCACCGGCACCGAACGCTTACTTTGGTCCGGCAATATGCCTCCCTTTCCCGGTATGGGGTATCCACTGGTTCCAGGCTACGAATCTGTCGGACGCGTAGCGGAAGTGGGGCGCGACTGCGACGTTAAAATCGGCACTCGTGTTTTCGTTTCTGGAGCCAGTTGTTTTGGCGAAGTGCGTGGACTGTTTGGCGGTGCGGCGTCACGACTTGTTGTCGCTGAATCCAAAGTGACGGCTATCAGTGATGCCATCGACCAGCAAGGTATTTTGTTGGCGCTCGCAGCAACGGCCGTTCATGCTATCGATTCACAAAATGACCTGTCACCGCCTGACCTGATTATTGGGCACGGTGTTCTCGGACGTTTGTTAGCACGTGTCAGTATTGCCAAGGGAAACCCGGCGCCTGTTGTGTGGGAAATCGACGCAAAGCGTGCGTTGGGAGCTGAAGGGTATTCCACGCTACACCCCGATGATGACGAGCGACGCGATTACAAAAGCGTTTACGAAGTGAGTGGTGCTCAGAGTGCTCTGAATAGCGTCATGCCTCACTTGGCCAAAAACGGTGCCATTGTTCTCGCCGGATTTTATTCCGAACCGGTGACGTTTAATTTCCCTCCCGCTTTCATGCGTGAAGCCCAAATTCGAATTGCCGCCGAATGGCAGCCTGCTGACCTTGCCGAGGCCACACGCCTTGTAAACAGTGGGCGTTTGTCGCTCGACGGACTTATCACTCATAGCGCCGCGGCAAGCGACGCCCCTTCAGCTTATCGAACCGCTTTTAGCGAACCCGATTGTCTGAAGATGATCTTAGACTGGAGAGACGTCTCATGACCAAACCTATTACGGTAACGGTTGATTCGAGCATTAAAATGCGCGACGCACTACGCGAAGAAGCTTCCATCGAGCCCGATCCGGTACCGACTGGTGAGCCCGCCAAAGAAACCCAGATCATTGCGATTTACGGCAAAGGCGGCATTGGCAAGAGTTTTACCCTATCCAATCTCTCTTACATGATGGCGCAGCAGGGCAAGAAAGTTTTACTCATTGGCTGTGACCCAAAAAGCGACACGACCTCACTGCTGTTTGGCGGTCGGAGTTGCCCAACCATTCTCGAAACATCCATGAAAAAGAAAGAAGCTGGCGAAGCCGTAGAAATTGGCGATGTCTGTTTCAAACGCGATGGCGTTTACGCCATGGAGCTCGGCGGACCCGAAGTGGGTCGTGGCTGCGGCGGACGCGGAATCATTCACGGTTTCGAACTAATGGAAAAACTGGGTTTTCACGAGTGGGACTTTGACTACGTACTGCTGGACTTTTTGGGTGACGTTGTCTGCGGCGGTTTTGGTCTGCCAATTGCACGTGATATGTGCCAAAAAGTAATCGTTGTAGCGTCTAACGACCTGCAGTCACTTTACGTCGCGAACAACGTGTGTTCCGCGGTTGAGTACTTCCGCCGACTGGGTGGCAACGTGGGCGTAGCTGGCATGGCCATTAACAAAGACGACGGCACCGGCGAAGCACAGGCCTTTGCTGAAAAGGTTGGTATCCCGGTTCTGGCTGCGATTCCAGCTGACGAGGATATTCGCCGCAAGAGTGCGAACTACGAAATTGTTGGCATTCCCGGCGGCAAGTGGGCCTCACTATTTGAAGAGCTCGCGGTAAACGTTGAGGAAGCACCACCGGTGCAGCCTACACCTCTCGACCAGGACGGGTTGCTCGGTTTGTTTAGCGGCGACTCGGTTGGACGTGACGTTGTCCTTGATCCAGCCACACCGGCCGACATGTGCGGCGCGATGTCCAACACCAAGCCTTCTCTCGAAGTCATTTACGACACTGTGTAGACCTTGAAACCAGAAATGAAAAAAGAATCTACAGAAGTAACAGCCAAAGAAGCACCGCAAACAGACGCTGGCGGCTGTCATTCAAAAGACGAAATGGTTGCTGCGGCCAAAGCGGCGGGCAAATCAGAAGTGCTTGATCAGTACGCTAAGGACTATCCGGTAGGCCCTCACGATCAGCCGCAGAGCATGTGTCCGGCATTTGGGTCGCTTCGTGTTGGTTTGCGCATGCGCCGAACGGCCACGATTTTATCTGGATCCGCCTGCTGCGTTTACGGCCTAACGTTTACCTCGCACTTTTACGGCGCGCGACGCACCGTCGGCTACGTGCCGTTTGATTCTGAAACGCTGGTTACCGGCAAGCTTTACGAAGACATTCGCGAAGCGGTTCGGGAAACAGCCGATCCGGAAAAATATGACGCGATTGTCATTACCAGCCTGTGTGTACCAACGGCTTCCGGTATTCCTCTGCAAATGTTGCCGAAGGAAATTGACGGTGTTCGAATCATTGGCATCGATGTACCAGGTTTCGGTGTGCCAACGCACGCGGAAGCGAAAGATATTCTGGCCGGTGCAATGCTTAAATACGCTCGTGAGGAAGTGATGGACGGTCCCGTTCAGGCACCACGAGAACTGGGTGACGGCAAACCAACTGTTGCTCTGGTTGGCGAAATGTTTCCGGTTGATCCGGTCAGCATTGGTCAATTGTTAGAACCTATGGGTTTAAGTGCCGGACCGGTTGTACCGACTCGTGAATGGCGTGAACTATACGCTGCACTTGACTCTGTTGCGGTTGCCGCAATACATCCGTTTTACACCGCTTCGTACCGTGAATTCGAAGCCGCAGGCCGCCCTATTTTTGGATCGGCCCCGGTTGGTCACGACGCTACAGCCGACTGGCTCGACGCAGTAGGTAAGGCCTGTAACGTTGAAGACAAACTTATTAGTGCTGCGAAGAACAAGTTTCTTCCAGCGATTAAAGGCGCAATTGCAGCGGCGCCCATTAAAGGCCGAATTACCTTGTCGGGTTACGAAGGCTCTGAGTTACTCGTTGCACGTTTGTTGATCGAATGCGGTGCCGACGTTCGTTACGTTGGCAGTGCGTGTCCAAAAACCCCGTGGTCGAAACCTGACCAGGAGTGGCTTGAGGCGCGTGGTGTTCACGTTCAGTTTCGCGCTTCTCTCGAACAAGACCTTGCCGCCATGCGGGAGTTTAAACCTGACCTGGCAATCGGTACGACGCCAGTTGTACAAAAAGCCAAAGAGCTTGGTGTACCAGGGCTTTACTTTACTAACTTGATATCAGCGCGCCCGTTAATGGGAATACCGGGTGCCGCCTCTCTTGCTCAAGTTATTAATGGCGCAATGGGGCAGAAAGGTCGCTTTGACGAAATGCGTGAATTCTTCGAAGGCGTTGGCGAAGGTGATACCGCCGGTATATGGGAAGACACCCCGGCCAAGCCTCCCGTTCACAAACCACTGCGTGGCCCCAAGAAGGCCAAGCTTGTCGCGGAGTCTATCGTCTGATGTTAGTTCTCGATCACGATCGCGCTGGCGGCTACTGGGGTTCGGTATACATATTTACCGCAATCAAAGGCCTGCAAGTGATCATCGACGGACCCGTCGGATGCGAGAATTTGCCTGTCACCTCGGTGCTGCATTACACCGATGCGTTACCGCCGCACGAATTACCCATTGTTGTGACCGGTCTTGGTGAAGAAGAACTCGGTCAGACGGGTACTGAAGAAGCCATGAAACGTGCTCACAAGTCACTTGATCCGGCTATGCAGAGCGTTGTTGTCACAGGTTCTATTGCCGAAATGATCGGTGGTGGTGTGACACCCGAAGGAACCAAGATCAAACGTTTCTTGCCACGCACGATTGACGAAGATCAGTGGCAAAGTGCCGACCGGGCATTGAGCTGGCTTTGGTCGGAGTTTGGTCCTCGTAAAGGCAAAGTGCCTGCTCCCAAGAAACGCGCCGAGGGCGAAAAGCCATTGGTCAACATCATTGGCCCGGCTTACGGCTACTTTAATACGCCGTCCGACCTGGCTGAAATTCGCCGTCTTGTTGAAGGCATAGGCGCCGAAATAAACATGGTGTTCCCGTTAAGTAGCCACTTAAGCGACGTTAAGAAACTCGCTAACGCCAGCGTTAACGTATGCATGTACCGCGAGTTCGGTCGACTGCTCTGCGAAAAGCTGGAGCGCCCTTATTTGCAGGCCCCAATCGGGCTGCACAGTACCACCAAGTTTTTACGTGAGCTGGGTCAGCTGCTTGATATTGATCCTGAGCCGTTTATTGAACGCGAGAAGCACACCACCATTAAACCGCTGTGGGATCTTTGGCGTTCAGTTACTCAGGACTTCTTCGCGACCGCCAGTTTCGCGATTGTCGCTAACGAAACGTATGAGCGCGGCGTGCGCAACTTCCTTGAAAACGATATGGGTTTGCCCTGTACGTTTTCGGTGTCGCGCAAGCCTGGTGTAAAGCCTCTTAACGATGACGTTCGCGACAACATAAAAAACAAAACAACTCTGATTATGTTCGGTAGTTACAACGAACGTATGTATCTCGCAGAAATCGGTTCGTCGGCTGTTTATATTCCAGCTTCGTTTCCGGGCGCCGTGATTCGTCGTCACACTGGTACGCCCTTTATGGGGTACAGCGGTGCGACGTACATGATTCAGGAAGTGTGCAATGCCTTGTTCGACGCGTTGTTTCATATCTTGCCGATGGCAACCGATATGGATCAGGTAGAGAAAACGCGTGCTAGAGGAACAGTAGAAGTGGTGTGGATGGACGAAGCCAAACAGCGCCTCGACGAGCTGGTTGAAGCTCGCCCTGTGCTTGTTCGCATATCCGCAGCCAAACAATTACGAGACGCTGCCGAAAGGTTTGCCCGCGAGGAAAAACTCGACAGCGTCAATATCGAATGTGTTGAACGCGCCGCGCGCACTTATAAGCAAGCGGCCGCGTGAAACAGGAACGCCCAAATGTTGGAGACGACAATATGAATACGACATTAACGTCAGATATACATAGCCGAGCGGCTAGTCGAGCCGATGACTCGCTGTTAGGCAGAGTGCTTTTCGTGGTGCTCTTTGCCTCGCTTTTACCAGTGGCCTTTTTAGCCGCTATGACGAATTGGCGTTGGCAGCCCTGGCCTCCGGGTAATCAGGGTTACAGAACATTTTTTCGAGAAGCGAAAATTGCTGCCAGCACAGCTGCCGCAATGGCGTTTTCCTTCTAATAAAATTTCGTGCGGGACTCGTGTCTTGTGCGATTTTCCCTGCCGTTCGGGATGTTGTGCGGTAACGACCGAAAGGTCTAGTCATAAGGAAAATTACTATGGCTGATAGTGGAAGCGCAGGAGGTTCGATGTCGGGCCTTACTGTAAATGAAGCGAAGGAGTTCAACAGTTATTTTATGAAGAGCACCATCGCCTACGTAGTGGTAGCAATCATTGCGCACTTTTTAGTGTGGCAATGGCGCCCTTGGTTCCCAGGAATCGAAGGCTACGCGTCATCACTGATCGATAGTGCCAGCACTATCACTAACCTCGTCGTAACGCGACTTTCATAGGGAGACTGATCATGTATCGCATCTGGATGATGTTTGACCCACGCAGAATGATGATTGCAATGGCCGTCTTCCTCGCAGTTTTAGCGTTCTTTATTCACTTTTTGATGCTCAGTACCGACCGATTCAATTGGATCGAAGGTCCTCGTGCATCAGTGACGATTGAAACGCCTGCCGCGAATGCCGTAGCCCGAGTGGTTGCAGTGAATTCGTCTCAGACGATTGTTAGCTAGGCAAAGTGCAGTAAGCGACCCATTCTCGTGAATGGGTCGCTCGCTGCATCATTATTAAGAATTTAATTGAGGGCTGTCTAACGGCAGCTTATCAGTCAGCGGAGAAAAGACCGTGGCAATGCTAAGTTTTGAAAAAAAGTACCGAGTTCGGGGGGGCACGCTAATTGGCGGCGATCTCTTCGATTTTTGGATGGGGCCTTTCTATGTAGGCTTTTTTGGCGTGCTGACCGCGTTCTTCGCTCTGTTAGGAACCGCTTTGATTTTCTGGGGTGCGGCTCTTGGGCCTACCTGGAACGTCTGGCAAATCAGTATCGCTCCACCTGACCTGAGTTATGGGTTGGGTATGGCTCCCCTGCAAGATGGGGGCCTCTGGCAAATTATTACTATGTGTGCGATCGGGGCGTTTGTCTCGTGGGCGCTCAGAGAGGTCGAAATTTGTCGCAAATTAGGCATTGGTTATCACGTGCCGTTTGCATTCGGCGTCGCAATTTTCGCGTACGTCAGTCTGGTTGTTATTCGTCCTATTCTGATGGGCGCATGGGGCCACGGTTTTCCGTATGGCATTATGAGTCACCTCGACTGGGTGTCTAATACCGGCTACCAGTATCTACATTTTCATTACAATCCGGCACACATGCTTGCCGTGACGTTCTTCTTTGCGACTACGTTTGCATTGTCATTGCACGGTGCGGCTATCTTGTCTGGAGCCAATCCGGCTAAAGGCAAAAATGTGAGTACGGCAGAACATGAAAATACGTTCTTCCGCGACACGATTGGTTATTCAATCGGTTCGCTAGGCATCCACCGCTTTGGCTTGTTTCTTGCTCTTAGCGCCGGATTTTGGAGTGCAATTTGTATCATCATCAGCGGTCCTTTCTGGACCCGTGGTTGGCCCGAGTGGTGGAACTGGTGGCTCGCTTTGCCGATTTGGAGTTAATGGGGTTTCCTGATTATGGCTGAATATCAAAATATTTTTACACGGATTCAAGTTCACTGCGGCGGTGAAGAAAGTGTGCCTTTTAAAGGCGGAACCTGGACGCGTCAACTTGGACCCTACTTAAACTACTGGCTCGGCAAAATTGGCGATGCACAGTTAGGTCCTATTTACTTAGGTGGACTTGGCGTTGCTTCGTTAGCCTTCGGAATGGCCGCATTCGTGCTTATTGGCATGAACATGTGGGCATCTGTTAACTGGGATCCGATCGAATTCGTACGTCAACTACCGTGGCTCGCACTTGAGCCGCCAAGACCGGAGCACGGTCTTAGTATTCCTCCTCTAAACGAGGGTGGATGGTGGTTGTTAGCGGGTTTCTTTCTAACCATCTCAATCATCTTGTGGTGGGCGAGAATGTACCGGCGAGCTCGTGCACTAGACATGGGCACTCACGTTGCTTGGGCCTTTGCTGCGGCCATCTGGCTCTATCTTGTGCTCGGTTTTTTCCGACCCATAATGATAGGCAGTTGGAGCGAGGCGGTACCGTTTGGTATTTTCCCGCACCTTGACTGGACGGCCGCGTTTTCGATTCGCTACGGCAACTTGTTCTACAACCCGTTCCACATGTTATCGATTGCGTTTTTGTATGGCTCGGTGCTGCTGTTTGCAATGCACGCTGCAACCATTCTCGCGACTGAACGCTACGGCGCTCACCGCGAAATCGAGCAAATTGTCGATCGTGGTACGGCCGCTGAACGTGGCGCGCTGTTCTGGCGCTGGACAATGGGCTTCAACGCAACCATTGAATCTATTCACCGGTGGGCCTGGTGGTTCGCGGTCTTATGCCCGCTAACCGGTGGCATAGGCATCCTGTTGACCGGGACGGTTGTAGATAACTGGTATTTGTGGGGCATCGAGCACGGTTTGGCTCCGGCTTATCCGGCGTCCGTTCCACCCGTAGTGGATCCATCGCTATGAGGGGCTCAAATATGACTAAGCGAAATACGATAGCTCTTGGACTTACAGTATTGGTAAGCAGCGTGCTGCTAACGGCCTGTGGTGAGCGACCTCCGATTGAAACGGAACAGGTTGGTTATCGTGGTACCGGTATGGTGATTCTGGATAATCCTCGCGCCGAGAAAGCCGAGATTGTTATTCCGGCGCCGCAGGCTGCGGCGGCACCAGGCGGTCCAAAAGCCGGTGACATTTATCAAAACGTACAGGTCCTGGGTGACCTGAGTATTGGTGAATTCACTCGTACAATGTTAGCTATCACTGAATGGGTCGCTCCGGAGCAGGGCTGTAACTACTGTCACAATCCGCAGAACCTGGCTTCAGACGATTTGTATACAAAAGTCGTTTCGCGTCGAATGCTGCAAATGACCCAGCATCTGAATCAGGACTGGAGTGTGCATACTGGCGAGGCGGGGGTTACCTGTTACACCTGTCACGCTGGAAAGAACGTACCTGAGAATATCTGGTTTGAAAGTGACGAAATTCAGGTAAGAGCATCCTATTCCGGTAATAAGGAAGGTCAGAACACTCCCGTAAAGGCAGTTGGCTATAGCTCTCTACCCGTTGATCCGTTTAGCTACTATTTGATCGAGGACAAACTGGACAACATCAGTGTGGCATCCGACCCGTGGAAGCCGACCGGTGAGACAGGAACGATTCAGGATACGGAACATACGTATGCACTTATGTTCCATTTGTCAGACGCTCTTGGGGTTAACTGTAACTTCTGCCACAACTCACGTTCTTTTGCAGCATGGGATCAGAGTTCGCCGAAGCGGGTTACCGCATGGCATGGTTTAAGAATGGTCGCCGGACTGAACAACGATTACCTTGTTCCGCTGGGGCCTACTTATCCTGAAAACCGTCTTGGCCCTCTTGGCGACGCACCGAAAGCAAATTGTGCAACTTGTCATCAGGGTATTAACAAGCCGCTAGGTGGCGTCAATATGGTTAACGACTATCCGGCTCTGCAGGGTAAGTAACCGTTACGTCGATTGATTAAAGCGCCTGCGCATTGTTGCGCAGGCGCTTTTTTTTGCGCTGATTTTTGTCGCCACTATCCTTTCTAACGCGACTCGTTTACCGAGCCTCGTTCTACGAGTCGATAGGCAGAGCCGTTGAGTACTTCACTCTTCGCAATACAAACGTCGAACTGGCCGACCTGACTGACTTGTGTTTTAGAATGCGGTTGTTCAGAAATTCGTTGTAGCGATCCATGTCTTCCACGACTACGTGCAGGACATAGTCCCGGTCACCCGACACCGAGAAGCATTCGGTGACCTGGCGTAGAGTCGAAACGTGGGTTTCAAATGACTGGCGGTTTTGATCGGTGTGTTCCGTCATGGCCACCAGCAGCATGACCTGAATATTAAACCCAGCCAGTTTCGGATTGAGCAGCGTAACCTGGCGTTCAATTAGTCCGGCTTCTTCAAATTCTCGTATTCGTCTCCAGCATGACGATCGGGACATGCCGGCCCGTTCAGCGAGAGTAGCTTGATTGTGGGTTGAGTCGAGTTGCAGTTCGTTGAGTAATCGCCGGTCCGCTTTGGATAGATTCATTTGGATATTTATTCCATTAACAGCTAAATATTGAGCAAATTTCTCATATAGGCTATCAAAATATCTCAATAAGGGCATATATTTCGGGCAACTCGCGCATAATGTCATTTTATCCAATGAAACAAAGGGCGCGGTAATGGCTGATTTATTTGAAAACCCGATGGGACTTGATGGCTTTGAGTTCGTTGAATTTGCGTCTCCTACACCCGGCGTGCTTGAGCCCGCCTTTAAGCTCCTGGGCATGACCGAGGTGGCGCGTCATCGCTCAAAAGACGTGACCCTGTGGAGGCAAGGCGACATTAATTTCGTGATTAACAACGAAAAGTACAGCCAGGCTTACTACTTTGCACAAGAGCACGGACCCAGTGCCTGCGGTATGGCGTTTCGCGTAAAGAACTCGCACAAAGCCTACGATTTGGCCATTAAAAACGGCGCTCAGCCGGTTGAAATACCAACCGGCCCTATGGAACTTCGACTGCCGGCTATAAAAGGCATTGGTGGTGCGACCGTGTATTTGATTGACCGATATGACCGTGGCACGTCAATTTACGATATCGACTTCGACTACCTCGAGGGCGTAGATCCTTATCCGAAAGGCTGCGGATTCAACGTCATTGATCACCTGACTCACAACGTCTACAGAGGACGAATGCAGTTCTGGGCTGAATACTACGAGACGCTGTTTAACTTCCGAGAGATTCGCTACTTCGATATTAAAGGCCAGCATACCGGACTACTGTCAAAAGCGATGACGGCACCAGACGGTAAGATTCGCATTCCACTGAACGAAGAAGCGGCGCAGGGCGGTGGTCAAATCGAAGAGTACTTGATGCAGTTCAATGGCGAAGGGATTCAGCATATTGCGTTTAGCTGTGACAACTTGCTGGAGTGCTATGACCGTCTCAAAGCCCAGGGCATTGAGTTCATGACGGCTCCGCCACAAACCTATTACGAAATGTTGCAAGATCGTTTGCCGGGACACGGCGAACCAATTGATGAACTGCAGCCGCGTGGCATTCTGCTTGACGGCACAACCGAGGGTGGCAAGCCCAAGCTATTGCTGCAAATATTCTCGGCCAATATGGTTGGTCCCACGTTCTTCGAGTTTATCCAGCGTAAAGAAGACGAAGGCTTTGGCGAAGGTAACTTCAAGGCCTTGTTTGAGTCGATTGAGCGAGATCAAATTGAGCGTGGTGTCGTTAGCTCCTGATAGCCAGCACTCAAGCGCCGGTACCCGTCATCAATAGCCGGGTACCGGCGCAATAATCCCGACGTTTACGGGCTACACTACCTGTTAATGAACTCAGCAAAGATATTGGTCGCCGGAGCCACCGGCACAAACGGTCGCGAGCTGCTCAGGCAGCTTTCACTTCGACGTATTCCGGTGAGAGCGCTTGCGCGCGACGTGAATAAAGCGGCTTACCTTGCCAGTAATTCTGTGGAACTGGTCGAAGGTGATTTAGCCGATGCAGAGTCGCTGACTACGGCGCTCGGCGGCATTGAGAAAGCGTTTATCGTTACGGCCGTGCATCCGGACACCACCAAAAGGTTCGAGAACTTTTTCAATTCAGCTATAAAAGCTGGAGTTCAACATGTCGTAAAATTTTCAGGTTTAAGCGCGAGCAAGGAATCACCGTCCATCATTTTACGCCAACATGGAGAGTCCGATGAGCTACTCGTACAGTCCGGGCTGGCTTACACGCTCTTGCGACCCAATTCGTTTTTTCAAAATATGCTGTGGCAAACCAAAAGCATTGCGGATACGGGCGAGTTTTCCTTGCCATTCGGTGACGCAAAACAAAGCATGGTTGATGTCCGGGATTTGGCGGCGGCGGCTGTGCGCGTGCTCACAGAGTCAGGTCATGAAGACAAAACCTATAACCTGACCGGACCCGATTCTCTTAGCTACTTCGATGTAGCCGGCATTTTGTCGCGCGTTGCTGGCAAAGAAATCGTATACGCGCCGGTGTCTACTGACCAAGCGTTGAAGACTATGCTGGAAAGCGGGTTGCCGCAGTGGGATGCGCAAGCGCTGTGTGAGATTCAGGCATACTTCGCGATGGGCCATCATTCTATGGTAACGGATGATCTCACTAACTTGCTCGGCCGGCCGGCTACGCGGTTTGAACAGTTCGCTCAGGACTTCGGACGTTCTTTTTCAAGATGAGCCTACAGTTTCGCTACTGAGTCAGATGCGTAGTACCCAAGGTCGCAACGATATTGCCATCCGACACAGCAAATAGTGTCCTCGCATGGGCTCGTAACGTTGGATGCTTCTAATTCCAATGTTTCCGCGCTTTTCATTCAGCGTTAATTCATACGAAGTGCGCTATATTCGAACCAGTTTTAATCAAACCTTCATTGAGGTGACTTATGCCAGTCATTCGAAAGCGCATACGCAGGAACGCGATTTTCTCCTCTCTTTTAACCCTTTGCAGCTCGCTACCGACTGTTGCTGAAGTGCCTGCCCCTAAAGGTTGGGATGACGCTATGCATGGTGATACCCGAGTGGTGTCGAACAAGGTAAGCACGGTAAAAATTGGCCCTTGGGAGTTACTTCGCGGGGAGTCCGTCAAGGACTGGCTAACGAGTTTGGAGGAGTTGGCACCGGATCGCGGAGAACTCGTCTCTTCCAAGGGCGTTATCAGTGAATCCGTGCCGGGTGCTTATTCGGTAACAAGAAAGGCTCGTTTCAAAGGCAAGAATGGTCTCTCGGTACTTTACGCTTGTCCTGGTCCGGCTTCTGGTCGTAACGCGGATGACGTGGAGCTCGTAAAATTACTCACTCTCGATGTCACAAATGGCAGTTTTCTTCAGGTTTTGAAGGGGGCTTTATTTGGCGAAAAAGTTTGCAAGGACGAAAGGCGTAAAGCGAATTCGGCACTTGGCGAGTTGTTGCAAGAGAGAGGTTTAGAGACCGAGACTGAGAGTGCTACTCCGACTGTCACTTCACAAAGCCAGGAATCTGGGCATGGCGAGATATCGCAGCAAGAACGCGCATCTCAGCCCTCACACAAATCGGTTGCCGGAAGGGTGTCGCGAACAACTCACCAAGTTGATTTGGCACGACTAAATGACCGTATTCCAACTTCTAGCCGACCTACCTTGGCCTACGCGTATCTGGATCAGCGTTGGGCCGGGTTCCCGGCCCAATTGACTTACGTGGCTCAAATGAAGCTAAAATTTCTTAACGGGAACACTGTTTACTGTGCAGACTGGGATCCCGTGGAATTCCAGCCAACGGCTGGTTCAGTGGGAAAGATTATTGAGGACTGCGAGATTAGGCAGGAGCCTGGTAAAGGTGAGCCTTTGAAAGGGTTCTCGCCCGGCGAAACGATTGATATTCGGTTTGGTAATATAAGCGCCGAGCAAGGTTTTGCAGGTGGAAGTTTGCACCGCTCAGACTTGGCAATGACCCGCGATGGCCGCATAGCGATCAATAATGTCGCGATACAGGATATGCGTTGGCGCACTAATTTCGTGACGAGTACGCGCCGCTCCCAGGGTTTGGTTGGGCGGTACTATTTAAACGGTTACACCATTACAGTCGAAACTGATGACGGAGACGTCGTGCACGGTTTTACCGGCTATCGTTCTGAAGAAACCAGTCGCGGGTTCGACCATATTTATATTAACGGCGAGCACTTCTGGGATCGCGATAAATAAATGACGTTCGCGTCACTGCGTTAACTCGAGATGCCTCTTCGCGGAAAAGCCGGGCCCGCAGCAAACAGCGGGCCCGGCTTTTTCTGTTTTCTTATCTTGCCTAGCTGAGCTTTCGCGATCTACCCAGAATGCCAAGTGCGCTGACGAAAAGCCAAACGGCTGCAGGCACCGGAACAGGAGAGGCCGTTAACACCAGCGGATCTGCAAACACCGTATGGGTGTTAGCGCCGTTAGTGAGATCGACAAAGTCCAGTGCAAGTCGAGCGAGTTCGGTCATTGGCGCTAGCTCGCCGGGTAATAGCTCATCGTCAACAAATCCGCCGTTTGGACTAATCCAGAACAAGCGTACGTTGACCAGAGTGAACAGTGTGCCGCCGTTCATAATGCTAAAACCATTCAGGTTGGTTACAGGACCACCTTCAGCGCTCACGCTCAGCAAATCGGTAAGCTCATTGTTCGGATCGTTGGGATCCAGATCGAGACCGTCATTTAAAACAAACGTATTGCCGCTCGCGTCAGAGAAATTGTCTGAGCCGATAGTGCCGTTAAAATTAAAGACAGATTCGTAAGCTGTGCCGCCTGTTGGTACCGGGATTGCGGTGGCGGTGTTGTCGTAGTCAAAGCTACCCGACACCTGAATACCCGGTGCGTAAAAAGTCTGGTCTCCGGTCGCTAGCTGATTTCCGCGTATCTCAAGAGATACATTCGCGGTGTAGGAGTACGTAGTGGTAGTGGCTGATGCAGCTTGAATTGAGCACACGCTCAGCAGCAGTGCCGCAAAAAGTTGTCTGATATTTAACATGGTAGGTATGACCCCTTTTGTTTATGTTGTTTTTATTGCAGTTATTTTTTCAGGTAGACCGATTCTTACTGCTTCTCATAATGATGGCTTTTTTTAGAGCTCGGGTAAACAGTTTTCACGGTTGGGTGGCCGTTTTTCCTTTACTCTTTACATAACGTTTCGTGTCACGCTGGAGCTAAAATGTCTTCCAATAATTATCCGTTAGCGCTTGATCACATGTTGGCCGCCTGGAACGAACAGGACAGCACAAAGATAAGAACACTTCTTGAAGAAGCACTGACACCCGATGTTCATTTTGTTGATCCCACTGCCAACCTTCACGGCATGGATGCGTTTGAGCAAAACGTACGCGACGTTCAGCAACGCTTGCCTGGTGCCACCTACTCACGGGTCAGTGAAGTAGACTCACACAACAATCTTTATCGCTATCACTGGGCAATTCATTTGGACGGCCGACTGGCCGTTCAGGGCTTTGATGTAACGGAACTTCGGGACGGGCGAGTGTGTAAAGTCATTGGGTTTTTCAATGACCTGCCGCTAAACCGGTCAATCTAGATTCGAGGTGTTACCGGCATTGCCGAGCACGCTATTGTTGGTTACTCGCAACCTCTGCGAACAGTCCGACAATGTTCATTGCCATGGTCGCGGCGGCTAGAGCGGTAATTTGGCTTGTGTCGTACATGGGTGCGACTTCGACCACATCAGCTCCGACGATATTAATGCCCCGAAAACCGCGGAGCATTTGCTGTGCTTCCATTGTGGTTAATCCACCCACTACCGGTGTGCCGGTACCTGGGGCCATTGACGGGTCCAGGCCGTCTATGTCGAAGGTGAGATAAACGGGGTTGTTTCCCACCAGATCGAGAACTCGGGTAATAACGTTCTGCACGTTGCTGCGAACCGCTTCGGCGCTGAAAATAGTAAACCCGTGAGCGTCGTCGTTGTAAGTACGAATACCAATTTGGGCTGAGCGCTCCGGTGCGATCAGGCCCTCTTTGACAGCGTGATAAAACATGGTGCCGTGATGAATTGTTTTGCGGTCTTCCGCCCAGGTGTCCGAATGCGCGTCGAAGTGAATGAGCGACAAAGGTTTGTCGTGAAAACGCGCCAGTGATTGGAGCACCGGGTAGGTGCAAAAATGGTCGCCGCCAAGCATCAGGGTTTTGGTGCCTGTTTGATGAATGTCAGCAAACTGACGCGTGATGGCGTCCGGTACCTCTTGCGGTACGCCGTGATCAAAGTAGACATCTCCATAATCGATCACCGACAGTCTTGAAAAGGGGTCGTACTCCCACTCGTGTACACGATCCCACGCTACCATTGTTGACGCTTCTCGAACGGCGCGTGGTCCGAGCCTTGCTCCCGGGCGCGAACTCGTGGCGAGGTCAAACGGAATGCCAACCACGGCCAAATCCACGCCATCCAGATCTTTCGTATAGCGTCTTCGTGCAAAACTCAGCGCTCCTGAATAGGTAGGCTCGGACTGCGTTCCCGTTCCTTTTTCACGTGTAAAGGACAGGTCGATTTTTTCATTTGGATTGGAGGCCATCGTGATCTCGCGCGTTGGTTGGGAATGCATTATGGGTTGGGTCTTCAGTGATGGTACTTGTATTAGTCGTAAAAGATACTGTCATTGCGAGGGCAGAGCGCGCGGCAATTTCTTAACGAAGTTTCGGCCTGTCTTATCGCTTCTACCTCGCAGAATCCTGACGGAGATTGCCGCGCCCGCAGTGCGGGCTCGCAATGACTTGGTGTTGCTGGGTGTTGCCAGGTGTTACTCGGTCATTCGGGTCATTGCGAGCGCGAAGCGCGCGGCAATCTCTTAACGAAGTCGAAGGCTGTCTTATGGCTTGGACCGCTCAAATTGACAGCGCTGTCAAAAATTGATAAAACGGCATTATCGGTCGGTACTGATCCGTGTATCCAGCCTCTTCAAAGCCGAAAGGCAAGCTGCAAACATAATGAATTCAACTGGCGCCACCTCCACCGCAGGCGAGGACTCGACGACTCAGCGAGTCCGAGAGCTTCTGTCCAAAATGACGCTGGCCGAGAAAATCGGTCAGATGAATCAGCTTCATGCGGGCGAAGGGTACGCACCTGATTACCTGGCTGAAGGCTTGCGCGCTGGTCATATCGGTGCCGTCTTGAATGTTGTCGACGTTAACGCCGTCAACGAACTGCAGCGAATTGCCCACGAAGAAAGCCGATTGGGCATACCGCTTCTGGTTGGCCGGGACGTTATTCACGGTTTCAAAACGATATTCCCGATTCCGCTTGGCCAGGCCGCAACATGGAACCCTGAGCTAGTTCGAAAGGGCGCCCGAATTGCCGCTCGCGAGGCCGCGACAACCGGCGTGAACTGGACGTTTGCGCCCATGGTGGATATTTCCCGAGATGCGCGTTGGGGACGAATTGCCGAGAGCTTTGGCGAAGACGTCTATTTGGCTGGTCGTTTTGCAGCGGCCATGGTGGAAGGGTTTCAGGGTGACGCTTTAACTAACAATGGTTCAATCGCGTCATGCGTTAAACATTTCGCCGGTTACGGTGCCGCCGAAAGCGGGCGCGACTACGCGACAACCAATATTCCGGAGAACGAGCTCCGCAACGTATACCTGCCGCCGTTTAAGTCGGGAATTGACGCGGGTGCGCTGACTCTTATGACCTCTTTTAGTGACCTGAACGGCGTTCCGGCAACCGGCAATGAATTCCTTCTGCGTAACGTGCTGCGGGACGAGTGGCAGTTTGACGGCGTAGTGGTTAGCGACTGGGATTCCGTTCGGCAGCTCCAGATTCACGGGCTCACTGAAAACGCCAAAGAATCCGCTTTTGTCGCCTTAAAGGCCGGCGTAGATATGGAAATGTCTGGTGACGCTTACAGCGGTCATCTGGAAACTCTGATTGAGGAGGGTCGTGTAGACATCGCCCAGCTAGATACAGCGGTCTCACGAATTTTGTTGTCTAAATTTCGACTGGGACTATTTGATAATCCTTACACCCAGTCCGAGTCTCTTCCTCCTTTGCTGGACGAGCACGCGTTGGAAGCAGCTAAAGAGGCCGCCCTTCAAAGCGTGGTCATGCTTAAGAACCACGACGATGTGCTGCCGTTGGATAAAACGTCTTTACAATCGGTTGCCGTTATCGGACCGCTCTCCAATGCGCCGTACGAACAGCTTGGCACGTGGGTTTTTGATGGCAATCCGGAACACACCGTAACGCCTCTACGTGCGCTTCAGGACGCGTTGGGCGAAGAGACAGTAAAGTTCGAACAGGCTATGGCGAATTCGCGTTCCAAATATAGCGAAACATTTGAACGGGCGGCTGAAGTCGCTCGGGCGTGCGACGTGGCGCTTTTGTTTCTCGGCGAAGAGTCCATTCTGTCGGGCGAAGCACACTCTCGCGCGGACATTAGCCTACCCGGTGACCAACTAGCGTTGGTCCAGAAAGTCAAAGCTACCGAAACGCCCGTGGTGGCCGTAGTGCTGGCGGGCAGGCCGCTAACGTTGACCAATCTTGTGGATCACGTCGACGCGATTTTATTTGCCTGGCATCCCGGCACAATGGGAGGACCGGCTATTGCTGACTTGCTACTGGGTGTGAGTTCCCCGTCGGGCAAGCTACCTGCGACGTTTCCAAAAATGGTTGGTCAAATACCGATTTACTACAATCAAAAGCCAACGGGCAAACCACCCACGCCGGACACCGTTGTGCACATTGACGACATCGATACGCACGCACCGCAAACGTCATTGGGTATGACAGCGTTTCACCTTGACGCCGGGTACTTGCCGCTGTTTCCTTTTGGTTTCGGGCTGTCTTATACGCGTTTTGAGTACAGCGACCTCACGCTAAGTTCAAGCGAAATATCGATGAGCGATGTGGTTGAGGTCAGTGCCAAGTTAATGAACGCAGGAAACGTGGCTGCCGATGAGATTGTGCAACTCTACGTGCGAGATTTAGTCGGGCAGGTAACGCGTCCTTTGAAAGAGCTCAAAGGGTTTAGGCGCGTTCACGTACTACCTGGGCAAACGCTTGAAGTGAGTTTTAAACTACAAGCGGAAGATTTGGCGTTTTACGGTTTAAATATGAAACGTGTGACAGAGCCCGGCCGCTTTCACGTGTGGGTGGGTGGTAGTAGTGCCACGGAACTTCGAACCGAACTATATTTGACAAAATGATCTGCGAAATGAACAGCCTGACGAAAATCCAGAATGCTGCTACAGGAGTACCTCAATGGAAATTGCTTGCTCGGTCTTTGGCCAGCAGGCGGCACGGCGCATTTTTGCCGCGACAGAGTATTACGTGTTTCATCGCGGCAAGATTCCCCTCCTATGCACTCTTTGAGTAAAGCCAATGAATAAGCACAAAAAAAGGACTTCGCTAAATTTTCTTATGCTCATGTTTGCCTTAGGCCTGATCGGCGCGTGTGCCGGTCAGTCTGGCAGCCAATCAAACAACGACACAACAAATAAAATATTATCAACTCGAGAATCTATGAACAATTATTCGCAATCCAATCTGCTGGTTAACCAAGTTATGGCCGTAGCCTATTCAGGTTTTCGTGAAGGCCAGCACCCCGACCGCGGAGACGGTGCGGTTAACCCGTCCCGTGAGCAAATTCTTGAAGACTTGAGAATTCTGGTGGCTCATGATTTTAATCTAATTCGCCTGTATGACTCGGGTGAAAACTCAGTGACCACACTTGAGCTAATTCGCGAGTACAATTTACCCATTAAAGTCATGCAGGGTATGTGGCTACAAGCCGAAGTCAGTAATCACGAAGGATGCCCGTGGCTTGACGAGCCGATTCCGGATTCCGAGCTAGCCGCCAATACTCTGGCTAATGCTGAAGAGGTAGCACGCGGGATTAAGTTGGCGAATGAATTCCAGAATATTATTGTTGCCGTAAACGTCGGCAATGAAGCGTTAGTCAGCTGGAACGATCACATGGTGTCGGTCGAAGGCATCGTAGACTATGTGCTTCAAACCAAAGCCGCCATTGAACAACCGGTAACGGTTGCCGAGAACTATGTCTGGTGGATCGAGGACGGAGCGCCTTTAGTCGCGGCTGTTGACTTCATAGGTGTGCACACTTACCCGGCGTGGGAAAACAAGTCGATTGAGGAAGGTCTCGGCTACACGATTGATAATATTGACCGTGTGAAAGCGGCGCACCCGGGTAAACCAATGGCTATTTTGGAAGCCGGTTGGGCGTCAACCGCTATTGAGTTTGGGGACAGGGCCAGTGAGGAAAATCAGGCGCGCCATTTCAAAGAGCTGGAGCAATGGGCAAAGAAAGAGAGTATTACTGTGTTTTTCTTTGAAGCGTTTGACGAGCCCTGGAAAGGCGACCCGAACAGTCCACTCGGCGCCGAAAAGCACTGGGGACTGTTCAAGGTAGACCGGACACCCAAACAAGTGATTCTTCAAACGAGAAGTCCCGAGTCGAGGTAGGTAATTACTGAGCGGCTCTTTTCGAAGCGCTAGGTCGAAGCGCTAGGTCGAAGCGCTAGAGTTTTCCTCTTCGTTCTTCCAATTCCATTTTAATCTCTTTCGCTCTTTTCTCGTTCAGAGTGTATTTCCACATTACCGCGACGGCCAAGAGTGCCGTTGCAGAAGGGATTACGATATCGGCAATTCTCAAATTGACCATGGTCTCGGCGGCTTGTGTTGGCGCGTCGGAAACAAAGCCCACTACCTTCAAAACCAGTCCACCCAGCACTAACGCAATGGCCTGACCCAGTTTGACCATCCACCAGTAGATCGCCCCGTACGTTCCTTCTTTTCGCGGCATGCCGTTTTCCAGTTCGTCTAAATCGCACACGTCAGCCGTCATGCTCATCATGAGGGTGAACAGTCCACCGAGGCCAAAGGCAATAAACGGTACAGGCATAAAGATAAGCCAGGGAATGCCGTTGCTCGCATCAATACTGAACCAGGACATGCCCACGCTGTTCAAGAAAGGATCTAGCGTGTTAAACAAAGAACCCACGCCGCGGTTCAACATTTGGCCAAACCCGGTCTCGTTAAATTGCGCGTTCAAAGTTGTGTTGAAGCCCCACCATTTGAGGATGTAGCCAATTACTGAAAGAACGGTTGAAATAATGAAGGCTTTTCTCTTACCGAATTTATCCGATAATCTGGAAATGATTGGAATCACAATAAACGCGGTAGTGATAGCCGAGATAGTTGAAAACCAGGCCGGCCAAGTTCCTGCCGCGCCGTAGTCTCCGTTAAACATGTAAAAGACAATAATGAAAAAACTGAAAGCCGCGACCATCTGGAAGCCGTTGAACACCAGGAACGTAGCGCCACACAGTTGCATGAAAGGCTTGTTCTTGGAGACTTCCAAAATGCTCTTGAACAGCTGCTTAAAATTAGAGGCCATATTGTTCAGAGACAATTCTTCTCTGTTCTCGATATTCTTTGTATCGATGCCGCGGCAAAATATGGCCGGTAACAGGCCCAACAGAATACACGCCGCCCCTACAATTAGTGACAGTTGCCGAACGCCCTGAGCCTGATTTTCGAACATGTCGGGATCCGCAATAATCACCCAGAACCAGGGCACGATCATCCACGCTATTTGTCCTGAGGTGTTGGCGAAGGCCATCAGGTGAGTACGCTCGTTGTAGTCGGAGGTCATTTCGTAACCGAGACCAACGAGTGGCGTGGCAAACATGGTGTTCCCAATCAGGAACAGCATGGACATGATCAGAAAATACCAAAAGATAAAGCTCTGTGGATCGGTTTCATCCAGCTGCCATAACAGCACGTACAGAATGCCGCTCAAAATGGCTCCAACAAAAATGTAAGGTCTTCTACGACCCCATCGTGACTGAGTGTTGTCAGAAATAAACCCCATGATGGGGTCAGTGATGGCATCGAAGATTCGTGGGAGGCCACCCAGCAATCCGGCCAAAAACGGATCCATTCCGTACGCAGTCAGCAAAAAGAATGAGAAAACACTTAAAGATCCCGGCAACAGATTAAGTACCAGGTGACCGGCGCCAAACGCAGCCTTTTGTCCGACAGGTACTTTGCTTCTAACAGGTGTGTTTGTGTTTGACATAGATATGGTTTCTTTTTGTGTTGATGTTACCGAGTCCTCAATCCTCCAGTGAAACCGATGCCAGTGTCTACAAAGGCTTGCCACTGTTCAGCCCCAACACCTGACTACTGCGTCGAAGAGAGAAGATTGTTCTGGTGTGTCACTTATGCGAAAACGACAAGTGCTGTCGATTTATCCCGGTCCCGTGCGACCGTTAAGCTGAACGAACCCGGAATGTGTCGCATAAAGTCCTTATTGTCCAATCGTCTACCTTATTGACAACGTTGTCAAACGGGATTGCGTGACACACTCGGTATCACTGAGCTTGGATTACTGGCGGCTGGAGCGCGAACTGGAAAAGTGGAGCGACGGTGATCCAACGCCGTTTTTAGTTACAGCAGGATGCGGGGGTATAACGTTGTCACAACTGGACAGTCATAAATGGTTAACGAAAAGCATTGCCACTTATGCGCGAAACCCTGAGCTTCGAAGCGGGTCTATCGGCCCATGTAACTATGACAACGAGATGTCTGTGTTGATTAGGCCGATCAAAGCGCGCGTTTCATTATGTAAAAGGTATAGAAAGGCCGAGCTCAAAGGGCCGCATATTCGGCGTTCTGACTCGCGTAGCCGAGCATCAGGTCTTGCTTGCTAGCGTTTTTCCCGACCTCACGCGAAATTCACATGTCCTTTGGCTATCTGGGGTTCTTTTAAAACGTCCCTAACAGTTTTGACAACGTTGTCAATTTTGGTTAATACTGGCGGGAAGAGTTGAGTTCATCGTCACCGTGCGCGGTGATATGGACCTCAACCTCCTGGGGAAAACACTAAAAACAAGCCTATTTCATACCGTTTGCCTGAGAATCTGTGATGTATCTAAATGTTTCTGCTCGATTGACCCGTTTTCTGACTGTTGCTGGCATGGCGGCGATTCTCGCCGGTTGCGGCCAGGGCTCTGGACCCCAGCCAGTCGCGGGAACACCGCAAACGCCTCAGGCCGGAGTGCTGCTGGACTCGCCTGTTTCAGGGGTTTCATGGACTTCGACATCCGGCGAATCGGGCACGACAAACGATGCTGGCGAGTTCGACTACCTGCCTTTCGACCAAATTACGTTTTCTATTGGTGGCATTGAACTTGGAACGGTAGACGGTGCTCCTTTTGTTACCGTAGTTGAATTGACCGACAGTGATAACCCGAATACTCGTGAAGCGGTCAACATGTTGGTGTTCTTGCAGAGCATCGACTCCGACGGGGACCCTTCCAACGGCATTACGATCAGCTCAACCGGCATTTCACAGGCTGCCGGCCTGCAGCTGGACTTCGGCTCCGACACGTTTGCAGACGAAATTGGCGCGGTGGTTACCGCGATTGGCGGGCCTAACGCGATTGTTGTCAGCGAGGCCGATGCCCTTCAGCATTTTTACGACACCTATGCCGCAATGGGCGGCACGGGCGCGCTTTCATTCCCGTTTCCAGGGTTCCCTCCGGTAGGGCCTGGCGCCGATATTTATCAGTTGAAATTCGCCGACGAATTTGACGAGGGTGACGTACCTTCTGCCGAAAACTGGACCATCGAAACCGGTTACGGTCCCAACAACGACGGTTGGGGTAATAATGAGTGGCAGGAGTACACCACGTCACCCGACAACGTTCGTGTTGAAGACGGTAATCTGGTTTTGGAGGCGCGCTGTGATACACCACCTTGTGGTTCGCGAGACGGTTCGATTACCTCAGGTAAAATCAACACATTAAACAAGTTTAATTTTAAGTACGGCAAAGTCGTTGCACGAATCAAACCTCCGGTTGGACCAGGCTCGTGGCCTGCGTTTTGGGCTTTAGGTGCTAACTTCCCGGACATCGGTTGGCCGCGTTCTGGCGAGATTGATTTCATGGAAATGTTTTCAACCGGTTCAAACGATCGCACTACTCACTCTACACTTCACTGGTGCGACGAAACCATTCAGGCTCCAGCCGAGTGCTCGTTTCCTGAAGGCAGGGTGCTGTTTGGTCAATCGCGTTCGTTCCTCAATTCATTGGGTGACGACTTTCAGGTTTGGGAAGCTGACTGGAGCGAGGAGCGTATAACCGTTGCGATTAATGGTGTTAGCTACTTTTCCAGAACGATTGACGTCCCGACCATGGATGAGTTTCTCAAAGAGTTTTATATGATTCTCAACGTCGCCATGGGTGGCACGCTTGGCAGCAATAATCAGCCGCCAAGCGGGGCTGAAGTTTGGCCACAGACCATGTTGGTTGACTACGTACGTGTTTACCAAAGCACCGGTAGCACCTCTAGCGAAGTACAAATTATCGATTTCGAAGAAGCCGCTGAAAACTACGACTACGGCGAGTCGGCTGGTTTCGGTGGTGGTGCGGCCGGCGTGATTCCGAATCCTCAGATAGACGACGCTAATCCGAGCGCGCAGGTCAGCGTCATGCGTAAGTTCGCCGGTGAAGTATTCGGTGGCTCCTCATTGTTCCTGCCCGAACCTATTATCGTCTCAGCGGGTAGCACGTTCACTATTAAAGTTTGGTCGCCGCGCGAAGTGCCCGTGACGTTTAAGCTCGAAGGCGACTCTCCAATAGAGCGCCTCGCCACGCACACAGGCAGCGGCTGGGAAGAACTGACGTTCGACTTTGGCAGTTACAGCGGCGTAGCCGAGGCCCTTACCCTGATTTTTGATTTGGGTGTTGTGGGTGACGCAGAAGGAGCGCCAGACGACTGGACCTTCTACTTCGACGACATCACTTACACGCCTTCAACCGACGGCAACGTGCCAACCGGCGCTGATGATTTCCCGTTAGATTTTGAAGATAGCCCTGAAACCTACAATTTTGGCCCTGAGGGTGGCTTTGGTGGTGGTGCGGTGTCTGTGCTTCCTAACCCCGTTGCCGGCGACATAAACGTCAGTGCGCAAGTCGCCCGCATGCTCAAGTTTGACGGTGAAGTATTTGCGGGTTCTCTATTAACGCTTCCGGCTACTTTGGACGTGGCTGAGAACAGCCGCTTCACCATGAAAGTGTGGTCTCCCCGACCCGTTATGGTGTTGCTCAAGCTGGAAGGCGAGACCGACATTGAAATTGATGTTCAGCACACGGGTTCCGGTTGGGAAGAGCTGACGTACGACTACGGAAGTTACAGCAGCACGATCAACGGACTCAGCTTCATCTTCGATCTGGGCATAGTGGGTGACGCTATGGGCGACCCGGAGAACTGGACGTTCTACTTTGACGATATTACTTATCTGTCTGGCGACGACATTATAGTGCCGCCAGCCGATACCACAGCGCCGATGCTGACCAATGTGAGTGTAAGTTCGAACAACGCAAACAGTGCGTTTGCCGCTGTTGGCAATGTGGTTACAGTATCTGTAACCGCTAACGAAGCTATCTTGGCTCCTGTCGTGACTATCGCAGGAGCTGCCGCGACACAGACGACCGGAGCTGGTACTCAGTGGCAGGCGACTCGTACTCTGACTGCAAACGACACAGAAGGTCCAGTTACCTTCTCTGTCGCTTATTCAGATGTTGCCGATAACGCAGGTCAAGTCGTCGCTGCGGTAACCGATACAAGCTCGGTTGTTTTTGATGCCAGTGCACCCGCTCTTGCAATCGAAGGATTGGCTGCTGCGTTAACGGCGCTTGATCCGACTGTCCTCACGTTCCAGTTTGATGAAGACGTCAGCGGATTTGACGTTTCAGACATCATGGTCACCAACGGTGCAGCCAGTGGCTTCGCAAGTACCGATGACGCCACCTACACCGCAACAATTACACCGTCGGCCGACGGTGAGCTCGCAGTGAGTGTTTCTGCCGGCGCCGCCCAGGACGCGGCGGGTAACATGAGTACGGCGGCCAGCGTGAATGCTCTGGTCGACCAGGTGGCTCCAGCAGTTGTTGTGCAAGGTGTGCCAGCAGACTTTGCCACGCTTGACCCGGTTTCAATCACCGTTCAGTTCAGTGAAATGGTTACGGGTTTTGACGCAGGCGATATTCAGGCCACAAACGGTGCCGTAAGCAACTTCGTTGCGGTCAGCGTCACTACTTACACAGCTGACATAACTCCAGACGGCGCTGGTGACCTGACGGTTTCTGTTGCAGCCGGAGTGGCGCAAGATAATGCTGGCAATTTCAACACGCCTGCCACGGCTACGGCTTTAATTGACGCGGTTGTTCCAACGGTCACTATTGAAGGTGTGCCAACAGATTTCGATACGCTTGATGCTATTTCATTGACGTTCCAGTTCAGCGAAACAGTGACAACCTTTGACGTGACTGACGTCGACGTTACGAACGGCGCCGCGAGCAACTTCGTGGCCGTCGATGCTGATACGTATACAGCGGACGTTGTCCCTGATGGCGTGGGCGATTTAACGGTAGCTATTGCAGCCGGTGCGGCACAAGACGGCGTTGGCAACGTAAACGAAGCTGCTACGGCAACGGCACTTATTGATGCAGTAGCTCCTACTCTTTCTATCGACGGCGTGCCGACCGACTTCGCGACGTTGGTACTTGTTCCGGTTACGTTCCAGTTCAGTGAGGCGGTTACAGGCTTTACGGTTGAAGACATTCAGGTGACTAACGGTAGTGCAAGTGCTTTTGTCGCTGTCGATGAAGATACCTATACAGCCGACATTACGCCGGATGGCGCTGGCGATCTCACGGTTTCTGTTGCAGCCGATGCCGCTCAGGACGGCGTAGGTAACGCAAGTGTTGTAGCCGTCGACGCTGTATCTCTGATTGACGCGGTTGTGCCGACAGTCGTTGTAAGCGGCGCCCCGGCCGACTTTACGGCGTTGGCTCCGTTCACAATCACGATTCAATTTAGTGAAGCGGTAATGGACTTCGTAATTGGTGATATTCAGGTTACCAATGGTGCGGCTGGCTCTTTCACAGCGGTAGATGACTCGACTTACACGGCGGATATTACGCCTAACGGCAACGGCGATTTGACCATTGACGTGGCCGCTGGTGCAGCACAAGACGGCGTTGGTAACGACAGCACGGCGGCTGCCTCTGTAACAGTGTTGAATAACCTGGATACGGAAGCGCCGTTGTTCACGGTGATTTCTATTGCGTCAGACAATGCAACAAGCTCCTCTTTTGCGACAACGGGCGACGTTGTGACTGTGACGATGACTGCGAACGAAGACATCATCGAACCTGTTGTGCTCATTAACGGCGTAGCGGCGGATGACGTGACCGGTGCGGGAGCTTCATGGTCTGCGACTCGTATCATGCCTGCGGCTGACACCGAGGGTTTGATTTCGATAACGCTTAATCTTGAGGATCTCGACGGAAACGTCGGTCCCGAGTCGACGGTGACTACCGACTCGACTTCCGTTACGTTCGACGTGACGGCACCGACGCTCTCGATTAACGGCTTGCCCGGTACATTTGAGATGCTCGATCCGCTTGACGTTACGTTCCAGTTCTCCGAAGACGTAACAGGCTTTGATGCCAGCGATATCACTGTCGAAAACGGTGCAGCGAGCATGTTTGTGGCGGTTGATGCCTCGACCTACACGGCGCAGGCAACGCCGGACGGCACAGGCAACATGACTGTCTCGGTCGCTGCGAGCGCTGCTCAAGATTTGGCCGGTCTTCAAAGCGTGATGCCTACGGATGCGGTGGTGTCCAACGACGTCGATGTTCAGGCACCCACTCTTACACTGGTAAGTATCGTGTCTGATAACGCCGTTACTACTGCGGCCACTACGGGCGACTCCGTTACCATCACCATGACCTCTGACGAAGACATTGTTGCTCCGACTGTAACCATTGCAGGTTCCGCTGCAACGGTGACTGGCTCAGGTTCAAGCTGGCAGGCCACTCGCGCCTTGCTGGTCACAGATACAGATGGCGCCATTGGTTTTACGATTGATTTTGAAGACCTGGTTGGCAATGCCGGTACTCAGGTAACCACGCCTACCGACGCGACCTCCGTAACGCTGGACAGCGAAGCGCCGACCTTGGCGATTACCGGACTTGCTGCGACCTTTACGTCGCTGGATCCGATTGCACTGACGTTTACATTCTCTGAAGACGTCAGTGGCTTCGAAGTGGGTGACATTGCTGTCACCAACGGCGCGGTCGACGCGGTTGTCGAGACCGACGCGGCAACGTACACAGCTAACGTCACGCCTGACGGTATGGGCGACTTGACCGTATCAGTCGCTGCCGATGCGGCTGCCGACACCGCGGGCAACACCAGCGAAGCGGCAACAGAGTCGTCAACAGCTGACCTGCCGCCTTCATGGGAGCTTGTCTGGTCAGACGACTTTGACGGACCTACGCTGGATGCTGCGAACTGGACGGCGCGTACTGACGCCGACTGTCCGGCTCCGTGTGACGGTGTGCAAACATACGACGCGGCCAACGTAACAATCGCGGGTGGCGTGCTGACTATCGCGGCTCAGGAAAACGTGGGCCCTGCGTATGTCTCTGGCCTGATCGATTCGCGTGGCAAACGCGAGTACAAGTACGGTCGTGTCGAAATTGATGCAAGAATGCCAGGCACTCTTGGTGCAGCTCCTGCGCTTATGATGCTGCCAACTTCCGATGCCTACGGCACGTGGCCTTTGTCTGGTGAAATTGACATTGTCAAAGCACCCGATTTGGGTGTGGGCGGCAATGCGGAGGTTGAACAGGCGCTGGTTTACGGTCTGCCAACTCCCGAAAATACGGAAACGTCAGGTACGTTTACGGCTACGACCCCAGACGCTGCGTTCATTACTTACGCGATTGAATGGGAAGAAGGCGAAATTCGCTGGTTTGTCGGCGACACTCATGTGCTGACGCAGACTCAGGACAACTGGTACGCCTATCCGGAAGATGATGACGGTGTGTTCGGCGTAGCGGACGGCGCGGCTCCGTTTGACGAAGACTTTTATCTGGCTTTGAGTCTCGCGGTTGACGGTAGTGCCGATGGCACATCGGTCTTCCCGCAGTCGCTCGAGATTGATGCGGTGCGCGTATACGAGTGTGCTAACGCCACCGATCCGGCAGCCGGCACGGGTTGCAGCACAGGTGATGCCGGTGTGACACCGGTCGTTGCAACCGACGAGCCGTTTGTTGACAGTCTTGATGTCTACGTCGACGGCCTGGAAACGGTCGACTTCATCGATGAAGCCATGGCAACCACCATGAGCACTCTCGTGACGGTTACCGAAACCAGCGACGTCTCCGTCGTTGTTGCGGGAGATCTTGCTGCGATCGATCCGGAAGGCGGCACCATCTGGAACCTCGATATTACCGCGGCAACCGGCGTTGCCGACATTCTGGTGCAGCCTGATACATTTGCTGATATGAACGGTTCGTTCAATTTGACAGGTGGTGGCACGGCTGGCGAGATATTGTTCAGAATGCGAGTTAACTCAGCGATGGGAACACCGACGCTGACAGTCGGTATGGAAGATAACGCCAGCGGCAGTGGTTCCTCAGCTCTTGCATACGAAGCTGACGGTCAGTGGAAACAGTTCTCGGTTAAAATCTCGGACGTGGTTACCGACTCGGTAATGAATGCCACAACGCTTGATCTGGCCGCTATTACGAACCTCTTTAAACTGTCCGCAACCGGCGGCTCGATCAACCTCGATATCGACGATATCGAAGTCAAAGTAGCCTGTCGTGATACCGACGGCTGCGAGGTAACTCCTACTCTCACCGAGCTCCCTGCAGTAGTTCGCTACTCGACCGACTTTGAAAGTGCGAACCCGGATCCCACCATGAACACCCGTATCGGGTCAGGGTGGCGATACTTCAACGCTGTTTATCTAGGTAATCCGTCCGAGTTCGAGTTCTCTTACTTCGGTCTCGCACCGAACGGACCGCAAATATCCGCCTTGGTCACTGATCAGGGTGGCGTGGAGCAAGGTGGAGTGCAGTTAACGGTCTACAGCGACTACGAATGCTGTCAAAACCCGGCTACTGGTCACCAAGCCAATACGGAATTTGATATTGTTGAAGTCAACGTTTTCCGGGAAGACAATGTGGACGCGGTAGACGTTGGTAAAACGTTAACATTCAGTTTCGACGTCAAGAAAGGCAATATTGAGCTTGATTCAACGGCCTTCGCTTTCATTAAAGTCCTGGATCCAAACGACGGCTTTTCTGAAACCGGAAAAACTGAAATTGAATTAACGAATACGTCGGCAGACTGGATCCGGGTGGATCTCGAGCTGGTCATTGGAGACTGGACCGATCAGACCCTGCAGTTTGGTTTCCAGACCTTCTCAAGTCGTTTCCAGGGTGCCGGAAACTTCTACGACAATATTGAAGTAACTGAAACAACACCGTAAGGCTTAAGGCTTAAGGCTGAGGCTTTAAAGTAGTTTGCAGCAATGTTCCAAATTGCTGCAAACTACCGCTCGTTCGTTTAAAGAAAGACAGTACAACTAAAAGGGTTTTCATCGACACGCCTGTGGGGTGTCGATGAAAGTGAGCTATTCCAACTTTGCACAAGAAAGAGTGATTTTATGCTGGGTAAACATGTCTGCAAAGCAGCCAGTATGGGCCGGGTTCTGGCGGTTCTTCTACTGGTAACGATGGGGTTTGCGCCGCTTGCACAAGCGACGGACACGGTCACTACTTACAAAGACGAGCAGGGTTGGAAACTGCAGGTCAACGGTGAGGACTTTTACGTAAAGGGTGTGGTTTGGGGCTATACGCCGAGAAACCAAAACTACTCTTACAATTTGTGGGGCTATTCAGACGAACACATTCGTAAAGTACTCGACTACGACTTTGGTTTGATGAAAGCCGCCGGCATTAACGCCATTCGTAGTTTTGCGATGCTCCCTCCCAAGTGGATCACTTACATCTATCGCGAGCACGGCATCATGACCGTGGTTAACCCGCTCATGGGTCGGTATGGTTACACGGTAGGCGGTCGCTGGATTCCGAATACTGATTACTCAGACGAACTGACCAGAGCTACGTTGATAAAAGACATGCTCGAAGTTGTAAATAAGTACAAAGACGTTCCTGGTGTTCTAATGTTCGCCTTCGGTAACGAAAGTAACTACCAGCTTTCCTGGAGTAGCTTTGAAATTGAAAACTTGCCGGTAGGTGAGCGAGAGGCGGGTAAGGCGCGCTACCTTTACAGCCTCTTTGCCGAGGTGATTCGCGGTGGTAAAAAAATCGACTCTAACCATCCCTTCACGATTGTAAACGGTGATATTCAGTACCTCGACCTGATTGCCGAGTACCTGAAAGACGACATGGACCTGCTGGGCAGCAACGTTTACCGTGGCGTCAGCTTTACCGACATGTGGGAACGCGTCGACCAAAAACTCGACATGCCACTCGTGTTTTTCGAGTTTGGCAGTGACGCCTTTAACGCCCGCGAGTTCCAGGAAGACCAGGCCGCACAGGCCAACGTGCTAAAACTGCAGTGGCAGGAAATGTACAACAAGAGCTACGGTAACGGTGAAGAAGGAAACTCCATCGGTGGTTTTGTGTTCGAGTGGCGTGATGAATGGTGGAAATATCTACAAACCGAAAATCTGGATAAGCAGGACAACAACGCTTCGTGGTCAAACCAGGCGTACTTGTTTGACTGGGCCGAAGGCCAGAACAACATGAACGAAGAGTGGTTTGGTATTGCCGCTTTGGGTAAGCGCAACTCCGACGGCGTCTACACGGCACGGCCTCGTATGGCCTACGACGTGTTGTCCGAAATTTGGGCAATGGACCCTTACGCTCTCAAGAAAAGCTCGTTTAACCAGTCGATGGAAAACATCAACATGGAGCTGCTCGAGCTGAAAGGCGAAGTCCGGCTGTTGAAGAGTGAAAACAAAGAGAACAAGCAGAAGCTGACGTTTACTGGCGGTAGTCTGATTGGTGAACTGGTGGTTAAAGGCACCGAGCAGGACATCGACATTAACGGTCAGAACGGCCTCGAGTTTGAAGACGGCCAAATGATGTTCCTGGATTTCGGTTTTCAGCCTAACGACAACATTGAAGGACAGTTCACTCTCAACATACTGGGTAACGTGGCAGACAAAGAGCCGCTTGAAATTCAGTACGGTCGACGTGGATTACCACTTGTATTTCGCGCCGATATTCTGGCGGCCAATGAGCTAATACCTGGCCAGGATTTCCAACAACGTATCTTGACCTTTAACGACCGTGAGCGCATTGAAATTTACGACTTTAGCGCGACGGTCGAAGGCGAAAACTTCGACATGGAAGCGTTTTACCACACCCCACGTTTCCACTGGGGTTACGAAGGCGACTTCTTTGGCTTGCTGCATGAGGCCACCGACATGGCCGGCATGGATATTTGGAATGCAAAAGCGCCCGAAGGTGTTGAGTTCACGGGTAAAGGCAAGTTTGAAGGCCTTAAAATACTGGCTGGTCCGGAAGTCCACTGGGGCGCAAACCCGAAAGTCATGCTCAAGTACGAGCGAAGATTAGGCAAGACTGATGTCGCCGTCATTCACTCTCAGGACATCGCGCGACAGGGCGAGTCAGCATCGGCCACCGCTGCTACCTTGCGACAGTCGCGTCAGAGTACATTGTATCTGGATCGTAAATTTAACAACGGCATGAGACTCGAGCTTGGCGGCATTGTTGCCAGTACCGAAGAAATCGATGAAGAGTTTGTACGTGTTGACGACAACACAGTCTTCATTGACGAGGTTGAGTTTAAGGACACTCTCGGAGCGAAAGCCAAATTTTCATTCCCGGTGCTCGGCGCACTTGGGTATGTCTCTGGTAAATACAGCGGTCTCGTTGCAGATGCTGGTCTGCCTCTGCGGGAGTTTGGCACACAGCTACCGTTCACTGAGGCGGGTAACAAAGTCGAGTATGAAGCCGGTGTAATGATTAACTCCGGCTACTGGATGGTGTTTCCGCGTATTCTGTATCGTGACAATCTGGTTCACGGTAACCCGATCATTGAATCATCTGTGACGCCAGACGGCTTTCTGAATCCCGGTGCCACCCCGAGAGACACTGACTCTGATCCGTTTGCTGTGTTGGGCAACCGCGAAGCCAGAGCGGCCGAGCTAATGATTACCTACGATCCAACCGGTGCTACGCCGTTTTACGACTGGGACAACGACTTGCGTGAAGACGCCAAGTTCGCCTTTAACATTGGTTTGAACTACACCAATTTCCCTACGGCCACAGACGCAAACCTGTTCTTCTTTGAGCCTACCGGCACCAACGGATCGTTCGGCATCGGTCTCCCCGCTGAAGAAGTTTGGTCGGCTTCCAGTCGCATTGTGTACAACCCAAACATTAATGCTAAGTACATCGCCCGAATCATGGCTGGTAAGCAGCAGTCTACGGGTGATCCCAATGGCGGCACCCGTGAGTTTTTCGAGCTGCATGGTAGAGCGGTTTACGGGGGCAAGCACACGCTTTCGGGATACATAAAGAAGGATGGTTTTGGACCATACGATTTTCATCGTCAGTTCAATATAACCTTCCCGGAACAGATTCAGTTGGACTACTCGGTGGTTCTGGACGGTAGTGGAGACCAGTTTGGTACTACGGTCGGCAATGCCACAAGAGTTGGTATCCGAACGCTGTATCGATCAGCTGACGAAAACTCTCCTATTGACGAGTTTCGGGACGGTGAGAACGACTATATCTTCCAAACCGTTTTCTATTTTAGCTACCTGTTTTAAGACCTGAAGAGTTGAGTACGAGGAATACACCATGAGTAATCAAATGAACAAACAAACTCGTTCGGAAGCCTTCAGAGTGATGGGCTTTCTGTTGCTGACGCTGGGTCTTTTTAGTGTCAGCGGTTGTAACGAACTCGATCGAGACGATGACGACGGCTTTGTGGCCAATGAAATCGAACTGCCTACTGACAGCTTGTTGAACCTGTCCTGTGCCGACATGGGCATTTACACAGAAACGTGTGTGCTCACTGACCCGGATAACCCGTTTCGAACAGCGCTTATACGTGAGTTCGACGTTAACAACGCGACGGCTGAAACCAAGTTCGATCTGTTGAACCAGATTCCACCGGGACCCAACTACGCCAAGGCTCGCGTTTACTTCTGGGCCACCGCTATGGCAAGACGCGCCTCAGGTGAAAACCAGTGGTTTTTAGCTCGAGCCATGCACGAGCTCTTCAATGTCAATGGAGACCCGGTTATTCAGGCGCAGGCGCTACGTGCGTATCAGTCTGTGCTGCAGAACTTCTTCGGTTCAGTGGTGTTTTTCGAATGCTGCGCTAACGTGAATCCAAGCGGTAATCCGGTTCCGTTTTCAATTCCGCTCAATGAGCTGGCGGCTGACGACGTGTATCGTACCGCTGCGACCGGGTTTGCACGTTTGGTACCGGGCGATCCGCTATTGGCTTTGTCATTGATTTCCGAGTGGGGCTTTTCCTACCAGCCCGCCACGCCGCCTAACTTTGACAACGGTGTGGTGAGTATTAACGAGGGTTGATTCTCGCCAAAGCGATTCCAAAAAAGGCTATGCGAATGTTTGTTCGCATAGCCTTTTTTTATGCGGTGTGCTGTTAGTAGTCTGTCAGGAGCGCAGATCGTATCCGGTTTGTGCAATAGCATGTGACGCCGACTTCGATAATAAACGCGTAACAAATTACCTCTATTTCCTTTACTATATTTCCGCTTTTGGCTCCGGTAATGGTGACCCTAACTATAATCCGTTAGTCGATATTGATAGTAGTGGTGCCATCGGTTTTCTCGACTACTAAGCTCTAACAGGCGGTTTTCAAAGTGAGTCCGGCCCTGGCAATATTTAGTGTGTATCAGGGTCTTAGACGATAACGCTAATGCTCAAACCGTACCTTTTGACGTCACGAAACTGACATAAAACCATCAACAAACCGTAATACTGCCGTGGTTTGCTAGAACACTTCTTGTTCCAGGTGAAACATCATGGCCAATTCGAATATTGTTTTTGTTGATTCTAATGAGGTTATCAGAACCGCGGCCGCACGTCGGTTGACGGCCGCTGGCCACACGGTCAGGCAAGTTGCCTTTGCTGAATTTGCAATGGAACGGCTGCGTAACAGTGCTAACGATCTGATTGTAATTGATTTTGATTTGCCCGATATTCTCGGTTTGGATATGCTCACAGAATTACGAAGTAACCCGGACTTCGGGCCTATCAGAGTGATCATGACGTCAGGTCGAACTGACAATGACGTTGTATCCGCGCTTGAGTCCGGGGCGGATGATTTCCTTTCGAAACCCTATAGCCTTGATGAGCTATCGGCCCGTGTAGATGCAGCTCTACGCCGTCCGGCGAACTGCCAGAACGACCTTGTACCCAGCGTAGCGGGGTCCATCAGCATTGATGACGTCCGCCATCAGGTCGAAATTAACAACGATCCTATTAGGCTTTCGCCTCTTGAATACAGCTTGTTGCAGTTTCTCGTCGATCATCGTGATCGAATGTTCACACGTCAGGAATTATTAACTTACGTTTGGAAAAACGCTCGGGGTATTAGCGAACGAACGGTTGACGTGAACGTGCGACGGCTACGAAGCCGGCTGGCACCCTATAAATGTGAGAGCTACATACAAACAGTACGCGGTAGCGGCTATCGTTTTTCGGTCATGGAGTCACGTTCAGGTCGTATCGCCAGTTCATGCCCCTGAGTGAATGCTGTTGCAGCGACTGAAACAAAACCTTCACATTCGTGAAACATAGTCTTCACAAACCTATCGCAACATGATGCTTCTTACATCCAGCCAACTAAAGGCTGTAGCGGGTAAACCGCGAGAACATCATCGATAAATTTTTGGAGTACCACCAAAATGAAATTCAAGTACGTTGCATCGACCGTCGTTTTGAGCGTTTCACTTGCCGGTTGTGGAAGCGGAGATATTAATATCGAACCACGAACCATAGTGGAGAATAGCAATAACACTACCAACACAGGTGGCGCTACGGGTGGCGGTTCCAACGACGCTTGTGCTTCTTACAGTAACACCGGTGGACAAATAATCGAAGGCACTTACGACGGTATAAACTGTACTTACAGCCCTTCGTTTGTCGACGCCGGAAATAATCTGATGGTCGACATGACTATTCCTGCCTTGCCGAATAACGGTGCACATATTTTTGAGGGCAGTCTGTTTGTGGGCGAGTCGTACGATACGGATACCGCGATGCTGACAGCAGGTATCGCTGAGGGTGGTGATGGCCCGGTTTTAACCGTGGAAGCCGGCGCCACGCTCGCTTTTCAGTCAAGTTCTGACTTCATGATTATTAATCGTGGTTCACAGCTTTTTGCCGTGGGTACGGCTGCACAGCCAATAACGTTTACCTCGGTGTCTGATGTTACCGGAACACTGCCCGCCTTTGATGCGGTCCAGCAATGGGGCGGCATGGTGATTAACGGCTTTGGTGTAACCAACAAGTGCTCGTATACAGGAACAGCTTCAAACGGAGACCTTGCGACGATTGACTGTCACGTGGACGCCGAAGGTGCTGCTGGTCTCGACGAGTCGCAGTACGGTGGCGATAACAACGACGACAGCTCAGGTCGACTTGAATATGTTCGTATTAAACACACCGGCGCCACAGTGGGTAACGGCGACGAACTGAACGGTATTTCGTTTGGGGCTGTGGGGCGCAATACTGTGATTGAAAATCTGCAAGTGTATTCTACCTTCGACGACGGCATAGAAATGTTCGGCGGTGCGGTTAACTTCAAGAACTTTGTTGCGCTCTACGTGCGAGACGACTCAATCGACATTGACGAAGGTTGGTCAGGTACGATCGAGAACGCTCTCGTTGTGCAAGCTGCGGGTATCGGTAACCATTGCATCGAAGCTGACGGCATTGGCTCTTTTGACAGTCTTACCGAAGCCGAAGTCGAGTCTGTTATTGCTCAAGGCATTAACAGTCGTGCGACGATTAAGAATCTAACCTGCATAGTGTCTCCAACGGCAGCTCAGGGCGACTTTGACCCGGGAGCAGGCTGGAGACTTCGTGAAGGCCTGTTTGCTGACATATCAGATTCCATTGTGGTGTCGTCGTTCGGCGTTGACTCGGCCGACTCCAACTACTGCCTGCGACTGGATAATCGTTCGCTGCAAGCCGCCCAAGACGGTGACCTGACCATCAGTTCAACTGTTTTCGCATGTGAAGAACGAACGCGCGGGAACTCATTGCCCGACGGCACCACTGTTGAACAGTTTGCCATTGCTTCCGGCAACACGTTTGCTTCGTTGGCTGGAGCGTCGAATCCTACTGCCGCAGCCGATACAGGACTGCAACTATTTGAAGGTACGCCTCCGATCTTCTCGATTGAGTACGCGACCATGAGCGTCGACGACGCGACGCTTCCAGGTGCACCTCAAAACGGAACGTTCATTGGTGGGCTAAGCCTTGGCGTAACAAACTGGACGGCTGACTGGACGTTTGGAATTTACGACGGCGCGCGAGATCAGGCTCTGTGGATTGAATAATCCATTAATTCGTTCCCGATGGAGTGGCGCTCTCTTTTGTTGCGAATGAAAGCGTAACCAATACCGGTCAAACGTTCATTTTTTGGCATTTCGACAAACCTTATCGTCCAGGTAAAGATATGAAATTTCCTACCGTTTCTCATTGTTTCCTCGCTCTGGTTTTGTTGAGTCAGGGTTCTTCCAATGCACAGACTGTGGCCTCTGATATCGATACAACGGAGCCACGAGTTGTCTTAAAGGTGGCGGCTCCGGAAATTGAAGCGCCACAGTTTGAAGCAACACAGGTTATTGAGGAGATAATTGTAACCGGGCGTTCCAGAAGCAGTCTTGAGAAGCTTGTTGATGAGCGTCTTCAAGACGAAGCCGTAGTGGATATTCTGGGCGCAGAGGCTATCGGACGACTTGGCGATTCGACCGTCTCGGCGGCGCTGATAAGGGTGCCTGGAATATCGTTGGTAAATAATAAGTTCGTCTACATTCGCGGTCTGGGAGAGCGCTATTCTTCAAGCTTTCTGAACGGTGCGAATATTCCGTCTCCCGATTTGACTCGAAACGTTATTCCACTGGATATTTTTCCTACCTCAATTGTGGAGTCCTTACGTATTCAAAAAGCGTACTCAGCCGACCAGTCGGCCAATTTTGGTGGTGGTAGCGTTGACGTTCGCACCAAAGGAATTCCCGATGGACCTGTTTTCCAGTTTGAATTGGGCAGTGGACTAAACACTGAGAACGACGGCAGCGCGTTGAGCTATGCGGGTAGTAGCAGCGACGACTTTGGAGTTGACGACGGTAGCCGGGCTTTATCGCAGAACCTGTTAAACCAGATCCAGCGTTTTCAAGGCAACGTCGACGTGCAGAGTATTCTCACAACGCTACGGCGAGAGGGGAACACCAGTGCGACAGTTCTGGATGCCCAGGCCGTTAACCGCGAGCTTGCGTTGAGCTTGAATCGCCAGATTGGTATAGAGGAAAAAGATATTCACCCCGATATCTCGCTCAAAGCCAATGCCGGAAACAACTTTCTCCTCGACGAAAACTGGGAAGCCGGTATCTTGGTAGGAGGGTCATACGATACCCAGTGGCGAAATACTGAGGCCGTCAGTCGTAATTTCAATTTCCCTGATGAACGTATTGCTACTGAACGCGAGTCTACTCGTTCGATCAATATTTCGGGAACGCTTAATACAGGTCTGCGTTTTGGAGACGATCACGAGATAACGACTACGTCTTTGTTTATCCGTAACACAGACGACGAAACGGCGATTAACGACTTCTTTAACGAAAACCGTGAAGTGTCGGATGGAATTGGTTTTCGTAACTACCGCTTTTTGTTTGAAGAGCGCGAGTTGATAACCAATCAGATAACGGGTACACATATTTTGGGCGGTCAAACTCGAGATATGCTTCCTTCGTTTATCCATTCTTTGGCGAAGCGTGTGCCGGATCAAACCGAGTACACCTGGTTTTATTCAGATGCAAAAGCCGTTACGTCTATACCTAACGAAGTCAGTATCGACGCTCAAACCAGCACGGACCCGCTGACTGGTCAGGTGCTTAGCTCTACTGTAGGGCTTGACGCTACGGCGGCAGACTATCGGTTTACGGATCTCGAGGACGATGTCCTGAACTACGGCTGGAGCTTTATGCTGCCGTTCATGTTTGACAATTCGACTCTGGATATAAAATTCGGCTACGAACATTCCCAGAAAGCGCGTATTTATCGTCAGTCGCAGTTTAGTTTGGGAGCGCTGAGCGTTGCGGATCCTGGCAACTTGAACGGCCCGCTTGACCAAGTTTTTTCAGATGCCAATATTTTAAATACCAACAACGATTTCGTATTCGATATTCAAGGTACTAATAACCAAAGCTACATTGCCGCGACTATGGTGGATGCGATTTACAGTACGTTTGACTGGAACATTGGAGACACTTGGCGAATTGCAGCTGGCGCTCGGTGGGAAGACTACCGCCAAGTCGCGCTAGACTGGAATCCGTTTGGTTTTACGCAAGACAACCCGGTTTTAACGACTGATCCGGATGTGCTCCAGAACGGCGTATTTCAAGACGACAAAGTGTATCCTGCGCTGGCGTTAACTTACGTGGGAGACTTGTGGGCCGAAACGTTCCAGGTTCGGTTAGGCTTCAGTCAGACTACCGTTCGTCCCGACCTGCGCGAGATTACAGATGCTAGCTATATCGATCCTATTACAGACGACCTGGTGGACGGTAATCCGGGTGTCGTTCCATCTGATGTAAATAACATTGATCTTCGCTTTGAGTGGTTTTTTGGCAACGGCGATAACCTTACGGCGACTCTATTCCATAAAAGTATTGATAATCCCATCGAGTTTTTTGAGTCGGCCGCCAGTGACACAACTACGGCAAGAGAAATCGTTAACGCCGACTCCGCCGATATTGTCGGCATTGAACTGGAAGCGCTAAAAGACCTCGGTTTTTTAGGTGAAAAATTCAACCCATTTTTCATTAGGGGTAACGTCACACTTCAGGATAACGAGTTGGTTGCAGGCGAAGAGGCCGACGCACCCACTAACCCTGTGCGTAGTTTGGCCGGCGCATCGGACTACGTTGTTAATATGTCTTTGGGCTTCGACTCGCCGAACGGTAATCATAGCGCTTCGATAGGCTATAACGTGTTTGGTGAGCGCCTGTATGTAGCGGGTCGGAACGGTGCACCAGACGGATTCGAACAACCATTCCATTCGCTTGATATGGCATACAGCTGGTATCCAAATGACCAAATTACGGTTCAAGCCAAAGCACGAAACATTCTTGATGAAAAAATTGCTATTGAACGCGTTGGTGTTACTACTTTTTCAGAGCGCGTCGGAACTTCTTTTGCTCTGAGCTTCCAGTGGGCAATGTAAAAGGATGTTTACTCTTTGTTAATCTGGCGCTGGCCCGGTAGATTCGCGAATTTTTAGCTGTGCCGGAATAATGTCTGGTCCTGGATCGAACTCAATACCACGGCTGCTTTGAATCAGAGCGGTAGCGGCTCTTTCGGCCATGCTGGCAAGCGGCTGCCTAATGGTGGTTAACATTGGATGAACCTGCTGGCACAGCGATATGTCATCGCAGCCGGCAATGGATAAATCTTCGGGTACACGCAGTCCCATTTTTGACGCCACCCGAAGTGCACCTGCGGCCATGTCGTCGTTGGCCGTGAAAATAGCGCTAGGTCGCTTTTTCATACTTAGCAGACGGGTTGTACAAACTTCGCCCGACCCAATTGAATTGTCGCCCGCCTCGATCAGGTTGTCGTCCACCGGCAGACCACTTTGTTTAAGACCGTCCTTGTATCCGAGTAAGCGTTGCGCCACAGCCTTGTGTTGACGGTGGCCATTGATAAACGCGATGCGCTTGTGGCCAAGAGAGGCGAGGTATCGGGTCATTTCGGCGCTAATGTCACGGTCGTTTGTGGCGACCGTATATTCGTCAGCACGGTTTGATCCTGAAGATAGACGTACGAGCGGTGTGCCTGTTGCTTCTATTGCGCCGACTATTTTTTGCATATTCGACAGCGGAGCGGCAATGATCATCCCGGCAGGGCGTACTTGCTCAATTAAAGAAGTCAGTTCGCTGTCTACGTCCTTGCCACGATAGTTACACGGGTGTATCAGTACTTCGTACTGCGCGGCGCGGCAGGCTCTTAAACAGCCTTCTTGTAGTCGTGTGATGTAACCGGAACTTGGCAGTTCAAAGGTGCTCGGGTCGTCGTAAATGAGCCCGATGAAGCGTGACCGGTAGCTGGCGAGGTTACGTGCCGACTGGTTCGGGATGTAGTTTAACTGCTGGATTGCAGCAGCCACTTTTTCCTTGGTCTTTTCTCGTACATTAGGTTCTTTGTTTACGACACGCGAAACCGTTTTAATCGACACTCCCGCTAGCGCGGCCACGTCATCAATAGTTGTTTTAGCTGTCGATTTCATAGGCCTCTGGTAACTCTTTTTGGGTCAATCACTCCAGCGCGTATCGTACGAGCTTCTTCCAGCCGCGATCAAATACTCGATGCCGCTGAATACTGAAATACCTCATCACAGCAAGATTAGCCGTTCAGCCATCGGCTGGATAAGCAAATGCCCTTGGGGTACTCCTACGTGCCCGGCAATTTCCGATTTAATACTAATCTCAACCGGACTAACTGTACTTCGGTTTGCCGTCTTTGTCCCACAGCCCCCAGTAAGCGCCCACATCTCCTTCGGCGTCAACTTTCCAGGATTCGTCGAACGAAGAGAAGTAAAAAACGTCTATGTCGTCTTCTTCGGCCCACTGATACGTGTCGACGAAGTATTTAATCGCGTTTTCAAATGACGGTATCGCGCCGTCGGTAGGCGTACCGGTATTCGGCCAGCCTGTTTCGGTCACGATGATTTTCTTACCGTTTGCTACACGCTGCGCGCGACGGTACATATCCTTCATGTACAGCAGTGCAAAGTCAGCTGGGCAGCCCTCCCAGAAAGGATAGCAGTTGGCAAGAATGACATCACACGCTTCGGTAACACGCGGGTAGTCTTCAAACTTGAAGTAGGCGTCGACGTAGCCGACAGGCACGCCTGGCGCTGCTTGCTTAATGCGATTCATGTAACCGATTAGCTGGTCTTCCGTCAGCTCGTCACGCAATAACACCTCATTGCCGACCGCAAATATAGTGGCTTGCTCTGCTTTGGCGACGGCTATTGCATTAGTCACTTCTTTTTCATTGTGTTCAAGGTCGTCGTCAAGCCACACACCAACCATGGTCTTTAAATTGTTTTCTTGAGCGATACCGGGAATAAGTTCGTTTCCGTCGGTGCAAGAGAACGACCGAATCCAGTTTACGTGTGGTTTGATAATGTCCATACGCTGGCGGATTTGAGGCGCTTCCAGAATGGTGCCGGGGCCCTGGCCTTCAACATACGGACTAAACGACAGGCCGTGTATTTTGTTATCGAGAAGTTCTTTAACCAGCTGACGCATTTCGTCAACCGAGCGGTTGGATAAGTTGATTCCGGATAAAGATAATTTACGCGCATACAGATTGGACATGGTTTTTCTCTCGATAAGAATTAGCTATTGAACAGGTGTTTTGGATTAAGCGATACGTGAATCGCGCTAATCTGATTGCTACGGCTAAACAGCTCCTGACTTATGTCAGCCGGCAAGCTGAGCTCAGCGATTGTTCTTTCTGTGCCATCGATCATCGTGACCGTGATCTTTCCGTCGGTGCTGTCGTTCAACGTGTATACCAGCGGTACCTGGCACCAGGTGAACGCAAGGCCTCTCGGAGGTACGACTACCGTTTGCTTTTGATTCGTGACGTCGACGTAGTCAAAATTGCGTTCAGCACTTATGAACTCACGTTCACGCAGCAGAGCTGGTTGAAAGCGCACGGTGCCGTTTGAAACACGTACTCCGAGTTCCGCAAAGCGACAAATTACCTCTTCTTTAACCTGACCGGTCATGCCGGGTTGACGCGCGCCGGCGTTTTCAGGAGTGTGTGAGTACGGGTCTGTTGGAAACGCACCGTACTCCGTAGGACTCTTGTTGAAGCCAATTCCCTGACGCACGCGGTAGTAGTACTCACCCAGACGACGAACCGTATCGAGGTCGGCGCTGGAATCTACGGCGCTGAAAAAGTTCTCCATAACCGCGAGCAGCAGTTTTGAAACCATGTGCCAGTAGATGGAACCCAGACCCTCAAAACCGAACATGGTGCCTGAACGGCCGGTGAACGCCTTGTGGTTAAAGACGGATTCAAACAAAGCCAGAACCGCTTCACGCGATTGTTCTACTTTGCTGTCGCCTTCGGC
>JBGCFV010000016.1:0-146051 GCA_045107075.1 Gammaproteobacteria bacterium
TGAAGGGTTCGTAGCCTGTTCTAAAATGCGACCTGTTTTCTATCAGGCACGTTTCTCCGGGCTGAAAATGCTCGCACCACCCTACGGCAAACTGGCAACACGCGTGTTCGACTTCTTAATTAAACTTAAGAGCTAGCGCCCTCCGATAGGTCCAATATAATCTTGCCAATGTGCTGGTTTGACTCCATCTGGCGATGCGCGTCAGCTGCATCGGCTAGCTGGTACGTGCTGTCTATGAGTGGCTTGATTTTCCCGTCCGCTATGAGTGGCCAAACCTTGCTACGTAACGCAGCAGCGATGCTGGCTTTGCTGGTCGCAGACTGAGGACGCAGAGTTGAGCCAGACAGCGTCAGGCGCTTCAACATAACAGGCATGAGGTTCAGCTCTACTTTACTTCCCTGCAAGAATGCAATGTTTACAATCCGACCGTCCATGGCAGCCAGCGACATGTTTCTCTGCACGTAGTCGCCGCCCACCATATCCAGAATGACGTCAACACCAGAGTCCTCACTACTTTTTATTTCCGCAACGAAGTCGCGTTCTTTGTAGTTTACGGCGAGCGTCGCGCCAAGGCCTGTACACGCCAGACACTTCGCTTCACTGCCAGCCGTCGCGTAAACCGTAGAACCGAGGGCATGAGCCATTTGAATGGCGGTCGTGCCAATACCACTTGAGCCGCCGTGTACAAGCAAACTCTCACCCGGTTGTAATCGAGCCCGATCAAATACGTTAGTCCACACGGTGAAACAGGTTTCTGGAAGTGCCGCGGCTTGAACGAAGCTAAGTCCTGTTGGCACTGGCAAACACTGGGCTGCCGGGGCAACGGCGTACTCGGCGTAGCCGCCACCGTTCGTCAACGCACAAACAGAATCGCCAACGCTCCAGGTCTTGACGTCGTCTGCTATTGCTTCCACCACTCCAGCCACTTCGAGACCCGGTAGTGGTGAGGCATCGGGCGGGGGATCATACAAACCCATTCTTTGAAAGACGTCAGGCCGATTTACGCCCGCCGCCAGAACTCGAATAAGAACCTCACCTGCCCCGGGCACCGGTTGTTCTGCTTCGCTTAAGGCTAAGACGTCAGCCGTACCCGGTGAACTAATGGTGATGCACTGCATAGAGCTCTTCCTCTTGGAATATTAGGCTTATGATTGAACTCTATTACAAGAAAGCTCCTGTTGCCTTATATTGTGCCAGGAGCATCTCGAGGGCATTTCCTTGTCAGACGGGTGGCCCGACAAACTGCATGGCTCATCTTGCTGCGAAGTGGCTTTTCAACATTTGATACCGTCGCGTATTTCATCGCGGCAAGAGACCGCTCCTACGCAGCCCAGACTTACTCGTTGGAGCGGAATCTTGCCGCGATGAGTTACACGTGGTCGTTGACAACTGAGACTGCTTTACGCGGTAAATTACCGTTCCCAAGGTCCAAAAGAGGTCTTAAAGATCGAAGCTTTACCTGTCTCTAGGGTAATTCTATGAGCTCACGGTCCGCACTCGACTCTCAAACGTAGCTCGACTGTGGTAGCAGCCGTACAGGACTCGTTTGCCTACGTACCCCATGCGTCCATGCAAGTTCCGCCAGTTATCGAATATCAGGGTCATACCAGGCCTCAGCGGAATTTTGAGCCAGTTACGCTGGTCACTGGAATGTTTGTGAAACAAACGATATGCCCGATAAAACAGTTCTTCCTGCTCTGGAGGTAGCTGGAACGGCGCCCTGTCGTAGTTATTAAACGTTACCTGCTCTACAGTGCCGTTCGCACTTAACTTGAACACCGGTCGTTCAGCACGTACGTGCACACCGGGCTCAAGATATTGCCCCGGAACCGCCACTTTATACAGAGTCTCATAGGCTTCGGGGTCTTCAGCGCGCACAAGCTCCGCCAGTGCGTAACCATCTACCTGCACGCTTTCCCCGCCCTTGCCGTCGAACTGTTGACAGTTAAACAATTGCAGGCCCGGCGCGTCGTGGTAATACGAACCGTCAGTATGCGGATCAAGGTACTGAGTGCTGTAAGCGGTGTCGCCGTGATCTGTTAGGTCAGAGGACAAATGCCACATTGTTCCAAAGAGGGTTTCCTGTGGAGTACCAAGTCGCTCTGCCAATAAGACGGTGGCTTCGTCAGTCGATGGAACACCCTCAACAATTGAAAAGCCATACGCCACGATTTGCTCAAGCCAGGCTACCAACCCGTCTTTTGTTTCCATTACGTTTTCATAGCCAACCGTTGGCAGCTGTTGCAAAGGACGCGTGTGGTCCCAGAGCTGTCGAGATACGCTTGGTACAAGTTGGTATGGCGCCGGCGTATACCCTTTTACCGACAGAAGCAGGTTAAGGTCGACACTCGAAGACACGTCGTCCGACCACTCAATATTCAGCTGGTTTTTACTCAGCTCAAGACTGGCCTGGCGCGCGTTTAAGTCAGCCGGGAGATTGAACGTATCTACTTTTCGTTGCTGCGTTTCACGATCGAGGCTTTCTGCGTCAGTACCGTGATCACGCAGCCACAGCCAGGAAAAGAAAGCACTCTCGGCGCCGTTAGTGAAATCAACCTCTAGCCCGTGCTTCGTTGAAGTCACCTTGCGAACCGAAACGTCGTTTCTATTGCTGCTTGATACTGCCATCATGCCACTTTTCTCTATGCCGATTTTCGTTGATCAGCGCTACTTGTCTGTACGATCATACGACAGCCACAGCTGCACGAACCGGTCAATTTCACTGTTTTTGGTAGTAAACGACGTGACCATACGTGCCAGGACCTCGTCTTCTTGTATCTCTATTTCAGGCGGTAACGTATCGAGGTACCAGCTGTACATTGAAACGCCTTCTTTCAACAGATTATCGTAACGCTCTTTTTTGAGAATGACGAAACTCTCGTTTGACTGGCAGTCGAAGGCAGGCCGTATTCCTTCCAGCGTATTCAGGCACTCGCGCAAGTAGACTGCAGCACGGTTTGCATCACCTGCCAGCGTTAGCCAATGGTCGCCTTGCAACCAGGCTTGAAACTGCGCGCCGAACAATCGTCCCTTTGAGACGAGATGGCCCGTTCGTTTTAGCCGATAGTTGAAGTCTTCCGCGAGATCGTGATTAAAGAAAATTATTGCTTCAGCGGCAACGGCACCGTTTTTTGTTGCCCCCAGACAGAGCACATCGACTCCAGCGCGCCAGGTAATATCTGCCGGCTTACAGCCTAGTTCGGCGACGGCATTGGCAAAACGAGCGCCATCCATGTGCACAAGAAGATCAGCGCTTTTGGCAACCGCACACAAAGAATGTATCTCGTTAACGGAATAAATTTGTCCGCATTCACTCGCTTGCGAAACCGATATCGCACCGGGTCGTATATTGTGCGGAGGCTCGTTTGGAAGTCTCTCCAACATCGACGTCAACGCCGAAGGTGTCAGCTTCAGGTTTTTCGACGGCACCGGCAGAAGCGCCGCCCCGCCTGTGAACAAGGCCGGACCGCTGGATTCGTCGAGCAATATGTGAGCCTGGTGATGGCAAATCACCCCCTCCCAAGGCTTCAACATGGCTGACAACGCTAACGTATTGGCGGCTGTACCACTGACCACGTAGAACACGCTCACATCGGTTTCGAAAACCTGTTTAAAGGTCTCGGTGGCTTTAGCGCAATAGCTGTCGTCACCGTAGGCGTCGTCGCTTGTGCCGCTGTAGGCATCGGTAATGGCCTTTAAGACCTGGGGCGATGCGCCGGATTGATTATCACTACCAAAAATCATGCTTTCTCCACGTGGCATGCCGGTCCCGGACTTACTTGTTGGAAACGCGCCGACTTACAGGCGACGATGAGCACTGTATCATTGCGCGTTAGCACAGCGAAATAGCTTAAACGCATTAAAACAACTTCCACCAGAATAGGTGAAGAAGTACTATCGTTATCGACTGTTCAATCAGGGAACGACTTCGTCGTTAGAGCATAATGACAAATAGCCGAATTTCCAATTATGACTCATAGAAATATCTCTTCGCGGAGCCCTCTAAAGCGCTTTGCCAAGAATCTGTTCTTGATAGCGGTAACCGCCGTCATCACTCTTTGGGTAGTCCGCGCCTACAACTCAAGATCAATGCCGGACACGGCGGCTTGGCATGAACCGGCGTTAGAGTCGGAGTTTCGTGCTCGCGACTATCCTGATGGCATTGCGTTTCAAGAATACCTGCAACTGGAACGAAAGCTGGCAGCCGAGCTGGACCAGTTTACCCGGACTCGGATTGCGGCGGTCGAGGCGCAACGAGCCATTCGTTACATACCTGGCAGCCCAATGAATTCCAACGAGCACGAGACAAATTGGAATTGGTCGTTTGTCATGCCTCACAAAGCGGCCGTCGGCACCGCCGTGTTGATTCACGGCGCGTCAGACTCTCCTTACAGTATGCGCGCGGTTGCCGAGCGGCTTAATCATAACGGTCTTAACGCTATTGTGATTCGTTCACCTGGTCACGGCACTCTGCCCGGAGAGCTCACCCGAGCCAGAGTCGCCGACTGGCAAGCGATTGTACGTAGCGCCATTACTGAAGCGCAAAAAATGAATGCGCCGAACCAGCCAATTTATTTGGTCGGTTACTCTATGGGAGGCGCATTGGCCGTCAATTATACGCTTGAGTCGCTGACAGACGAGTCACTAGTACGTCCGGATGGGATCGTGCTGATTTCACCGGCTATCGCGATATCCCGTTTTGCGGCCTTTGCCAATCTGGACCTGATGTTCAGCCGCATGCCGGGGTTCAAAAAATTTGCCTGGACGTCAATCAATCCGGAATACGATCCGTATAAATACAACTCGTTTCCGAAGCAAACCGGTCGTCAAACCTATATTTTAACCAAGGCTAACCTGAACATGATTGAACGTTTACGTCACACGGAAAGCTGGAGCGAACTGCCACCGATCATAACCTTCATGTCTGCAGTGGATGCAACCGTAAGCGTTCGTGCGGTGGTCGATAATCTCTACAGGCCCATTCGCAGCGACGGTAGCGCTCTCGTATTGTTTGGTGTTAATCAAACCAATCAGACGCTGGGTTTTCTAAAACAGGATTATCTGGGTTCGGTAAACGCCGTGATAAACGATTCGGAGCGCTCCTTTGACCTCACGGTTGTTGGCAACAAGAACGGTAAAAGTCAGGAAGTGATCGCTACAACTTATTGCGCCAAAGACAAATGCCTGTCTGTGGAGGAGCTGGCACTGTCGTGGCCCGAGTCAATCTTCTCTTTATCTCACGTCGCGCTACCCTTCTCACCTGCCGATCCGGTATACGGAAGTGCCTCTAGCGACGACTCTCCAGGCACATTCACGTTAGGGTCTCTTCAACCACGAGGCGAACGAGGCATTCTTGTCGTTTCAACCGACAACCTGATGCGGTTGCGCTACAACCCGTTTATCGACTATTTACTGGACAGGACATCTGAGTTTTGTGAGCTTGAATCATCTGCTGAGTAATTTGGGTTAAACAGCGAAGCTATCGAAACAGAAAAACCGTAAGACCACTCAGGCTCTGGACAATGGGCCAAACCTGAAATTGGTTACGAGATAAAAAAAAGTGAAAAGCCGATTCGACAGAACTAAAGGGAACCAATAGCAAGGGCCAGTGCGAAGGCTGCGTACAAATAAAACGTACCTATAACAGCGCCAGCTGTTTTCCAGACGCTAACGCCTTTTTTCTTAATTTCCTTTATATCTTCGAATTTGTAGACCTGGCCGTCGGCTTCTATCTGCTCTTCAGTCACTTTTGTCACAATCACCTTTATCTTCTCAAGGGTCTTGAGCTCAATAATCAGTTCATCACCCGGCCCAATCTTGTGGTAGACCTGTTCATCGGACAGATCTTCACCAATTGATTGCATGGAGACGCAACCCGTTAAAAGGCAGCCTAATAGTGCAACAAACATTATTCTCAAAACGAGACTCCTATGATATCCATCATCGTTTAAATAGGCTTGCAATACTCCCTAAAATTGTGGGTGAATGCAATAAAACGAGCTCCCGTGATTCAGCTGTTGATGTTGAGCGCGCTTGTTAAATTTACCGGGGTGTTCAGCTCATACGACACCAGCGTAATCAAAACTCCATATCGTGTTTTTAAAAACCCAAAAACTACTCGCACCGACGCATGCTATTCAAGACCAACAGCTCTCGCTCCCGGACGACGCGGGTCGGCCGATCCATACATAAAACCGTCTCGAACCATAATCGACTGTACGCTACCCATAGCCGGCTGTACTTTGACCTCGTGTCCCAAACTCTCAAGCAATCGAATCGTGTCGACTCCCGTTCCTTTTTCAACCCCAAGTGAGGGTGTCCGCCATTGCTGGTGAATGCGGGGCGCGTGCGTGGCCTCTGCGATATTCAACTCGTAATCAATAACGTTAACGAGTACTTGGAGAATGACATTAATGATACGCCCTCCTCCCGGAGTGCCGGTAACGAGCATGAGTTCGTTGTCTTCGTCGAGCACAATAGTCGGTGTCATGGTTGACAGCATACGTTTTCCTGGTGCTATGGCATTGGCGTGACCCGGTTTACCGTAGGTGAAATTGCGCACCTGATTATCCATCAGAATACCGGTACCCGGTGCAACATAGCCTGACCCGAACGAATATCCTAGCGTGTAGGTATTCGCGGCCGCGTTGCCGTGCCGATCAACGACTGAGTAATGAGTTGTTTCCCGACTTTCGTATCGACCTGCATCGGCGGGTTCAATTGCCTTAACGGGCGTTACCACATTCTGATTAATTTGTGCCGCAAGATCGGCGGCTAGTGCATCGCTGATAAAACCGTTAACCGGTACGTCAACGTAATCAGGATCACCAAGACCGACCCGTCTATTTGCAGCCGACCGTTTCATCGTTTCGGCAATAATATGAATACTCTTGGCGCTGCCTTGCGGAAACCCGGCGAGGTCAAAGTGTCCGAGAACCTTGAGCATTTGAATCAGCGTAACGCCACCGCCGCTGACCGGAGGCGCAGCAAAAACGGTGTGCCCACGATATTGACCTTTAACCGGTTCGCGTTTGTGCACCTGATAGTCATCAAGATCTTGCAGCGACATTACGCCACCATCGGCACGCAAACCCTTGACCAGCCGACGCCCAAGCTCACCGCGGTAAAATGCAGCAGCTCCTCCGTCACGAATTTGCGCCAGTGACCACGCCAGGTCGGTCTGTACCAATAGATCACCCGCTTCGAAAAGTTCACCGTTTGGTTTTAAGAAAATATCAGCGGTGCTGGCATAGCGTTTCATTACATTTGAAGCTTGACCCAATACATACGCCAGATCATCAGATACCGTAATACCGTTTTGGGCGAGCTTGATAGCGGGGGCAATCAGTTCCGGCCACGGCAGCGAACCGTAGCGTTTCCACGCTTCGTGCATGCCGGCCACGGTGCCGGGGACGGCTGGTGCCAGAGGACCAAACTTGAAGCGCTCCCAATCGATGTCTCCGTTTGATTTTGTGTAGACATCTTCGGTCATTAAGGCTGGCGCTTGAGAACGGTAGTCAAGCGCAATAATCTCTTGCTGTTCCGCCAGATAAACCAACATAAATCCGCTGCCACCTATGTTGCCAGCCCGGGGAAGCGTTACCGCCAAAGCAAAACCGGTTGCTACCGCCGCGTCGATCGCATTACCGCCCTTCGCCAGAATATCGCGCCCAACCTGACTGGCGATCGCATTCTGTGACACCACCATGCCTCTAGAGGAAATCGTCGGATGATGAATGCTGTCGTATCGAATGATGGCCGTCGTGGAATTCGGCGACCTACCGGCGACGGCTTTTTCTGAATCAGTGACTCTTGGTAAAGACGCACACGAGCCAAGTACCAACGTAATTGCAACACTTGCAATGAAACACAACAACCGCTTAAGGTGAGATGTATATAGATTATTCATCGAACGAAGCCACTCCTGCGCCGGGGCGTCGCGGGTCTGCCGTTCCTTGATACCGCTGCCCATCCCAATAAATAGCCTGAATGCTGCCCATCGTTCCAGACGCCTTAACATTATGCCCACGTTTGACCAAAAGCGAGAGCGTGTCGGCGTTGATGCCCTGCTCGTAAAACAGAGTATCTGGATACCACTGATGATGAATACGCGCCGCGTGATTCGCTTCCGCGACGTTCATCCCGTGCGCCAAAACGTTGACAACGTGTTGTGTAACGGCCGTGATAATACGGCTTCCTCCCGGGCTACCGGTTACCAGGACAGGCTTGTCATTTTTTAGGACAATGGTCGGCGTCATGGCGCTCAACGGACGTTTGCCTGACTCAACTGAATTGGCTTCTCCTCCCAGCAAACCAAAGGCATCTGGCACGCCGGGCTTGGCTGAAAAGTCGGCCATTTCATTGTTCAGCAAGAATCCAGCTCCGGGCACAGAAATGCCTGAGCCAAATGAGAAATTCAAGGTGTAGGTTGTTGAAACGGCATTACCGCGCGAGTCGATAATAGAATAGTGAGTAGTGTCTTCACTCTCGTACTTGGGCTTTTTGCCAGGCGCAATTTCTGACGAGGGCCGTGCGCGCTGCATATCTATTTTTTCTGAAATTCGATTGGCATAGTCTTTACTGGTCAACCAGTCTATCGGCACCGCATAGAAATCCGGGTCGCCTAAATGTTGACTACGATCCGAGTAAGCTATCTTCATAGCCTCCGTCAGCACATGCAAGCTGTCGGCCGATCCGGCACCCATTTCTTGAATGGGAAAGTTCTCAATGATGTTCAGGATTTGAACCAGATGCACTCCACCGGAACTGGGAGGCGGCATGGATACGATGTCGTAACCTGCATAGCTTCCTGTTATAGGCTCACGCTCAACGGGTCCATAATCGGCCAAATCCTTGAGTGTGATAAGGCCATCACCTCGGCGCATTTCCGCCACAATCTGCTGAGCAATTTCGCCTCGGTAAAATGCATCAGCACCCTGCTCTGAAATTTTAGCTAACGTCGCTGCAAGCTCCGGCTGTTTGAATACGCTACCGGGCTGGTAACGACTGCCATCAGGCTTGAAGAAAAGGCTCCGGGTATAGGGGTGACGGGTCAAACGCTTCATTCGTGACCTGATAGCAGAATCCAGATCGTAGTCGTAGACAAACCCGTCGCGTGCAAGGTCAATAGCGGGCTGCATGACTTGCTCAAGGGTCATGGTGCCGTATTTGCTTAACGCATAGTCGAGTCCTGCCACGGTGCCCGGTACGCCCGCTGAACGATGACTTGAACGCCGAGCCTCTTCATCTACGTCACCCTGTGCATTCAAAAAAACGCCTTGAAACGCGGCCTGCGGTGCGACTTCTCGAAAGTCGATTGACACGGTTTTACCTGCGTCCGCCAAGTGCACCAACATGAATCCGCCGCCACCAATATTGCCGGCGCGTGGGAGAACGACTGCAAGCGCAAATCCAACTCCAACCGCTGCATCTACGGCGTTACCGCCATCGGCCAAAATTTGACGCCCAACTTCGCTGGCCACGGCACGCTGACTTACAACCATGCCGTTTCGGGCGAACTGTGGATGGTGAATGGAATCGTATCGAATGATCGATTGCCGAACTGTCGATTGCGCGACGGCTTGCTCAATAGCTAACAGCGACAAGAAGCCTGAGAGCGCAGCCACAAAAGAAAGAATAAAACGATGTTTGAGCGTATTGGTCTTCATCTGGTCTGACACTCCACTTTGCGCCGCCGCTTTTGCCTTTTACAGAAAGCTAACAGGTCGTTCATCAAATATTAGTCTGACTGAAGATATAATTGAAACAAAAAGTCTGAAAGACACTAGTACAGACCCCTCACGGTGGCAATAGCGTGAATGACGGATGACCGGTATCTCTTCGAAGATTGAATATGGTGCGTGACGGCTTCCAGTTGCGGTAGCACACTCTAAACCGATCGTCGCAGCTGAAAGCCGCTCCTGCCACCCTTTATGTTTATGTCGTCTTCGTTTTCCTCAGGTGCTACTCGGAACTATACAGATTTCGCAGAGTGCAGATTGTGTAGCTATTTTTGGGCGGCACATTCGGGATTTACCCATAAATGTTTCATTTAAGTGGACCCTCACTTGTCCAACCGGGTACGATCAAGGCATTAGCCTCCACAAACCGACAAGCGACTCATTACTAAGGACGACCTCACATGACCGCAACTCCCTCGCGCTACTCGTGGCTCATACTGGTCGCCGCACTAATAGGCGTCAGTCTCTACGCCGCTTCATTTAGCTCAGAGACCATTACCTCGCAGGGCCACTACGGATTTCTGTCGCTTTTGCCCGCGGTTGCTACGTTGGCAATTTGCTTTACAACCCGCAATGTCATCCTCGCTTTGTTTACCGGGATTCTGTTCGGCGGCGCAATCACAGGTAAATTCAATATCATTGACGAATTCCTGGTGCCGAGTCTGGGTACTGAAAAGTACGCACAGATTTTGCTGGTGTATCTTTGGGCCCTCGGGGGCTTGCTCGGCATCTGGAATCGCAACGGAGGTGCACTGCGTTTTGGCGAGGTGATCTCGGCGAACTTTGTGAAATCAAGGCGTTCTGCTTTATTTTTCACCTGGCTCATGGGCGTTTTGTTCCATCAGGGCGGCACTATCAGCACTGTGCTCACGGGCACTTCGGTTAAACCGGTGGCCGACCGGGAAAATGTTTCTCACGAAGAACTGGCCTATGTAGTCGACTCGACGGCGTCGCCGGTGGCCACCATCATCCCCTTCAACGTGTGGCCTATTTATGTAGCCGGACTCATCACAATCGATTCTCTCAGCACCATTGTTACCGATAGTGAAACCGCTGTTGGTTGGTTTTTAAAAGCGATACCGTTCAATTTCTATGCCTGGTTTGCAGTGCTATTCACCCTGCTTTTCGCGTTCGACAAACTGCCCTTTACAGGCCGTTCTATGAAACAAGCCATTCAGCGTGCCAAAGACACTGGCGCTCTGGATCGAGAAGACGCACAACCCATGTTGGCGAAAGAGCTATCGGAGTCGTCGATAGCACCCGGATACACCCCATCGCTTGTTGATTTTATCGCCCCAATCGCAGTGCTACTGCTTGTTTCAATTGTGCCCTGGATATTATCCGGGTCACCCATGGTATTTGAGGCCTTTGGTCTTGCTCTGGTCTGCGCCGTAACGCTATCGGTCAGTCGTGGCATGCGCGTGAGCGACGCGTTCGATGGTATTGTCAGCGGCATTAAAGGCGTCACGATCGGCGCCATCGTGTTGGGGCTCGCTGTAACATTGGGTACCGTGTCCGAATCACTGGGTGCCTCACAGTACGTTATTCAGACAACGGCCAGCGGTATTGGTAAAGCTCCCTGGTTGCTACCGGGACTTCTCATGCTCGTTTGCATGTCGGTCGCATTCTCCATTGGTTCATCATGGGGAACCTACGCAGTAGTCTTTCCAATTGCTCTGCCGCTGGCGTACACCATTACTCCCGATCCCACGTATTTCTTGCTTAATTTTGGGGCCATCATGGGTGGTGCCGTTTTCGGAGACCAGTGTTCGCCCATATCCGATACAACCATTTTGTCGTCTCTTGCCTGCGGCAGTGACCTGATGGATCATGTCAATACCCAGCTGCCAATGGCCTTGAGCGCCGCCGCTTTGGCTGTAGTGCTGTCCACTACTCTGGCCTTTTTTATTGTTTGAACTGCATTCGTAAATCAACCCAAGGCCGCCAGTGTCGGTTACGCGAGACGTCGGCAGAGATTCACTATGTATTTCTATCATTCCAACCTGTGCTATAAATATCGTAGCAAACAAATATCGGGGCGAAGCCATGAAAAGTAAAGACATCGATCCAAAGGTTTACGAACTCTATGACGAGTACTGCCACGGATACATAACTCGCCGTGAGTTTTTCCGCCGTGCAGCGAAAGTCGCGGTTGGCGGTATGGCCGCCGTAGCCATGGCCAATGCGCTATTGCCCCGCTACGCCGAAGCCCAAACCATTTCCTTTACCGACAAACGCATTCATCCCACCTATCTCGATTACCGATCCAAACGTGGCAGCGCCCGAAAAATTCGCGCGTACCTCGCAGCTCCGAAAGGACCCGGCCCGTTTCCGGCGGTACTTGTCATTCATGAAAACCGCGGTTTGAACCCTCACATAGAAGACGTAGCAAGGCGTTTTGCCGTGGAGGGATTTCTCGCCCTGGCACCTGATGCTCTCACAGCCGCCGGCGGATACCCGGGCAACGACGACGATGGTCGAAAAATGCAGCGCAGCCTCGACAGGGACAAGCTCAAAACAGACATGGTTAACGCGGCAAGTTTCTTAAAGTCGCATGAGTTATCGAACAACAAGCTGGGAGTCACCGGTTTCTGCTGGGGCGGAAGCGTGACTAATCACATCGCTGCACAATTGGGTTCTGATGTTAAAGCCGCCGTACCCTTTTATGGCAGCGGTGTCGACGACAGCGCCGTGGCAAATATGGATACAAAACTCATGGTTCAGTCCGCCGAGACAGACCCCCGCATAAACAAAGCCTGGCCCGACTTTGAAGCGTCATTGAAAAAATACGGCGTAGAACACAAGCGACACGTCTATGCCGGAACCCAGCACGGTTTTCATAACAACTCTACCCCCCGTTACAATGAAGAGGCCGCCGATCTTGCATGGCAAAGAACGGTCGCGTTTTTCCGGGATAATCTCACCTAGAAATAGCGTCACTACACCCCATTGACGCAAATCGGTCATAACCGTTAATGCCGATGTTAACTGTCGAGTAAGTTGCTCGTGGTGGCAGGCAGTGAAGGCTATGACCCTTTATCTGCTGGCACCTGTGCAGCGCGAACACCGACAAACTCTGTGACTTCGTTGAATACTCTGCCAGTCAGATTTGCATAAAACCGAGATCAGCTGAATTAAAGTTCCCCAAATTCGGTAGCGCAGCTTGCCGCTCCTCGGCCGTTAACCCAAACCAGGCACCAAGCGTAGACGCATATTGCTCTACAGAGACGGATGGAATCAACCGTCCACGGTCGTCGGTGTAGTTTGGCGATGCAATATCAGAATCGGGGAAGCTGCCGTACACACGCTTACCCCGCACACTGCCACCTGCCACAAAGTGGTGGCCTCCCCAACCGTGGTCAGTGCCATTTCCGTTGTCGTTGAGCGTACGTCCAAAGTCGGCCGCGGTGAACACCGTCACGTCGTTCCATGCACCGATTTCTACCATGGCGTCCCGAAAGTTCTTAATGCCGTCGGCAATCTCGCGTTGTTTTCTTGGCAGGTCAGCGGCCTGCTGATTATGAGTGTCGAAACCACCAAGGCCAACGAAGAAAACCTGACGCGACACGTCGAGCGAATCACGTAACGAAATCATCTCAGCCACTACCTTTAGCTGCCCCTCAATATTGGTGTTATTGAACTGGGTAGACAGCGGCGTTAGATTGTCAAACTGTTGAGCTACGTCGTCAGATATCTGCACGCCTTGTGCCTGTAGCGACTCAAAATCACGTACGAAAACGTTGGGGGACCGCCCGTTCTCTGCTTTAAACTGATTCAACAATGCCGCTCGCGTTCCGTCGAAAACGCTGTTGTTGCCAAGAAAGTTACGGTTGCTTGAAATGTCAATATCGATCGGGCCCGAACGAGTAAGTGCAAACTGTGCGACCGGCCCTCCACCAAGTAGTGGACTGTTCCCGTTGGTGGACACCGCCGCAAGAGGCGTCCGAAAGCTGGCGTCGGCCATACTGAAGCGATCGATAAAACGCCCTCCCCAGCCAGCCTGACTCCCCTCCGCGCCAAGCGCCATCCATGTTGACTGTTGATCGTTGTGAGAAAAAAGCTGTTTGGGTACTGGCACGGTCTGGTTATTAAACTGTTCGCGAGTTATCTCTTGAATAAGAGGCCCGACACTGCCAACTACGGCGCATTCGCCGCTGTTAAACAAGTTGACCAGCGGTTCGTACTCAGAGGCCAGTCCGTATTCGAGCCCTCCAAAGACACCTGAATTGTTAGGTAGCAGCGGCAGCAAATCGTCGCGCAGTCGGCTACCGGCCAGTTCGTTAGCCGCGTAGGTGGCAAGTAAATTCTGCCTCGTTGAGGCAAAACGGTCGTAAGACGTCATGTCACGCGGAATTATAATATCGTTGTTATCAATTCCACCGTAAAGAAATATACACACCATCGCCTTGTAACCCGAGGTATCAGCGGCCGCAGCCGACTGTGCAACGAGCCCAGGCAGAATTCCACCGGCGCATACTGCGGTGACGCTGTTACGTAGAAAGTCTCTTCTTGAGGTTTTCATAATACTGGGCTCCTTATTGCAATACGGCAAATGTTGGGCTGGTTGTAACCAGCAATATAGCGACCTGCACTCGTCTCAAAAGATCATAGTCTTGATTGCCGCCCGTACGCATTGGCATAGCATCAACAATATCCATGTAGTCCTGCATATCCTCCGCAGGAAGGCGGCCCCCGGTGAATAACTTGTCGGTGTACGCTAGTAGCTCGGAGGTGTCGTCGACCAACGCCAGAAAAGGATCGTAGTTTGGCGTGAACGTACCCGTGTCGTTGTTGCGCGACCGGTCCAACACAAACTCCGACATAAAGTTGATATAGCCGATGCTTGTTGCGCCGTTAACGGTTTGCAGTTCGGGCGCCGTGTAGCCAAACACACCTGACTCAGTGTTTGGCGCAACGTAGCCCGGACGATAAAAATTGAATACTGACGGAGAACGGAACGCCTGCTGCCCCAAACTGGTTCCGGCATCGTCGGTATTATTCAGTTCAACCTCGTTTGCCACGACAATATTTCCAGTTTCCAACCCGCGAACCATGTGCACAAAACGCAGGACAGGCTCTCGCAGTTTTCCAGGCACGGTTCTTCGGAACATAAGTGGATCGAGTAGCACAGCGGCGATCGTTGCCTTGAGATCACCACGCTGGCCAGTACCGAATACAAGTCCGTTGCCAGCTTCGAACAATCCGTTAGCAAATGCGTTGGCTACCCGTTCGACGTATTGCGGCGAAGGGTTACTCATTGTGAAGCGCTGAATGAGCTGCCTGGCAAGAAACGGCGGTACGTTGTCGTGCGCAAAAATACCGTCCAGCGCGAGTGAAATTGACGTATTGCCATCGGTGCCGGCCGGTATGACGGTGTCAAGAAAGTCTTTCTCCGCTTCAGAGTGCCAGTTCTCTTGCATCCTCATCGGCTCGGTCCACCCAAGAACTGAGCCTAGGTCACGATCATATCGAAGGCCTGTAAACACACGGGCCAAATTCACAATATCGTCATTGTTAAATGTATCGATCGTCTCATCGTTTAGGGTTTTCGGCGTACCGTCCTGATTAAGCTCAATCAGGCCGATGCTGAACAGCTGTAAAATCTCGCGAGCGTAGTTCTCGTCAGGCAAGCGTCCAGTATTAGGATCTGCCTTGCGGTTCCCTTCGTAGGTCAGGTAATCACCCATTGCCGCCGTATAGGTAATGTCTTGCAGCAGGTCCCGATAGTTGCCGAACGCGTTGAGATACAGGTTATCCATGTACGGTGAATACCGTTGCACAAACTTTCCTTGACCTCTAAGTACGACAATTTGAGATAAGGCAAACAGCGCACGTTGACGCAGCTGGTCGTTAGCGGTAATCGCCTCTTCCCAGAATAAATTCTCGTGGTAGTTATCGTCCGCGCGCGCCGCAAAGAAGCGATCTACTTCAATGGTAACCAGAGGCGTTACCCTGTCTACGTAAGATGTAGCAACTTCGTTGAACTGCTCGGCCAACCAGTCGGCGGCGTCGCGTCCCACCAGCTCTTCAATTTCTTCCTGCGTTCCACCAAATGTAGCCGTTGCCAAGAATCGCTGAGCCATCCTTTCGGAGTTTATAACGCTGTAGGAATCAGATGGGGGCGGTGTGGCTGGTGTTATTGAAGGGTCGGGTGTGATTTGAGGCGCTACGCCACCAACGTTTGGCAGAGTTATTGGACCCTGAACAATGTTGCCGGCCGATACTGTCATGACAAGTGCAGCCATGACTCCCACAAGAGGATGGCTTTGAACTGATGTACGCATTTTTCTTTCTCCCAAATGGCAACCGACAAAACGAACAAACATCGTCGGTGCTTAGTGAGAAAGCTAGGAAAAATAAACAAATACCACAACTGTCTGCAAAAGTAGACGTAGCGCAAGGGACACAGAAACCTGCCTGCATCAGATAACTATCTCGTAGAAAAAATAAATTACAATCTGAGGCTATTACTTAGTGTATTCGCGGTTTTGAGCGAACAGCTGAGAAAAACACAAAGCGCAGGGCTGATCTGTAAGACGACGTACAGCTTATCGCTCAAACGTATACTGAGCATCGGCACTGTTACGCGTCGACGACGACTCGGTAATCAGTTGCCATTTACTGCTCAGCGCATACTGGAGTTTTAACGTAGAAATCGGCTCAAGCAAACCAATGCCATAGCTAATGAATAGCTTCGGCGAGATGTATTTTCCAATTACCAGCGACGCTTGAGACAAATCGCCTGAACCTTGCGACTCAATTCCCAATTGATCGACACCGAGTTCTCCGGCGAGTTTTTGCGACAATGACTCCCCTCCTTTCATGCCGAGGCTCAACGCGAGCCGGGTAATTAGCGTATTTTCTGACGCCGCTTCCGCGTTCATCGGACGGCCAAATATCAGATAGGCCAATTGATCAGACTCGCTCATAGAGGGCGTTGAGAACACCGAAAAACCCGGTTGGTTGAGCGTACCTCTTGCGGAGATTCCAACTTCAATCTCTGGCACAGGATTTCGTACGGCACGAAAATCGACGCCAGGCTCGTCGATAGCACCGCCGGCGTAGACCAGATTGCCGGTCGTTATCGTTAGAGACTGGCCGTATGCCTCGTACTTTCCATCTCTTAGCTGAATTTCGCCATTAGCCGCCGTCGGCCGACCGCTGCTCTCTATAAGCGTAAGAGAACCTGCCAAAAACGTTTCAAGACCAAACGCAGACAGAAACACATCGTCTCCAAGGCTAAGCTTAAGCTCTGCTTCAACCGGAATGCTGGTCGCTTCTTTCTTTTGCTCTTGCCCAACTATAATCTGGTCTTTGGATACTCTTACTGTGCCTTTGGGAAGCTCGCCAATTTCTACTTTAGCGCGCGGCACGTCAACAAAACCAGTCAACTTGAGCCCCGCTTCATCGCTGTAAGCCAATTCAATATCAGGCGTAGCCCATACCTGTGCGTCGCTCGTATTCAGTACCTGAAACTCACTTCCATTTAGTTTGAATTCTCCCGTATTACCCTCGTCAGAAAGAGCTAACTTTCCATTGAGCTTTATCTCTCCACCACCTGATTTAGCAGAACCCTCGATGGCGATCGCACGGTTACGACTGCCCGTCAATCGCATTGAAACATCGGTAGCCTGAACGCCAGGGTCAACAAGTGTCAGCTCACCGTTTTGCAACGCCAAAGAGCCTAGCACCTCAGGTCGACGCACGGACCCGGAAAGCGTAATTTGTCCTTCTAGCCCACCTTTGGTTTGACTCAACTGCGGCACAAAGTCGGCCACAAATCCCACCGACGGCACCGCAACGACAAGCTCCCCCCGAAGCGTCCGATCAAGCACCGGCTTGTCTTCTTCAAGCAAACTGGCGTCGAAAGACAAGCCTCCGCCAGAAGCCAGAGGAAAGTTAGCGTTAGCCGTTAACGCACCTGATTCGGTTACGTTAGCCACCAAAGTAGCTGGCCCGAAAGAGAGCGTAGAGTCGCGCGCCCCTTGTCGAATTCGGGACTCCAATTTCAACCCATCCAGGTCAAACTGAAGTTTGCCATAGGAGCTGTTGTTCACTGACACAAGCATATTTCCGCCGCCGTTGATGCGCCCGCTGGCTTTTACCGTAGCGGGTAAAACATACGCAAACAAAGACAATGGAACGTCAACCACCTCAACGTCGGCGGAGATGTCATTGTCTTGTGAGATAACGGCAAAACACAATTTGGAACTGTCTTGAGCCAGACAGGTTTGCGGTACTTTCGTCAGGGTGTTTTTAACCTGCACGGTGACAGGCTCGGTCGTTGCCCATGTACCAAGGTCTTTAGAGTCAATCACCGCTGTGTTTAATTTGAGCGAATACTCGTTTTCCTCTGTCAAAGAACCCAACGCTTCCACCCGGGTTTCACCCAACGTGTCCTTGAGGTTAACCGTAAGCTCATGGCCGCTTCCAAGCCCTGCCACCCCTACTCGTAAACTGTCTGCCTTGTACGAGCCAGCTCTTAAATCTGTCACGTCGACGAGCGCTGTGCCCTCGTAGGTTTCAGACTGCCCCAATTTGACCGCGGCCTTCAGCTTGTCGATGTAAAGGTCTTGATATTTAAGCGCAGTCCCGTTTACCGATGCATCTATTACAGGTCGATCTTTGCTGCCTGTTAGTTCGCCGTCGGCCTCAATTTTGCCGGTCAAGTCAGGCCACAGCGATGCGAGGTCCTCACTCTCGAGTGTCCAGTTCAAACCAATCTGGCCCGACACTTTTCCACTCACGTTTAATTTAGTCTCCCCTGACGTCACATCCATCTTGCGAATAGTGACACCGGTATCCCGCAATTCACCACTCACAGTTGCGTCGAGCGGATATCCTCTTAGTTCGCCCGTCGCCGCAAGCTCTGGCAACGTCACTGTGTACGTTGAATCGACCACTCGAGCCGTTGCGCTTGTATTGAAGTCTATTTCGCCAGGCCAGTCCGGCAAAAAAGCGCGAGGATTTACCTTGCTTCCTTCCAGCTGTGCCGAAATGTCCAGACCGTTGCTGATAAAAACCCGGCCGCTACCTTGAATACTCCCCTCGAACGCAGCAACGAGCACATTCTGAATATCTATTTGCTCTGGAGTTCCTGTGGCTGCAATCGAGATTGATCCCTCTTTCTGAAGTTGACTTTCCAAGCCACTGTTAACGTCTAAGCGATAACTTTCGAGCGAACCTTCAAGCTGCGCCGTGCCGTTTACGCCAACGGCAACCGGTTCTCCTTTGGGCGGCCATGGAAGCCGATCCCAGTCGACGCTCACGTCAAACACAGGGGCAGCGCTCCAATTAACTGTGCCCGATACTCCGATTGTTGCTCCCTTCCCCACTTCCTGAAGCGATAACACCAGTTCTGACAGCTGCAGTTCTGTTGGTTTGACGACACCCTGAAAAGCCGCCGAGCTACTACCGACTTCAGGAAGCGTCGTATTCGCCGTACCCGAAACATCAAGAGCATCAAGACCACCTTGCACAGCGACGTTGCTGGTCAGACTAACGGCCACAGACTCGCCAACAATTTGCTCAAGACTCGTGTTCTGGGTTTTAAGCGTTATGTTCAGACCAGGGTCCGTCATGGCGTTCTCAACCACACCCACTACGGACAGCGAGTAAGGAGCGTCGCTGCGATGATCGATTGTCAGGTCCTCAAGTGATCCGCCCAGTGTTGTTTGCGACACGAGTTGCGGATACGACTCTAGTTCAATCGTTGAATTCAGGTTTAGATCAAGCTCATACGGCTGAGCGGTTTCTACTTTGGCTGACCCATTTAGCTCACCCACACTGGTTTGTGCGTTAATCCCGGAAATGCTGAGCTGCCGGTCAATCCATGCAGCCGTTAATCCAAGCCTGGAAACAAGCTGTTCGGTGGACTCGCCGGCAACACCAAAGCTCAATTCGTTTAGCTCAAAATCGTGGAGAATAATATCTACCGGCAGATCCACACTGCCCGGCAGCTCGAAAGGTTCTTCATTAACCGGGGCAGCCGCCGCAGAACCTGAGCTAACAATAAGCACGTTATCAACATGCAGGCGATCAACGATTACTTCCCGGCTAATCAAATCGGCAAGACGCACAGTTAACCGCGTCGTTTTCACTTCGACAGTCAGCTCATCGCTCGTATATGTAATACCAGACAGGGTCAGGCCCGAGCCAACAGTGCCTTTTATTTTTTCAATTTGAACCGGTACATCTGCTTGCGACAATGCAAAGCGAATGAGATTGCTCGTGCCACTCTCAGTCCGCAGCAGCCAAAACAGGATCAGGCAACATAAAACAATAACAGATAGCAGCAAGAGCAGCGTCCGGCGCAGCCATGGGGGTAATGAGCGCATCATGTATCTGGCCCCAGGCTGACGTGGATTCGGAATGAATCTTCAGACTGGTCGAATGGACGTGCGCCATCGATTCGCAACACGCCGACCGGTGTGCGTAAACGAAAGCCGACGCCAACGCTGCTTTTCAGTGCGTCTTGAAGCGAGTTCACCGCATTTCCGTGATCAAAGAAAACAGCAGCACCATATTTGTCGTTGAAGAAATAGTCTGCTTCGATACTGGCCGCCAGCAGGTAACGGCCGCCCACATCGCGACCGTCCGCGTCTTCGGGTGACAGCTGCTCGAAACCGTAACCGCGCACCGTTCTGTCGCCACCGGTAAAAAAGCGTTGGCTCGGTGGCAAACTGGCCAGATTATCCACCTCCGTAAAACCCACGTCGGCTCGCATAAGTAAACGGGCTTTGTCGCCCAACGGCAAAATGGCACGCGTAGCAAGACTGGCTTGCAAGAAACTCGTATCGGTCAAAAGCCCTTCATAGGCTCCGTGAATATCCAGACGAGCGGTCACACCTCGGCGGGTAAATATGGCGTCATCAACTTTTTGATAGGCCAAACTGCCTCCCAGAATAAGCAACTCCGAGCGAATATCGTCGACTCCGTCAAGTGAAAAAAGTTCGTTTTCAAACTCAAGATAGAGCTGCCGCCCCAGGCCTTTCCAGCGGTCGTAGCGACGAGCACCGAGTGAGTAAAGGTCTGAATCTGTATCGCCAATTTCCGCGCGGTCGAAACTGCCCGAAAACGTTTGGCGGTCAGTCGCGACGTTTTTAATCGGAAAGCTAAATTGGGCGGTAGCCGTACTTGTAATATTGGAAACCTGAATGTCAGAGCGAAACTTGGCTCCTCGTCTATTAAGCCTGCGAAACTCGGTACCCAGTCGCAACCTGGGTCCTGTATCGGTACCGACACCTGCCCGTGCCAGGTAGCGACGTGACTTGTACGACTCAGCTCGAACCGTAACCGGTATTTGCTGGTCTACGGCTGCGTCTCGAGGTGCATTGACCGCAACTTTCTCATAGTAGCCACTGTCACTCAGCACAAACTGTGTGTTCACGAGCTCTTCAGTAGAAAAAGGTTCGCCAGCCTTAACCGCAATATAGCGTTCCGCAAAAGACTGCTCCAGCACGTCTTGTTCTAGTGTGACAGGTCCGAAAAAAAAGCGCTCACCCTGATTAAGGTGTAAGTGAATACTGGCCGCCCGTGTTTCGGGTGCGACCCGTAATTCACTACGCGAATACGTAGCGTCAAGGTACCCCTGTGCCAGGGCATTTCGCAGTAAGGCTTGTTTTAACTCAGTGTACGATTTGTGATTTAGAACTTGCCCGCTTTTCACGTTGGTTCGCGCCAACAATTTATCGAGAGACAGCTTTTGCCTCACAGCGTCTTCTACCTGAACATCGACTTCCTTAATTAACGTAGGAAGACCCTTATCCACCTCGTAGCGCGCTATCCAATTACCTTCCTTGTTTTCAAGAGACGGGGTAATTTGCGGCGAGTAATAACCGAACGGCATTAGCGCGTTTTTTATTTCGCTATCGGCTTTACCATGCAACCGTGAGACCGTAAATTCAGACAGCGACGCAGCGGAGTCGTCGATGCGACGTGCGACTTTGACAATACTGAGGTACGCCCGAACGTTGGTGGCTTGGGAATCGGACAGACCTTTGATTTCAACCTGTATCGATGCGTGCGCACCGACCAGAAAAAACACAAAGAAGCTCACTAGTAGGAGCCGTCCTGAAAACAACATCACGTGCATCGAATCCTTGCTTGCTGAATAGGTCAATCGGATTGGCGTCGGTTGTGCGTCGACGCTGAATCGCTGGGCCAGTTTAGTCGGGCCCCATAACCCATCCGTTAGCCGTCAATTTTAGCATATTGACTCAAACCAATGCCGCGATGTGAACCCTCATTTATCTGACTCTGGAAGTCAGGTTTTGTTTCGTTTTGGCTGGACACAGATGTAGGCACGGAATACTCTGGAGCTCTGCGATAAAACACACTTTCCGCCAGAGCGCACCAGAATGAAGAAGCAAAAGATCATTTTTCTGCAATGTTCAAAACTCGACGGGAAAGGCGGAAGTGTTCACGTTGACTCAGAGCACGCGCTAAATTGGAACGACAAAGACCTACTCTGGGTTCATCTCGATGTGCAGGAACCCACCGCCATCAAAAAGCCTTCGTCCGTTGAGATCGAACGAGGCCGGGTTTCTCCGGCCAGCAAGGCATCGGTTGCTACTGTGTCTATACCGCTGTGGTGCGTCAGCCAGCGGTAGGCGCTGCGTGCCGTTAATACATGTCCGGGTGAAAATAAGGTTCCCACCACTTGGAATTTCGAACTTCGCGCTTTTATTCGAAGTGTTCGAGACCTGCTACCCGTGACACACCGACTGCACAAAGGCATTGACAAAGAGTTTCGCGAGCACAGAATCGAGATCGCGTTTCCTCAGCAAGACTTGCATTTTGACGACAAGCCCATTTCGATTCAGCTTGTGGAGGGTAAGCTATCAACGGAATAAGCAATCGTCATTTAGACGTCAATCTGACGCTACCAAGCTAAACTATAAAGTATTATCTGTTAATGTAATTGAACACACGCTTCTCCGTGCTCCTACGCGTCATACCGGCTCGTCGAGCAACAGACAGCGCGCCCTCTACGCTCATATTGTGGTCGTCGATTAAATGCGTCGCAAGCCAGGCCGCAACCCGGTTTCCGGAAGCGCAGTACAACAGGATTGGCGAACCCTCTTGTTGCTCAATGACGTCGCCGATTGCGTTAATCGCCGCGGGGTCAAGCGAGTCAGACGTTCGACTGATTGGAATATTAATGTAGTTCAACCCGAGCTTTTCGGCGTTCTCTTTACCGTTCCATCTGGTTTCCGCAGAATGCCTGAGATTGAGCACTGTGGTAATACCTTTCGTTTTGGCCACACGAAAGGTTTCTGCATCAGGCTGCCCGGAAAAAGATAAAAACTTGAGTGTTGTCACGTTTTTCGCAGCGCCCCAGGCTTCTGGTGCTGACACGTCACCCGGCGAAATCCCGGAGGTTTCGGTGGAATCGGTATCAGGCGCGAGTGTGCCGCAGGCGACCAATAGCAGACAGGCCGTGGCGACGGCTAACGACTTAATCCGAAGCTGAACTGATGGCATTTCTATCTCCCGATATCGCGCTAGAGTACGCAAAGGCTAACTACTGCGCCGGGGCGCGGGCACCCGTATATCTTCAACCAGGTCCTGAATACGTTTGGGCGGTGCAACGGTAAAAGAACGCACGGTGTAGGCAACAGCAAAGTTGATGGCCGCACCCACTGCACCAAAGGCATTAGGCTCGATCCCCAGGAACCAGTTGGGGTTCATATCCCCCAGGAATGAGGTGCTTTGTACAAACATAATGCCCTTGTGTTGGAACACGTAAAGCAACGTCACCGACAATCCAGCAATCATGCCCGCAACAGCACCCTGTCGGTTCATTCCTTTGTCAAAAATACCCATCATAAGAGCCGGAAACAAAGACGACGCAGCAAGACCAAAAGCAAGCGCTACCGTGCCCGCGGCAAAGTCAGGCGGGTTCAATCCGAGGAAACCTGCAAATAGAACAGCGACCGCCATTGCGATGCGACTGGCCATGAGTTCGCCCTTTTCCGAAATGTCTGGTTTTAAAACACCCTTGAGCAAGTCGTGCGAAATAGCCGACGCAATGGCCAGCAAAAGCCCTGCTGCAGTCGAAAGTGCGGCCGCCAGGCCACCGGCTGCAACCAAAGCAATAACCCAGTTTGGCAGACGTGCAATTTCGGGGTTGGCCAATACCATAATATCCGGATCCACTTTGACCATTTCATTGGTTTCGGCGTTCGCAGTGTACTGTACGCGACCGTCCTTATTCTTATCCTCGAACTTCAAAAGACCTGTTTTTTCCCAGTTCTTAAACCAGCTCGGACGCTCCGAGTAAAGCAAGTTCTCGGCGTTCGCAGGTTGAACTGTGTCAACAAGGTTTAACCTGGCCATCGCAGCGACAGCCGGTGCCGTGGTGTACAAAATAGCAATGAAAACCAGTGCCCAACCAGCGGATGAACGCGCATCACGTACTTTAGGGACCGTAAAAAAACGAATAATGACGTGAGGAAGCCCGGCTGTGCCGATCATCAGGGACAACGTATAGGCGAACATATTCACATTGGAAATGCGTGCTGATGTCGAGTACTGGGCGAAGCCCAAATCCTGAACAATAAGATCCAGTTTATCCAACAGATACGTTTCGGATCCGGCGAGCGTTGACCCAAGACCAAGTTGCGGAATGGGGTTGCCCGTAAGGTTGAGCGAAATAAATATAGCCGGGATGGTGTACGCAAAAATCAACACACAGTACTGTGCAATTTGCGTGTAGGTAATGCCTTTCATGCCGCCCAGCACAGCGTAAAAGAACACGATCGCCATGCCAACGAGTAGCCCGTCGCTGTAATCCACTTCAAGAAACCTGGAAAACGCGACACCAATGCCTTTCATTTGCCCGATGACGTAGGTCACCGACGCCACAATCAAACATATAACGGCAACAATTCGAGCTGCACGCGAATAATAGCGGTCGCCTATGAATTCCGGCACCGTAAATTTGCCAAACTTTCTTAAATACGGTGCAAGCAACATAGCTAACAGAACATAGCCGCCGGTCCACCCCATGAGAAAGACTGAACCGCCGTAGCCCATGAACGCGATGAGACCCGCCATAGAAATGAATGAAGCCGCGCTCATCCAGTCTGCTGCGGTCGCCATACCGTTAGCGACCGGGTGTATTCCTCCGCCTGCAATATAGAAGTCACTGGTAGAACGTGCTCTGGCCCAAATAGCGATTCCGAGATACAGTGCAAAGGTAATGCCAACGACGATAAAAGAAAGTGTCTTTAGTTCCATTTCGTATTTCCGTCGCTAATCTTCGTTTACGCCAAATTTGATATCGAGCTTATTCATTTGTCTGGCATAGACAAATATGAGCACCACAAAAACGTAAATAGAACCTTGCTGGGCGAACCAGAACCCGAGTTTGTAACCACCCAGTCTGAAGTTATTCAACGGCTCTACCAAAATGATGCCGAAAAGGTAAGACACGACAAACCATATGGTTAGCAGTACAGCCACCAATTTCAAATTAGCCGACCAGTACTCTGCCCTGCTGTTAGCATCCATTAGTGCCGCCCTTTCGAATTCATATGAAAACGTTAAAAACAAATGATGTTGAGTCTGAGTAAGACAAGCCCTTTAATATCACAGCGAGCTTCATTTGAGCAACGAATTGCCTTCGTACTGAAACGGCAACGGCCTGGCAAGACGCTATTTTTGGCAGAAGGTACCCGGTGATCGGAACTGCCAGACTCGCGAAGCTAAACAAATCGAACTTCTAGGCCGCCTTACTGGATGCCTGAGTAAAATTCGCCAACGCAAGCTGAACCTCTTCACGCACCTGTTTGGCTGCGGCCTCCTTTACCGGTCCATAACCGCGAATCTTCATATACAGAGCTGCGATATCACACGCACGCGCTTGACGCTCTGCCGTCAAATTGGCAAGAAGATATGCAACCGTTTCCTCGAATTCGGTAATCAACGCCCTTTCCATTTTGCGCTCGGCCGTTTTGCCGAATACATCGAGTGCGGTACCACGCAGTTTGCGCATCGAGGCCAGAATTTTCATAGCGGGAATCAACCATGAACCAAAGCGTCTCTTGCGCGGGCGACCGCGAGCATCAACTTTGCGACTAAAAACAGGGGGCGCCATGTGATAGGTGACCTTGGCATTAGCTCCGTATTCCTCATGAATCTTGTCCAGGAAACCGGTACTCGTATGCAGCCTCGCCACTTCGTACTCATCTTTGTAACTCAGTAGCTTGAAGTAGCTCCGCGCGACGGCCTGACTTAGCTCATCTGTGAGACCCAGCGCTGACTCGGCCTCTTTTACTGTATTCACCTGATTTTCGTATCGTTTACCCAGTGCGGCGTCCTGATAATCCGCCAGAAAAGCACTGCGGCGCGAAACAATCTGGCTGAGAGTACTGTCTTTCACTTCAGGCTTAACGCTCAAAGCCTGGCTCAATTGCTCACTGTCAGCCGCAGCCACTCGCCCCCAGGTAAAGGCCATTTTGTTGTGCTCGATCTTTACACCATTAAGCTCGATGGCACGCATTAGTGCGTCAAGCGTTAGCGGTACGAGACCGGACTGCCACGCGAAACCCAGCAGCAGGACATTGGCGTAAATACTGTCTCCCAGCAGTTCAACCGAAAGTCGGTTCGCGTTAATACCTGACAATTGATGCACGGCATTTTGCACGGCCGTCACACGGCTGTCAGCATGCATTTGTGCATCCCGATTCAGAATGAAGTCAGCTGTGGCCATTTCGGCTGTATTAATCACCGCTTGAGTATTGCTAACACTGTAGGTACGCGATGCTTTGGGCGATGAACTCACAACAAGGTCACACCCGATCAGAGCGTCGGCGCTTGCTGGCTCTATTCGTACCTGATTAATGGCCTGCGGCGTATCAGCAATTCGGATATAGCTCAAAACGGGACCGAATTTCTGAGCGAACCCCATGAAATCCAGCACGCTGGCACCCTTGCCTTCAAGATGGGCCGCCATAGTAATAAGCGCACCAACTGTAATGACACCCGTGCCGCCAACACCGGTTACAAGTAGATCGTAGCAGTCGTCTAGGCTTCGCAGCTCAGGATCAGGCAAGCTGTGGCTTTCGGCTGTTTTGAAGGTGGGTACCGCGGGCCTTTTCCTCGATAAACCCGTAACGGTTACAAAGCTTGGACAAAAACCGTTAAGACACGACAGGTCGCTATTACACGAATTTTGATCGATCTGTCTTTTGCGACCAAACGGCGTTTCCTTGGGAACGACTGAAAGGCAGTTGGATTCTACCGAACAGTCACCGCACCCTTCACAGACCAAATCGTTAATCACTACTCGCTCAGGTGCCGCATCCAGCAAGCCTCTCTTACGACGCCGTCTTTTTTCGGTAGCACACGTTTGTATGTAGATAAGTACCGTTACACCCGGTATTTCGCGTAGCTCTCGTTGCACGCGATCAAGCTCGCCACGGTCAGCAAGCGTGGTGCCTTTTGGAAACTGATCCAGGCTGATGGCCGCTTCGTCATCGGTCACCAACGCGATGCGTGCAACACCCTCCGCTCTGACAGAATGCGCAACACCGGTAACGGTCAGCGGACCGTCGACGGGCTGACCACCTGTCATGGCGACAGCGTCGTTATAGAGAATCTTGTATGTGATATTCGTGCCCGCGGCCAACGCCTGCCGAATCGCAAGCGATCCCGAGTGATAAAACGTGCCGTCTCCCAGGTTTTGAAATACGTGCTTGTTGCCGTTAAATTTAGACCGTGCAACCCAGTTGATCCCTTCTCCGCCCATCTGAATCAGGCCTTCAGTATCACGCCCCATCCAGCTTGCCATGAAGTGACACCCAATTCCGGCCAGAGCTTTTGAACCCTCCGGTACCTTGGTAGATGAATTATGGGGACAACCAGAGCAGAAATAGGGTTTGCGCGTTACGCCCTTAATATCGATGCCCTGAGTACACTGCAGTTCAGCAATCAGGGCGTGAGCTCGTTCGATTAAGCCGAGGCCGGGAAACTCGGCGTCAAGGCGCTGAGCAACAATATGCATCAGTTCATGCGGGGATAACTCACCTACCCACGGAACAAGGCTCGACCCACTTTCATCTTGCTTGCCAACCATGCGCTTCGGTTTGTGACCCGGGTAGTCGTAAAAGTACTCTTTAAATTGGCTTTCAATAATGCCGCGCTTTTCTTCAATAACCAGTACTTCGTGCTTGTCCTTTACAAAGTCGAGCGCTCCATTTGGTTCAAGCGGCCAAACCATGCCGACCTTGTAAACGTCGAGACCAATTTCTTTTGCTTTCTTTGAATCTATGCCGAGCAGGCGGAGCGCTTCCATCAAATCCAAGTGAGCTTTACCGGTGGTCACGATGCCGTACCGAGCGTCCTCTACGTCAAATATTTTTCGATCAATTGGGTTCGCGGCGGCAAAAGCGAGTGTGGCGGCTTTTTTTGCTTCCAGGCGCTCTTCAATTTGAGGACCCGGAAAATCAGGCCAGCGGTAATGCAGCCCGGTCGGCGGCATATCGAACTTCGGTTGCACAAACTCCGGAAGGCGTGGCAGGTCTACCGACATGGCCGACTCTACCGATTCCGAGATGGCTTTGAACCCAACCCACATACCCGAGTACCTTGATAAAGCGATACCGTACAGACCGAACTCTATATATTCGGCAACACTTGCCGGGTTCAAATGAGGCATCATGAAGGTCAAGAAGGCCACGTCAGACTGATGCGGCATCGAAGACGACACGCAGCCGTGATCATCGCCGGCAATGACGAGTACGCCTCCGGTTGGCGAGCTTCCGTAGGCGTTACCGTGCTTGAGCGCGTCGCCCGAACGATCAATGCCCGGCCCTTTGCCGTACCAAAGTCCAAAGACGCCGTCGACGGTTCGTTCAGCATCGGTTTCGACTTGCTGCGTGCCAATCATGGCCGTGGCCGCAAGGTCCTCGTTAACGGCCGGTACAAACTCGATTTGATGCTCATCGAGCAAGGCCTTCGCACGCCATAATTCCTGGTCGACCGCGCCCAAAGGTGAACCTCGATAACCACTTATGTAACCGGCGCTGTTTACGTCGTTAACGCGGTCTAACTGACGTTGCGTGAGCGCAATTCGTACCAAGGCTTGTGTTCCGGTGAGAAACACTCGCCCCTCGTCACGCTTGTAACGGTCAAGCAACTCGTAGTTGTCTAAGCGAGCAGGTGTGCTGTTTTGTTTCGAGGGCATGAGCTTTGATTATCCGTGAATAAATTGATGTCACTGCCAGCTGTAACGAATGCGCTACAGGCCGCGATAGCAAAAGAGAAAAAATAACTGAGAGAAATCGGGTCCTTGAGGCTTAAGGCAAAGATCATGCATCGGTTAAACCCGCAGCAAACATGGGGCCGCCCCGCCACCTCGGGAAACCGTAGCCGTTGACCCATATTACATCCATGTCGCTGGCTTTTTGCACAATGCCCTCGCTGATAATCTGCTGACCTTCCAAGGCCAAAGCAGCCGCAAGAGTCTCCTGAATGTCACTTTCTCTATACTCTCGCTGAGTCACATTAAGCTGCTGTGCCGTAGCACGAACAAGCGCCAGTGCCTGCGGATTTTCCGTGGGCGTTTTGTCACTGTAAAGGTAAAAGCCAGCGCCTGATTTTCTTCCAAACAGCCCCGCTTCGACCAACGCGTTGGACGCAGCAAACCAGGTCGGGTCGTCAGGCGGATCCGGGTGCTGCTTTCGAGCGTTATAACCAATGTCAATTCCGGACAGGTCAAGAACAGCACATGGCCCCATCGCCATGCCCCAGTGACGCATTGCATTGTCAATTTCAACAGGGGTCGAGCCACTCAGCAGCAGCTGTTGCACGGCGCTACCATATGCAGAGTAGCTACGATTGGCAGCAAAACCAAAACACACGCCAACCGGTACGGCGATCTTGCCGATGCGCTTACCCAATTTAATAACTGTCCCCAGCGCTTGTTCGCTGCTCTCTTGCGCTCGAACAACTTCCAGGAGTTTCATACGATCAGCGGGGCTGAAAAAATGCATACCGACGACTCGCGTTGGATCGGTGACAACCGACGCAATGGAGTCGACATCCAAATAGGACGTGTTTGTGGCCAGCACCGCATCCTGACGGCAGTGTTCATCCAGCAATCTAAAAATGTCGTGCTTGACGTCGAGGTTCTCAAACGCCGCTTCAACCACCACGTCAGCATTGGAAAGTGCTGCATATTCGGTAGAACCTGAAATTAATCCCATGCGGTGGTCTCTGTCCTTTTTGTCTATTTTGCCAAGCTCAACGGCCTTATCCAGACTGCGGCCGACGGTTTCCAGACCGCGCTGCAAGTTATCTTCGTTGAGCTCAATTAAAACGACAGGAATACCAGCGTTGGCAAAACAAAGCGCAATTCCTGCGCCCATCGTACCGGCACCCACTACACCTACTTGATTTACATCTTTGGACCTGGTTTTCACAAAACCCAATCCCGATGTGGTTGCGCGCTCCGCGAAAAATATGTGGCGAAGCGCCTCAGATTGTTCAGACGCTTTGCACTCTACAAAGAGTTCACGCTCCCGTTTCATTCCAGCCGCAAAATCCAGTCGGGTTGACCCAATAACACTCTCTAGCGCAACGAGCGGCGACCGTTGCCCGCGACCGCGTTTTTTGAGTTCCCGGGTTTGCCGCTCGACCCACGCATCATCAATACCATCCGTTTCAACGTCGCGCCGACTGGTCGCAACATAGGGCTTTCCGATTATGCTACGGGCAAAGGCAGCGGCGTGTTCTTCGAGCTTGTCCTTGTATACCTGATCGACCAGCCCTGTTTTCAACGCCGCGTCGGCCGTCACCATTTGCCCCGACGTGATCATACTCGCCGCACGCTTCACGCCGATTATTCTCGGCAATCGCTGAGTACCACCAGCACCCGGAATAAGACCCAAATTAACTTCCGGCATGCCCAAACGAGCACTCGCAAGAGCCACCCGATAGTGACAGCCCAACGCAAGTTCCAGCCCTCCGCCTAACGCCGTACCGTGAATGGCCGCAACGACAGGTACAGGACAGTCTTCAAGAGCTTGAACGACGTCCGGCAAATGGGGCTCTCTGGGAATCTCGGTGAACTCACGAATATCGGCACCGGCCACAAAGGTACGACCGGCGCAGCATAAGACAACCGCCCGTGCATCACTCTGACTGACGGTTTTTACAGTTGAAACAATACCCTCCCGGACGCTATGCGAAACGGCATTAACCGGCGGATTGTTAATCTCGATAACGGCAATGTCATCTTGATAACGTATACTAACCACATTGTTCATTGCTGCTTCTCTCTGCTTGATCTATCTGCCGGTTATTTTCAGCGGTGCTTACGGAGCCGCTAGCCTTGATTCTCTCGAAGTCCGCCAAAACGTTTCTTAAAACGGGTCGCTGACTTGGGTAAGTAGCCAAGAGCGTTCTGGAATTCTTCCCGAATAAATCCCTCAGCGCGCACGCCAATTTCAGTGTAAAGCTGTTTGCTTATGGCGTGTGCTACAAAACCCTCCCACTTGACCGGCAACATCGTTTCCGGCAGCTGCGGGTCTTTTAGCAGAACTCTGCGGTACTCATGTATGAGCATGGTGCGTAGCATAAAGCTGTCGCGACTGGATAGTTTCTTACTACGCACCTGCTTGATAAAAGGACGGTAGACTTTGCAAAAATCCCTGTAGTGAAGCGCCACTTCATCAAGGTCCCATTTGTCGTACACCACGTCCTTGAGCGCATTTTGAGAATGGGCGTCGCTTGGACTGGCATTAAACAGCACCACCATATCGGTTAGCTTATATTCGGACAGCATCTGTTTTAGCGCCTTGAGGTCGCCCGCCGGATGACCATACAGTCCGGGTTTGAGCTGGATAAACCCAAGCCAGTTTAATCCGCGTCGCAATTCGACCAGCTTCTCACTGTCATGACGCTGGCTGACCATAGCCAGCGTCCAAACCTTGCCGGATTCAGGCTCTGTTGTTGCATAAATACGCTCAGCTGCACGAGCGGCATGATGCTTTCCGTTATCGCTAAAACGATAGTAGCTGCAGCGACCAATGCGTTCAGACTCAAGGAGGCCGTCCTTGACCAAACGATAAATTGACGTGCGTACAAGACGTTCGTTAATTCCGAACAGCGCCATGGCGTCAATTATGCTGGATAGCCAAATTGAGCCGCTATGTTGTGAAACGGTATCGCCGAAGAGCGTAAAGATCAGAGAGGTAGCGCTAATACGCGCATCGGCTACGCGACCTTTTACAAACTTGTCCATGCTCATCCGCACACCCGATTCTTAATATCTAGTACTGGTCGAAGTCGACGCGTACCGTGTCGGAAACCGGATGAGCCTGACAGCCGAGTATGTAGCCCTCTCGAACCTCCGACTCTTGAAGCCCATGATCAATATCCATTTCGACTTCGCCGGAGACTAATTTACATTTACACGTGGCGCATATGCCGGCCTTACACGAAAAGGGCAAGTCAGCTCCCTGACTAATGCCGGCATCCAGTAAATTCTCGCCGTCACGGGACAATTCAAAATGGTATTCCCGCCCGCCCTTGATTAGCTCAATACGACTGGTTTTACCTTTGAATTTGACCGCTCGTGCATGATGCTTGGCAATGATTCTTTTGGCATCTTCCGCTGACGTCGCGAACAGTTCATAGTGGATTCTGTCGTTGCCAATACCGAATGCGGTCAGCCCTCGCGACACTTCGGAAATCATTGACTCAGGTCCACACAAGAAAAAATCGTCGAACCCGGCAAGGTCAATCAGACTCTTGTTAAGCTCACCACCTTTTTTGTTGTCAATGCGACCATTCAGCAGCGGTGCTGGCTGTGGCTGACGACTGTAAATATTGATCCAGTGAAGTCGTGACATAAAGCGGTTTTTGACAAACGACAGCTCGTTTTTGAACATCATAGTCGCGGTGCTTTGATTACCGTAAATTAACGTAGCACGACTGTTTGGTTCAACGCTGAGCGAGGTTTTAATAAGTGACAAGACCGGCGTGATGCCACTGCCGGCAGCAATAAACAGATAATTCTTGCTCTGCTGTGGATCTAGCGGCGTAAAAAAATTACCGCGCGGTGGCAACACCTTGACGACATCACCGGCTTGAAGCGCAGTGTTCACAAAGGTCGAAAACACTCCGCCTTCTACACGCTTAACCCCTATTTGTAACTTCGGATCACCGGGGGCAGAACAAATGGAGTATGAGCGGCGAACGCTGTGTCCATCGATAACGTGCTCTAACGTTATGTACTGGCCAGCCCGAAATTCAAACGCAGGTTTCAAATTGTCTGGAATGTCAAAGCTAACGACCCGCGCGTTCTCCGTATCCGCCTTGATAGACGATACCGTTAAATTATGGAAATCAGATTCAGCGGCAGCCATTAGAATCTCTTGAAGTAGTCGAAAATCTCGAGACAGTCGGTGCACTTGTACATCGCTTTACACGCCGTTGAGCCAAACTCGGAAATAAGCGATGTCTTTTTACTTTTACATAGCGGGCACACAAGACCGTGATCGGGTACGGGGTGAGCACACGTCGCTGGTAATGGCGCTGCAATGCCGTGCTCTTCCAGAGCGCGCTTGCCGGCTTCACTCATCCAGTCTGTCGTCCACGCCGGGTGTAGCTGTTCAACAACCGACACATTCTGAAATCCGGCTTCATTAAGCGCCGCCAAAATATCCTGGCGGATTGCCTCAACGGCGGGACAGCCGCTGTAAGTGGGCGTAATACGCACCTCAAGGCTGTCGCTACGAGACAGCCCTACGCCTCGCAATATGCCGAGGTCTTCAATAGACACCATTGGTAGCTCAGGGTCTTTTACCCGCGCTAACACCGCCATAATCTGCTGGTGCTGATCTTCGGGCAATGGCGTAAGCCTCGCAGCGCGGGCTGACGGAACAAGAGTTACTTCTCGCGCTACAGTCATCATATTGCGCTTACCAGATTACACCGGGATGACTTCGATGCAGGCACTGCATTTCGTCAAGCATGGGTCCCAAATGTTCGCTGTGTACGCCCTGCCGTCCCCCGCTTACCTGCCAATCGGTTTCAGGAACGTGAAGCCCCGCTTCGTTCAGACACACTAGAATTTGATTGGACCACTCTGATTCAAGCTTATTGCGATCCACGGCGATATGTTTGAGTGCAAGCGAACTTTCAAGCTCGTCCATCATGAACATTTCGTGTCTGTAACCCCACAGTTCGTTGAGTGCCGCTTGCATGCGCGCCTTGCTCTCCTGTGTGCCGTCGCCGAGTCTGACCATCAAGTCGTGGCTGCGTCGCTTGTGATAGCGAGATTCTTTCAACGTCTTTGCGGCGATTGCAGCCAGCTGATTGTCGTTGGACTGGCACAGAGCTTCGAAGTAGAGCACGTCAAAACAGTCGATAAAATACTGCCGCACCGTAGTGAAGGCGTAATCACCTCGTGGTAACTCACAAATAAGCAGGTTTGTGTATTCCCGGACGCCACGTAAGAAAGCCAGCGCGTCTTCGGTAGTGTTTGTGCGTTCGGCCGTGTAAGCGTAAAGCATACGCGCGCGCCCTAAAAAATCGAGCGCTATGTTACTCATGGCTATGTCTTCTTCGAGCGTAGGCCCGTTGGAGGTCCATTCGCTCAAGCGCTGGCCGAGCACCAAGGCGTCGTCAGCCAGGCGTATAATATAGTGGTCAATGTCGGTGGCCTGAGAAGAAGCTTGAGAAGTAGATTGAGAAGCGGTCATGATTAAATATTCTTCACGCCGTCAGGCATTGGATAGGACATGGCGTGGCGATACGTTTTGTCATCCATTGGGTCGTAGAACGTTTCGACGTCGCTTTCTTGAGAAGCCACAATATCAGTGGTCGCTACAACCCATATGCTGATCCCTTCACCGCGGCGAATGTAAACGTCCCGTGCGTTCTCCAGCGCGTGCTTGTGATCACCGGCATAGACGCTACCGACGTGCTGATGATCGAGACCTCGTTTGCCACGAACGAATACTTCGAACAGCGTCAAACCGTTTTCGTCGCTCACTAGGCCGCCTCCTCTTTACTTGCGCTGTGCTTTGCAGCGTAAGCCTGCATTGCCTCGCGAACCCAGGCTCCCTCTTCATGTGCTTTAACGTGGTGCTTAATACGGTCGCGATTGCAGTGTCCGTTGCCTTTGATTACACGATAAAACTCGTCCCAGTCAATGGCGCCAAAGTCGTAGTGTTGGCGTTCCTCGTTCCAGCGTAAATCAGGGTCCGGCAAGGTCAAATTTAAAATGTCACACTGCTGTACCGTCTGATCAACAAACTTCTGACGCAGGTCATCATTGCTGACCCGCTTGATTTTCCACAGCATTGACTGCTGCGAATTAACAGAATCAGAGTCGTGTGGACCAAACATCATTAGAGAGGGCCACCACCAGCGGTTAATCGCATCCTGAGCCATTTCACGTTGGGCTTCGCTGCCGTTAGCCAGCTTGACCATAATGTCGTAGCCCTGTCGCTGATGAAAACTCTCTTCCTTGCAAATTCGGATCATGGCGCGTGCATAAGGTCCGTAAGAAGTACGCTGCAACGACACTTGATTAACGATTGCAGCGCCGTCTACTAACCAGCCAACCGCGCCAACATCGGCCCAGGTAAGCGTCGGATAGTTGAAAATCGAAGCATACTTGGCCTTACCGGTCTGCAAATTTGACACCAGTTCGTCGCGTGTCACACCCAGAGTTTCAGTGGCGCTATACAGGTAAAGACCGTGCCCGGCCTCATCCTGCACCTTCGATAACAGCACTATTTTTCGATACAAAGATGGCGCACTGGCAATCCAGTTCCCTTCCGGTTGCATACCGATAATCTCGGAGTGGGCGTGCTGCGACATTTGTCTTATCAGGTTCTTACGGTACTTTTCCGGCATCCAGTCTTTAGGCTCGATACGCTGCTCGGCCGCTATCTTGGCCGTGAAGTTCTCTTCAACTTGAGGTTTTTCAATCATTTGAGTTATCTCTCGTAGTCCGTATTAACATGATACATCAATTTATCCAATAATCATCACTGCGTATCACAATTTAATTCCGAAATCGCCGTTAACAGCGTTCGATTACCGCGGCAATACCCTGCCCGACACCGATACACATGCTGCACAGTGCATAACGGGCTTTGCGTCGATTAAGCTCGTAAGCCGCCGTAGTCAAAATACGGGCACCGCTCATCCCGAGCGGGTGACCCAAGGCGATCGCACCACCGTTAGGATTAACGTGGGCGGCGCCGTCCTCCAAACCCAAGTCTCGTGTGACGGCTAGAGCCTGAGCTGCAAACGCCTCGTTGAGTTCAATGACATCCATTTGTTCAAGCTTCAAATTGAGCCGGCCCAAGAGCTTTTTGATTGCTGGTGACGGCCCAAAACCCATATAGGCGGGCTCAAGCCCAACCACAGCGCTCCCCACTACCCGCGCCATCGGTTCAAGCCCAAACTCTTGCACACTTGAAGCCGATGCCAACAGTACAGCGCAGGCTCCGTCGTTAAGGCCCGATGCGTTTCCGGCGGTGACTGTTCCATTTTGTTTGAACGGCGTAGGCAATTTACTCAGCCCCTCAAGCGTAGAATTAGCCCGTGGGTGCTCGTCTGTTGAAACCACCAAATCGTCACGTTTTCGCTGCGTTATAGTCACCGAAATAATCTCTTCAGCTAACACACCGTTTTCTTGCGCCGCCGCTGCCCGCTGCTGACTCAAAAGCGCAAACCGGTCTTGGTCGGCTCGCGAGATGGCAAATTTTTCAGCGACGTTCTCGGCTGTCTGCGGCATGGAGTCAATACCGTACTGTTGCTGCATTTGTTTGTTCACAAATCGCCAGCCCATGGTGGTGTCATACATTTTGGCACCCCGATCGTACGCACTTCCAGACTTACTCATTACATACGGCGCCCGGCTCATTGATTCAACGCCACCAGCTATCATCAGTTCGGCCTCACCGAGACGAATACTGCGTGCTGCTGACATCACGGCATCCAGCCCCGAGCCACATAGTCGGTTAAGCGTTACGCCACCGGCTGTCAGCGGCAAGCCTGCTAACAACGCACTCATGCGAGCAACGTTACGGTTGTCCTCACCAGCCTGGTTTGCGCAGCCAAATACCACGTCGTCCAATAATGAAAAATCTACGGAGGCGTTGCGCTCAATCAACGCTCTCATCGGTATAGCCGCCAGGTCGTCAGCGCGTACGGTGGCCAGACCACCGCCGTAGCGCCCGATGGGCGTACGAATGGCGTCACATATATAAGCTTCCAGCATGTTCTTGCCTCAACTGAATATTCAAGTTTCGATAAACAGCGGTTTCCCGCTGGCAAAAGATTTTCCGCGAAACACAGCAATAAGCTTGCCGTGCTGATTCTTAACGCTTACGTCGAAAACACCTGTCCGACGACCACGGTTCACCTCTTCCGCTTGAGCTGTGAGCACGTCTCCCGGTAACGCCGGTCGAACAAAGTCAATTGCGGCGCCCTGAGCCAGAGTCGCGTCGTTATAACTGTTGCAAGCGAAGGCAAAACAAGAGTCGGCAAGCGTAAAAACGTATCCGCCGTGACATACGTTTTGTCCGTTTAACATGTAGTCTGCCACGGGCATTTCGATAACGGCTTCACCGGGCGTAACGGACTTAAGCACCATTCCGATGTGTGCCGACGACACGTCGTTTGCCCACATGACTTCGGCACTCTTGCGTGCAATCTCGTCTGGCGTCACAGACTATTTACCTTTGAACTCAGGCGCGCGTTTTTCAAGAAACGCTTTAACGCCTTCCGCGTAGTCCTCAGTTTGACCAAGTCTGTGCATGGTTGAACGCTCAATTTCAAGATGCTCATGTAGGGGCATCGTGCTCGAACTACTGAATATATCTTTTATGGCAGCGAGCGCCTGAGTCGGCCGATTGGAAAGTTCATGAGCCAACTTACTGGCTTCATCCATCAGATTTTCGTTGTCGACGCACTTCCAGATCATGCCCCACTCTTGTGCTGTTTCGGCAGGAAGCTTGTCACCGGTCAAAGCCAAAGCCTTCGCACGCGGCAGCGTGAGTACTCGTGGTAAATGCCAGCTGCCACCGGAGTCAGGGATTAAGCCGATTTTTGAAAACACCTGAACAAAGCTGGCAGACCGGGCCGCCAAAACAATGTCGCAGGCCAAGGCGACGCTGGCACCTGCTCCGGCGGCTACGCCATTTACGGCACAAATAACCGGCTTGGGTAAACCTGTAATGGTGCGAATAAGCGGATTCCAATTGTTTTTTATCGCGTCACCAAGGTCTGGCGGGCCTGAATCCGGTGACGTGACCCTGTCATTCAAATCCTGGCCTGCACAAAACCCGCGGCCGGCACCCGTAAGCAACAGCGCCCGAATTCCGTCGTTAGCCGCCACCTCTGCCAATGCCTCGCGCAGCTCTTCATGCATCGCAGCCGTAAAGCTGTTGAGTGAGTCTGGACGGTTAAAGGTAATAGTGACCAGTTTCTGGTCTTGCGAATAAATAAGGTTGTCGAATTTCATAATAGAGACGGGGTAGCGATAACGCTCATAATGATACGACTCATTGCCCTTATTCGCAAATATGTGTATCGTATTTTTTCAATTAATACAGGAATTTAAATGGCAATCTATAAATTGGGTGACCACATTCCCGTGGTCGATCCGCAGGCCTACGTGCACCCAACGGCTGTGCTAATTGGTGACGTTATTGTCGGAGCCGGCGTGTACGTCGGCCCCTGCGCGGTGCTGCGCGGCGACTTTGGTCGCATTCAGCTGGACACGGGTTCAAACCTGCAAGACACCTGTGTCATGCATGCGTTCCCAGACAAAGACTGCGTAGTCAAAACAAATGGCCACATTGGCCATGGTGCTATTCTGCACGGTTGCGTAGTCGGCGAAAACGCACTTATTGGTATGAATTCAGTCGTGATGGATGACGCTTGTGTAGCAGCAGAGAGTATCGTCGCAGCCTGCAGTTTCGTTCCGGCCGGATTCACCTGCCCGGAGCGCAGCCTGGTGATGGGCACGCCTGCAAAAGTTAAGCGCAGCCTGAGCGAAGACGAAGTAAAATGGAAGACGCAAGGAACCGGTGAGTACCAAAGCCTGACGCGTCGGAGCATTCAAGAGCTGACAGAGGTCGAGGCCCTTACTTCAGTCCAACCGAACCGTCCCCGCGTTCGGGTATCGGACTATGCGCCTAAAAAGTAAACGGACTGTGCTGACGGACTGTGCTGATTGTAAAACCAATTCAATACTCGAGATGGCTACTGAATTACAGCTACCGTATTCGCAGTCGATACGATACGAACGCAGCGACGACCATTGGAACCGCAAAAATGTAGAAATTGGTAGACATATCAAGCCCAGCCGCAATCATATACCCGGCCACCGCCGGTCCGACAACGGCGCCTGACCGGCCAAGACCAATCGCCCAGCCGATACCGGTGCTACGAATTTCGGTTGGATACGCCTTTGCGGCAGCACCGTACAGACCTGTAAAGCCACCCTGCATCAATACGCCAATGAAGAAAATCAGGGTTAACAGCAGAGTTAGCTGTTTCGGCGCAAGAGCGAAAAGCACCATTCCCACTGCTGACATAAACAAGAGCACGGCAATCAGATTGCTCAACTTCCAGCGAATTGACATGAAGCCCAATGAAAAAATACCCACAACTCCGCCGAAATTGAAAAGGAAAAACGCGTGACGACCCATTTGCGTGCTAAATCCTGAATCTTCCATGAGCTTGGGAATCCAGCTCATTAAAAAATAAAGCGTTGCAAAACACAGCACGAACGTTAGCCACAGTGTCAAAGTAACCGCCCTGTGTTCCGTGAGGAGTTTCTTCACAACACCTACAAGCCCGTTCTTTTGCATCGCGCTCGTGGGTGCGCCGGGAAGCTCCGTAAGCTCTTTCTTTCGAAGTTTACGAAGTATTTTGTTAATCCGATCCAAAGCGTTAGTCGGCCGCCGATCTACCAGATACTTAATAGACTCGGGTATAAACAGCAACGCGACAAGGCCCATTAACAAGGTCAACGCACCGCCAAACCAAAACATATAGCGCCAGCCATGGTCAGGCATTATCAACCCGGCCACCACCGACGTGCACATTGCCCCCAGAGGGTATCCCGACGTTACCGCCGCAACCGACAAGGCACGATACTTGTCTGGACTGTATTCCGCCGCGAGGGTTGCCTGGCAGGCGAGCATGGCGCCGGCGCCAATACCGGATACGAACCGCAGAAGAATAAATTCCGTTAGCGTCGTCGCTCTCGCAGTTAACAAAATGGAGACACCAACCAGTGTCACGCTAAAAATAATAGCTTTTCGCCTTCCAACAAGATCGGAAACTGGAGCAAGCACCATAGCGCCAACCATCATGCCAGCCAAAGCGAAACTGAAAATCCAGCCGAGTTTTTCCGCTGACAGAACGAGATCGGTCGACACCGCCCCCGCCACAATGGCCATGGCGGTGATATCGAAACCATCTACCATATTGAAAATCAAACACAGAATCACAACCAGAAGCTGCTGGCCACTCACTTGCCCATCGTCAATTACATCCTGAACCAGCGTTGAACTCATTTGTAGACTCTCGTATTTGATTTGCCTCCACTATGATGGCAAACAGGCGTCGCTGACATCTTATCTCGAACACAGATATTTGCCATCCTGTCATCCGCACAAGAAGCACATATTCAAATTTAAACCAGTTTTTGTGATAGCGTCCAGTCTCCGTCACCCCATCCGGTTGGAGTTACCAATGCCCTGTGTTGCTCGTTTCATCGCCAAGACTGCAACAGCCTTCATTTGTACCATAGCGTGCTTGTCACCGACCTACGCTGGCGACAACCTCGATGCGACCATTAACCAGATGGTCCAGCCTATGACTGATGCGCTCTCTTCATTCATTTTCTATTCTGTAAAAATTGGGGCAACCGACGTCCCCCTAATTGTGGTTTGGCTAATATTTGCAGCCTGTTTTTTTACGGTCTATCTGGGTTTCATTAACGTCCGCGGCTTCAAACATTCTATCGACATTGTTAGCGGCAAGTTCTCCGATCGGCGACACCCAGGAGAAATCACCCCATTTCAGGCACTGACAACCGCCGTCTCAGGAACAGTGGGCATCGGTAATATTGCGGGCGTTGCCATTACGGTTTCATTAGGCGGGCCCGGTGCAATTTTCTGGTTAACGGTCGCAGGGCTTGTCGGCATGACAACCAAATTTGTGGAATGCTCTCTAGGCGTCAAATACCGGCAGCACAATGCAGACGGCACCGTTTCAGGTGGTCCCATGTACTACTTAAAATACGGCCTCAAAGATAAAGGCCTGGAAGGACTCGGCAAATTTCTTGGTTTATTCTTTGCTGTCAGCATTGTTGTAGGGTGTCTTGGCATTGGCAATATGTTTCAGTCAAACCAGGCTTACGTACAGCTGCTACAGGTCACCGGCGGTGAAACCAGTGCGTTGGTGGGCAAAGGATGGTTAGTGGGTGCCGCCATGGCGGTGCTCGTAGCTGTCATTATCATTGGCGGAATTAAATCCATTGCTCGCATCACTGCGAAACTTGTGCCCTTCATGGTGTTGTTGTACGTAGTAGGTGCACTGGCTGTAATTATTATAAACGCAGACAAGGTACCCGCCGCCATTGTCGCCATTGTCACGGGAGCTTTCTCGATGCAAGGTGTGGCGGGAGGCGCATTAGGCATAATGATAATTGGCTTTCAGCGTGCTGCGTTTTCAAACGAAGCCGGACTGGGGTCGGCCTCAATTGCGCATTCAGCTGTAAAAACCGCAAGCCCACTAACGGAAGGCTTTGTCGGTTTGCTTGAACCCTTTATCGATACAGTAGTGATCTGCTCGCTAACCGGACTGGTACTGGTAACGACATTTCCAACTGATACCTTGATGAGTGGCGGTATGAGCGGAATTGAGCTGACCTCATCGGCGTTTGCATCGAAAATATCCTGGTCTCCACTACCCCTTTCCATCGCAGCGTTTATGTTCGCATTCTCAACCATGCTTGCGTGGGCCTACTACGGCACAAAAGGGTGGACCTATATATTTGGCGAGGGACGCGGTAAGGAACTGGTCTTTAGCTTGATATTCTGCCTATTTATCGTGATTGGTGCGTCGGTAGAACTCAGTGCCATACTGGATTTCGCAGACGCTCTTATTTTTGTAATGGCGATACCTAACCTGGTCGGCCTCTACATTCTTGCGCCGGACATCAAGAAGGAACTCGCCGTTTACTGGTCGGACATTGCTCAAGAGAAAAACTCAAACCCCCATCAGGAGCAGTCAAAGCGCACCTAGCGAGGTAATGCCCGGTCGTCAGAACCGGGTTAATTTCTGATTGGCAACATCTTTGAGTAGAGGGCTTTTCGCCGCTCGTTCAAACGCGGCATCAATATTCTCTGAACGGTGCTGGATGACGGGTCGATAGTTTGGGTGCGTAAAGATGTATAGCTCACCCTGCTTAATAGCTTCAACCACGCGACTTCCGACAATAGAGGCATCAATTCCGTTTTCTACCGCCTCTTTTACCTTGTCCAGCCTACCTGTCTTTGTTCTGGAACTATCTTGATCCAGCTTGTAGTTTTCATGTCGATTACGGCCGGACTGATGAATTCGGGTTTTCACAAACGCCGGACATAAAACCGACACTCCGATACCGTCAGCAGCGAGCTCGGCCGCCCAGCTTTCGGATAAGCCCACGACGGCGGTTTTGGTCGCAGTGTATACGCCGCCCAGAGGTACACCACCCATGCCGGCAATTGAGGCCACGTTCAGCAACCAACCGCCTTCCTGATGTGCTTTGATGTGCGGAATCATGGTTTTGGCACCAAATACAACGCCCATGAGGTTCACCCCCATAACCCACTGCCACGTTTTTTCGTTCATCTCTTCTATGCGTTCGGCCTCTCCGGCTACCCCGGCATTGTTAACCAGCATGTGAATCTTGCCGAAGCGCTTAAGCGTTTCATTAGCGACTGTTTGCCACTGCTCTTCTTCGGCCACATCGAGCGCGACGGCAAGAACCGGGATACCCATGTCATGCAACTCTTGAGCGGCTGCGCCAAGACTCGCCTCGTCAATGTCCGCGAGGACAATATTCATTTTTTCTTCACCCAGAGCTTTCGCTACCGCCAAGCCAATGCCTTCGGCACCACCGCTAATGACGGCTGTTTTTCCTTCAAACTGTTTCATTTCTTCTCTTTGAATATTCTCGGTTAAACGAGCTAGTGTTGATTGAGGCTCGACAATATTTATACGTGCCGAGTCGGTCAGATAGTATCATTTTGCCATTTAAAATAGTGGTTAGCTGGCAACACTATTGCACCCGCGCTGAAGTGTAGAATACTAAAATAAGCAGCCGTCTTTGTGCAGAGGTTTCCATGGTGTGTCGATTACCTACATTATTAATCTTAACAATAAGCCTGTGGTTATTCTCAAACATCGCCGCAGCAAGTGACACCTATAAACTTGAATATCGGCTCGATCTCACACAAGCACCAACCCTCGCAACCGCCTCGGTAACGGTCCGACAACACAACGGTCAACTACGCCGCCTGCGTTTTCCAGCCGGGTCACATCAATTTCTGAACTACTCTTCAGCATCCGGCCTAAAACGCAGCGGCGACGAATACACCTGGCATGTTCCAGCTCATGGAGGCACGCTGTCGTGGCGCACTCCAATCACTCATTTCCGTGACGACGGAACCGTCGACGCGAAACTTGGCCAAAACTGGGCGCTGTTTCGAGGAGAAGACGCCTTTCCCGCAATGGCAGCAGTAGCTATAAAAGGCGCGTCTTCAACAAGTCAGCTTGTAGTCGACGCACCCTCATCCTGGTCGTTCTATTCGGCGCTGGATAAATCGGCTTCAGGCTACGTCGTAAACAATCCGCATAGACGATTTGATCGACCTACAGGATGGATGATCGCGGGTCAACTTGGCGTACGTTTTGATGACATAGCCGGCGTAGCCGTTAGTGTTGCCGCGCCCAAAAATCAAGACGTGCGACGACAGGATATGATGGCGCTGATTAACTGGACGTTGGAAGACTTGACTCGTGTGCTAGGACGCTTTCCCAAAAAATTGTTAGTCGTATCAGCTGCCGACAACTTTTGGCGCGGCGGCCTGTCCGGCCCATCCTCACTTTACATTCATGCCGACCGCCCGTTAATTAGCGGCAACGGCACATCCACACTCGTACATGAACTATTTCACGTGGGGTTTTCCCGCTCGGCGAAGCAAGGAAACGACTGGATCGTTGAAGGTCTTGCCGAGTACTACAGCGTGGAACTTTTAAGGCGATCGAAAACCGTAACCCAGGACAGATACGACAAAACACTGGAATCACTGACCAACTGGGGAGAGAACGCTGATTCGCTTACTGCTAAAGAGTCACGCGGTTCAAGTACCGCGCGTGCAGTAGGTATTTTCAAGCGTCTCGATGAAGAAATTCAACAACACACTAGCGGTAAGAAATGCCTTGATGATGTCGTTCGGCATTTGGTGCGCAACACCGGGCGACTGGATATTGAAGAATTACAGGCAGCGATCAAATCCAAGACCGGCGTTGAAACAACAGCGCTCAACGACATTGAATGACAGCGACAGACAATCGCTAGTCGCACAATTAATATAGCACTGACCAGTGCTCCGGTCCTCGCCGTTTTAACGTTTTACTAAACGATGCTACGTCGGGCACTGAATTTAGAACCGACGAAGCATTGGTGCATAAGTAGCCCGACGTAGGTGTTATGGCTTTTTCCTCATCCAACCCAGCAAACCCAGTGCTGAAGCGAACATCCAGACTGCAGCGGGCACGGGCACTGCGTTCAATAGAACATCTACACGTTGCTCATCGTTAACCGCGTTCTGATCACCGGCAAGAAACAGCGAGTTTCCGTTTATATCGAACAGTTCCACAATGTAAATATCGCGACTGTTGAAGCTGTCTGCACGACCGAAAATAGTCAGATTAAAAATCTCGGCGGGTGACGCCAGCAATATCTCGAAGAAAGCGCCACTGTTCGAACCTGAATGAAAAATACCTTCGCCCAACGAAGGAGCCTCGGGCGAGCAAACTCCCGCCCCACCGCAGAAACCGGGCGCAATACCATTGACGGCATTAGCTTCAACGCCATTGAAACCAATACCGCTTGAATTAGTGGTTGCACCCGCGGACGTAAGGGCCAGATCGTTACCCATAACATCGGATGCAATCACTTCAGCAATTTGCAGCCAATCGTTGTTTTGTGACGTGATTCGAATAAGGGCAACGTCTGATATCGTTGCGGCGTGTGAGCCCATTGCGGCTAAAACTGTAATGAGGGTAGTTACTATTCTAATTCTTGTTACTCGCATATCGTGCTCCCCAGGAAGGTCTTATTAGTTGCTTTTGTCTAAACCCAATCCGTTCACGCTACTACAATGCCATGAACTGTTCAATTTAGCTGGCCATTTGATTTAGACTTTGACCGACTCTAACCTAGATGATCGCTTAGCGATCTACGAATGGTTTTGCCAGCAGATTGCGTTACACCGATCAGGCCATCCAATCTGATTGAACTCAAAAAGCACTGATAAGCCACGTGGACCACTGGGTCTTATGTCATATCCCTGTGATGAGACTACTAATTTGGGACTCGACCAAGTAGTGTGTAACGTGTAGTTGGAATTAGCCTTCTGCTGCGCCCTCGACGACACATGACAACTAAAATACGTTGCCAAGGAAAGGATTCGCCACATCAAACGTCTTTAGAATGTGTACAAGGACGAACACGCACCTTATGCCTCGCTTGAAAACCCGGTTGCATCAGACAACCGGAGATAGAAATAAATCGAAAGCTTCAGGCACTCTCTACATAAATGAAACAAAAAACAGCTTGGGGAAATGAACATGTCTTATAAGTTACTAACGCACCTGCTTGGCGCCGCACTGATATGTGCCGTTACGCCCTCCACACTCGCGCAAAATGTTGGAGACCCGGATGAAATCGTGGAGTTCTTTGACAGCGGTGCCGGTCCTATACCGGGACCGTATGGAGGTGGCCCAGGGCTCAACGCCCCTGCTCCCGTCGATCCGGAAATTTTGTTCGACTCAGACATAGAGGGCTGGGTATCTCTTCCTGAAAATTCTTATATAACTGTACGCTTTAATCAGTATCCGATTATTAATGGACCTGGTGACGATATTGAAATTATCGAAATCGGTTCCGCCAATGAACGTGCAGACATCTCGGTCAGTACTGACGGCATAAACTTCACGTCAATTGGTATTGCCAACGGCAACACGGAATCCTATTTCGATATCGCAGGCTTAGGCACCATTGACTATATTAGAATCACCGGGCTTGATTCTAACGGATCTTCTCCCGGCTTCGACCTGTCTTCGGTCAACTCCCTTAACAGCACGCAAAATATCGCTCTGTATGCCGAAACCATATTGGAGTACGTTGACTCAGGCGCTGGGCCCATTCCCGGACCATACGGCGGCACTGGTCTAGGCTCACCGGTGACCGTTCCTATTGAAGTTGCAATTGGTCCTGAGCCTGGCCCGGTTGGCCCTAACGACTACCTATCGCTGCCGGAAGGTTCGTTCATTGTACTTGGCTTTGTTACCGGGCAAATCGTCGACGGTCTTGGTCCAGACTTTGTCGTTAGCGAAGTGGGTTCAGCTAATGAAGAAGCCGAAATTTCGGTTTCGTCAAACGGCATCGATTTCGTGAGCCTTGGAATTGCCAGCGCGTCAACTACGACCAACTTCGATTTAAACGGTACTGGAATTGTAGAACCCGTGCGTGCAATTAAGGTCATGGGACTCGACAGTTTTGGTAACTCTCCAGGATTCGACCTTGTTGGCATTGGGGTCTATGGTCAAAGCGTCGAGTTCATTGATACAGACACGGACCTGGACTCCATTTCCGACGAACTGGACAACTGCATTACGGCCTCAAACTTCGGCCAGGTCGACACAGACATGGACGGTTTCGGTAATGCATGCGACGCCGATTTTAATCAAAGCTGTAGCACTAACTTTTTCGACATCAGCTTGTTCTCAGCCGAGTTCCTGGGCAGCAACCAACTCTTTGATCTTAATGATGACGGAGCGGTTAACTTCCTGGACTATGCTGTGATTAACGCAAGCTTCCTGCAGCCTCCCGGACCAAGCGGTACTCAAACAGAGTGCATTCCAGACACGGCAAGGTAAGACAGCAGAAGTAGCAAAACGCAGGAAAGAATGAGCGGCAAGCTTGGCTTACCAGTCTCCGGGAGACTGTTTCAGTCCGGTTTGCCGCTTTTTCTTTGCTACGGCATCGAGAGTACGCACGTCATACAAAACACCATGAATCGTATTGAAACCCAATTCACAGACAGTTATCACTCAGCCATCTCGAAACAATAAACTCGAAGTTAAGAAATAGAGAAGCACCGACAAAGGTCTAACACCCTGGACACACTTGCGGAGAGATTCTCATGAAATACTGGCCAGCTTTATCTTTGTTTATGGCGCTACCTTTTGTTCTTATAACGACGTCAGCTCCGGTCTATGCACACGAATCAGGTGACGAAAGCCGTCCTTCGGTGACTCGACTTGCTCTACACACCTCGCTTGACGAAGCGGCTCCTTACTACGAGCCTGTTCATTATCGTTCTTACCGCAAACGCCGATACCGTCGGTCGTATCATCACCACGGACGCGACTACTATCGGTACGGCCATCGGCACGGATATCGGTCTTCTTGCCATCGCCATCGCAGCCAACACAGAATCTACTACTAAGGAAACACACTACGTCACCCAACGGCACTGCTAAACTTCACCTTATGTATCCTCCACAGGTGAAACTGTGGAGGATTATCGCGGATAACGATGCTATTGAGCATGCCTACTGTATATGTGTCGCACGATGCCGCGAACGCAAAGCCGATTAATGGTATTGTGTGGGTGCTTATACTTTGCGGATACTACTCAATCATGAAGAAAATAAGTTTCGCACTTACGGTACTTGTAGCCCTCGAACACGTCTACATCATGATATTGGAAATGTTTCTATGGACTAAGCCACCCGGACTTAGAGCCTTTGGCTTTACTCAAGAGTTTGCTGAACAAACAAGCGTACTTGCCGCCAATCAGGGTCTCTATAACGGCTTTCTTGCAGCCGGTTTAATGTGGAGCCTTCTGCGCAAGACCGACGGTATTCCTGTGCGCATCTTCTTTCTCAGCTGCATTGTTGTCGCAGGCGTGTTTGGTGCAGCCACGGCAAAACCATCCATTCTGTTTGTTCAAGCACTTCCCGCCTTTATCGCACTTCTTCTAACGCTATTTCAGCGGCGCTGAGAATAGCCCAATCCAACCGCATTCACATGTTCAGCCGGACTCTTCACGCTTATCTGGTGTTCGCTGAAACTGAGTAAGTACAATTCGCGTCCGCCCGGCAAATCACTAACAGCCTTGTCTCTTTTACTTCTTTGTGACTATTCGCGGATCGCATCCAATCATATCGGGATATTCCTTTGGGTAATCAAGCTGCCCAAGAAAATGTCGAAGTGCATTGATCCGGGCTCTCTTCTTGTCGTCCGATTTAATAACCGTCCATGGGCTATCGGCTGTTGAAGTGTAAAAGAACATGTCCTGCTTGCTCTGGCGATACTCCTCCCATTTATCTTGAGACTCAAGATCGATAGGAGACAACTTCCACTGCTTGAGTGGATCTTCAAGACGCTTTTGAAAGCGCGACAGCTGTTCTTTTTTGCTAACCGAAAAATAGTACTTGATTAGAATAATGCCAGAGCGAATTAGCATGCGTTCAAACTCCGGGGCTGATCTGAGAAATTCACGAACTTCGTCGTCTTCGCAAAACCCCATTACACGCTCAACCATCGCCCTGTTGTACCAACTTCGATCAAACAAGACTATTTCACCAGCGGTTGGAAGGTGTTATACGTATCGCTGAAAATACCATTGTGCTCGTTCTTCAACTGTAGGCTTCTCCAGCGCTACTACACGACATCCGCGTGGATTTAAGTGTTCAACGAATCGCTTAATCGTGCCGCCCTTTCCGGCTGCATCGCGACCCTCAAATAGAACAACCACTCGATGATTATTCTCTTTAACCCAATTTTGCATCTTTAACATTTCAACATGCAAAGGCATTATCAGTTTCAGGTAGTGATTACGACCAAGTCGGTTGAGCTTTCCTGTCCGGTCATCCGCCACGCTAATCATTTCTACTCTATGCATCGTCTTGCGCCGAGGGCCCTTAATTCGATCAAGCGTAACGCCGCTAGGAACGACTCGAGGAATGAAAATTTTGCCGGGCTCCGATTTCGTTTGAGCGTTGGGAGCGCGCGATGCAGATTAATCACCCTCATCTTGCGCGATTGTCTTTTCAGTATTTGGCATCGGACCCCCTGAGTCAGAATCGTCTCGCTCAAGTTGCCGCTCAACTGCTTCATCGTCATTTGGTTTCGCAGGCTCACGGCCATCGCCAGCAGATTCGACTGGTTTCTTTACAAGCGACGTAAGGATACGGTCTTCAGGCATTGGGGATTCTCAACAGTACTAATTCAAGAAAAAGCTTAGCAACCCAGGAAACATGTGTTGCTTGTACTGTGATTTCTATTTCTTCCTCTAACCGATTGCCATACGCATTTTCCGAGAGAAGCAGCCATAAGCCGATAAACCACGTATCTGTGTGTCAAAATGATATTCAGGCTGCACCTTATATGTGTGCATGATAAATGCGCAAGGGGATATTTATCATCGAATGATATCGTCACGTCATTGTGTAAGCGTAGTAGTCGTCTACTTAGTATCGGCCGCATAAAGTAGAGCGCGAACCAGATGCACCGACAGAACATGTACTTAAGTAAAGTAAAACCCTACTATTGCTACATTTGTAGCATCATGTTACATTCTTAACCATGACAACTCAAAACCCAAAACTTAGCCGTCGCGAACGCGAAATTCTGGACATTTTGCTGGAGTTACAAGAGGCGAGCGCACAGGAAGTTCGTGAACGACTGACTGACCCACCCAGTAACTCGGCAGCTAGAGCACTTCTTTCCAGACTCGAAAAGAAAGGCGTTATTAGCCATATCGAGCGCGACCTTCGCTACGTTTATATCCCTACCGTGCCACGCGAAGAAGCACACGAGTCGGCCCTTTCCCGCCTGGTCAAAGTCTTTTACAACGGCTCTTTGGCAAGCGCCGTTACCGGCTTGTTGCAGCAATCCAGCGACAAACTGTCTGATGACGAACTAAACAAGTTAGAACAGGCAATCCATGAAGCAAGAAGGAAACGAAAATGATTGACGCACTCTACGAATTCCTCATGTCTTCATCGCTCTTAAGCGTGCTAACCGTTTTTGCACTTAAAACAACTGTGATCGTTTCACTTGGAATAGGGCTTTGGGCTCTTCTATACAGGGCGTCTGCGAGTGCGCGACACCTTGTTTTGGCCTCAACACTTCTGGCTGTTCTAGCCATTCCACTGGCTTCAGAACTCTCACCTTTCTGGCGAGTACCTGTGAAAGCACCGACGCCAGAGGCCATCCAGACTGCGCCAGAGACCTCACCGGAAAGTGCGACCGTCACTACGAGGAAAAACGTAGCGACGAACTCCACCCAAACCTCGCAGCCCGCCTTTGTGTTTCAACCAGGCTCAACTGCCCTACTGTTCGTCAGTTTTGTTTCCGCTGTAATTTTATTGCATCTGGCCCTTGGCTTATTTCAACTTTGGCAGATTAGTCGACGGGCTAAGATTATTCCGCTCGACGATTGCTGGTATGCATTACTGCCACCGGCTTCACGAAAACGCGTGACGCTCTTATTGAGCGACCAAGTGGCCTCACCTCACACGTGGGGGTTTCGCAAGCCCGTCGTCGTACTGCCTGCTAGCTCGAGTGAATGGAACACGCAAAATCAAAAGAACGCTTTGCTTCACGAACTCTCCCACATAGAACGATACGACTGGATTGTTCAGGTTATCGCACGTTTTATTTGCGCCATGCACTGGTTCAACCCTCTGGTCTGGTTTGTTTATCGAAAACTGATTCTTGAGGCCGAACGTGCGGCGGACGACTGCGTCCTGCTATCGGGAAGCGTTGCTCACGACTACGCTGAACAACTGGTCTCGTTAACCCATGCTCAACTAGAGCCATCCCGACTTCCACTTTTGGCAACCGGCATGGCAGCGAGAAACCTGCTGCCAGACCGGGTTCATTCCATTTTAAGTACAGGAGTAAGACGCATGCCATTACACACCACAGGTAAGGTATTTGTTCTGTTATCAATCGCCTCTGTCTCTTTGCTCGTAGGCTCAGCTCAACTGACCTACGCGCACGGTGAAGACAACGCCCATCAGTCTTCGCTATTTTTTGATAAAGCACCTACTCCCCTCATCCAGGCATCCGCGGCGGGCGATATAGCTGAAGTGCAGCGGCTAATTACCAATGGCGCAGACGTGAACGAAACAAGGCGTGTTCGCAAATCACCCGCCAAGTACCAACGCTCCGCGCTAACCACGGCTGCTAAAGCCGGGCATGCGGACATTGTGAAGCTGTTGATCGATTCCGGCGCACCGGTTGATCGCGTCGTTAAAGGCGATGCGACGGCTCTGATTGAAGCGTTAAAAGAAAATCACGAAGACGTAGCACGGCTTCTGATAAGCCGCTCTGCAGACGTATCGCTGACCGTTAGAGGAGACGGCAGCCCACTCATTGCGGCTGCCATGGCCAACAACAACGACATGATTAGACTTTTACTGGATGAAGGTGCTGATCCTAATGACTGGGTAAGAGGTGATGCCAGCGTGCTGTATCACGCCGCCAGAAAAGGCAACACCGAAATGGTCCAGCTACTCATTGATGCAGGTGTAAACGTGAACCAGAAAATGCGTGGCGACGGCAATGCGCTGATCATTGCGACCCGAAAAGGACACAAAGATGTCATCCGGCTCCTGATGAACGCCGGAGCGAGGGCCGATTCAGGTGTACAAGGAGACGGTAATGCCATGATCTCCGCCGCTCAGAGAGGTGATGTTGAAACACTCGCATTCATGATCGAAACCGGTGGCAACGTCGACGCCTCGGTCAAAGGTGACGGTAGCCCGCTAATCGCTGCTGCCCGGAACGGACATCAAGACGCCGTTAACCTGCTGCTCAGAAACGGAGCGTCGATCGACAAAGTGGTTTACGGTGATGAAAATGCTCTAATCGGAGCGTCCTGGGCGGGTGACGTAGAAATGGTTCGACTGCTTTTGGACGCCGGTGCAAACCCGAACATCAAGGCCAAGACATATCTTGGCAAACAGCGCAGCGCTCTTAGTCAGGCTAAAGTCGGGGGACACGAAGGTGTCATTCAAATGCTCGTAGCCGCTGGCGCCGAGGAATAAAACCCAACAATTAACAATGACCCGGGGTCATTCCAGTTAAAAGCCGGGACTATAGAATAAGGCTATAGTCCCGGCCGCTCCCTAAACAAACTCGTAGCCCTGCCTACAATGCAAGCTACCCCTCTTCACACACATTTAGTCGGTACACTCCTGCGTTGTGCCTGACGGCCCGGGAGACAGCTGAAAAAAATTGCTGAATACAAGCACGTCGTCAAAATTAATCACGCCGTCGCCTGTCAGGTCATACAAATCTTCGTTTGTATTCAAGAAGCGATCGGTTAAATCTGAGTAATCGATAAAGTTGACGCTACAGTCGTTATTAAAATCCGGATCGCAGGCGTTTCCGTAACCATCAGCATCCACGTCGATCTGCGCCGCGTTCTCAACCAGTAAACAGTTATCGAGCGTGTCCGAGATACCGTCAGAATCTGAATCAACGGCATCGTCGGCTACAGTGAAAATGACGACCCAATCTTCGTTGTTACGAGATGGAGGATCACCAATCTCAACGGTGCTGCCGCCTCGAACCTGAGTCGTCACACCCTCAAATGCTCCTGATTCCGGGTTAAACCAGCGCTTCTCAAACTCATTCGCTGCGTCACTTAAATCAAGGACAGGATTACCCGAAGCGTCTGGCAGGTAAACCGCGTAGACCTCGTCAACCGCTACAAAAACTTCGGCCCCACCGAATGAGGAGTCCTCGTTGCTAACCAGATTATCGGCCGGTTGCATTAACCAAAACGGCATTTCGTCACGCATCATACGGCGAGCGAAATACATGTAGCGGTACATTTCCTGCCTTGTTCTGAAATCCTCGGTATTCTGATCACCGCCTTCAGACTGACCATTACCACCAAAATACCATTCAATCTGACCACCGCTGAAATAAACGTCGTACAGAACCCGTTTGCGCAATTCAACTGCATTGTTCTGATTAAGGCCTACGTTTGCCGGAGCGTTTTCATCCATATCCAGAACCCAGGGACGACCCGCGTTGGTGGAATTCAAACGCCAGGTTTCGACAAACTGGCCGGCGTTGTCCGGACTGTACTGAATGGAGGTGGCCGAAATCAGCGGATTGCCGAGCAGCTGGTTATAGTCCGAAAAATTATTCAGATTCGTATGCACCGCAATAGGTTTATTGGACCAGTCGAGAGTCGCGATGTAGTCGCCAAAACTCTGTAAATCGCTAATGGAGTAGTCGTTCTCCTCGCTTAAATTCCACTTGGCCGCAAGCAGGTAACCGAATCGGGCGACTAACTCGCGGTAGAACAGTTTACGCTGTGTGCCGAGCGAGCCGTTATCAAGCCAGTTCTCATTCGCAGACTCTGTCTCGTTAAGCACGAAATGGGCAGCGATACCTTTTGTCTGCGCGTACTCAAGGACCGTGTCCCACTGTTCGAGCTTACTGATGTCGTAGTGCGTATTATCAAAATCAGAACCGCTGTTTCCCAGAAACGGATACGTATCCTTTCCGTCACCCCCCAGATTCATGGGTAGAAAGTAAAACGAGTTTATCTGTTCACTGGCCAGATAGTTAAGCGCACCGATAATGGCCTTTCCCTCGTAGCCACTTGTGGCACTTGTAAAATTCGGGTCGCCCGTTTCCCAGTCACCAACGTGCGTCGGATACCGATGTATAAACCCATTCGTTTCGGTGTTGTCAAAACCATCGTAACCGAAGAAATTCTCGGGACTGTCTATTCCACCCTTTATCCAAAACTCACCGTCACGGAACTTCAAGTAATGATTGTCCACGTACTCCAGACGACCCTGACTCAGAAATCCGGGAGCTTGCTCATCTCTGGGAGCAACTTCAAAGCTCCCCGTTTGAACGTCGAAGGTTGTTGCCATGCCCGCGCTTTCATCAAGCGAAAGCGCTACTTCGGCACCCGCCCGAATAGAGGCCTGATAGGTCCAAACCCCCTCCTGATCAGGCGAAAAGCGTATCCGCCATATATTACCGCTTCCTCCACCGTTTCCGTCACCTGCAAAATAGCCAGGTACGATTGTCGTAGAGCCATTTGGCGCTGTTAGTGTGACGTTAAGCCGGTAGTCCAAAAACGGATTTGGATTGACGTCCGACTCATCGGCTGCCGGGCCGGAAAAATCCACTGTAACAGGATGCCATTTAGTCAGCGCGCCGCTAACTTGAGAACTACCGCCGTTGTTTTGAACAAATTCAGATATAGCTCTGTCGTCCGGAACGGTAGTCCCAAACTGCGGCATACTGTGAACCGGACTACTGGCGTTCAACGATGTCGCCGATGCACTACAGCTTAAGCTGCAGAGGAACAATGTACTTAAGCAAACCAAGCCAGAACGATACGTATCCATTTCATACCTTTTATCACGTTGCTGTCGTTATCGGGAACTAATAGCCGATATCAACAATTAAACTTGTCAGCGTTTACTTGCGTAGAGGCTGACACCAGACCTAAAGTCTGCTTAATCGTTTAATTGGATAAGAGTCCCGAAACGGCTACAAATGGGCTTGGGTAATTGTTCGCGGTTTACTCCGATTAATAACACTTTACAAGACCTCCACGCGCAGACGCATTCTTGCGTGGAGGTTCACTTTTGCAAGTCTCGGAGACTTCGCTTGACGGGTCACGAAAAGTGTCTAAAAACAAGCGATTAAGGCAACAACTATTGACGGCCTAAATACGTATTCACAGCCGTTGCTCGATTGGCAGCATGAGTTTTTAACGTTGAAACAGCCGAAGAAAAATCGTTAGCTCCGTTCAAAAAAGAATAGCCCGAAAGTTCTGTTGTCGCGTAAGGCTCTATCAAAGATGAGTACTGGTCGTAGAGCATTTGGGTTGTTGAAGTCTCAAATGCATCGCTAATGACTTCGAGCAAATAGTAATCGTATTGTGCTTTATAGATTTCATCGGCGTAGATAATTTCGATCAAAGGCCAACTGTTCGCTGACAAGTTACCGAAATCAAGGTCAAGGGATCCGCCCTGCTTGCCGGTTTGGAGAGCTTCATTGTTGTCCCACGGAATCCAGGTTAGTTTCGATGTCTCCGGATTGTTGTACAAATAGAAATTATGCGTCATCCGACCGTAGGTATCCCAATTTTGGATAATACCGTTGACAGCCAGATACTTCAGAAACCCATCGACGTCGAAAATGGACTCCAGATTTGCCCGCCAAGCAGCCGGGTCCGTAGTAGCCGTCGTGTCATGCAGAGCTGCAAACAATGCCTGAACATCGGACCAGTCGGCCTCGTCTTCGTTGGTCTTCTTTTCGAAATACTCTTCAGCAAACGTGCCATCAATGAAGCTTGCACCAAGATCTTCGGGTTTATACAGATTACCGGCGTCGTTCACGAACTGTGTATCCAGAACTTCACCGTCAACCTCTTCGACCAGTGTGTAAAGACCAAAGTATTCAGGGCCGTTACCGTGATCAACGTAGAGGGTATAAAACGCCGTATGAGAAACGGCGAGTCCGGCTTTGGCGAAAACATCAGCGGCTACCTTTTCGCGCAGCTGTGAGCGGTCGTCAAAGTTATTTTTCAGGCTAAACTTTTTAAATCCGTAAAAGCGTTGATTATCAATCTGAGGGTAGTCGTCTTCGAACTCGTCGAAGTCCATTTTAAACGACAGCTTGAGAATTCCCCGACTCCAACTTCCCTGCAGGCTTGAATTACCTTTAAAACGTATGCCCACGCGGTACCACTGAGTTCCGTTGTAATACACGTCCGCCGGAACAAATATGGGGTCCTCGTCTGTCTCAAGCAAACCGGGCCCACCCGACTGCCCAAACGATCCATAGGTATCAGTCATATCATCGAGCATTGCTTGCCAACGTTCGGGGCTCACAACAAAGTCGAAACGCTTCACCAACGTGTCGTCAAATACCTCGGAGAAGTTCGGGTCGACGTCCTTACTGTGAGAGGCTTCCGTCCAATCTGGTATATCAAAGTCGATGTCCGTCAAAGCCAGCGCCGCTGGTGTCACAGTAGCAATGGCAGAACTGTCGCTGATACCAACCGAGTTGGAAGCTGTTACCGTGCAGCTATACACAGAGCCGTTTGTTAAACCGGCCACGACAATCGGACTGGCCGCAGCAGAGGCGCTAACAGATTCGCCACCCGCTGAACAAGTAGCGACGTAAGTGGTAATGACCGCCCCTCCATTACTTCCGGGTGCCGTAAAAGAAACACTCGCCCTGCTGTTTCCACCTTCAGCCGCACCCATAGTCGGTGCATCTGGAACTGTGGCGTCATTCGTACCATCAGACCTGTCACCACCACTGCTGCCGCACGCAGACAACAGACCCATAAGGGTGAGCGTTACCCATAATTTAAAAGTAAGTATCTTGATCAGATTCATTTTTCTACCCCTGTTCTGACAATCGAAACGGCACTTGGTCGATTTGAGCCATTTGAGATTCTCAAATGCCGTCACAACCCAGCTTGTGCATTCGGATAAAAGCATCCGGTTGCAGATAGCACTATGAACAGAGGATGTAGATTGAATATGAGGGCAATGTGCAGATTATGTGGAGAACACACCGCTTCAGGGCCTATTGCGAGGGAAAGAGATGACTACCAGCAACAATGCCGGTAGCCACCTGTTAATCACGTATCGAGCTCTCTTTAATCACTGGTATTCGACAGACTTGCTCAATGACCCGTTATATAGCCACTAGTCTCTCTACGCGAGGCAAGTGAGGCGCAAAAAACCTGCGGACTACGCTATCGGCTACCGCCAACTCCACCAAACGCAACGTTAGTCAATTCAGCGATGTCGCGCTTGTATGTGGTCAAATCATCAACGGTGAATTCGCTTAAATGTCGATGGCCAGCGGCGCGAGCTAGAACTTTCATTAAGTCGACCGAGGCACCGAAGAACCTCGCGAGCCGTTCGGCGGCAATATCCACAGGTAATCGATCACGCAAATGTTGTTTCTGCGTGGCTATGCCCACCGGACAGTTATTCGTCTGACAGGCACGCATTCCGAGGCAGCCGATGGCTTGAATAGCCGAGTTGGACACAGCAACACCGTCTGCGCCGAGGGCCATCGCTTTTGCAAAGTCTGCTGGCGTACGCAATCCACCAGTAATAATCAGCGTAACCCCGTCTGCCTTGCTTCGGTCCAGATGATGCCGGGCCCGAGCCAGGGCCGGCATGGTGGGCACTGAAATATTGTCTCTGAAAATTAGCGGTGCGGCACCCGTTCCACCACCACGGCCGTCCAGAATAATATAGTCAACGCCGATCTCGAGCGCCGCGTCAATGTCCTTCTCTATGTGCTGTGCAGACAGTTTGAAACCGACTGGAATACCGCCCGTTTTTTCGCGAAGCTCCGCCGTAAAATCCTGATAGTGACTCAGTTCGGTCCAGTCAGGGAAACGCGGCGGCGATATAGCAGCCTCCCCTTCAGACAAACCGCGTACGGTCGCAATCTTGCCCTTCACTTTATTACCGGGAAGGTGCCCGCCGGTACCTGTTTTCGCCCCCTGCCCGATTTAAAATGAAACGCCTGCGTTTTCTGCACCTTGTCCCACGAAAATCCGAATCGAGCCGACGCAAGTTCGTAGAAGTAGCGAGAGTTTGCTGACTGCTCCTCAGGCAGCATGCCTCCCTCGCCGGAGCAGATACCCGTACCGGCTAACTCTGCGCCTTTGGACAAGGCTACTTTTGCTTCTTCTGACAGCGCACCAAAACTCATGTCAGAAACAAACAGAGGGATATCGAGCTGTAGCGGCTTTTTGGCGTTAGGGCCAATCACCAAGTCGGTAGCCACTTCTTCTTCGTCAAGCAGCGGCAGCTTGTGGAGCTGAGCAACAACAAACTGAAGATCATCCCATTTAGGCAGCTCGTTACGAGAAACCCCCATAGCGGCGGTAGGACCGTGGTGGCCAAACTTGCTAAGCCCGTCGGACGCCAGTTTACGAATAAGCTTTACGTGCGGTTCGTCAGCCGTTCCCGTGTGATCTTGAAATTCACCCTGATAAGAGTCGCGAACATACGGCTGCGGATACTTTTTTACCCAGGCCTCGATTTCGTCCTGATCAACAAAGACAATCCCGTCCTCTATCCAGGCGTTAAATTTGGGAAGCGTTTCGGAATGGTTGTATTCACTGACACCCGTGTCGACCCTATAGTCCCAGCCGTGCAGACCACAAATCAGGTTGTCACCGTCAATATGCCCATCGGACATAAGCGCTCCACGGTGGGCACAGCGACCGTACAAAACAGAGACTTCGTCATCAAAGCGAACAATAACCAAATCAACATTCGCAACCAGTGCATGGGCCGGGGAACGATCAACCAGTTCGTCCCATACTGCAACCTGTGTCTTATTCATTTTTACTCCTTCTCATCAAAATTTTTGTCACCAATCCGCTCCGTGCGTGCAAGTGGGCGACAGACTGCGTTTCTTTTTACCCGCATACTGTTGTACCGTCAGGATCAGACGTTTCAGTCACGAACGCACTTGGAGTGATGATATCGCCGGGTAGCAGTACATGGGCAATCTGGGGTGTTCCCTCAGTAGTATATCGACACCTGAGAGACTATCCCGAGGACACAAAGAGAACATGCTCCATAGCTGTTCCTCTTTTTAGTGCGCCCTCACCAGGCTGGAACGAAATCATCTTTGATTTGACCTTCTCAAGCTTGCGAGGTCTTTTTCGTCGACTTCGCAATGACGCGATATGCGCGCTGCAAACACGGAATTGGTGGTAGTCATATTCATCCATTTCCACCTTGGGCTAAAGCCATTTGATTGAGATACGATAAGGAATTGTCAGGGCCAGCAGACACTTTGCCCAAAAAACTATACGCTAGCCAACAAAAAAGGTCCAAACCACAGGCTAAAGCATACCCACTGACGAACTTTAGCTACCACTAAATCAGGCCCACAATCTGTCTCAATTCAAACACAGGTTAAAGCCTCGCTTGTCAAACGACTGTTGAAATGGAAGCGCCCGATAAAACTACGCAACCCGGTCGCCGTTTGAATTTCGCCCCCACAGTGTCATTATCAAGCTTGACCAAATTCGAATTACACACTGGAAAACACGAATATGCCTCTCATACATGCAAGACTCTTGATTGTCGTAGCTATCTTGATTAGCAACGCTTCGTCAGCACAAGACGTGGTGTTAGAAAACATCAACGTAGTCGATGTTATTAACTTAGCCATTCGTGAAAACCAATCAGTGGTGCTGCAAGACGGAATCATCACGTCGATATACCCAAGCAAGCGCTCAGCGAGAAGTAGAAAAAGCATCTCATTGGATATGACCGGAAAGTTTTTAATCCCGGGACTCATTGACACGCATGTCCATCACGCAACATCACCTGATGATGCTGATAACGACGAGATAACACGTATGCGATTGCGGGAGCTACTTCGTGGCGGTGTCACGTCGGTTCGCGACATGGGCGGTGATACACGTGTGCTTTCGTCATTAAAACGCCGGGCTAACGCAGACCTGATTCAGGCTCCCGATATCTATTACTCTGTCATTATCGGTGGGAGCGATTTCTTTAGTGACCCACGCACAGTGGCCTCCGCAAAAGGGCGAACTCCCGGAGAAGTCGACTGGATGCGTGCCGTGAATGAAGACACCGACTTTGGTGAAGTGATTTCACGTTCGCAGGGAACTGGAGCCACCGGCGTCAAGATCTACGCCGCCGTAAATACCAAAGTGATGGCGCAACTAAACCGTGCTGCCAAAAGCAAGGAAGTCAAAGTCTGGTCACACGCCTATGTTGGACCCGCCACACCCATTGACGCGGTAAACGCGGGTGTCGAAACACTCTCTCATGCCTCCGATATTGCGAGTCATGTAGTTGAAGACTTTTACGCGTTTCGTCGGCAAGGAAAACGCCTCAGCCAGGAACATATCGAGCGTTCTTTGAATTTGAACCGTTATAGTGATCTCTTAGCAGCTATGAAAAACAACGACACTATCCTCGATGCAACGCTCACAGTATTCGAACAGACACAATCGGAGCGTGGCCAGCGGGGAGAATTACTTTATACGTGGGGCAAGACTTTTACGCGTCTAGCCCATGAGTCGGGTATTAAAGTATCGACGGGCACCGACGTCACAAGTGATTCCTCCGGAACGCCCTACCCTATGGTTCATCGCGAAATGCAGCTATTAGTCAGGGAGGCTGGATTTACACCCTTACAAGCTATTCAATCCGCCACGCTAATCGGCGCTGAGGTACTCGGCATTCAAGATACGGCTGGCTCTGTCCAAGCCGGGACAAAAGCCAACCTCGTGATTTTAAATGCTGACCCAAGCATTGATATTGAAAACACCCTGAACATTGCTCACGTCATAAAAAACGGGCAATTTGTTCACAGAGGCGATTTACCGGGACTACCGTTCAGCAGCGCGCGCCCGGCCGCCGGCATGCTGTGGATGAGCGGACAGGTGGGCAACATCCCCTCCACAAAGGTCTTGGCCAGCCGCACTCTGGAAGGCCAAATGACGCAGGCCATGAAGAACTTTGGGCCAATCTTGCAAGAATATAATCTGTCCTATGAAGACATCGTAAAGTGTACTTTGATGCTCGACGATATTGACGACTGGCCTGCTGCGAACGAAGCCTACAGGCCATTCTTCCAAAACTACCCGGCAAGGAGCGCCTACGCCACCAGTGGCCTGGCGCTCGGGGCAAAAGTTGAAGTTGAATGTATAGCAGAGCTTTGACATCCTAAACCCACCTCCCAACACCCCAGTTTTGGGAGATTCAATCTCCAGTGAAAAATCCTCTTTTCCGGTCTCAATTACCGCCTGTATCGAAAAGCCCACAAGAATCAGCGCCAGAGGCAGAAGCTTCAAGGGAAGAATCATCATCGGCCAATATCCTCGTCGAAAGTACTCGCCACTCCGCACCTGAATCGTGGAGCTGCCAAGCGTTTTGAGCACGAATATACTTGTGTTACAACGAAATAGTGATGTTTCGCATGGCATCTAACAGACAGCTATGCTATTTATGTTGAATGTCAAAGACTCTGGGACAAACTCTCCTCGTTCTGATCGCCACCATGATGGTGGCCGATCCGTTGATGGCATGCTGTTTTCCTGTGTCGTTGGATCAAACAACCGTCGCAGAAGTCACTCCTCCAAAAAGCGAAAAGCCGCCGTGCCACGGCAGCAAGATCGAGATAGCCAGCGAAGTGCCGGAGCGCTCTGATTCTGACTGCCCCGGATGCGGTGACTGCACGTCCATGATGTCAGGCACAGAGCATGTCAAAACCTGGAAGCTCTTTGGCTCAACCTCCGAAGTCGATCCGGAGTCTGTCACAGTCGCCGTCTTAATCGCCGATTCAGTAGAGTACCGGATCTCTCCGGCACCCAATATTCCAAGCGGGTCCTCACCCCGCGTGACCTCAACTCCCGTCACTCTAAAACTTAAACTCCACATTTAGCCCCCGAGCTTTGGTAAAGCAGGCGCGTCGCGCCTGCTGAATGTCGCTGTGGTTTTTATTTGGAGTTTTTCATGCGTGTTGTTTTACGTTGTTGTGTGTTTATTGCTGTGTTTACCGTGTCGGTTCTGGCCGTACTGCGATCAGATGCCCAATCGTTTTCGGAACTTGAGGGCATACTTCTGGAACACCCTTCGATTCAGCAGCTAAATTTCCAGTCACAAGCTATTCGCGAAGAAGCAACAGCCGCCTACGCACTACCCGACCCCAAGATGTCAGTTGGCGTGAGTAACGTACCCATCTCAAGTCCTTCGTTCGACCGTTTCCTACCGTCATACAAATCGGTTGGGGTTAAGCAGAGCTTTCCAAGTCGAGCTGGCCGCGACGCACGTAGAACACGCATTCAAGCACAATCTGGTGAACTCAACGCATTGGCTGCGGCACGTTTTGCTGAACTCCGAGCTGAGCTGATTATTCAACTGGTCGAGTTATCGCGGATTGATGAACAACGCCAACTGGCCTACCAGCAAAACAGTAAATACGAAGAACTTTCAGAGGTCGTCAAAGCCGAAATTGACGCCGGTCGTCCGGCTGTTTTCAGACTTGCAGAGATCCAGGCAAGACGAGCGGATACACTCAGAACGGTGGCAGAACTGGATGGCGAAGCCGCACTGATAAACGCCTCGCTTATCGAAAAAATCGGACTCGTGCCAAATACGACGGTCCCAAGCATTACAACAAGACAATGGAACAACGACCCTCAGCGCTTTCACGCCGTTCGGGTCGCCACTCGCGCTTCTTACGTTGCCGACCAGGGCATTAAAGAAGCAAAAGCATCGTGGAAAACCAACTGGGGAGTAGAAGTGACCTACCAGCAGCGTTCGTCAGGACGAGGCTTGCCGGACGCAGATTTTCCGGGCGACGACTGGTTTTCGGCCGGGGTAACCTTCTCGGTGCCCGTTTGGGGCAAGAACAAACAGGCTCCTAACGTACGGGCCGCCGAGGCTCGAAAACGATCAGCCAATGCCCGAACACTTGCAGCAACACGAAAAAGCGTAGCGCAATACGAAAGCATGCAGGCCCATCGAGCAACCGCACAGTCCAGCCTTACCGCTCTACTTGAAAACATAAGCGCTGTGGAAGCCGTCATTCAGGCTCAACAAACCCAGTACGAATCAGGGGCTGGCGACTACGCCCCCATCATTGACGGTGAGCTGGTTGTCCTTACTTTGCAAATGCAGTTAGCGACTGAGAGAGCTCGTGCGCTAAAAGCAACTGTAACCTCAAACGCATTATTGGTGTCGCCATGAAACGAATACTTTTACCGCTTATTCTACTGGTATGCGGTGTTTTTGCCTGTGAGCAAAATGACCGGCATGCTCCGTCTGGTGTAAGCCCAATGCCTGAACCTGTCTCAAAAGCACTGGTAGTTTATCAGTGCCCTATGCACCCGACCTTCACGTCAGAGAACAAGGACGCGAAATGTCCAACCTGCGGAATGTCTCTTGTTGCGACAAGTAGAAAGAATTCAACGTTCCCCGAAGACGCAATTAGTGTTTCGTCCGCTATGGTTCAAAGCATGGGTGTACGTACGGCCCTCGCTGAAATAACCGATCTCGGTCAAACGCTGCGAGCGTTTGGCAGTGTAGAAACAAACGAACGCAAGGAAAACGTTACGGTATCCCGCATTGAAGGGTGGATCGACAATCTGCGAGTTAATGCCGAAGGGGATACGGTGCGAAGAGGCACCCTGCTCTATCGAGTCTACAGCCCGGATTTGATCGCGGCTCAAAAGGATTACCTGAATTCGCTCGATATCGGTAACGACAAACGCATCGACGCAGTTGGTCAACGTTTGAGATCACTGGGTATGCAAAAAACGGCTATCGACGGCTTACTTGAGTCTCGCAAAATTCTGGAGCGGGTTCCGGTATACGCCGAAGCCGGTGGCGTGGTTGCTCAGCTAGACGTTCGCGACGGAGACTACGTAAAGCCAGGCTCACCCGTTATGCGTTTGCAGTCGTATCAGAACGTTTGGGTTATAGCGAGCATACCCGAACAAGACCTCGCCTTGGTGAGCAATGGTTTAACCGCATCTCTAACGTTTCCCAGCGCCCCCGAAGCGTCGGTTGACGGCGAAATCGACTACGTCTACCCCACTATCGATGTAAAAACCAGAACAGGGAAAGTCCGTATTGAGGTAAACAACCAAGACGGTTACCTACGTCCCGGTGCCTATGCTGACATTATTTTTAATTTATCTGATCGTCCTCGTCTGTCTATTCCGACCGAGTCGATTCTGCGCGACAGCCGGGGCCAACATGTCATTACAGCTCTGGGCAACGGTCGATTTGGCAGCCGCACAATTAAAACAGGCATAAGCAATGGCGTTCGCACGGAAGTCATGAGCGGTCTCGACGCCGGTGAACAGGTTGTAGTAAGCGGTCAGTTTTTACTCGACAGTGAAGTTAACCTGCGGGAAGGCCTTTCGAAACTGACCGGCGGCGACGGACCACAAGCCAGCCCATCAAAAACCGATGCCCACGCCGGGCACAACCACTAGGCCACAGTCAGGCAGACATATGAATCGCCACCACTCAATGCAACTCGGCCGTGACCCGTCTACTTCCTGGGTAGCTAAACTCATCGCGTGGTCGACATACAATCCGCTGATTGTTGTCGTGCTCGCCGCTTCGCTCGCTGTGGCCGGATGGCTGGCTCTCGCATCTACGCCACTCGATGCCGTCCCCGACATGACCGACACTCAGGTGATTATTCGCACCGATTTCCCTGGCCAGAGCCCGCAAATTGTAGAGGATCTCGTTACGTATCCGCTGTCTAGCAACCTGCTTGGTCTGCCAGGGGCAAAGGACGTTCGCGGTGCCTCAATGTTCGGTGCCAGCTTTGTCTACGTTGTGTTCGAAGACGATGTCGACGTTTATTGGGCAAGGTCAAGAGTCGTCGAAGCACTATCCCGTATCGCGTCAGAACTTCCAACTAACGCCACTCCCCGAATTGGGCCCGACGCCACCGGCGTCGGTTGGGTCTATCAGTATGCGTTGGTCGATCGTATTGGCGCCACCGACCTCGCTCAGCTTCGCTCGCTACAAGACTGGTTTTTAAAACTAGAGCTATCCGGCGTTGAAGGTGTTTCGGAGGTAGCCTCTGTCGGTGGCTTCGTTCGCGAGTACCAGGTCTTGATTGATCCAAACCTCCTTCGTTCTTACGATATTCCTCTACGCCGTGTTAACGAGGCTATTCGCAACGCATCAAGTGAAGTCGGAGGGCGCGTTCTTGAACAGGCCGAAAGCGAATTTGTCATTCGCTCTTCCGGGTATGTCGACCAACTAGCGGACTTGCAACAAGTGGTCATTTACGCCCGAGACGGCACGCCGGTTCTACTGTCAGATGTAGCCCGAGTGGTTGCGGGCCCCGCTCTACGTCGCGGTGTAGTGGAATTTAATGGCGAAGGTGAAACAGTGTCCGGCATTGTCATTATGCGCGATGGTGAAAACGCGCTGAACGTCATTTCACGCGTTAAAACGAAACTGAAAGCGTTACAGCGCGGCCTTCCTGAAGGCGTAGAAATTGTCACGGTTTACGATAGGTCGCCACTCATTGAGGGTTCCGTCAGTTACCTAAAAAACAGGCTGCTCGAAGAAGGCCTGGCTGTCGCTTTGGTGATAATCATTTTCCTTTTGCACGTTCGGTCGGCGCTAGTGGCAGTTATTACTCTGCCGCTTGGCGTTCTCGGCGCATTTCTCTTGATGTACTGGCAAGGCGTAACGGCTAACATCATGTCTCTTGGAGGCATTGCAATCGCTGTAGGCGCCATGGTTGACGCTTCGATAATACTGGTTGAAAACGTCAGTCGAAGACTGTCCAATCTAACCGACAATGCAACCAAACGAGAGCGTCATGCAGCCATTTTGTCGGCCTCACAGGAGGTCGGCCCGGGCATCTTTTTCTCACTGCTTATCATAACCGTGTCCTTTCTTCCCGTATTTGCGCTTACGGGAGCAAGTTTCCGTTTGTTTAGCCCTCTGGCTTTTACCAAAACATACGCGATGGCCTTCGCGGCCTTACTCGCTATTACGCTTGTGCCAGTCCTCATGCAGCTGTTCATGCGAGGTAAGTTTCTACCTGAGCGAGCGAATCCGTTAAACCGCTTCTTCATCTGGCTGTATCGCCCAATTCTTCGTACCGCGCTGCGGTTTAAGTGGCTCACACTACTCCTGGCTGTGGTAGCGATAGTAAGCTTGATCATTCCTTCAATCCGTCTGGGCTCCGAGTTCATGCCCACGCTATACGAGGGAGAACTGCTGTACATGCCCACAACTTTGCCAGGCGCGTCTTCAACCAAAATGCGCGAGGTTTTGGGACAGACTAATCGAATCATCAGAACGGTACCGGAAGTTGAACGCACCTTCGGTAAAGCCGGCCGAGCCAATACAGCCACCGACCCGGCTCCGCTGACCATGATTGAAACGTGGATCAAACTCAAACCGAAATCGGCGTGGCGACCCGGAATAAACGTTGACGACATCGTTCTTGAACTGGATCAAAAACTACAGATGCCAGGCCTTGTTAACTCATGGGGCTACCCGATAAAAATACGCATGGATATGGTGTCTACCGGTGTTCGCACCCCTGTCGGGATAAAGATTACCGGAAGCAATCTCGCCCATATCGATCGTGTTGCGAAACGCGTTGAATCTGTGGTGAAACAGGTACGGGGCACTCGTTCGGCTTTTGCAGACCGTGTACTAGGTGGAAAATATTTGGAAATACTGCCAAACAGAGCGGAACTTGCACGCAGAAATATTGATATGTCTGTCTTTCAATCAGTGGTGCAAACGGCGCTGGGTGGAATGAAGCTCTCGCAGAGCGTCGAAGGCCGTGAGCGGTACAACATCATTTTGCGCTATGACCGCCCCTTTCGGGAAAGTCCGGACGACCTGGTTAACATTCTCGTCCCAACCCCTGTAGGAGGGCACATTCCGCTAGGAGAACTCGCATCCATTGAATACGTAGAAGGCCCACCAATGATTCGTTCTGAAGACGCTCGCCTGACAGGCTGGGTGTTTGTTGATATTGCCGAGCGCGATTTGGGTACTTATGTTGCAGACCTTCGACTGGAATTGGCCAGCAACGTTGCTCTGCCCTCAGGCACAACACTTGAAATTTCTGGACAGTTCGAACAAATGGAACTGGCGAAAAAACGACTCAATATCGCGATTCCAGCCGTTGTAACCCTTGTTTTCTTACTACTCATGCTGCACTTTGGTCGTGTTGATCGGACAGCAATAGTCATGCTGTCGCTGCCGTTTGGGCTGGTAGGCGGCCTCTGGTCTGTGTATCTGGCTGGCTATAATCTGTCGGTAGCCGTTGCCGTCGGTTTCATAGCTTTGGCGGGCATCGCGGTTGAAACCGCCGTAATCATGTTGCTCTACATTGACAGTCAGGTTCGACAAAGCAATCCCCGTACCCAGGAAGAACTAATTCAGGCCATTGACCAAGGGGCCGCACAGCGACTACGCCCCAAACTGATGACCGTCTTAACCGTTTTCGCGGGACTCGCCCCAATCTTTGTCACGGAAGGGCCGGGTTCTGATGTGATGCGTCGTATCGCTCTGCCGATGATGGGTGGCATGAGTACGACCTTGCTACTGACGCTTATCGTGATTCCTGTTTTGTACCTCGTGCTTTTAGGCCGTTCGCTTCCAAAAGCCACAAACAACTAAAGCCATTTTGAAGTGAATCGCGGGCACACCCTGGTTGCTTAAAAAAGCGCGTTTAAACAAACTTTGAACGATCATCAGTGCTGACACTCTTCGGCATTGCATTTGTTAACCAAATAATAGGTAATACAAACCTGCTTACTACATTGGTTTTGCATCTGTTATGAGCCTTGACACCTTACTCGCTTTAGTCACCTTTGCGTTTGTTGCATCGATTACTCCGGGCCCCAACAACCTGATGCTAATGGCATCAGGCGCGAACTTTGGCCTGAAACGGACGCTTCCTCATATGCTGGGTGTCGCCCTTGGTTTTGTTTTCATGTTGTTGGTGGTCGGAGCGGGACTGATTAGCGTGTTTGCACGATTCCCGATTATTTATACCCTTATGAAAATAATAAGCGCCCTCTTCCTCCTTTATCTGGCATGGAAAATAGCGACGGCCGCTCCGGTTGAAGCTACCGCAGCAAAAGGCAAACCTTTTACGTTCTTACAGGCAGCTCTATTTCAGTGGGTGAATCCTAAAGCGTGGGCCATGGCACTATCCGCGATCAGTATTTACTCACCCGACCAGCGCCTGATACAAGTCACACTTATTGCCTTGGCGTTTGGAGTGGTGAACATTCCGTGTGTATCTACCTGGGTGCTGGCCGGTCAAAAACTGCAGCGCTGGCTCAACAACCCTGTTCGGTTACGTGTCTTTAACATTTTTATGGCCGTGCTACTGGTCGCTTCAATGTATCCGGTTCTTAGAGCACTTTAGGTTTGGGTAAAAGCAAGTTGCCCCGCTACGATCACGTCGACGTGCTGATTATTGGCGCAGGAATTTCCGGCATCGGTGCTGCCTATCACTTACAAGCTCACGCGCCACATCAGACTTACTCGATTATCGAAGCGCGCGAATCGCTGGGTGGCACATGGGACCTGTTTCGTTACCCCGGAATTCGATCCGATTCCGACATGTATACATTTGGTTATAAATTCAAACCGTGGGTGTATGACGAGGCGATTTCACCGGGGCACTATATTCTGGACTATTTGCATGAAGCGTCCGCCGAGAATGATATTGATCGCCATATTATCTTCTCCAGCAAGGTAACCCGAGCTGACTGGAGCAGTAAGAAGGCGCAGTGGACGATTGGAATTAACGATACTCAAACGGGTGAGAAACGCACAATGACGTGCCGGTTTGTCTTTTCATGCGGTGGCTATTTCAACTACGAGAAAGGCTATTCGCCCAAATTCGCAGATCAGGAGTCTTTTTCAGGCGACGTCATTCACCCTCAGCACTGGCCTCAAGACTACGACTATATCGATAAGAAGATAGTGGTTGTTGGTAGCGGAGCTACCGCGGTTACGCTCGTTCCAGCGCTCGCCGAAAGGGCCAGGCACGTAACCATGTTGCAGCGCTCTCCCACCTACATTGTCACGCGACCTGCCAAGGATCCTCTGGCTACATTTGTTCAACGGTGGCTACCTACCCGAACAGGCTACTTTATTGTTCGTTGGAGAAATATTCTGGGGGGTATGTTTACGTACAGCCTATCGAAACGTTTCCCGAACATTGTGAAACGCGCCATTCTGAAAAAAATCAAAGAGCAACTCAGTTCAGACTTCGACGTCAAAACTCATTTTACGCCTTCTTATAACCCTTGGGACCAACGAATCTGCCTTGTACCTGATGGAGACTTATTCAAGGCCATCGATCAGGGTAAGGCCACCGTTGTCACTGACCGCATCAGTCGTTTTACAACTGACGGCCTCCTTCTGGAGTCGGGAACTCAACTCGAAGCTGACACAGTTGTCACGGCGACCGGTCTCAACGCCGAGGTGTTCAGTGGAATTCGCTTTGAAGTAGACGGTAACGTAGTCGATCCGAGTCGGACATACTGTTACAAAGGCATGATGCTGAGCGGCATGCCAAATCTCGCCTTCTCTGTAGGCTATACAAACGCGTCATGGACTTTAAAATCGGATTTAATCGGTGAGTATGTGTGCCGACTGATTAACCACATGGAAGACAATGCTTTTGACTACTGCGTACCCAAGGTACCGCCCGAAGGTCTCGATGAAGAACCCTTACTCGATTTTACATCTGGATACGTTCTACGGGTCAGCGACAAAATTCCAAAGCAAGGCTCACGCGCACCGTGGAAGCTGCATCAAAACTACATTCTCGACCGTATTCATCTGGGCCACGGAAGCGTAGAGGACGACGCAATACAGTTTGTGCGCATTGAGAGAACTGAGGCTTGATTGCTCATTCAGGAATTCTGTGTCTTTGTAAGCGTATCGAAAGGTCGAAAGACGTATACGACGCTTGGCTCTGCTGACCATTTAGCGCATAGGAGCGGCATCTTGTCGCGATTAACCATTCCAATATTCTACGGCGTCGCGTATTCCATCGCGGCAAGATGCCGCTTCTATGAAGCCTGGTCGCCTACGTAAGCTGGAACCAAGCCGATATCCAAATCATCGCCACTCAACATGGCGTCAACTAACTGCGACGCCAGATAAGGTGCGTGTAAGGCACCTTTGGATGCAAGCCCATTCAACCAAAACAAAGATGAATGAGCTGCGTGCCGTCCAACTATAACCCGGCGATCAGGACCAACTGGCCGAATACCAAACACATGCCCGGTGACCGAAAACGGATAGGTAATTATACCGGCCAACCTGTTTACAAGCTGCTCTTTGGCCTCTTCCGTGGTGTTGAGCTCAAACTCACCGTGTGCGTAAGTGGCACCGAAGAGATAGCTTTCATTATCAGCCGTTGGACACAACCAGCTCATGTTTGCGTGTACGGTTCGGCGCTCTGTAAAACCCTCAATCTGTAGTCGCAAGATCTCGCCTTTGGCACAATCAAACACACCTTGCGGCAACCAGGGATTGTATTGGTCCTGATAGCCACCACAAAAGATCACTCGCCGAGCTGTCAACGAAGAAGAGTCAAAACAAACCCGGTCTTTATCAATCCGCATGGCTGGAATATCCAGTCGCGCAATAATCTGCTTATGTTCGGAACTAAAATGCTGTCGCGACGCATGCAGATAAATTTGAGTGTCAAGGCGCGCAGCGTTAGGCATCAAAAAGGCGTGCCTAGTTGGGCGGTACGCTGAATCGGCTGCGGTAACAGCGTGACATACGTGACCAGATTTCCTCAGCTTATCCGCTCGAAGCTCAAACTGTGCTGCCTCTTCGTCGGAATAACATAGTCGCAGCGCAGGCTGATCAAAAAAGAAGTGACACCTTAAGCGTTTTTCAATGAATTTGTAGAACGTCTGTGCCGACAGGTTCAACTCGTCAAAGTGCTCGGCGATTGTTAGCCGTTTACCGGTCACCGGTGTAATCAGTCCCGCCGCCACCAAAGAAGAAGTCGGCGACTGGCCTTCGTCCACGATCAAGTAGGACTCTCCCCTGCGCTCCAACTCCCAGGCTACAGCCGTGCCTGCAATGCCTTGTCCGACTATAAGCGTTTCAACTGATCGTTCGTAACTGGAAATCGTAATTTCCTCTTGATGGGAGTTTAGAGCATAGTACCATTGTGAAAACGGTTACCTCATCTTTAAGAGCATAGCCTGAACCTCCACAGTGCGAGCCATCAATTAAACCTCGTGGTAATTCTTGAGCGATACCGCCCCGACTGAGCTGGCCTTTAACCGGAGATCCAATGGATACTGTACTGTCGTTTTGGTTTGAAGAACTTGGTCCATCAGACTGGTTCCGCAAATCCAGTGAGCTGGATGACACCATCAAACGCCGCTTTGAAACGCTTCATGAACAGATCATGGCTGGAGAGATGTGGCAGTGGCGCGACCTGCCGCAAGGTCGACTCGCCGAGATCATCGTTCTTGATCAGTTCTCGCGTAATATGTTTAGAGATTCGGCGCGAGCCTTTGCCAGCGATCCACTCGCTTTAGCCCTGGCCCAAGAGGGCGTTCGCTGCGGCGCGGACCAGAAGCTTACAAAAGAACAACGCCCTTTTCTGTACATGCCCTACATGCACAGCGAGTCAAAGAAAGTTCACATTACAGCGCTGGAGCTCTTTGAGACCACCGGCAATGTCGACTACGAGCTTCGCCATAAAGCCATAGTTGACCGATTCGGACGATACCCACACAGAAACAGCTGTCTTGGAAGGCTATCTACCGAAGAAGAAACTGAGTGGATGAAAACAAACCGCGGATTTTAGCTTGGGAAGCCGTTAGGACTCTATCGGCGTCGCCCATGCGTTGCTATACCTCCGAAGCGCTTTAAAGCACGCAAGAAAAAAGGGATGAGCTCACGCTCATCCCTTTTCAGACTATCTTGCCTTTCCGCCCGAATCGCTTCGAGCAATTGACTTAGGCTACGCGACGACGCATCAAACCAAACAGGCTCAAAGCGCCAGCAAACAGAGGCAGTGCAGCAGGAACTGGCACGGCGGTAACCGTAATGGTCGCAATGCCGTTAGTCCAGCTAGGATCGTTAAAGTCGAACAATGCCGGATCAAAACCAGGTGGCAAGTTCAGGAAGTTCGCGAATGGATCGCTCACATTGGTTACAACACCATTTTCGTCTGCGCCTTCATTAGGACCACCTTGGCCGCCTGGAAAACCAAACAGCCCGTTACCCGCTGTGGTCAAGAAATCATTGATTTCCGTTCCCGCGTCGTTAACGGTTCCTGGTGTACCAATGTTGAACGAAAGCTCTGTTGCGCTTCCGTTCAATACGCTTGCGATACTGTGCGCAAACGGATTACCGTTGGCAACGAAGTAATCGTTACTAGGCAGTACCATAGATGCATAAGAAAGATAGTTGTTTGAACCGTCGTTGGCGACATCAAGCGTCAGCGTAACAGTTTGGCCCGGAGCGATTGGAGCTCCACCGGCAACACCTTGAACACGACCGGCTGCGTCAAACATGTTTGAAAGTGGAGCCGGATTGCCGTCTTCTGCAATCGCTTCAATACCCGCTGATGCCGCTGCACCGTTGTCGTAGCTATCGAAACTACCGTCGTGCAAACCGAGCCAGACAGGAGTCAGAAATACGCTGCCATCGGGAGCGTTATTAGTGATGGTAATTTGAATTGTTGTAGCACTAGCAAACGGCGTCGCCAACAACAGTGTGGCAAAAGCTGCCGTGAATATACTTGAGCGTAAGAATCTCATGAGTCCCTCCAGACCATTTTTTTAGATTATCCCAAACGAACGGGCCCCTAACATCGGGACCATGAGTATCGGTAAGCAACCGATAACATCCTTAACGTAAAGTTAACAATTACATAACATTTGAGAGTCGAACGCCGCGAGGGCCGGTGAAGAGTCAAGTTTTCAACTGTTTAGTAGGGCTTATGCGTAGCTATTTCCCTGAGACGATCAGACAACTGTTACGCTCGACGAGCACGTCCTTTGCCCTCGTCAATATGCGAATAGACTGGAGGCGCAACGACCACCGTATGGCCTGTGAGTTGTGCCACTCCCCGCTACCGGGAAGTGGCACAAAACGATCAGACCTGCTTCTATCGGTACGGGCTGGAAGCCGCCACTGTAAAGCACGATTTAGTTCAGAAACGACCGCCAAACCACAGCTTGACGGCACTTGAATCACCAAAGTCATTATCGGCTACGTCCCACGTCAGTCTTGAGATGAAACCCCCAACTATCCTCACCTCGGCGCCAATTTGCACATAGAGATCGTTGCCATTTCGAGAGGCTTCTTCTTCCGGCCCCGGATTGAATAAAATACCTTCTTCAAATTCCAGATCCCAGAATGAGACACCACCTTTTACGAAGGCACTTAACCTGCCCTCACTCGGAAAGTGATACCCACCTCCGACACGGATAGCCTGCAGGCTGACTACGTCACCCAGTCCAAGAGCGATAATATCAAACGAAGCATAAGTCTCTAGTCCAAGATCAAGCGTCCAGTTATTGTCGAAGCGGTAGCCGCCCGAAATTTCCGACACAAACATATCGCTTGAGATATCGTCTGTTACAAACGTTTCGTTTGGAAAACTGCTGCTATCGACGTCGAGATCGCCCTTTCCTATCGCCGCTCCGATGTAGAAACTCTCTTCAGCCCAGCTCGCATACGCGCAACACGACAGAATAACGATCAGAATCGTTTGTTTAAGTAATGTCATCATCAATATCCCTCTGATTCAACTACAAGACGTAAAACGCTACGGCTTGCGAAACAAAATAGTAAAACGATCGGTGTTACCCGTTACCGACTTGCGTCCCACTTCATAACGCAATTCGTCATCAGGCTTGTAGTGCAAGTCTGAAAAATCGACCAGTTCAAAGCCGGCGTCCAGAACTTCTTTAACAACCACCATGGGATCTATGCGTCGGCGACTCTCCCGAGTCATCGGCTCCATGTGCCGCTGCGTATGGTCAACGACACCGTACAAGCCACCGCGCTTGAGAGACTTGAACACGGCCTCGTTCACTATTTTGCGAGCCTCTGGTGTGAAGTTATGCATATTGCGAAAGGTCAGAGCGAGATCGACGCGTTTTACCGGCAGCGAGAACGGCGTTACGTTATTCGTGCCAAACGGACCGCTTCGATCGAAATCTATATCGAAGTCCAAAACGTTTATCTTATCGAAGCCTTCTTCAGATTTAAGCTTTTCCACCCGACTTGTACCAATGCCCACATGCAGCTCGCCTTTTTCCCTGAGAACAGGCGCCAAAATACGAGTGTACCACCCACTTCCAGGCAACAGCTCAACAACCTTCATATCGTCTTTGAGTTGAAAAAATTTCAGCGTATCAATCGGACGACGATTTCGATCACGTTCTTTGTGACCGTCTGGGCGACTGTCTGCGCTTAAGGCCGCCTCTAGCTTCTGCTCGAGCGTGTCTTGTGCCGACGCGTTAGGCGACAGGGTCAAAAGTAAAGCTACTGCCGTAGCGGCAATTAAAAAACTGGAACGCATAGTATTGTCCTGTATGGATGAGAGAGCGACATAATACGCAATATTTAACGAAAGGCATACGGATTTACGTTGGTCTGTATTCTGTTAGTCGTGGCCTGTGTGTTTGGACTGGGTTTCACACGACATCAATCCTTCGCCATGGCGCTCATCTCGTTGCTGACCGTAGCGCTGGCGCCGAGTGTTTACGTGGCCTGGACTCTCGAGTCGGATGAGACCGGACAGGGCCACTCATGAAGTGCAACAAAGAAATCAGCTTTTACAACCGGCTCAAGCTGCTTAGAACAGAAGGTAGCGTAACTCGACAGCAACTCGCTGACGCCGTCGGGGTTCATATTCAAACAATTGGTTACATTGAGCGCCGACAATACAATCTTAGTCTTGAGCTGGCTTTCAAACTCGCTGCTTTTTTTAATCTGTCGCTTGATGCGGTTTTCTCACCCAAACCGTTTGACCACTTGAAAAATAAACAGTTTAAAGCCAGCAACTCCGTGGCCGAATAAATCCGGCACAGCGACACCTCAACGAACCAATCTCAAAAGCTACTGCTTTTTAGGCAATGAAAAATGTAAAAATAACGCAGCGAAAGCCGCCGCAATGAGTGAGCCGACAACAATGCCTAATCGGTCTCCGGCAAAGTACTCCCCGTCTCCATGCTCAAACGCGAGACCTGCGATAAACAAACTCATGGTAAAACCGATGCCGCATGCGAACGCAACACCAATCAGGCGCGTCCAGTTAATACCTTCTGGAAAACGCGCCAAGCCAAGCAGCACGGCCGGTCCGACAAACAACAAAATACCCAGCGGCTTTCCGACCACAAGACCCAAAACTATTCCCAAAGTAACCGGGTGAATCAAATCGTTGAACGACATACCGGCGAACGACAAACCGGCGTTAGCGAAGGCAAAAATAGGCAGGATGACGTAGGCAACCGGTGTATGAAGATCATGTTCCAAATCGCGTAGCGGCGAGTTTCCGTCCGGATCACGCATAGGGATGCAAAACGCGATAAGCACGCCGGCGAGCGTAGCATGCACACCCGACTTGAGTACGGCTACCCAAAGCGCAATGCCGAGCAGGACATAGGCTGATACTTTACAGACTCCGCGGCGGTTCATGATAACAGCGAAAGTCAGGGCTACGGCCCCGGCGATAAGAGCGCCGACAGACAAGTCGCCTGAGTAGAAAATGGCAATGATGACGATAGCCGCCAAGTCATCAAAAATCGCTAACGTTAACAAGAATACCTTCAAAGAGGTTGGAACACGTTGACCAAAAACACTCAGCAACGCTAACGCAAATGCAATATCGGTCGCCACGGGTATGGCCCATCCGTTAATCGCCGCCTCGTCGCCCCAATTAAAAAAAGCGTACATACCTGCGGGCACCAACATGCCACCCAGTGCACCCAGCCCTGGTAAAACAATCTGTGAAACAGAAGACAACTCTCCCTCAAGGACCTCACGTTTTATTTCAAGACCAATCAGAAAGAAGAAAATCGCCATGAGGCCATCGTTTATCCAAAGAAAAAGCGGCTTGGCAATTTCGAGGGCCCCGACCTGAACGGCAACAGGTGTGTTAAGCAAACTGGCGTAAAGCCCGGCAAACGGTGTGTTGGCCAGAACCATGGCCAGAATCGCTGCAAGCAGCAGTAAAATGCCTCCCGCAGACTCTGTACGCATGAACTCTCGCACGGCTTCGAGCAAATGAGATGAAGGAACACCGTTCCCGTTAGATCGTTCAGTTGCCGCGGATTTAGTGCTCATTGGATTCCTTATAATAAGTACGACAGCGTCCACAGTAGTAAGAAGCCGGGAATCAAGTCAGCGCCAGGCTAATGCTGAGCGCTTCGTTATTGCGTCCTGCACAGTCTAATAGATATCGCTGGGTATAGCTGCTTTTACTCCACAAAACAGCCCGTTACCGCCAACGGATCATGTCCCTCTAACCCCCTCTCATCGCGTCTGTCATGCGCTTAGTCGAAAGGAGCTTTCGTTACAGAATACAGCTGCTATTTTGAATTCATCACAATTCAGTCACTGTTCGTCTAACACAGCAACGAGAGTCGAACAGCTGGATTTAATGAACGACAGGGAGATTTAGCGATGAAAACACAGATCATTTGGGCGCTATCACTAGTATTAACGAGCATTAACGTTTCTGGACAAAATATAACCGAGGCTAACTCGGAAAAGACGCAGAGCATTATCAATAGCGTGCTTGACGCATACGGTGGACGCGAGGCACTTCAAAACATGGAAACGCTGCTTATCGAGTCAAGTGCAACCGGGTACGCAGTGGGCCAAAGCCGTGCTCCCGGACCGCCCTGGGACAGAACCGAAAGGTCAACCGTTTCAGCAATTGATGTAAGCAATCAGCGCTTTTTTAGTCGTAATATCGACGATCCGAAACGCGCCCGCTTTGATCAAGGCCAAATATTCACGTCAGACTCGGGTTGGCAGATAAACTATCGTGCCGGCACCATCACGCCAATTGATAATCCTGACTTTAATACTAGATCTGGTCCATTTGTGCGTATTACCTCAACGCTTCTGGCCCACCAGTTAATGCAGCGTGCCCATACGGCAACCTATCTGGGCGAAACAGACTATAAAAACAAACCACATGACGTCGTGTCATTTGTAATGGAAGTCGGACCTGCAATCAGTTTGTATGTCGATCAGTCCAGCCATCTTATAAACAAGAGCGAACGTTTTTTACCCGCATTTGGGTTGGTGGAATATGAGTTCCGAGATTACCGTGCGGTGAACGGCATCATGGTCAACCACGGTTACACGTTCTACTTCCAGGGTGACGAAAACGAAATTCGAACCCACAAAAGCGTGAGCGTAAACAGCTCGATTGAGGACTTTATAAAGAAACCCAAAGGCTTGAAAAAGCTAGGCGCACTGGGACCGGACGACATGTCGCGACAAGAAGTTGCTAAAGATGCGCATCTAATTGGTGGCAACGGCACGTACGCACTGTATGTTGAAATGGACGACCACATTATTGCCGTTGGTGGCACCGGCGGATCTGAAGAAAGACTGGTGCTGCTTCGCGAAGCTATTCCAGACAAGCCGATCAAATACGGCATTTTCACCCATCACCACAGCGACCATGTTCTCGCTGCCCCAAGCTATGCCCGAATCGGAACGACGCTGGTTGCGCATGCGGACCACGAGCAAACGGTTCGCACAGCGGCCGGAGAAGTAGACGACCTTAAAATTGAAACCGTTTCTTCGCGTCGAACGTTTGGCGACGGCAGTCGAGAAGTGATGATTGTCGACCTCGGACCAACGGAACACGCCGAACACATTTTTGCAGCGTATCTACCAGAGGAAAGAATTCTGTTTTCAGCCGATCACTTTGGCCTGCAACGTAACGGGCACGTATTTCCCGCTACCGGCACAACCCGCCAGTTCGCCGCCGCTATGGAACGCGAGGGACTGGACGTTAAAAAGATTCTGTCGGCGCACAGCCCAAAAACGGCTACAATAAAGCACTTGCGAAAAGCGCTTTCTTCCAAGCCAAGATCAAAGGATTCATTCTAGTTGACAAGTCTTGCTGCAAAAATGGGTTCCGCCGGCGATGCACGCGCATCGTCGGCGCTTTGCGTACAGATCGCGGTTATCGGTTCTGCGGTGCTAAAGAACAGCGCCCTTTGCCCGACTGACATCTCGTTGACACCACGATGAAAGTTGAAACTATAGTCAGCGACCGGTCCAAATTGTTTTGGGTGCTCAACGTGGTTGGATGGATCGGTTTTGTTGCCACATCCTACATCGGCGCTCTTCTTTACGACAAACCGCAAACGTATTTCAGATTGGTCAGCGCGGTAGCTGTAATGGGTTTCTTACTCAGCCTTGCGCTTAGAATCGTGTGTCGCAAGCTTTGGCAGCGCCCTCCCGCTGTAATGGCATTTGGCGCACTGGCCGCTTGCTACATCATGGCGCTTGGCTGGCGGGTATACAGTAACACGCTGTATATCGAGTGGATCGAATCGAGCTGGCAACCAGACAGTCTGATGGACTACATCAGCGGCGTAATGAGCTCCTTCTACGTGCTGATGTGCTGGACCGGGCTTTACTTCGGCATTCGCTACTATCAACAGCTACAAATGCAAACGGAGCAAACATTGCGCGCCAACTCGGCCGCCCATGAGGCTCAGCTCAAAATGTTGCGCTACCAGTTGAATCCACATTTTCTATTCAATACGCTTAACGCTATCTCAACCTTGATTCTCGATCGCGCCAACGAAACGGCCAACATGACCGTCTCCAAGCTCAGCGATTTCCTTCGCTACACTCTGGACAACGACCCCAAAAACCAGGTTACCTTGCGCAAAGAACTGGAAGCCATCGACCTGTACCTCGAGATTGAAAAAGTACGTTTCGGAGAGCGCCTGACGGTTCATCGCGAAATTGAAACGGCGGCTCAGGACGCCCTTGTGCCAAGCCTCATATTGCAGCCGCTCATAGAGAACGCGATTAAGTACGCCGTCACACCCAGCGTAGAAGGTGGATGCGTGCGGCTGAGCGCCAAAATTCGCGACCGCAATTTAGTATTGGAACTGGCCGACAGCGGCCCGGGACTTAGTACCGAGAAAACGTCAGGATCTACCGGAGTTGGACTGCTCAATACACGCGAGCGACTGCGTGAGCTATACGCTGATCAACAATCGTTGCGGCTTGAGTCCAATAATCCCAGCGGTCTCGTTGCCACAATTACCATTCCTTACCAGACTACTGATCATGATTAATGCCCTCTTGGTCGATGACGAAGAATTGGCGCGCAGGGGCCTGACACTGCGGCTTGCTGACTATCCCGACATTGAAGTCTGCGGCAACTGTCGTAATGGCCATGAGGCGATTGAGGCCGTATCGAAGCAGAAACCGGACGTCGTCTTTCTCGATATACAAATGCCGGGTATGGATGGATTTGAAGTAGCGCGTCAGCTCGCTGGTAGCGACATGCCAGCAATCATTTTTGTTACGGCTTACGATCAGTTCGCACTGCAGGCGTTCGAAGCCCATGCTTTGGATTATTTACTAAAACCAATCAACGCCAACAGGCTCGAAGAAGCCATTATTCGTTTGCGTGCCAACATGCAAACCAAACAGGCACCAGTGGAGCGTCAAAAGCTGTTGGACCTTGTCTGCCGACTTACAGGCAAAGAACTCACCCTCGACGAAGCACTTAAATCGTCCAAAGGACGCTACCCTTCGAAGCTGGAACTACGTGAGGGCACGGGCGTAATATTCGTCGATGTCGACGACGTAGAGTGGATCGATGCAGCCGGCGATTACATGTGCCTGCACGCCGGTGGCGAGACCCATATTATTCGCACAACCATGAAGAATTTTGAGACCCAGCTTGACCCGGAAAGATTCGTTCGTATTCACCGCTCTACGCTGGTCAACTGGAACTGTGTAGTGAAAGTAAAACCCTATAAGAACGGTGACTACGACGTCCACTTAAAAAACGGTTCACCGTTACGCATGAGCCGTACTTACGCGCAGAAATTAAAACCGCGTTACGCCCCGAGTTGACAAGACTGCACGGCCAGGCGCTACGCCAGTTTTCGAATCTGTGCAGGTCCAAACAGTTCGTTACGGGCGGTTTCGGTTATCTTGGCCACCGAAGGATGCTTAATGCGCCGCTCTGGTGATATGGCATAGAACTGTTCAGTCACTTCTGTGGTTCGGCCCACTACAGCCATCCCGTACATTTTGCATACTTCATTCTCAATTACTGTGGGTCCGGCAAACAGTCCTGCACCCGCCTCGCCAAACGCTTTGAGCAACGCGCTGTCATCAAACTCGCCGACTATTTTAGGCGCCGTGTCGTGGCTGTCGAACCAGACATCAAGTCGCCGGCGCAGCGCTGAATGCTGACTTGGAAGAAGCAGCGGTGCTTCGTTCAAGCTCTGCGGAAATTTCCCCCGATAGCTCTTTGCTTCGTTACGCTGAGCGAAGAACGTCAGACCACTCTCACCAAGACGGTGATTGAACGCTCTGAGGCTGAACCCTGAGGGCATAGGCTGATCAGATAAAACGATATCAAGCCGATGCACCGCAAGCTCTCCGAGCAGCTGCTCAATTGATCCTTCGTGACAACGAATACGAACCGGACTTTCGGCGCTCAGTGTCGGACCGATTATGCGCTCTGCAATGAGTTTGGGGATAGAGTTCACTACGCCCACGGTCAGGGTCGAATGAGTGGCCGAGCGTTGGCCCTTAACGACCTGTGAGAGCTCGCTACCTATCGCGAATATCTCATCAGCGTACTCAAGCACGACGTGTCCAATTTCGGTCAGCACCAGTCTGCGCCCTACCCGGTCGAACAACTTTTGGCCGATGTTTTGCTCAAGTAACTTCAACTGGCCACTAATCGTCTGCGGCGTCAGGTGAAGGCTCTCGGCCGCCCTGACTACACTACCTTCTCGGGCAACTGCCCAAAAATATTGCAGATGGTTGTAATTCAAATGTCTGCCTGCTGTCACGTCAATACCCTCAGCTGTTTAGAATCAACTTTTCCACTAATGCATGCCTGATTGAGCCTTAGACCTCGCCGGGAATCCTCCAGGCAAAGCGGCTCATGTACCAATTCGCGGATAAATTAACACATTCGATGAATCGGTAAGATCGCATTATATTACATGATTAATCGGTTTTTTCGATTTATTAGTTTCGGCAAATTCGATGCCTCAATTCGAGGAGAACGACTGGTTTAAACCCGGAGGCCACGTACCATATTCAACAAGTACTAGAGGAGTTCCAACATGAATATACATCTGCATACACAAGGTTTTGACTTGACTCCGGCCATCGAAGCCCATGCAAAAGACCAAATGCGCTTTCACTTGGCCCACTTTGACGAGTGCATTGTTGCGGCAGACGTTTACATGAAAGACATCAATGGTCCAAAAGGAGGACCGGACAAAAAGGTGTTAATCAGATTACAACTCACCTCTAAAACCGACGTCACCATCGAGCGCACGCGTTCCAACCTGTACACCGCGATCGCCGTCGCGGCTCGCCAATCCAAGCGCAGCGTGAGACGAACGCTGAATAAAAGTCGACGCATGGAAAAGTTTGCGCTCCGGCAAATGGGCCGAATAAGCGAAGCGTGAGAATAGCCCGGAGCATCTGAAGAATGGGTGAGCGTCGCTACAAAGGCAGGCTTGGTGGATTCTTACTAGAGCCTTTCACCACAAAAAGGGGACAGTAATATCACTCCGCTGGAACTGATGAGTCCTCTGCAAACGTATACAAACTTCAAAAGAAATCCGAGAGTCAACCTTGGCGACGACTGCTAAAGCCTACACAGGCTAACTCAATTTCTAGCCTCCGTCTTTCGGATTCAGCTGTCGGTAGACGACGAATGAATGAACAACCGGCAGCAGCACCGCTACCGAAACGCCGACAAGTAGCAAAACGGGGTTCGGCTTTATCAGTGCCAACACGCAAACAAGCAGGCCACCCCCAAAAAAAGTTCGGCCCGCCAAACGGTGCGTCCGCGACCAGACCTCGTCGTCTGCCAACGTCCAGGGAGTGCGTATTCCTACAAAAAAGTTCTTTCTTACCTTGCTAAGCACATTGCCGGTAGCCATGAGCATCAGACCGCTGCCAATCAAAACAACTTTGACCATATCGAGCTTGTAACCCAACGAAATCAGGATGGTTGCGATACCGATCGCGCAGAAGAGCGCCACAAGGACCGCCTGAATAATGCCTAACACATGCCTTGATTCATCTAGCTTGAATCCGTCAGGAGAAATGGCGGGCAGAATTTTCATCAATAGAATCGTGCCCAGGGCAACAGCAGGCATCATCAAAAGCCCAATGGCCTTTGAACTGTACTTATCTATTTCTCCAGCCGAATTCCAGTGAACCGGAATCTGGTCAGGTAGCTGTGGGTAGAATACCCAAATCAACAATAAGGTAAACGCTACCAATGCCACGCTGAGCACATCCAGCTTGGTTAAAGAGAGCATTTTCATCACGAATCTCCTCCACGAGTATTGAACAGCGCGAACATGGCGGTCATCGCATCTTCGATAACGGACGTGTTCAACGAATACACTATCTTCTGTCCCCGACGCTCGGTTCGCACGAGATCAGCGGCTTTGAGTAATCCAAAGTGATGCGATATCGAGGCTTTTGAAATAGTGAACTGATTAGCAATCTCACCGGCACTGAGGGAGCCTTTCTGGAGTAAAACCAAAATTTCCCGACGCGTCGGGTCAGCCAGTGCTTTGAATACAGATTGAGATGCCATGGGTTTATTATAAGATATTTAGATAAATATCTAAACATATATCGAACACCTTACTTATATGCCTTTTTACCAGATACTTATGGCCCTGCTAATAATCGTCGAAAGCCCGTTATTGACGGGAATACACCGAAACTGGCTGTGACAATGATATACATCTGAGTCACTTGCTTGAGCTCTTTTCACGGATATACTGGACCGGCTCGTTCGCTCTATTTTTTCCTGAATAGACCCGCGAATGGGTATGCCGCACAGGCTACTGGGCCTGTGTTTTTATCGCAGTGCCGGTTGGCACACATGAGGAATATTTTATGAATCTGGTAAAAACGCTCGCAAAGGTCGCCATGGGCGTCATGGTCGCACGAGGTGTTGGAAAAATGATGGGCGGCAAAAGCCAGTCAGGCGCAAGCGGAACTGGCGGGGGCGGGCTTGGAGGCCTCGGCGGGCTTCTTGGCGGCGGCACGCAGCGACCCGGATCTTCCGACATTGGACGTGGTCTCGGCGGCTCAGACGGCGTGGGTGGCCTGAGTAGCGGCAACCCCTCTTCGAAGTCCGGTGGCTCACACAGCTCCGGCCAAAACGGTGGTGGACTTGGTGGTCTGCTTGAAAGCTTGACCAAAGGCGGACTTGGCCAGCAAGGTGGTAATCAGTCAGCTCCATCAGCCAGCGGTAGTTCCGGCGGCGGCCTTGCCGATATTTTGGGCAGCGTGCTGGGTGGAGGTGCAAGCTCCGGCGGGCTCGGCGGCTTGCTTGAAAGTCTCGGTGGTGGCGGAGCTTCACAGAACAACACGTCCCAAGCGTCGTCCAATGAGCAAGGCTCCTGCGGCCCCCAACAGCCAGCCGATAGCGGCAGCCTCGGCGGTTTGCTCAATCAGGCCTTTGGCGGACAAACAGCCGCACCACAACCTGAACAAAATGCGCAAGCCGAAATTATGCTCAGAGGCATGCTGAACGCGGCTAAGTCCGATGGTAAATTCGACCAGGCAGAGCAACAAAAAGTGATGGAACATCTGGGTGATATAAGCCCCGACGAACTTGAGTTTGTCCAGACTGAAATGCAAAAACCGCTGGACGTAGACGCGTTTGTAAGAAGTGTTCCACGCGGCATGGAACAGCAAGTCTACGTAATGTCTCTTCTGGGTATCGAACTGGATTCTCAAGCGGAAGCCCAGTACCTCGACCGCTTAGCGAAAGGGCTTGGTATATCAGCGGCACAGGCCAACGCAATTCACGACCAGGTCGGTGTGCCAAAACTCTACGGCTAAATTTCAACAGACGCGATAGACGGCCGGACGACTCCCAGTCGTCCGGCCTGTGTTCGCTTCAAACACCACTTCACGCTTCAGTGAATTCAAAGTGCTAACATCAAATTTAATGAGGCAGACTCTGGACGTTAATGACTGACCAGCCCAACCCTGAACGCTATAGCTCGATGAGCTTTCGTCGCGCCGGTTTATCCGGGCTGAAACTACCTGAACTGTCATTAGGTTTGTGGCACAACTTTGGTGACAGCGCAGACCCCCGCACTGTTCGTTCCCTGTGTCGTACCGCATTCGACCACGGCATCACCTATTTTGATCTTGCGAATAACTATGGCCCCCCTCCTGGATCCGCTGAAACCTCTTTTGGTCGAATACTGAAGTCTGACTTTTACGCCCATCGCGACGAATTAGTCATTGCCAGTAAGGCCGGCTACGGAATGTGGCCTGGACCCTACGGTGACGGAGGCAGTCGCAAATACATGATGAGCAGCCTGGACCAGTCCTTGCGCAGGCTGGGGCTTGACTACGTGGACATCTATTACTCTCACCGCTACGATCCCGATACACCGCTCGAAGAGACAATGGGCGCACTTGCCAGCACCGTGCAGCAAGGCAAAGCGCTCTATGCCGGTGTATCGAATTATCCCGCTGGAAAAACAGCTGAGGCAGCGCGCCTGCTGAAAGAACTGGGAACACCCTGCATCGTTCATCAACCGTGCTACTCAATTTTCAATCGACATATTGAGCAAGAGCAACTACTCGATACTAACGAGCAACACGGTATTGGTACCGTGGTCTATTCTCCCCTCTCACAAGGACTACTGACTAACCGCTATTTAACCGAGGTCCCGCAAGACAGTCGCGCTGCGACAAGTGAATTTCTGAACTCCACTCACCTTACCGCCGAAAGACTCTCTCAGATTCATGCACTGAATAACCTGGCAGCTGAACGTGGACAGACGCTGGCCCAAATGGCGTTGTCATGGGTACTGCGCGACCAGCGCGTTACAAGCGCAATTGTTGGTGCGAGTCATACCGAGCAATTGCTAGACAGCCTTAAAGCAGTCGGAAGCGAACCTTTTACACATGAAGAGCTAGCCCGCATCGACGATATTTCACCTTAGCTTTTTTCTGCATAATAAACTTGGAAGACAACAGGAATAAAAAAACGGCCTACGTTGTGTAGGCCGTTTTCATTTTACGCTTAAGCAATCGGGTTAGCGCTTAATTAGCATTCCCTCTTCGCTCTCGACGTTCTTGGCGACGATCCTGGCGACGATTCATTTTCTCCTGACGATTTAGCTCGTGTTCTTCGGCACTGATTTCTCCATCGCCGTTTAAATCCGCTCGAGCAAAACGTTCTTCCAGCTTACCGTTCTTCCCCGCTTGCATTTCAGCCAGCGACACGCCACCGCTGCCATCTGTATCCAGGGCAGCAAACTTGTCGGCGCGCTTTCTTCGTTGCGGGCGCTCATCCCGGCTCAACAGGCCATCATTGTTAACATCCAGCTGAGCAAATTTCTCTGCCGTCATACCTGGTCTGGCCACCTGAACTTCGGCTAAATCCAAACTGCCGTCACCGTTAGTATCCATACTTCGCTTAAGCTTTCGCCCTCGAGGTTGCTCGTTCTTATCGAGCACACCGTCGCCATTCGCATCAAAAGAAGCAAAACGCTCCTGAGTTAGCCCTGGTCGGGCAGTCTGCAATTCTTCAAGCGACAGCGCGCCATCTCCGTTGGTGTCTAAACCACCGCGATCTGCAAAAACGGTAGAGGCACTCAAAATAAGTGTTCCTAGCGCGATTGTTGTAATAACTGATTTCATCTTTTTCTCCAAAGTGGGGTTACGTTGAGTAAGACGATGTCTTGAGCTAATAGTGCCTAATTACAATCCAAAGAACTCGCAAGTTTTATCAAGCCTGAAACAGTTGTGGGGCAATAAGATGGCTATTTTGTGGTAAGTGAGCGTATGGATGCAGGAACGTTCAACCTGACACCAAGCCCGCCTTCGGGAAGATTACGAGCCGTAATCTCGCCACCAATCAGCGTCATCACCTGAGAAGTTATTGCCAGGCCGACTCCCGCACCAGAAAGCTCGTTGTCGCTCTCTCGATAAAATGGCTCAAACAGTCGCTCAAGATTTTGCTCAGAGACTCCCTTGCCCTGATCGTTTATCTGAATAGCCAGGCTTCTTTCCAAACGGCTAAGTCGAATGGTCACCGTGGAGTCCGGAGGTGTATGAGCCACAGCATTGCGCAACACATTTTCAATGGCGCTCGACAACAGTTCTCGAAACGTTTCAAGAGGCAGCTCTTTCTCGGTATGCTCGAAGTGAATACGCTTGCGAAGAGGTACGCCCTCGAACCGCGCATCCTCAACCAGAGCATTCAGCAACTCGACAAGATCTACCAATTCGGTCTGAGCCGGCGCCGTTTGCTGTAAGCGCACAAGCTCCAGTACTTGAGAAATGAGTTGATCCATGTGAACTGTCTCATGCTCGATACGCTCAAGATTTTGAGTCACAGCTTCCGGAGAGCGTCTTGCCAACTCCATCGCTACTTGAATCCGCGCCAAAGGAGAGCGTAGTTCGTGCGATATATTGCGTAGCAAATCTCGTCGACTCAGCTCGCTTTGCTCCAACTCATTCGCCATGCGATCAAACTGCTTTGCTAAAGCTCCGAGCTCATCGGCCCGGTAGGCCTGTTCACCCACTCTGGAACCAAGGTTACCCGCCGCCAACAAACCCGCCGCATTTGAAATCCGACTAATAGGTCGACTCAGGTAGCGTGATAAAAGGTAGCAGACTGCTGCGCTGATCAAGAAGCCAATTAACAATACAAGAAACGCAACTCGTGGTATCTCAAGCACGCCAAACACGGCCGGTGGAGCCGTGCCAAGCATCGGCCTATAGCGTTTTCCGTCAGGCGAAACGAATTCTCGGGGATCACGTCTTGACCGGTCGAAATTCTGCGACCGGTTACGGCGCCACTCCCCTCTTCGCTCAAAACGCTCCCTGAATCGTGACCATTGACGCTTTAAGTACGGCGGAATGGTACGCCCGAGCGCATCGTTACCGTCAACGCCAATAAGATAAATGGTCAGGCTATCTGGTAACACCGCATCTTTTTCTAACCACCGATCGAAACCGTCAACGCCGTCTGTTTCAATGACGCTTTCAATCTCTCTCATCAATTCGCGACGATCTATTTCATCAACAATATCGCCGTAGCTGCGAGCAAGTTGAAAACTGGTCAACACCGATGCAAAAGTAATCAGAACCATCGCGAACCAAAAAGCAAAGAAAATTTTCCAAAACAACGACCGCATCAGTCAACCACCAGCAGGTAGCCCTCGCCGCGTACGCTGCGAATAACGACGGCGTCAGAAGCGGCTTTTTTCAGCTTGCCGCGCAGGTTGCTAATGTGGGTATCCAGAGCGCGATCATAGGGTGTTAGCTCTCGACCTAACGCATAGGTATTAAGTGACTCACGACTTACCGCTTCACCCGGCGATCGAAGAAGCGCCTCGAGAATTTTGATTTCTGCACCCGTAAGCAGGATTTCGCTCTCGTCATAGATCACGTTCATTCGACTTGGGTTGAGCACCAGAAGGCCTTGCTTGAGCGTCTCACCCGAATCTTCATTGACGCGCTGACTGCGCTTGAGTATTGCTTTGACGCGCAACAGCAGTTCGCGAGGACTGAACGGCTTGGCAATGTAGTCATCCGCACCGTACTCCAGACCGGTTATGCGATCGTCAGGTTCTCCTCTTGCGGTCAACATAATGACAGGACATGCTGACTTAAGCCTGAGTTCTTGCAAGGTTTCAAAGCCACTTTTTCGGGGCATCATGACGTCCAGAATCCACAGGTCAATCGTTTCAGATTGGGACAGGGACAGAGCCTCTTCACCGTCTTTTGCCGTCAGCACAGTGTAGTGCTCGAGATGAAGCAACTCAGCTAACATCGAACGCAGCTGAGCGTCGTCGTCTACAATCAGGATTACGGGTGCGCCTGTTGTCATATTCAAGCCTTGAAAAGAAGGTTGCTGCGAGCTGTGATCGAATCGCTTACGCTTTCGATAATATTACTATGATCGACTTCGGCAACTGCTTAAGAATTCTTAAGTCACGGCTTCCATTCAAGGCTCACTCTGAGATCACCAGCCAAGTATCACTGGAGTTGCAGGAGAATTGGATAGCGCTCGGTCGGTCACACTTGAAAGTAGCCAGCGATTGGACAACGCGAACCCTTAATCTTTGGATGCACTAGCAGCTTTCATGAGAAATTTCTCGGTTTGCTTGCCACCAAAAGGTAATTCGGCCTGAAGGTCAGGACTGACCACACCCTCCCAGCGCGTCAACACCTCGTCCGGATTTTGCTGGGACGCTGGCAAATAAATCCCGTCGGTCTCTACAATCCGGGAAAGCGCGTAGCCGCCGGCCCCGGCACACAATATGGCCCGAGTGGGAGCTTCTTCATGACACAGAGTGAGGCAACCCGCCGCAACGGATTCAGGAGTCAGGAGGTCGAGAAGCTTTGGATCAGGAATAATGTCTTCGGTCATACGCGTAGCAGCCGTCGGTGCGAGCGCATTAACTCTGATGTCGTATTTCTTGCCTTCAAGAACGAGCGTGTTCATGAGTCCAATTACGGCCATCTTGGCCGCGCCATAGTTACTTTGACCGAAATTGCCATAAAGGCCGCTGGAAGAAGTCGTCATTACAATCCGGCCGTAGGTTTGCTGACGCATGATTTCCCAAACCGCTTTAGTGCAAATTACGCTGCCCATCAGGTGCACGTCGACTACGGTTCGAAAATCGTCAAGAGTCATTTTTGCGAAGGTTTTATCGCGCAAAATTCCAGCGTTGTTAATGAGTATATCAAGCCGGCCCCAGCGTTCGATCGCCTCATTAACCATGGCTTCAACTTCGTCGGGATTCGTAACGTTGGCACCATTTGCGATGGCTTTACCACCCGCTTCCTGAATTTGGTTTACGACATCTTCAGCAGCTTGAGAAGAACGCCCTGTGCCGTCGCGAGCACCACCTAAATCATTAACTACGACTTTTGCGCCTCTACCGGCAAGAGCCAGCGCATGAGCACGCCCTAATCCACCACCGGCGCCCGTCACAATTGCTACTCGATCCGTAAAACTGATAGTCATTCCTACTCCTGCGCTCTGGCGCTCATCCAAACTTAAATAATAACGTTACCGTATCCGCCCGATAACGAGCGAAACGTATCGGCCTCTACCTATTCGGTCACTATACAGTCTGCGATAGCACAGTCTTCATCCTGCAGCTTCAGCAGATCCATCCTGGCGCTCGCGATGATGTGCGACTTGGCGCTGAGAAAATCTCTGGGTCGATTGACCGCTTCTACCGCAACCAACACATCGTCTCGCACGTAACACAAGGAAAACGATCGACCAGTTGTTGGATCACCTCGAACAACCAACGTATCTGCACCATCAGTCAGACCGGCAATTTGTAATTTAACGTCGTACTGGTCCGACCAAAACCACGGCAAGGCACCGTAATTCGAATCTATACCCAAGATGTTTTGTACAGCGACTTTGCCCTGATCGTTCGCATTTTGCACCGATTCCAATCGCAGATGCCGTTGATACAACGCGTTGTACCCACGAGCACAGTCACCAGCCGCGTAAATCAACGGGTCTTCAGTTCGCGCTCGGCCGTCTACAAGAACGCCGTTTTCGACAGGCAGACCGGCTTCTTCTGCAAGCTCTGTCTCCGGTATTACCCCAATGCCAACCACAACCAAATCGGCGTCCAGCACGCGACCATCCTTCAGCACCACGTGCGACACGGCCCCTTCACCCTGAAAACCGGTGACCTGAGCACCTGTAATAACATCAACACCTTCTTCTTGATGAATTCTCGTGAAGAAACTTGAGAGCGCCGGACCCGCGACACGTTGCAGAAGTCTTTCCGTCGCTTCCACAACGGTCACTCGTGCCCCCAGTTTACGCAGACTCGCAGCCACCTCCAGACCGATGTAACCACCTCCAACGACAACAGCATTCACAGCTAAAGAGCCGTCTAGCGGCCGTATCTCACACGCGTCACCCAGGGAGCGCAAATAATGAATATTATCGAGATCCGAACCCTCAATTTGAAGAGTTCTCGGACTGGCGCCCGTCGCCAGAATGAGGCTTGAGTAGGCAAATTCACCCGCGTTATCGGTGACAACTACTTTGCGTTCACGATCTATCCGGGTCACGCGGACTCCGGCTCGCAGCTCAATTTTCGACCTAATATACGCACTGTCCGGCTTCAGAGAAACTTGATCGACAGTCTTGGCCCCGGTCAGAATGTCTTTCGACAAGGGCGGGCGGTGGTACGGAATTTCCGGATCATCGCCAATCAGCACTATGCGTTCTTCAAAACCGCCGCGACGCGCGGCAAACGCGCATTGAACGCCACAGTGACTGGCACCGACGATAACGAGACCGGCGTCGTCGCTGTCGGTTGCGCCTAAACTGGACGAAACGCCCTGTGTGCCCGGAACCTTGTCTACCACCATAAACTCCTTACCAACGCCTAAACCGCTAAGCCTCAAATGGTGCCCTGTAATTGTTCCGGCGTCGAGGGTTTAATGCTCGGTTCCCGACACTGTTTATCGCTCACGAAATACCCATCGGAAAATCTGCGATTTCGAATTAAAATCCGGCTGCTGATTTTTGCAGCCTATTTTCTTACGGGTCTCTCGTAAGCTCCAATATCAATAGCCGAGCCCTGCGGCCGTCTCACACCCGCGCGGTCGCTACTATCAGCGATAGACGTGTCAGACGTACCGGCATCTTCAAATTGCTCTAAATAGAAGTACTCAACGTCAGAGGGCAGCGGAATAGACCCATTCAGCTTGTTGCGCTTGATACCTTTACGGGCAAGCGGCACGCCGCGCAATTGCCCGCCCGCCCAATTGCTGGAAAACTCGGCACTACCGAGCCAGAACCCCTTTATGGCCGGACCCCGTGTTGTCAGCACAGCGTTGTTCAATACAGCGACATGACGCGCCCGCCACAGCGACAAATGCATGCCGCTTCCGCCAGACATGCGGTTAACTATTGTATTGTTAGCTAACGTAACCCCGGAAGGGGCACCGACCGTTTCGTGGGAGTGAATTTCAATTCCGGCTACCGCTGATTCCAAAACCACGTTACCGCGTATCAGAGCATCGCTGGCTGCGTAAATACCGACAGAGCAGTTCTTCAAGAGATTATTCTCGACCACGTTTTGCGCGCCGCCACCGTAGACCAATATGCAAGGATAATCTGATTTGTTCCCGGAGCCCGTAATCGAATTGTGTCGCACAACGTTACCGCCTGAACCCGGCTTGATTTCGATTCCGTCGTTGCCACCGCCACCGGCCCCCTGCAAATCAAATAAATTATTGTGCTCAACGCGACTGTTGGAAACAGAGCAGCTTTGGTCGTGACAGCCAAGATAGAAGCCCTCTCCCTCGGTGGGCGCTTCACTCTGACCCGTTTTGTGCACGGTATTGTGGTGCAGGTTTAAATGCCTGGAGTTCCCTACATTTGCTGCGAAAGCGTTATTTGCTGTATCTCGAATAATCGAATGAGCGAGCTCAAAGTGATCTGTATCTCCGAGCAAGCGAACACCGATACTGCCGCCGGAAAATTCGACGCCACGTATGGTCAGGTAGCGGACGTCCACCAATTCAATATTGTTCTCGGAATTCCTGTTGTTATGAGGTCGAGCGAGAACTGGTCGTTCTCCGGCTTCAGCTTCTATTACGATAGGCCGTTCCTTGGTGCCCTGCACTGACACCGCACGACGACACGCCTGCTCGTACCGCCCTCCCTTGAGCACAAGGCGATCACCGGGTTTAAGTCGATTGGCAACTTGCTCGAATTCTTCTACACAGTCTGCTCCGGCTATCGAAGGACTTATCTCGTAGACTTCCGCTCTCGTAATAACACACGTGCACGCAAAAAAAACACCAGCCGTGCAGACCGCATAAATGGCTAGTACGCCACAGGACATTCGCCTGTATTTTTGGGGAAGAATGCGGAGCATTCGGAAACATTAAAGGTCACACAAGCCAAGCGCAACGCAAACCCAAGATAGAGGCAATAAAAAACGGGGCCAGCGTTTGCTGACCCCGCCAAGGGGGAGTGCTACTGGGGAAGCAGCGTGCGGATACTACAACCAAGCAGGTGCTTAGTGAGTAGCCGCTATGAGGTTACCCACCTCACCAGGGAGACGCTCGTCCAGAGCATCCAGGATTTGCTCACTGAACGCGCTGGCCAAATCGGCAGAGCGTAGAGCTGATTCGAATTCATCCGCCAGTCGAACATCGAGGTCTTTGTTAATTTCGTTTGCGAACGCGCTGGCAATGGCCTGCTTGTCTGCACCAAACCCGAAGACTTCAATCTTGTCGATTGGTAGTGGTTGTAAAGCCATAACAGCAACGACTTCGAGGTCGGCCGCTGCGGGCGTAGAAAAAAGGCCACTCGCGATTAGTGTCAGCGTGGCAAGGGTCGTAAGGTATCTATTCATCAGTTTCATCTCTCAATCCCTCCTTTGTTGGGATACTGTCTATATTGCAAAGCTCGTGCCAACTTCGTAAGATTATTAAAATCAATAAGTTATAATTAATTATTGACATAATTAATTAACGGTATTTCGTTATTTACGTTTTTCCGTTATTTATATTACGAAATTCCGTGTATAATGCGTGAATTATGAGTGAAACCAATCTTTTACAAGAACACTACCGATGGATGTTTCAGGGCGAACTGCATCTGGCCTCCGCTACCGATCGTACTGGACGTTTTTGCGAAGTCAGCGCAGGGCTTTTGCAGCTTCTGGGCTACACGCGAGAGGAGTTTCTGGCAATGAGCCCGCAGGAACTGGCTACTGAAGAAACCCTGGAAGCACTCAAATCAGAGTACCTGCCCCGTCTGCGTATTCTGGGGCAGCTTGAAAACGTGCCCATTGAATACCGCTGCAGCGACGCCAGTACTAAAAAGCTAATCGCCAATACGGGCGTCTACCTGACAGATGACAGTCAGGAATTCTTGTCGGTTAGCTATTATCAGGAAGTTGATAGCTGGGACAATATTTCGCACGAGTTCAAGGCGTTTTATCTCGCTACTCCCGCCATGCTCCACACCCTCGATGTGTACTCCCATGTGATTGAAGTCAGCGATCGCTGGCTGCACAAAATGGGCTACAAACGAAAAGAAGTCATTGGCCGCTACATTGGCGATTTCTACACTGAATCTGTTCGCGAACATTTAAAAGACGGCAGTCTGACCCACATCAACTACGCCGACGACTACACCAACCACGAGCGTCAAATGGTAACCAAGTCAGGTGAAATTCTGGACGTACTGGTGTCAGCCGCAAAAGTAAAAAACCGGGCCGGCCAGACTCTTCGCCATCAGGTAGCCATAAAAGACGTAACAGATCGCAACAAGGCGCAAGCCGAACTGCAAAAAGCGTTTAACGAAAACGCCAAATTGAGACGCGACCTGGAACTCGAACGCGACTACTTGCGCGAGAATGTGCGAGTGTCTATGAACGACGGTGAAATCGTCGGCAACAGTCCCGCCCTGCAATCCATGCTTGCTCGAATTGAGGCTGTTGCCTTCACCTCGGCCAACGTACTGATCATTGGAGAATCAGGCACAGGTAAAGAACTTGTCTCTCACGCCATCCACTCTCGCAGCCTGCGTAAAGACGAAGCACTGGTTACCGTTAACTGCGCCTCTATCCCAAGCGAACTGTTTGAAAGCGAGTTCTTTGGCCACGTAAAAGGTGCGTTTACAGGTGCTACCCGTGATCGAATTGGACGCTTTCAACTTGCCAATGGCGGCACCATATTCCTTGACGAAGTAGGTGAAATACCGCTAGAGCTACAGGGCAAGTTGCTACGTGTGCTAGAGCAACAGCGCTTTGAACGCGTCGGAGATGACGAGACCAAGGAAATTAATGTGCGGATTATTGCGGCGACCAATCGAAACCTGGCCGCGGAAGTCGCCGCCGGCCGGTTCCGTGAAGATCTCTTTTATCGGCTCAACGTATTCCCCATTGATGTACCGCCGCTTCGGGACAGGGGCGACGACGTCATTCAAATTGCGACGCACTTTATCGCCGACATATGCATTGAATTCGGCCGCCCAGCCCTACCCTTAAGTGAACGCAATATACGGCAAATAAGCGAATACTCATGGCCCGGAAACGTCCGGGAGCTTAGAAATGTACTGGAACGAGCCATTATTCTCAGCCACGATAATCGCATGAACATCTCTTTGCCAAACAAAGCCAAGCCGAGAAAACAATCAGCTAATACACTTCCCGTAAACGACTACCTCAATGAAGAGGAAATGCGTTTGTTTGTAAAGCGCAATCTGGAGCAAGCGCTGGCTACAGCGAATGGCAAAATTTCCGGTGCAGGAGGAGCGGCCGAACTACTCGGCGTTAAGCCGACGACACTGACCGACCGAATTCATGCCTACGGGGTCGATATTCCGTCCAAACGACGAGGAAGACCTTCGAATTAAACAACTGTGCGAGCCGAGGCGCGGAACGGTTGCAACACCGCGCTGCTGGTACACACACTCAGCCCATTGGCCTCCTAACGTTGTTGGACAACTGCCTGGACAGGCCTATACTCGGGCCATTATCGTCCGTCCTGTAACCGGCACCCCTCTACCAAAAAGGAACGCCCCGTGCGCAAAGTAGCCATCGCCCTCTTTACACTCATTGTTCTGTGCGCGTGTTTGCTATTCGGCTATCTTGAGGGTTTTCATATCAAACGTGAAACACCTGCGGAACTCGAAGCATTCCTGTCAGACCACTACGAAGTATTCACTCCAGAAGGTACGGGTCCGTTTCCAACGGTTGTGGGCTACCACGGCTGCTCGGGAACCTTGCATGGCTCAAGAGACTGGGCACGCTTTCTAAACAAAGCAGGTTACGCCGTTGTGCACGTTGAGAGCATTAAGCCTCGCGAACTAGACTGGCCGGACGTGTGCTCGGGAAAAAAACTTTGGGGCAGCGAAAGAGCCGGTGACATCATGGTGTCACTAGACGCAATTCGAAACATGCCATTTGTGAATCCGGATCAACTGCATTTGATCGGCTGGTCACACGGCGGCTGGTCAATCATGGATGCTCTAACGTTTGCCGGCGACCGGAAGCGCCCGCCCAACCTGAAAAGCATGGCAGACCACCCCTTATCCGGAGTCCAGAGCGCTACCTTGTTTTACCCGTTCTGCGAATTCCCGGCACGCGGTCGTCATGGCTGGCCGCAAGACTTTCCTGTCCATTTCATGTTTGCCGAAACGGACAGCATTGTTTCTAACGCCGCGTGCGAAGCGATCATCTCCAAGCAGGTAGCCAACGGCAAACCAACCACGTCTAAAACCTACGCCAACACCGATCACGCTTTTGACATGCGCGACGAGGACTTTTACGACTGCTGCCTGACCCACCAGCCCGATGCGACTCGCGAAGCCTATGCTGACATGTTGATCAACTTGCGGCGCTGGACGCAATAACGTTACCGGCGACCTCATGACTAAAGACTCTGGTAGCCGCCCACCCGTTTTAGACGTAGCCGTACTGTGTGCCGGACAGAGCCGACGACTTGGCCACCCTAAACAACATGTCGAGCTTGACGGTCAAACGCTCTTGCAACGCTCGCTTATACTCGCCGAAGATGCACTCGAATCAGCTGGATCACCGCACAGGCCCATCTTGGTGAGCGGCGCTTTCCTGCAACAAGATTGCCGCGTGTTAAACGCTCGGTTTAGTCAAGGCGCGATTAACCATCGGCTAAATTACAACTGGCGCGCAGGCATGAGCGCATCGCTTGCGTGTGCACGCGATGCCGCTCTTGGTGATGGCCTACTGGTGTTTTTGGTCGACCAATACCGGCTGACGCATGACGACCTTGAGAAACTGTACCGCCAATGGCGGAAGGCCCCCGAAAAACCGGTTGCCGCAAGCTATGCCGAAACGGAAGGCCCACCGGTTATCTGGCCAAGGCATTTGCTAAAACCGGATACGACGGCAACCGGACGCCATAATTTCGAGCAACAAGATACACCCACCATCAACAAGTCGTTTTTGCGCTCACACCACCCTGTGCTAATCGATATAAAGCACGCTGCGATCGACCTTGATGATGAAGAGGACCTGAAGGTAGCGAAGCGTTTTTTTAAACGCTAGAAAGCTTTTCCGATGTCGCTAGCGCGCGCAAGCGAAGCGGCTGCAGATCTGAACTCACTGGTTTCATATGAAAAGGGCCGAGAACGGACATCACTCAGGCGACATTCAAACTTATTTGGAAAGTCGATACGACTCCCATCCCCTCATATCCGCCTACACTATTGCCGCTGAAAGCTCAGTTGTTACAATAGCGTAATCGGGTTAATCACGCAGCATTGCGTCACCATCCCGTAGTGCAAAATCAATGCTTGAAAATCGCCATACATTCTCTAAAAAGGTGCGTCATGACTACAGTTCGCTCAGACCTGGAAATAGCCCAGGATGCTTCAATGGAACCGATCACTGCTATCGGAGCGAAGCTTGGCATCAAGCCGGAATCGCTGATTCCCTACGGCCATGACAAAGCCAAGCTTAACTATTCGTTTCTGGAGTCGCTTGACGACAAACCTAATGGCAAATTGATACTGGTAACGGCAATCTCGCCAACACCCGCAGGTGAAGGAAAGACCACAACCACAGTTGGACTTGGTGACGGACTCAATCACATTGGCAAGAAGGCCATGGTGTGTCTTCGCGAACCAAGCCTGGGACCGTGTTTCGGAATGAAAGGCGGAGCCGCCGGCGGCGGCTATGCTCAGGTCGTTCCAATGACCGATATTAACTTGCATTTTACCGGTGACTTTCACGCTATCGGCGCTGCGCACAACCTGCTGTCAGCCATCGTTGACAATCACATGTACTGGGATAATAAACTGAACATCGACCAACGGCGTGTTGCCTGGAAACGCGTGGTCGATATGAACGACCGTGCACTACGGCATGTAACGGTTGGACTGGGCGGCCCGACCAACGGCATTCCAAGAGAGGATGGTTTCGACATCACCGTAGCCTCTGAAGTCATGGCGTGCTTCTGCCTCGCCAACAGCCTCACAGACTTGCAGAATCGTATTGGCAAAATAGTGATTGGCTATAACCGCGACAAAGAACCGGTACGCGTGTCCGAACTCGGCGCTCAAGGTGCAATGACAGCCCTTCTTCGCGACGCATTCCAACCGAACATGGTGCAGACCCTTGAAAACAATCCGGCGTTCATGCACGGCGGACCCTTCGCGAACATTGCGCACGGCTGTAACTCGGTAATGGCGACACAAACCGCCCTCAAACTAGCCGACTACGTCATTACAGAAGCCGGTTTTGGTGCAGACCTCGGGGCGGAAAAATTCTTCGACATCAAATGCCGCAAAGCCGGACTGAAGCCCGACGCTACCGTACTGGTAGCGACCACGAAAGCGCTGAAGATGCACGGCGGCGTAGCCAAACCGGACCTAAACGCAGAGAACGTAGAGGCCGTAATAAAGGGCTGCGAGAACCTTGGTCGTCACATTGAAAATCTGAAAAAGTTTGGCACGCCGGTTACTGTCGCCATTAACCACTTTATTACGGACACCGACGCCGAGCACCAGGCCATTAGCGACTACTGCGCCAAGCACCAGGTTAAATGCACTGTTTCATCGCACTGGGAACACGGTGGCAAAGGCGCTGCAAAACTGGCCGAAACGTTGGTCGACCTTCTTGATAACAGCACCAGTAACTTCGCCCCGCTTTATCCAGATGACATGCCACTGTGGGACAAGGTAAATACGATCTCCCGGAACATTTACGGCGCCGATGGTGTGACCGCTGATCAAAAAGTGAAGGACCAGTTTAAACAGTTTGAAGAGCAAGGATTTAGCCACTACCCAATCTGTATGGCGAAAACACAGTACAGCTTCTCAACCGATCCAACGCTAATGGGCGCGCCGACAGGTCACTCTATTCCGATCAGAGAGATCCGTCTGTCAGCGGGTGCCGAGTTCATAGTGGTGGTGTGTGGAGCCGTCATGACGATGCCGGGACTACCACGCGTTCCGGCCGCTGACGCGATATGCGTAAACGCGGATAAGCAAATAGAGGGTCTCTTCTAAGCAGCTGGTTTAGCCACTTGGCGTGAACGAAAAAGGCCGTCGAAATTTGACGGCCTTTTTTTATGGGCTCGAGATCATCGGATCCACGACTCAAGAATACTGACAAATGTATAGCAGCTGGCAAAATCATAGCGCACCCCAAAGGCACTTCGCTCGATCCTGTAGACTCGGCGACTGTCGTACGAGCACCTAAGAAGCACCGGCTTGTCCGAGCGGTAGCCGAACAGACAGCACGCTTATCTTGCTGTGAAAACTCGATTTAATGTTTAACTGCACCGCGTATCCACCCCGCCTGGAAGCCGCCCGGCTTACGCCACGTCACGCCGCAGAATCAGACGTTTAACCGGTCATTTCATCCTGCATTTGAGAGCGCTGCCGTTCCTGACTAGGCGAATAGCCGTAGTGCTCTTTGTAGCTCTTGGAAAAGTGAGACGGCGAAATGAAACCACACACTGAGGATATCTCCAGGATACTTTGTGAGGTTTGCTGCAGCAGTTCTCTGGACCGGGCCAATCGCAGCTGCAGGTAGTAACGGGAAGGTGGACACAACAAGTGCTTCCTGAACAGGCGCTGCAGCTGTCGCTCGGACAACCCGACGAACTGTGCCAGATCTTTTTGCGCAATGGGTTCGCGAATATTCGCCTCCATTAGCTCAACCGTCGAGATTAACTTGTCAGACTGATTACCTAACAAGTGTCGCAGTGGAATTCTCTGTTTATCGCTCTCGCGACGAATGCGATCGGCAACCATCTGATCGGCAATTTCGGCCGCGAGTTTTTCGCCGTGCCCCGCGGAAATAAAACGCAGCATCATATCGAATGGCGCTGTTCCACCGGTGGATGTAAAACGGCCGCGATCAAGCGTAAACACCCTGTCGCTGACCTGTACCCGTGGAAAAGTTTCTCGCAGTTGCCCGACGTTTTCCCAATGCACAGAACATTTGTGCCCGTCGAGAAGTCCGGCCTTAGCCAGAACATAACTTCCTGTGCAAATTGCACCCAAAGCGACACCGCGCTGGTGCATTGAGCGAAGCCATTTAAGCAGGTTCGCGTGCGTATTCTTCTCGACGTTTACTCCACCACAAACAAAGAGTATGTCGTAAGGCTTGGAAGCAGAGCTGGCCAGGGTCTCACTGCAAATGATGTCCACACCGTCACTGCTGGTGCGGATTTCGTCCTGATCGGAAATGGTGTTCCAATGATAGAGCGGCGTACCTGTAAGCCGGTTGGCCATACGCAATGGTGATATTGCAGACGAAAACGAAACCAGCGTGAAATCATGCAGAAGCACGAATCCAAAACGCTTTGTTACTACACCACTTTCACTAGTAGCCATGAATTTACGCCCCAATCTGATGCACCCAACATCGCATCGCAAGGAATTTTAGGCGTTTTCACGCGTTCTTGACAACAAATAACATCGCTGCGTATTACGTTAAATGAGCAGAGCGCCCAAATACACTAAAAACACCTCAAAAAAGGCGGTATAAACATCGATAGCACGCTATTGAATTCACAACAATACGGATTATCTATTAGAAAGCGCAAAAAACTGCGCAAAATTCATACGTAATTAGTAAGCGTTTACCTTAAGTGGGACTATCGGTCTTTATTCAATGAATCAATGACTTAGCCGCAGAACCGCTTACTCATCGAAGACAATGCCAAACTCCTCGCCCGCATAAGACATCCATTTGGCGATATAGTCCGCAAAACTGCGACGAACGATCAACTCAAACACAGGCCCCTCGCTCCTTACAGCGTACAGCGCCGACGCTTTCGCAAACGTAGATTGAGCGCAATGATCTGAGGTAAATACACTCTCATGCAAATCCAGCGTCGATGCCTTGGACAAAAAGCGGCGCGAGCTGCTTCCCGTTACCGACATCATAAGCTGCCCCCCACTTAAGTTTGTAACGGCCGCATGTTGACCCGCCAGAGCGTGATTAAGCTGGTCGACCAAGTGCTGGCCTGGGTCGCGACTAACGATCAAGAATTCGCTTGGCCCGAGCCAATAGACACAATGCTCGCTACGCACAACTCGATTAGCGGAAGGTATTTCGCATGACAGCGCGCTAGACAGTGTGGCTTTAAAGCGAAGGTCATTCGGATTACCCCGGACATTGATATGACTTAAAAATGGCTCGAGGATGACGCGCACACCGGGGTTAACCGTTTCTACGTTACCCAGGTTTTGCATAAACCTGGTTAGCGGGTGTTCTTTTCGAATTGACTCAGACTTGGTTTTCTTAGACACGCTGCTTGTCCCCTTTCGGATCGTAAAACACCGGTTTGGCTATTTGCACTTTAATACGCCGACCGTCTGGTGTTGCGGCGTACACAATCTCTCCGTAACGCTTGCGCCCACTCTGCACAAGAGCAAGAGCAATAGGGTGTTGCAAGCAAGCGCTGTAATAGCTGGACGAAACATGCCCGATAAGAGGCACTGGAACCTCGGCATTCTCGTCTTCAATTACCTGAGCGCCTTCTGGCACGACGGTTGTAGCGTCAACTGACAACAAACCCACCAGCTGCTTGCGATCAGACCGAACGCAATCAGATCGACTTAGCGAACGCCGACCCAGGTAGTCTTTGGATTGGGACAAAAGCCAGTTCATACCCAAGTCCTGAGGCGTGACGGTGCCATCTGTATCCTGGCCCACAATGACGAAGCCCTTCTCGGCTCTCAAAACGTGAAGCGCCTCAGTTCCATAGGGTGTGATTTCAAACTCCTCACCCTCTTCCATCAATAGCGTCCACATACTCATCGCGTAATCAGCGTGCAAATTAATTTCGAAGGCCAATTCGCCGCTGAAGCTGATACGAAAAACCTGCACCGGCATACCCGCTAACTGACCACTCTTGACTGCCATGAACGGAAAGTGTTCTTTACCAAAATCCAAATCGCTCTCAAGCTTTTGTAAAAGCCTGCGCGAATTCGGTCCTACTACAGCGATGGTTGCGTTATGGTCGGTAGAGGATGTTAGAAACACATTGAAGTGCGGATACTCTGCCTGAAGCCAAAACTCGAGCCACGCGTACACGGCCGCAGCTCCGCCGGTAGTGGTTGTAAGGTAGTACTGGTTTTCGGCAATTCTTGCCATGACCCCGTCATCTTTTACCATGCCATCTTCGCCGAGCATGATGCCGTAGGCGCAGCGACCAACCTCGAGTTTGCCGATATCGTGGGTGTACATGAGCTCAAGAAACTCACACGCATCCGGCCCGTAGACTTCAATCTTGCCCAGCGTTGACGCATCCATAATTCCGAGCGACTCCCGCGTCTTTAAGCATTCGCGACTAACCGCTGCATCAAGATCTTCACCATCTTTAGGGAAATACCATGGACGGTGCCACTGCCCAACAACTTCAAATCGGGCACCAACCTGTTCGTGCCACGCGTGCAAGGCCGTCTTGCGCACCGGCTCATAGAGCCCACCCACGTCCGGGCCGGCAATCGTACCAAAAGGTGTTGGGGTATAGTTTGGCCGAAACGTCGTCGTGCCAACGGCGGGAATATCGTCTCCTAACAGCTCAGCTAAAATGGCCATACCGTTAATATTGCCGAGCTTACCTTGATCGGTGCCAAACCCAAGCGCTGTATAACGCTTAACATGTTCAACGTTGCGAAAGCCTTCGCGCACGGCCAACCTGACATCCGACACACCAACGTCGTTTTGATAGTCAATAAACTGCTTCGGCCCGCTATCAGGATTGTACGGTGAAGGCACCCGCCACAGAGCTTCGATGGGCACCTCAATTGGGTCACCGCATGAGGGCAGCTCGACCGCGGGAGTCGTGCCGTTTTGAGCTACATCAAGCCGACTGCACACGTGCTTTCCTGCACGCAGTCCGTCAGCAAGGACGAAGGGAAGCGTCATAACGCCATTACCAGCACCCGCTGACACACAAGCCTGCGGACTGGTATCAGGGACGAAACCCAACAGCTCGGCGTCCCACCGATTCCGACCACCGGAGTGTGAATGAAGATGAACAGCAGGAGACCAACCTCCGGACATAGCCACAAGATCGCAGTCTATAGAAACAGTCGCGCCCACAAGAGCTTCGCCACTCTCGTTTAACGCTGAAAGTTTTGCACCCGAAACTCGTTTGCGCCCCGTCACGTCGTAAACCACATGCCCTTGATGTAGGGCAATACCGGCTGCTTCTACCTGTTGACCAATGTGACCCGCAGGCGCTTGCCGACTGTCAACTACTGCTACAACGTCTACCCCGGCCTCGTGTAAATGCACAGCGGTGCTGTAAGCTGAATCGTTATTAGTCACGACGACGGCACGTGTGCCGGGCGCAACACCATACTGATTAATGTAAGCAGACACAGCTGATGCCTGCATTACGCCAGGCCGATCGTTGTTACAGAACACTAGCGGGCGCTCGAACGCTCCCTGCGCCAATACAACCTGCTTGGCTCGCACTTTCCAAAGACATTGCCTCGGTCGAGCGGCGCTACTCAAACCACCAAGAGGCAGTCTATTCTCGGCGACGGTAAGAAAATTATAATCGTGGTAGGCAATCACTGTGCTGTTCGGTAAACAACGCACGTTGGGAAGTGAAGCGAGTTCGCTTTGCACCGACGCCGCCCACTTCTCAGCCGGTTCGCCATTCAATAACGATTTAGACGATAGAAGCTGCCCACCAAACCGCGGGCGTTCGTCAGCAACAATCACCCTGCAACCGGTGCGAGCAGCCACCAAGGCTGCAACCAGTCCGGCCGGTCCTGCACCCGCAACCAGAACGTCGCAGTGTTCGTGTTGATGGGAATAGTGATCGGGGTCCGGCACGGCCGACGACACTCCCATTCCAGCCATTTTCCGAATCGGGCGCTCGAAAAACTTCCAGGCACGCCGCGTCGGTCCCATAAAGGTTTTATAATAAAACCCTGCGGCCAATACGCTACCCGCGAATCCCAGCGCTTCCTGAACATCGAACTTAACGCTGGGCCAACCCTTGATGACTCGCGCCTCGAGACCGTCGTACAACAAAACCTGAGTAGCGCGCACGTTTGGCTCGGTGGTAGCACCTGTGCCCAGTTGCACCAGCGCATTTGGTTCTTCGGAACCTGCACCTACTATGCCTCGCGGGCGGTGATACTTGAAACTTCGACCGACAATATCGACACCGTTGGCCAAAAGTGCTGACGCGAGTGTATCGCCCTCAAAGCCCGTCAAAACTTTACCGTTAAAAGTAAAACGAACCGGCTTTGAACGGTCCACCAACCCACCCTCTTCGAGGCGATATTGTTGCGCTGTAGTCATAGGAATGTCTTATTCATAGTACTCAGTATCAAGTGCAGCGTTAGTTCACGACGTCCAGCGACTCCGACATTTTACAGGTCGCTTCGAACACGTAGGTCACGGTGTGACGCCGCGCTTTGAAAACCTGCCGGCAGCCAGAAGTATGCACCCACAGCTCGTCGTGAAGGCCTTTTGGATTTGTTCTGAAAAAAAGATAGTCGGCCCACTGTTCATCGGTTAGCTCGTCAGCATTGGGGGGCGCAACAAGGCCTGCCTCTCCTGAATAGCTAAACTCTGTTTGGTCGCGCTCACCACAATAAGGGCAGACTATTAGAAGCATTGCAGTGAACCTTTAGTGAGCGACGCCGGCAGCGCCGTGCTCGTCAATAAGAGCGCCCGTAGAAAAACGCTCCAGAGAAAACGGTGCGTTAATTCGGTGCGGCCGATCGTGCGCCATTGTATAAGCAAACGCCCAGCCAGACCCCGGGGTTGCCTTGAAACCGCCGGTGCCCCAGCCGCAGTTGAAGAATAATCCTTTGACGGGTGTCTTGCCCACGATGGGGCAAGCGTCCGGACACGTATCGACGATACCACCCCACTGTCGCAACATGCGCATCCGGCTAAACATGGGGAACAGTTCGATTATCGCTTGCATTGAGTGCTCAATAACATCGAAACTGCCGCGCTGTCCGTAGCCATTGTAGCTGTCTATACCGGCACCAATAACCAGCTCACCTTTGTCCGACTGACTGACGTAACCGTGGACCGCATTGGACATGACGACCGTATCAAGCACAGGTTTTACCGGCTCGGACACATAAGCTTGCAGAGGATGACTTTCTATCGGCAGACGCAGGCCCGCCATCTCCGCGAGAACGCCTGAATGCCCGGCAACGACCACGCCAACTTTGCTCGTTTTAATGTGACCGCGCGTCGTATCCAGACCGATAACCTGAGCTCCCTCCCGCCGTATGCCCGTGACTTCGCATTGTTGAATAATATCTACGCCCAGCGCGTTCGCTGCACGCGCGAACCCCCAGGCGACTGCATCGTGACGTGCGACACCGGCCCGGCGTTGCAGCGACGCACCGAGAATGGGAAAGCGTGAATTGGAAGAGGTGTTTATAGAGGGAATAGCTTGTTTGATTTGCGCCGCATTCATCACTTCGGCATCAACACCGTTCAGCACATTGGCCGCCACACGCCGCTCGATGTCACGCATATCTTGAAGCGTGTGCCCAAGATTCCAGACTCCACGGGCACTAAACATGACGTTATAGTTGATGTCGTGACTAAGACCTTCCCAGAGCTGCAGCGACTTTTCATAGAAATTGGCCGCTTCAGTCCAAAGATAATTAGACCGGACAATGGTGGTATTCCGCCCAGTATTACCTCCGCCAATCCAGCCTTTTTCAACCACGGCAATGTTTCTCATGCCGTGTTCCTTAGCAAGATAGAACGCTGTAGCAAGTCCGTGACCGCCGCCGCCAACTATGACCGCGTCATACGATTTCCTGGGTGACGCGTCACGCCAGTTCTCCTCCCACGCCGTATTGCCCCGCAGCCCGTTCTTGAGCAGACTAAATACGTTATATTTTTTCATATTGCGCTCTGCTCGTTCTGGCCGGACTGCGGCAGACCATCTTGGAGTATGTAGTAATCGCCCGAAGAATCGGTAAAAATATGGTGGCTTTCGACAAGGCCCGACGGCATATCAATACTCCCCGCCATGATGCTGACGGCATCTCGACCCTTGGTTCGCCAGAACAAGCTGGCCCCACACAAATTGCAAAAACCGCGTTCAGCCAGATGTGATGATGCATACCAGGTAATGCCGCGCTTCTCAGAAAAACTCAAACTGTCGCTGGAACACGCCGTAGCAGCAACGAAATGACCACTCGTGCGACGACACTGATCGCAATGGCAGTAAATAACGTCACGCAATGATCCGTTAATGGTAAAACGAACGGCGCCACACAGGCAGCCCCCGGCCTTAACTGAATCAGTCATTAGCGTTATTCACATCACGCAGTCGCTCGTTGTTTGAATCAAATGGGCTTTCGCCTATGACCGTGGCGGCATAGAGCTTACCCAAAATGTCAATATTGACCTGTGTACCTACTTCACGGTACTGCGGCTTTAGCATGCCTAACGCGAGCGACTTACCGACACGAAAACCGAAGCCACCGCCGGTCGCTCGCCCAACCAATTGGCCGTCAATGGTGAGCGCATTGTTACCCAGCGCATCAGCGTCATCTACGTCATGCACTTCCAATGTACACAGATGAAAACTTCTGCCGCGCTTTTCCCACGCCATCAGCGCGTCGCGTCCCAGAAAATCACTCTTGTCAGGCTGAACAAAGCGCCCCATGCCCGATTCGTAGGCGGAGTACTCGATTGACAGCTCCGTACCCACCATTCGATAGGATTTTTCAATGCGCATACTGTCCATAGCCCGAATACCAAACGGTTTCAATCCAAGGTCTTTGCCAGCCGCCATAAGCGCGTCAAACACATGGTTTTGATATTCGATAGGATGATGCAGCTCCCAGCCGAGTTCGCCTACGTAGTTGACACGCATGGCCACGCACGGCGCCAAACCGACATTGATGGGCTGTGACGTCAACCAGCGGAAATTCTCATTGGAAAAATCTGACCGCGACACGCGTTCCATTAACGTACGGGATTTAGGACCAGCTAATACAAGCACCCCTATAGCCCCCGTTAAATCCTGAAAATGTACGGAGCCATCTTTTGGCATACGCTTTTTCAAATAGTCGTGGTCGAGCCGCTGGAGTCCGCCGGCCGATACAAGATAGAAAGAACTGTCGGATTCACGCCTGATGGTAAATTCAGAATGCACGCCACCGCGCGTGTTCAACGAGTGACACAGACCAATGCCACCCTGCTTCCCGGGAAGGTTATTCGCCATCATATAGTCGAGAAAGGCCTCGGCTCCCGGACCGGTTATGCGACATTTTGCAAACGCTGTCATATCGAGCAGGCCAACGTTCTCAGTTGTGTTTTTCACTTCGCGACCGATGGCTTCAAACCATTTAGAGCGACGAAATGACCAATCATCTACCGGATCTTCCCCCTCTTCGGCAAACCAGTTCGCGCGCTCCCAGCCAAATTTTTGACCAAACACCGCCCCCAACGTTTTCAATCTTTCGTAACACGGAGCCGTGCGAAGAGGCCGTGCGCCGCCTCGCTCTTCGTCCGGGAAATGGACGACGAAAACGTTCTCGTAGGCTTCCTCGTTCTTTTTTACCAGGTAGGCTTTGGTCGCGTAGTCACCATAGCGACGCGGATCTACGCCCATCATGTCGATTGTAGGTTCACCTTCCACAATCCACTCGGCGATCTGCCAACCGGCTCCGCCAGCCGCTGTAATACCAAAGCTGTGGCCTTCGTTGAGCCAAAAATTGGGCACGTCCCAGGCGGGGCCGATAATGGGATTACCATCGGGTGTGTACGCTATGGCCCCATTGTAGACGTTCTTGATTCCGCACTCGGCGAATGCCGGAACGCGAACCATGCACGACTCGACGTGTGGTTCGAGACGCTCAAGATCGCCTTCAAACAATTCGTATTCAGCGTCAATGGACGGACCGTCAACGTAACAGGCCGGCGCTCCTTTTTCGTAAGGCCCAAGAATAAAGCCCTTGTTTTCCTCTCGCAGATACCACGAGTCATCCGACATACGAAGCACAGGCATTTCCGGATCGCCGCGTTCGTGGCGAGCGATAACATCCGGATGCGGCTCCGTCACAATATACTGATGCTCGACGGGTATGACCGGAATATCCAGACCCACCATTGCACCGGTTTGTCTTGCGTAGTTACCAGAGCAGGACACGACGTGTTCGCAGGTAATGGTTCCTTTGTCGGTCACCACTTCCCAGCGATTATCGTTTGTACGATTAATTGAAGTGACAAGCGTTTGGCGATAAATTGTCGCGCCGTTTGCTCGAGCACCTTTTGCTAATGCCTGGGTCAGGTCAGCCGGCTGTATGTAGCCGTCATCGGGGTGAAACAGAGCACCCACCACTCCGTCGGTATTGAAAAGCGGCCAAAGCTCCTTGATTTCCTCAGGGCTTAGGAACTGCACCTCAATACCAATCGTTTTGGCTGTCGCCGCGTATTGTAAGTACTCGTCCATGCGATCCTGAGTCATCGCGATACGAAGGTTGCCGCAGGTTTTAATACCTGTGCTTTGACCCGTTTCAGCTTCGAGAGACTTGTACAGATTGACCGAGTGCTTGTGAATCTGACCCACGCTGTAACTCATATTGAACAGCGGCAGCAAGCCGGCCGCATGCCAGGTTGAACCGGAAGTCAATTCAGCTTTTTCAAGCAACACGCAGTTTTCACCCCAGCCTTTCTTAGCGAGATGATAGAGCGTACTGACACCCACTACACCGCCACCAATGACGACAACGCGCGCCTCTTTTTTCATACTTCTTTTCCCGTCTCTATGGCCTAAAGGCCAAAACTAAATTCACCTAACCATACCGCTCTACAAGAGCACCAGATTACGGCTTGTAGATAAGCGCTGCATGCCACCTTATTCTATACGAGACTAACCGTGCCTGTTTATGAAAGAGGCCAAGAATCGGAGCAATACGTCGCACTTACCCTCTTCCCCGTGTCCGTTACAACCTCTAGCTGTTTTGATTCATGCAGCATCGACGTATCTAGGTAGCCAATCGAGAGAATGTAACCGTATTTCTGCGAATATGTCTGAGTAGTCACATAGCCCACTTCCCGTCCTTCATGCCGTATGGGCATAATACTTCTCATTGACAGAGGGGCGTCGTAATTGATTTTTATTTTCACCAGCTTTTTTTTCAGAGGCAGCTCATGCAGCTGTTCAAGTGCCGCCTGACTCAGGTAAGTGGCGTCTTTTCCAAGTTTGAAAAACTTGTCGAGACCACACTCAAACGGATTTTCCGCCAGCGTCATATCGTTACCATACGAGATCAAGCCAAACTCCAGTCGATCAATTAAGTTAGGACACCCGGCGCGTATTTGGTGTTTTTGTCCAGCCTCGAAAACCGCGTCCCACAAAGCGCTACCGTAGTGACTCCCTTGAAGATAGATTTCATAACCGTCCTGACCACTCCAGCCTGAACGCGCAATCAGTACCGGCGCGCCTGCAATCTCTTCTTCTATGAAGTGAAAAAAACGAATATCTCTTACATGCTCGCCCACCAGCCCGGCTAATAAGTCGACCGCTTTGGGACCTTGAACCGCGAGCGGACTGACATCGGGTTCAAACACCTTGACGTCGAGACCCATACCGTAGGCCAGACCCTTCAACCAGAGCTGCACGTCGGAGTCAGCAATCGAAAACCAATAGCGGTCCTCCTCGAGCCTTAGAATAATAGGGTCATTGACCACCCCGCCGTGTTCATCAACGAGTGGTGCATACCGGCCCTGCCCAATCGCCATACTGGACATATCTCGAGGTGTTGAAAGTTCGACCAAACGCAAAGCGTCTGGACCCACCACTTCTACCTGGCGCTCGCAACCAACGTCCCATAGCTGTACGTGTTCGCACAAATGGGCGTAGTCCGCCTCCATTGATTCAAACACGGTCGGCAGCGTCATATGGTTATAAACCGCAAGACCCTTTGGATCATGTTCGAGCATCCGCTTTTCAAACGGCGTTTCACGCTGACGGCGACTTAGAGATAAAGGTATTGAGGTCATACGAGCTCCTGCGGTGGTTCTACACCGATCGGCGGCGACGACGTCGCCGACTTGAGGTGGTTGTATCGGTCGCCGGCGGCGCCACGCGCTCCGGAGGCCTGCTTACCTGAGAAAACAATTTATCGTACGGATCGGTTTTGTTTGGAATAGCCATGGCGTCAACAAAGTACTGTTGAAATTTTGGCTCAAGCGCCGTTTCAATCTTTTCGATGTCTTTAACAACATCTTCAATCGTTCGACGGTAACCCTTATTCAGCAACGCCATTAGCGCGCCCATGCCGGCCGCGTTACCCGCGGACGACACGTTCTCCAATTCGCAGTCAGGAATCAGGCCAAGCACCATGGCGTGTTTGACATCGATATGACTGCCAAACGCACCCGCTAATCGAATACGCTTAACGTCTCGACTGCCGTAGTGATCCATCAACAGACTGACTCCAGCGTGTAACGCCGCCTTGGCTAACTGTATTTGTCGTACGTCGTTTTGCGTAACCGTTACTCTTATGTCGCCATCGTGTAGCACGTATGACCAGGTTCTCTGGTCGGCAATGATGCGTTTGTTCTGCGATGCCAAAGAACCATTGATGACTCCGTCAACGGTTATCACTCCAGCAAGAAACATTTCGGCTACAACTTCTATTATGCCGGAGCCACAAATTCCGGTGACGCCAGATGCCTTAACGTCTTCCGCGAAGCCGTCGTCATCAGACCAGAGCTCGCTTCCGATCACCTGAAAGCGCGGTTCCAACGTGTCAACATCGATACGAACGCGTTCAATTGCACCCGGAGCGGCACGCTGACCGCAGCTTATTTGCGCGCCTTCGAACGCGGGCCCTGTCGGACTTGAGCACGCCAACAATCGGTCGCGGTTGCCCAAAACAATTTCAGCATTTGTTCCGAGGTCAACAAGAAGCGTTAACTCATCTGCTTTTTGCGGGGCTTCGCTGAGTACCACCGCCGCCGAATCTGCGCCCACGTGACCGGCAATGCACGGCAGCATGTATACACGGGTTCCAGGATTCACCTCCAGGTCCAGCTCACTGGCCAAAAGCTCAATGGCGGCATCAGTTGCCAGCGCAAACGGAGCCCCACCCAGTTCTACGGGATCAATACCCAATAACAGGTGATGCATAATCGGATTACCGACGATAGTGAGTTCGAGAATGTCTTTAGGCGTCACCGCGTCCAGAAAGTCCGTTAACTCGAACAACAGCGCGTTAAGCCCTCGGCGAATGGCCTGGGTCATTTCGACAGCGCCTTCCGGATGCATCATGACATAGGACACGCGGCTCATGAGATCTTCGCCAAAGCGAATCTGGGGATTCATCTGTCCATCAGAGTGAAGAATCTCGCCCGTAGACAAATTAACCAGATGAGCCGCTACGGTCGTCGAACCAACGTCGATCGCGACACCGTAAACGGCCGATTTAAACTCGGGCCACACAGCGATAATGCGGTTTTCACTGTGAACCGCGACACTCACGCGCCATCCACCATTGCGCAGTGCCGACTGAATGCTTTGCAATACGTTCAAGTCACACTCGAGCCCCGTCAATCCCCATTCGCTTTCTAGCGCTTCGCACAGCCGCTGAAAGTCGCCTTTGGGCTCGTGCATATCGGCTTCTTCAACCTGCACGTAGTGAACCCTGACCGCCGGGTCGAGCGTGATGTCTCGATTGTCGGCCGACTTGCGTACTACCTGGCGATGCACTTGACTCGTCGACGGCACATCAATAACAACGTCGCCTTCAATGAGGGCCTGACAGCTAAGCCGCCGGTCATCGGCCAATCTGTTTCGGCCTCTTGGGCCGTAGTGCTTTTCAGTTTCAGATTGAGACGATAAGTGGTCTGTATGCGAACGAATACCGTGTTTGGAAAATTCGCCAGACATACACTCCACCTGACAACGCCCACAGAGCGCTCGACCTCCACAAACAGAATCAATGTCCACACCTAGCGAGCGCGCCGCGTCCAGAACGCGGGTACCCACTTCGAAATCGCCCCGTTTGCCACTAGGCGTAAACACAACTTTTGCCATGTTCGTCACACCTCTTAAGAACGTTTAGCTCGCACGTCGACGTCGCCTGCCGCGACGCCCAGCACCATCAGCAGAAGGCTCGCGATATTGGCGTATCCAGTTAGCGCAATTGGGATCATGGCCCATCATGACATCTGCACCCAAAACGGCTTGCATAACTGCTGCATGTAACGGACTTGTTATCGCAGAGGTCATTCCGGCTGCAATGGCCATGGTCAGAAACGCGCTGTTAATACCGTTGCGATTGGGCAAACCAAAACTCACATTAGAAGCTCCGCACGTCGTATTCACTTTAAGCTCTTCTTTTAGTCGGCGCACCAAGTGCATGACTTGCAAACCGGAGGAGTTAATGGCGCCGATAGGCATGACCAGTGGATCAACCACCACGTCGCTGTAGTGAATGCCGTGGTCGGCTGCTCGTTCGACAATTTTTCTGGCGACTTCGTAGCGGACGTTCGGATCTTCCGATATGCCGGTTTCGTCGTTGGATATGGCGACTACCGCGGCGCCGTGTTTCGCCACAAGTGGCAGCACCGTTTCGAGCACCTCGTCTTCACCCGTCACCGAATTAACCAGCGCCTTACCCTGATACACGGACAGACCACTTTCCAGCGCGGCAATAATGGACGAATCGATTGACAAAGGTACGTCCGTAACGGACTGCACAAGCTTAACGCAGTCAGCCAACATGGCCGGTTCATCGGCCAGGGGAATACCGGCATTAACGTCCAGCATATGCGCACCCGCTGCTACCTGCGCAAGCGCATCAGCCTCGACCCGGCTGTAGTCGCCGTTCTTCATTTCTTCGGCCAGAATTTTTCGACCGGTTGGATTAATGCGCTCGCCAATCACAACAAAGGGCTGGTCAAAGCCAATTTTCACTTCACGGCTAGCCGAGCTAATAAGAGTGGTAGTCATTGACACGTTCTCCAAAAATCTTCAGGCCCGGTGCGAATCGCGGGAATCAGGTCGGCCCACTTCAACAGACCTGCATGTTGTTAGTACGCTGTTCAATTAAATCGCTCGCTTGCCTCGTTAAGTTACATCGTTCAGGTAAATCGTTCATGTAGACCACCCAGCCCAAACCCGCAAAGGATAACCGCAGACTGTTAACCGTCTACGCACGCGTCCTTAGGTTTACCCGGAGCATTACCGTGGTTCTTGATAAGTTCAGTGAGCCTCTCGTCCGGGTACTCGACTTCAAGTACGTCAGCAATGCGTTGCGCCACAACCTGATATTCTTCGTCGCCCGTATACACTTCGCTTTCGCGTCGCCATTCAGCAATGTATGCGTCACTGCTACCCTTGCCAGCTCGCATAGCCGCTCGGTCGATCGCCACTTGAAATCGATTGCCAAGCATAACTTTGCCGCTGTTACGGCGCAGTTTCACATTGACCTGAGAAGGAATGTCGCGCCAGTAAATAATGATCTGTTTAGCCGACGGCATGTCGCTCTCCCACAAAAGACGCCAGTTCGGGAACGAGTTCGCCGCAGCCGGTATTCACCTCGCAAAAGTGCAGCTCGAGAAACTGGGCAATTTCGCGCGCTCTTTCTCGAAGCGCAGGATTGGCAGTTTGGGCCAGAAATATAACCCGTGAATAGTTACCGAAAAACGCTTGTTTCAACTCGGGATGCGTGTCAATTTTTAGAGCGCTCACAACTAATCGTTCAAAGTGCCGCACCAAAAAGTCCGTCAGGTAAAAAGTACCCGGTTCTTCCTCGTGAAACTGTTCAAATCGAGCCTGCCCTGCAAAGGTGGCGTAACAGTGAAGACCGGGTAAGCGCTCCACGTCGAACTCCTCCAACACGCGGTCTAACGCGCCGTATGTGCCGCAATCAGCAAAGGCCACGTAAATCTTGCGATAGATGCCCCCAGCCGCCGCCAGTTTGTCACGCACCGCCTGAGGGATTCTGTCCGGCGTAAAATGCAGTCTGGCGTCGATGGCCTGCAGATCCATGTGCGACCACTCATTGAGTCGTTTCAGTTGATGAATCTCGCGGGCGATGGCACCGCAAGCGATCACCAATACTGAATCAGCCTGCGGCCGCACGTCGCTCTTCCACCATGCGTGTTGCCATATTGGCGGCTTCAGCCGCGTCGCGACAGTAGCCGTCGGCGCCAACGGCGTCACCGAATTCCTGGTTAAGTGGCGCCCCGCCCACCAACACAATGAAGTCATCGCGCATGCCGCGAGCAACCATCTCGTCAATGACAACTTTCATGTACGGCATGGTGGTGGTGAGCAGTGCTGACATACCTAGAATGTCGGGCTGGTGTTCTTCGAGCGCAGCAAAATAATCTTCGACCGCATTGTTAATACCAATATCGATGACTTCAAATCCGGCGCCTTCAAGCATCATGGCGACCAGATTTTTGCCAATATCGTGGATGTCTCCTTTGACTGTCCCAATGACCATTTTGCCTATAGGCTTGGCTCCTGTTTCGGCAAGCAGAGGCCGTAAGATCGACATGCCACCTTTCATGGCATTAGCGGCGAGCAGCACCTCAGGGACAAACAGAATACCGTCCCGAAAGTCGATGCCAACAATTTTCATACCGGCGACCAGAGCTTCGTTTAAGGTTTTTTCAGCAGACCAACCGCGCTCAAGAAGAATATTGGTACCCTGAATTATTTCCTCTCTTAAACCGTCGTACAAATCGTCATGCATTTGCTCAACCAGTTCGTCCGTCGATAAAGAAGAGAGGTCGAGCTCTTCTTCACCGTCTTGTGGATCTGCTTGTTCGTTCATTGTCTATCCTCAATATCGCCGGCCGTTTCAAAAAGGTTGTCAACCAAAATGGTTATCGACCAGTGCCGCTTGACCAAACTGGGTCAATTCACAACGTGTCTTTTTCGGACACGCCGCTGTTAATAATTCATATCCGGAAATTCTGCTTTTCGACGCCGCATAAAGTCCTGCAAAGCTTCGTCTATCGAAAGGTCGATCGCGGGTGCTTCATACTCGTTCAGCATCTTTTTAAACAGCATATTCGCTCGTTGCGGCGCGTCTTTTTCGCCGTCTTCGGTCCACTGTTCAAAACTGTTGTTATCCGCAATAGTCGAGCGATAGAAAGCCGTTTCAAAATTCGCCTGAGTATGCGCGGCGCCCAAAAAGTGCTGTCCAGGTCCAACCTCCCGGATGGCATCCATAGCCAGACCGTTCTCACTCATGTCTACGCCCTTGAGTAAAATTGACATCATGTTGGCCTGGTCGGCGTCCATGACAAACTTCTCGTAGCTCATCACTAAACCACCCTCAAGCCAGCCCGCGGTATGCAACATAAAATTGACCCCGGCCATCGCTGCGGTCTGCAACGTGTTAGCGGCCTCATAAGCGGCTTGAGCATCCGGTAACTTCGATCCGCATAGTCCACCGCCGCTTCGAAATGGCACGCCAAGACGTCGCGCCAATTGTGCCGCGGCGTACAGGACCAGACTCGGCTCGGCCGTACCGAACGTTGGCGCTCCCGATTGCATTGACATGGCACTGGAAAACGTACCAAAAACGACGGGCGCACCCGGCCGCACGAGCTGAGTGTAGGCCATGCCGGCGAGTGCTTCGGCTAAAATCTGTGTCAACGTACCCGCGATGGTGACCGGCGACATCGCACCGGCGACAATGAACGGGGATATAACCGTCGCCTGCATATTCTCGGCGTACACTCTCGCAGAACCTAGCATCAGACTGTCGTAGGACATGGGCGAGTTCACATTAATCAGACTCGTCATCACCGTATTGTTTGAGGCAAACTCTTCGCCGAAAACCAGTTTGCACATGTCCACTGAGTCTTGCGCGCGGCTTTCATGGGTTACAGAACCCATGAACGGTTTATCGCTGTATTTCAGATGGCTATACACCATATCGAAATGGCGTTTATTGACGGGCAGCTCAACCGGTTCACATACCGTTCCGCCCGAATGGTGCAGGCCGGGAGCAAGATAGGCCAGCTTCACAAAGTTTTGAAAGTCTTCGAGCGTGGCGTACCGCCGACCGTTATCCAGGTCTCTTACAAACGGTGAACCATAGGCTGGAACCAGCACCGTGCGCTTACCGCCGATAATGGTTGAACGAGAAGGATTACGAGCGTGCTGGGTAAACTCGGCCGGCGCAGTATCCTGAATAAGCTTGCGACACAGCCCACGCGGAAAACGTACACGCTCACCGTCAACGTCGGCTCCAGCGTTGCGCCACAAATCGAGTGCGTCGGGTGTGTCCAGAAAATTTATGCCAATTTCTTCCAGAACGGTATCGGCATTGTGCTCTATGGTTTCCAAGGCTTCGTCAGACAGCAAATCAAAATACGGAATGTTTCGGTCGACGTAAGAACTAATCTGCAGCTGATCTTCCTGGCGAGCGGCACGTTTGGCCCGCCTTCCACCACCGCGTTTTCTGCGTGCTGTCATATCACTTCCTGTTTAGTCTCTGCCGGCTAACCTGCAATTCCCGGGCAAAGAGGCCGGGACACCACAAATTCCGAGTGTGCAGAGCTTTGCAGCACCACGCCAAGCCCCGCGCGACAAAAACTATACTATATGCGACATGCCTTTAGCTTAAGCCACTGTTAATAAAGCGATAAATAGTATCTGAAAAACGACATTCCCGTATCTTTCAAGGCCGCAATGAGTGGCCTGCACACGCTTCTCGGACCGCCTGATGTGAACGGAAAGAATTGCGTTAATCCAATATTCAACATCGTTTTCCGACAGCTAACCAAGTCCACCCTCTGCAAACGCAACGCGGCCGGGACAAAGCCCGGCCGCGAAGCAAACTACGTAGGCCGACTACAGCGGGCTAGCGACACCGCTTGGGCCTGGAGGACCAAAGAAGTACTGCTGAAGAATGACGGAATCAATAAAGTTAACCACGTCATCTCCATTAAAGTCGGCATCGATTCCCGGACCAGTAGAGAGAAACGCATCGCTGAACTCGGCGAGGTCGAGGAAGTTCACAATTCCATCGTTTGTCAGATCGGGATCGCAAATGTTTCCGATACCGTCGCCATGCGTATCACGTTGGTCTGGGTTAGCCACAAACACGCAGTTATCGAGATCGTTTGGCACACCATCACCGTCGGAATCCAGCAACTGTGGTGCAGGTGTCGTACACACTTCCAACCCCCAACCGTCCAGACTTCCACCGTCCAGTGGATAGTTGTCGCTGACGCTCAAAGTCCACGTACCAGAGCCCGGATTGCTGGAAAACGCCGACATGTTGTTACTGGGTTTATAAGTATTCTGGTCATTGTATGGGCAAGGTAGCTCGCTGGGTGCGTCATCGTCGAGACTGACGAAAAAGTTAGTCGTACTACCTACGCCGCACGTATCACGGTCGATAATTCGAACCAGTGCGTTTTGCGCATGGCGATTGTTACCCGGCCCTCGATGGGCGTGCAGTTGAGGACCCTGCAACTCGAACTCCAGATCTCCAATGTTCGTGTGAGCGCCGCGCAAGGCGATGACATTCACATCAACAACTTCTCCGGTTGAATCGGTTTGCAACACAGAGGTTATCTCACTGGTCGACGAACTACTGATGACCTTGGGCACGTCTGAACTGGTGTACAAACTGCACTGAGGCGAGGCCGTGGTAAAACTGGCAACGTCCGAAACAGAACTGCCGCAGGCATTGTGCGCCGTTACACGCCAGTACAGTGTCGTTCCCGTTGGAAACGAGCCGTCAGCGTACGTTGGCTGTGACAAGTCGGTAACGTCCACTACAATATTATTGAACGAAGAGTCTGTCGCAACTTGCAGGTCGTAACGAAATGCCCCATCGACTGGCTGCCAGTACAAAGGTTGATTAGCCGATACGTTAGTAGCTGCATTGGCAGGCATTTCAATCGCGGCGTTAACCGGAACACCCTCGGACACGTCAACATCAAGGTCAACGGCGGCGCGCTGCTTACCGGCTGCTCCATCAATTGTAAGACGATACTGTCCTGAAGCGGCTTGATTAACAGACACGTCAATCGCTACGCTCGAAGGTGGCACGAGAACATCGGAAGCCAGAACCACGTCAAGATTATTAGGCGCACCGGTCACACTTAGAGTGACTGCTTCGGCAAAGCCGTCGCTGGCAACAAGCTCAATCTGGGCCGTCGCACTGTTCACACCGCACACTTCGAGCCTTTCCGGATTAGCTTCCAGCAAGAACGAAGGCAAAAGCGAAGTAGGCTTTAAAACGAATAGCCCTGAACCAATGCCGCTGACGATAACAGTGCCGCTACTGAAATAAGGGTACACACTCCACGCACCGTTAAAGTTGGCGTTATCGTCGTTTGGATAGATGTCAAAATAAGCTTGTTCAGTCAGTACCGCGTTGGCTGCGTCTTCGGTTTTAAGAATGCGAAGACCGGCGCGATAGTTTGCCTGATACGTAAAGTCACCTTTTACGTACAAGTTGTGATCAACCGCAGGAGATGTACTCAGGTGTTCGCCAACAAGAAACGGCGCTGATGGATCACTGACATCAAAAACACGGGTTTTTGTATTGTGCCCCTGATTGCGCTCGTCAAGCTCGTCGTCGAGTAAGAAATAGTTGTGGTCATCCGTTAACCAACCCTGATGTGTATACGAGGAGTTGGAATATGGCAGTCGTGCCAGTTGCACAGGGTTGGCCTTGTCGGAAACGTCGACAATGGTCAACGTATCTTCGTTTGAGTTAAAGCAAATTTCGGATCCGTGGTGCCAGCGGTGAGACGAACCTTTGAAGACGACGCACTGCGCGTCGTGAGTGTAACCGTCATCGGCGTAACAGCCTGAGAACGTCGGGTTCGCTGGAGACGATACATCGATCATATGGAGACCACCAGAGCACGTGCCCGTACCGACGGCGTACGCAAAGCCGGTCTCTTCGTTCATGACAATATTGTGCGCGTTACCAAACTCGGCGTAGTGAGCGGTGTTGGTAAACGTTTGAGGCGTCGTCAAACCGCGAAGCTGACGAAGGTCAAAGACCTGCATGCCGTGCCCACCCGCTTCACTCACAATGTAAGCATGGTTTTTCGACACTTTAATATCGCGCCAGGTTGAGCTCGAGGTGTGTGTAGGGAGGTTACCCAAATAAACAGGGCTTGAAGGATCAGAGATATCGACGAAAGAGGTTCCGTTGGAACGTCCCATAATCGCGTACTCTTTTCCGGACGAGGCGTCGGTCCAACCCCAGATATCGTTACCTCTGTTACCGCCGCCAATCTCCGACAACGGCAGATAAGACAACAGGTCAATGTTGTTACACGGATAAGGACCTGCAAAGCCGCCGGTGCAGTTGGTGGGCGCCATAGCACGTGTCATGGGTTCCGTTAGGTCGTCAGCGCGTACAGAACCGGTCGGCGAGAAATTCGCCCGCGTTAAACTTGAAATGTCGATGTCACCCTGAGACGACGCAACCGGGCAAGACCACACGGGCACAGCCAACATCGCCATGACCGGAACCAGTGCGACACGGCCAATGGCCGATATCCTGTTCATCATATTGTTCCCCTAGATATGTAATAAGGCGCCCTCTTAACGGGACACTTCTATAGCAGCAGAACAGAGTATAGGTTGAGGTCCTGTGACCGCAAATTAAGCCCGGTACTGCGCAGCATAAATTACATTATTTTCAGGGTATTACATAATACTGAGGGAGAGGTGACTAGCTCAGTCGACGCGCCGCCTGCAGCGTGTTGCGCAATAAACAGGCGATAGTCATAGGACCCACTCCGCCGGGCACCGGAGTAATGGCGCCAGCAACCGATTCGGCACCCGAAAAGTCGACGTCTCCGACCAACCTGCCGCGCCCGCCGTCTTCCGCATCAACCCGATTTATACCAACATCAATTACGATGGCTCCGGGCTTGATCCATTCAGCCTTGATCATCTCGGGTCTCCCAACAGCGGCAACTAAAATGTCAGCTGTTCGACACAGAGCTGGCAAGTCTCGAGTGCGCGAATGGGCGATGGTAACGGTGCAGCTCTCGCCAAGCAGCAAAGAGGCCATAGGTTTACCAACTATATTAGAGCGTCCAACGACAACCGCGTTCATTCCCGATAAATCAGGGCACTGCTCTTTTATTATCAACCAGCATCCCAGCGGTGTACACGGCACGAAGCCCTCTTCGCCGATGACCAACTTGCCAACGTTCAGTATATGAAAGCCGTCGACATCTTTCTCAGGCGAAATAGCATTGATAATGCGTTGCTCGTCAATGTGCTTTGGCAAAGGAAGCTGTACCAATATGCCGTGGACAGAGCGATCGTCATTAAGCTGTTCCACCAGTTCAATCAGGTCCGACTGCGAAGTCGATTCGGGAAGCTCGTGGGTAAACGAATTAAAGCCGACTTCCTTGGCCATTTTACCCTTGCTCCTCACGTAAACCTGACTCGCCGGGTCCGCACCCACAATGACAACAGCAAGCCCAGGCGTGGTACCGGCTGCCAATAGTTCAGCCGTTTCGGCAGCAACCGTTTCTCTAAGCGCTTGCGCTCGTGCCTTGCCGTCAATGAGTTGTGCCATTTTGATGTCTCCACAATGTTGAAACGAATAAAAGGCGGGTACGACCAGTCAATAACGTCAAACAATTTCATGCCAAACAGGAGTACCGCCAGGTTGGCGACACTTTAAGCTGGTTTGACATCAAACTCCATGGCCCAGCCTCGATCAACACGAATCGATCATGCTTTAGAACGGCGAGGCCTCTTATGACTCATGCGTTCCCCCGCTGCCACTACCGCTGTTACCCGCTTTATCGGGCCCAACACTCTTAGCGTCGCGACGGCCAAATCGTACAATACACCTAGGGTATAGTCTCGCACGTGTCGCCCATCCGGCGATGGCGTCGAATAAATCAGCAATATTTTTATACCCGACGTAAAATGCGCCGAGCCTCTCAAAGGACACCTGCGTGCGAGTTACTCCAGACGACATTTTAAACGGTCCAATAGCTCCGGTGCTTCGTCGCATGACGATCCCGATGATCTACGGCATTGCCGCCATGTTCCTGTTCCAGACCGTGGACCTGTACTTTATTAGTCTTCTTGGCACCCACGAACTGGCCGCTATTTCCTTTACCTTTCCGGTAACCTTTACCGTCATAAGCCTGACCATTGGCATTACGATTGCACTGTCGATTATCGTTGGAAAAGCTATCGGCGGCGGACGCAAAAACACCGCAGCGCGCATTACAACCAACGCCATGCTACTCGGCATTGTGGTGGTCTTCATTATCGCTATCACCGGGCTTAAAACAGTGGACGGGCTTTTTACAGCCCTCGGTGCTGCTCCCGATACCATTGTGTTAATTCACGAGTACATCGACCTGTGGTATCTGTTCTGTGCTTTTCTGGTTGTCCCGTACATTGGCAATTCAGCCATTCGCGCAACCGGCGACACCGTCTGGCCTAGTCTGCTGATGATCGGCAGCGGTGTGATCAATATCATTCTCGATCCATTACTTATTTTTGGTATCGGACCGTTTCCGGAAATGGGTATGCGTGGGGCGGCCGTTGCTACCGTTATTGCGTGGGTGGTGTCGTTCGCAGGTTCAATCTGGTTACTGGGTGTACGCGAAAAGCTGCTGGTCGCCGCCATTCCCAATCTCAAGCTGTTTATCGAGGACGCGTGGAATCTTTTTCGCCTCGGCGCTCCTATTTCACTCGCCAATATGGCCGTGCCGCTGGGCGTTGCGGTACTCACAAAATTTGTTGCCGCACACGGCGAAGAAGCTGTAGCCGCCTTCGGCACGGGTAGCCGAATAGAATCGTTTGCCATGGTGGTGTCATTCGCCCTCACCTCGGCGTTGTCGCCCTATATGGCGCAGAATTTTGGCGCTAACAATTCGCACAAAGCGAAACAAGCCCTATCGATGTCGCTAAAGTTTGGCTTCTTCTTCCAATTAGCTACGTACCTGTTTCTGATTCTGGTGAGCGGTTTTATTGGGCGAGTATTTAGTGACGACCCGGCCGTGGTGGAGAAAGTTCAGCTATACCTTTGGATCATGCCGATTGGTGGAGCATTCTATGCCCTCTTCATCGTTTACAACACGGCTTTCAACGCCTCTGGAAATTCCGGACTGACACTCGGCGGTACTATCGTGCGCCTGCTAGTTTTGGTCATTCCTCTCGCCTACGCAGGCAACCAGCTGTTCGGATTGCCCGGCATTTTTGCAGGGGTTGTTATCGGAAATGCGTTAAGTGCTCTATGCAACTGGTGGCTCTACAAACGATACCTGGCAGCACCGCAAAGCGTCGCCTCATGACGGTAAGAAAACGTTTTTTCACCTGCGCTGCGAGCTGTTTACCGACACTCACCGCTCTGCTTACTACAGGGTGCAGCCCCTCAGAAATGCTCGTCGTAACGCCGCTGGATAATCCGGCGCAACTCAGTTCGCAGCTACCGAATCTGGCTGACGCCAATGACAATACAATCGTAATGAGCTGGGTACACAAGAACACCCTCTCGGATAAAGACTCCGCTACCGTAACGTACTCGTTGCATACCTCGCGTTATTCGGACGAAACCGGTTGGAGTTCATTTTCTACCGTTGCTACCGGCCCCGACTGGTTTGTCAATTGGGCCGACTTTCCATCTGTCTACAGTTCACCAAACGGAGCACTCGCAGCACACTGGCTGCGCCGATCAGGCGACAGCACGTATGCTTACGATGTCATGACGAGCCAAAGTATCGACGGTGTAAACTGGTCAGAGGCAGAAAGTCCGCACTTCGACGGCACTCAAACCGAACACGGATTTGCCAGCTTTTACAGTCTAGGCGGCCAGACCGCTCTGGTATGGCTGGACGGTCGAAACACCGAGTCGAGCGACAACGGTCATGCCGACCACGCTAAAAACAGCACCGGCGCAATGACTTTGCGAACGCGTGTGCTGACTAGCGACAATCACACCCCGCTTTCGATGAGTACATTACTCGATGAGCGGGTCTGCGACTGCTGTCAGACGGCAGCGGCCAACACGAACGATGGTGCCGTGGTGTTTTACCGGGACCGTTCGGACGACGAAATTCGCGACATCTCATATGTGCGCTTTAACCAAAAATCGCGTAACTGGTCGTTATCAAAACTCTTACACCAAGATGGCTGGAAGATTGAAGGTTGCCCCGTTAACGGACCGCAGGCGGATGCGAGCGGTGCTCTGGTAGCCGTTGCCTGGTTTACGGCTGTGCCAACACCGCGCGTTCAGCTAGCCGTCTCTATAGACAACGGCGCGAGCTTCAGTTTACCAATAGTGGTTAGCAAGAGTTCCCCGCTTGGCCGCGTAGACGTAGTGGCCCTCAGTTCATCCAGAGTGTTAGTTAGCTGGCTTGAACAAGAAGACGGTGCCGCAACCGTCAAGACGCGACTTTTCAACCAGGACCTCGAAACCGTGGCGAATGCTGACGTAGCGACAATCGGCGATGATCGCCGCAGCGGTTTCCCCCGAATGGCCGCGCTTGATAACCGTCGCGCAATGATTTCCTGGACCAACTGGACAGACAATCACAGCACGGTTAGTACCGCTTTAATCACCGCTCAATAGCGAAAAAAGAGTTCAAACTCGTCGCGTGACCCTCGCTAAGATGATCTGACCACTTCGGAGCCTGCCCGGCGACCGCCCAAATCCTACAACAACATGATTTTGGGAAGAATTTACGTATAATGCCCCCTATGGCGGCGTACGCAGCCAGTTTACGGTAGATCCGGCGTCCACAGACGCCCGGTTACTACCAGCATTATGTTTAAATGAGGACACGCTACACATGGCAAAGATTATTGTAAAAGACCTGCAAGGCGAGACGAAAACTGTCGACGCCGTTAACGACGGCAGCTTGATGGAAGCCCTGGTCGAGGCCGACTATGACGACATAGAGGCCATTTGCGGCGGCTGCTGCGCTTGCGCCACCTGCCACATATACGTTACCGAAGATTGGATGCCCCGGCTTCCAGATCGCGGCGACGACGAATCCATGTTGCTTGAGTCCGTTGATGCGTACGACGAGCATCGCTCACGTTTGTCCTGTCAGATTCAACTGAACGAAGAAATTGACGGGTTAGAGATCGAGATTGCGCCTCCCGAATAAGCGCATTTCTCGCCCCTGGAGCCAGGAGCCGGGCAGTCGCCCAGCCCTGGCTTTTTTTTGCCTTGGTGTTTACACAAACTTGTCAGCAACTTTGAGCCTGGTCTCACGTCGCTGATGACATCGCCGTCAACGCCTTTCCCCAACGCTCAAGGCCATGAGCCGAACTGAACTCGCCCGCTTCCCAGGCCACGTGACCGGCAACCAGTACGCACGTGACAACGCCATCACTGCGATTAACCAACTGCGGATTTGAAAAGTCCTGACGAAAGATCGACTTTGTGGTCGCCTCGCTGTCGTAATTTTGAAGCTTATCCGGATCAATTAACGTGATATCGGCGCGGGCTCCAACATCAACAGTGCCGGCTTCAATATTAAAAAATTCGGCCGGGTCTCGTGTCAGACGCCGTACCAGATACGCCACAGTTTCCAACCCTCGACCCATGGCCGATTGCAAACCTCTCAAGTTAGCATCGTAAAAAGCCATATTGGTTAAGTGCGCACCAGAGTCGTTAAACCCAGGGAGCATTTTTGGATCAAGAAGCGTGTCCAGAGTCACGTCCGGATTGTCGTTAGCGACTACCGAGTGCCAGTACAAATCGGTGTCAAACTGCTTCAGTAGCTCTAGTAAGAAGCGGCCCTCGCACTGCGAGTCTGGTAGCGCGTCGAAGCACTGCTTTTCCTGTTCACTTGACGGTGTATACCCATCGCTACGATAGGCCTTGGCTCTGGTGAAAATCGTTTCCAGATCGAGGCCAGACCAATCGTCAACGGGGCACTTCTGAATATACATATCGGACAGGCTGCGTCGGAATGCGTAGTCTTCTCTCGAAATAAGCCGTTTGAAACGAGCAAGACCAAAACCCTTCTTGCCTTTCGTCCACATGTGAATAAAAGAACGCGCGAAGTCAGGATCATTGAGCACCGCTTGCCTGCCCTCTCTATCTTCCAGGTCAGGTTCATTTAGCAAGCGCAGCTCATCTACCTCTTCAAAAATCGGCGTTATAGGCCCCTCTCCCCAAATCTTAAACGGCGCAGCCAAGGCTTGAACGGCAAAGCGGCCGTTCAAGAGTCGCGAATTTAGAATGGTCGACAGCAATTTGATCGTCTTAAGCAAACCTCGATTAGCCACGACGTCCAGCGCGGCAACCGCAGTTAGTTTGAGCGGCTTGCCGTGCAGGCGTCCACTGCTCAATAGAAAATTTCGCAGCACCATTAACTTGCTGTCTTTCGGCGGCGTCGCCTGCCACACACGGTTGTTTTCGCGCAGCACTTCAGTGAGAAGCTTAAGTTCTTTGTAAGAACCGTATTGCGTTGGAATTTTGTGACGACGATTGGGATCGTTGGCCAAATAATGGTACGGCAATGCGTCCGTAGAAAAGCCCACGTAACCCTCTTGCATGCCTTTTGCCAGCAGTTCTTTCATGGCATCGAGTTCCGCATTAGTTGGATCACGGGAAACGCTGTCTTTAAATCCCATTACTTCAATTCGCAGCATAGAATGCGGAATCATCGGCACAATATTTACGCCAAGAGACAAACTGTTGAGATGATCGAGGTATTCCTGCGAGGTGCGCCACGTAGCCCGATCGGCCACCTGTTTGAGTACGGGTTTCGGAATGTTTTCAACCCGGGCAAAACAATCCACGATAGGGTCAACATCGGAACCGCTGTGGCGTTGTGAACCGTATGCCAGCCCCAAACTGCAGTTACTCACAACTACCGTAGTGGTTCCATGCCTAACCGCCTCCGGCAAACCAGGTGCAAGTTCAACTTCCAGATCAAAGTGGGTGTGAATATCCAGCAGCCCAGGCGTAAGCCACAGGCCCTCTGCTTCAATCACCTTGTCGGCGCTAGCCTCTATTTTGTGTGCACGCGCGGCAATTACGCCGTTGAGTACGGCCACGTCCTGACGAACAGGTAACTCACCGCTGCCGTCGAAGACAAGCGCGTTTTTTATTAGCGTGTCGTACTGAGTATCCGTCATATATGCTTCCGCAAAAACTGTGCTGAGTGTTGTGTGACGTCATCTGGTGCTTCGAGCTGCGGGTAGTGTCCAATGTCGGGCAACTCAATGATCTCGCCTTTTCCCACCAGCTGTTTGTAACGCTGAACCATATGCGATCCTGAAACTGGATCACTGGAACCGTTAATAAGCGCCAGGGGAGCCGACGTATCAACCAGCGCACTTAGCCACCGCGAACGATGCTCGATGCGATCTTTCATGTACCACATCAGGCGATGAAGATTACGACGCCCGTTATTGTAAAGCGTTAGATACCAGAAGTTATTCAGTTCCTCCTGACTAGGCGGCGTATTCTTCCCAAACACATTAGTCAGATTACGAGCCAGCGCTTTTTCGCCAAACAGCTTCACAAACAATCCGCCGGCTGGACCTACCAACAATTTTTGGGCACGCCTGGCCCGATGGGTTTCAGGAAACAAGCCACCGTTTAGCAGGCACACAGCTCTGATGCTGCCGGTTTGTTCCCCGGTTTCCACTCTATCGTTATCTCTGGCCAATAACTCCTGTGCAACTGTATCGCCATAGTCATGGGCCAAAACGGAAAACGGCCCAACGCCTAAGTCACTTATCAAGGCCTCGGCCAGGTCAGCTTGCTCGTGAATAGTGTATCGATGTCGATAGGGTTTTTCTGAAAAGCCAAAGCCCAACATATCGAAGGCGATCACACGAAAATCGGCGGCCAGCGTATCCCATTGGTGCTGCCAGTCCCACGAAGACGTTGGAAATCCGTGCAGCATCAGAATAACGGGACGATCCAGGGCAGCGGGATTGTGATAAGCACTATCAATAACAAATAGCGAACGATCCTCCACGGCCCGTAGTATCCCGAGTGACTTCCAGGCAGTCAGTGAGTAGCTTCGCTTGTTTTGAGTCTGGGTCGACATGACGTATTACCTGTTGCAAGTTGGTGGCGCTAACTCTGAATGATTCTCTGAGGACATTTCCGACTTGGAAATGGCAAGCAGAGTCTGCTCAATACAGTTATCCCGGCTCATCAACTACCACGTTCTTCAACACACCAACTCCTGAAATATCAATTTCGACCGTATCACCTGGCTGCATAAACACTTGAGGCTGCCGTTTTACACCCACGCCGCCTGGGGTTCCTGTCACAATGACGTCGCCAGCCTCAAGCCTTGTGAAAGTCGAGATATAAGCAATAAGCTCGTGAATCGGGAAAATCATCAAATCGGTTGTAGTGTGCTGCATTTGCTTTCCATTAAGCCTCGTACTTAACGTCAGCGCAAACGGATCAGGCAGCTCCTCCTTGGTGACCAGAGCAGGCCCAAATGCACCTGTTCTCATAAAGTTCTTTCCGGGCGTAAACTGACTGGTGTGGCGCTGCCAATCTCGAATAGAAATGTCGTTAAAACAGCTGTAGCCCGCGACGAAATCCATAGCGTCAGCCTCCTTGACATGATGAGCGTCGCGCCCAATCACCACAGCAAGCTCGCCTTCGAAATCCATTTTCTCAGACACCCGAGGTCGCCACACTGACTGATCATGACCGACCAGACACGTGGCAAAGCGCGAAAAAACAGTAGGATAATCGCGCTCTATGTTACCGGTTTCAATGCGGTGCGCGTGATAATTCAAACCGATACAGAATATTTTTCCGGGCGCTATGATCGGCGGCAGAAAATCAATTCCATCAGGTGAGAAACGCTCATCTGTAACGGCGTCAAACCGGCTCAGGTTACCGCCGCGATTCAAAAGTGCCTTGAGGCTTCGCCCAGCGGTGTCGGTCACTAATGGTGCGATATCGTCGCCGACATACTTGCCCACCAACTGTCTGGGCTGTAATTCGCGAGTCTGAAAGGAGACATAAGGCATGCTGGCATCCTGAGTGGTATACGCAAAACTGAGATCAAAGACTACTCACCATTATTAGCTTTCTCAATTGATTTCGTGTTTCCGCCCCACAACTCTGAAATCGCCCTATCCTGACGTCAGTCTTTGCAGCACCACGCAGTCCCGTTTGAGTGCGTGCGCATCGGCATCCAGCTCTTCGTTGGTGCATACAAAAAAACGAAAGAGAGAGGCGTAAAATCTAACTGGAAAACAGTGGTAACGATGTCTCGGATGTCCCACAATACAGTCACAAACACACGCTACTATCGTGAGTAAGCTTATTGCAGAGGTAAGTCGTAGAGAGACTTTCCGTTGGCATGAGCCACTCATTTGAGAACAACCATGACCTTGAAATCAGTTACGCAGTGCCTGGCAAATGACTTTAACCTCAGCGGAGAACTCAAAGAGCTGTACAGCTATCAGGATCAGAGCTTCTCGCTGCAAAGTAACACTCCCGACGGAGCGCGCTATGTCGTAAAGGTGATGCACGCAGAGACAGACCCAGAGACTGTAGACATGCAGGCTACCCTTTTGGATTCTGTCGGTGCGTATTTTAAAAGCCAAAAAAACCCACCCGGCATCGCACGAATTGTTCGAACCTCTGACGGTCGTTCAAACAGCACCTGCATAGACCCAGATGGACGAAAATGCATTGTGTGGGTTGTCACGTATTTGCATGGCGTTCTCGCCGCTGACCAACAGCCGTATACGACCGCAACGATTAGCAACTTGGGCAGCGCAATTGCTCATTTGCATCAAGCCCTTAAAAGCGTAGACCATCCTGGTCTTCACAGAGATTTTTCCTGGAAGCTTGCGGGTGCCAACTGGATTACCGAACATCGGTCCGAGCTGTTACAGGCTTATCCGGCCGAGTCTGACTGGCTCGAGATGGCCATAGACACGTACCTCGATCCTTCCTCGGATGGGCTTGGAAACACCGCACTGGAGTCACTCGAACAGCAAGCCATTCACGGTGATATTAATGATCACAACGTCATCTTTAGCCCACCCGCTCCCGGCGATTTCAATCAGTCCCAATCCATTACCGGCATCATTGACTTTGGAGACGCCCACGCGTCCCCTCGAATTTGCGATGTCGCTATCGCCGCGACGTACTTCATGATGAATCAGGAGAACCCGTGGATCGTGTTAAACGATTTGGTTGCGGGCTATCACTCGGTCATACCATTAACCCGAAAGGAGCAGACCCTTTTAATGCCACTGGTGCGTTTTCGAATCGTCCAGAGTCTGACGCACAGCATGCTGAAGTCGAGAACAACCGAAGACAGCTATGTCACCATTTCACAACAGCCGGCTCTGAAGTTAATTGAACAGCTCAGCCAATTCAAACCCGAGTTCGCACAGTTTTGGGTTCACGACGCCTGCGGCGATACCTACCTGACCGATAAGCTGGAGAGGCTGACCGCCCGTTTTACACAGACGCCACCGGCTCCCGTGGTCGACTTCGATTTACGCAACGCAGCCGTGCTCGACCTGAGCCCTGAGTCAGGCCACCCCACAGATCCATTTAGCGGCGACATGCCGGATCCGGTTGCCGATCGTGGAGAAAGTGCTGAGGCGACTCTTGGCCGATACGGAGAGCCGCGTTTGGTGTATCAGTCGGCTGAATTCAAGTCTTCTTCCCACCCAGCCGGAGACGCGCGTACGATTCACGCAGGAGTCGACGTTTTTGCACAAGCCGGGGCACCTGTGTACACCCCTTGCGACGGAATAGTCCACGCCCTTGAAAATCGCACTACTCGACAAGACTACGGCCCGACTGTCGTGCTTCGTCACGACCACAATGGAGACGACTTCTACACTCTTTACGGTCACCTCGATAGCGAGTGCCTTGAACGACTTACACTTGGTGACAAAGTTACGCGCGGGCAACGGATTGCGCGAATCGGAGCCCCACCCGAGAACGGCGACTGGCCTCCTCATCTGCACTTTCAATGGGTGCTTGAAGACTTTAATTGGGGCACGGACGTGAACGGAGTGTGCCACCGCTTTAGCTGGCCCGTCTGGAAACACATTTTTCCAAATCCGGCCATACTGCTTAATTGCACGCCGTCTGTTGAACACAGCATAGATAAAGATGATGCACTTCATACACGTCGCAAAGAGGCACTCGGCGATAGCCTTTCGGTATCTTACTCAACGCCGGTACAAACCGTGCGCGGTTGGAAGCAGTTCCTGTACGACCAATATGGACGCTGTTATCTGGACGCGTACAACAACGTACCTCATGTGGGTCATTGCCACCCTCATGTCACAGCCGCGGTCGCCCGACAGCTCACAACGTTGAGTACCAACACGCGCTATCTGCACAAGAACATAATCGACTATGCCGAAGCCTTGACCGCCAAGTTTGACGAACGTTTAAGCGTAGCGTTCCTGGTGAACTCGGCGAGCGAAGCAAATGAATTGGCGCTCAGGCTCGCTCGCAACTACACCGACGCTCGCGACATGATCGTAATGCAAGACGCCTATCACGGTCATACAACATCGCTTATCGACATCAGTCCTTACAAAGCGGAAAGTCGCGGCGGCAAAGGCTGCCCTGACTGGGTTCATCAGGTTCCGGCCGTCGACTTATATCGAGGTAAATTTCGTTACGGTAACAAGGACGCTGGCGAATTGTACGCACAGGACGTCAAACAGGTAATCGGCGAACTAAACGAAAAACAAAGATCGCTGTGCGGATTTATTTGCGAATCGCTGCCGAGCGTGGGTGGGCAATTGGTGTATCCAGAAGGCTACCTGAAACGCGTGTACGCACAGGTCAGAGACGCAGGTGGCGTATGCATAGCTGACGAGGTGCAAACCGGATTTGGGCGCACCGGCGACTATTTCTGGGGTTTCGAACAACAACAAGTCGACCCCGATATTGTTGTGCTGGGTAAGCCGATCGGCAATGGATTCCCTTTGGCCGCGGTGATTACCACGACCGACATTGCCGAAAAGTTTAACAACGGCATGGAATTTTTCAGCACCTTTGGCGGCAACACGGTTGCCTGCGCCGCGGGTCTTGCGGTGCTGGAGGTGGTTGAAAAGGAAAACGTTCAGGGCCATATCAAAGACGTGGGCGACTATTTGAAAATCAGACTCAACGACACGATCGGAGATCACCCTCTTATTGGTGACATCCGCGGACTGGGACTATTTATGGGAGTTGAGCTGGTTACCGATAAGAACACTCTGACTCCGGCAACAGTTCAAGCCTCCTGCGTGAAAAACCGTTTGCGAGAACTCGGCGTCCTGATTGGCACCGACGGACCACACGACAACGTGCTGAAAATTCGTCCTCCTTCACCCTTTAACCGACAAGATGCCGACTATTTTGTTGACCAACTGGCGCATGTTTTACAGGACACCAGCCTTGGCAAGCTCGCCAGCAGCGGGACAGCAACGAATGGATGACACCAAAAAAGACTCGCGCTCCACCATTGAGAGACTGCGACCACTAAAGTTTCTGTGGCCGTACGCTCGTCCGTATAGAAAGCAGGTGGGCTACGCATTGATATTTCTGGTGCTGGCAGCCGGCGCGACTTTGGTTTTGCCCGCCGCCGTTCGGCATATGATTGACAACGGATTTTCGAGTAACAACATCGGCAGTCTCGATCGTTATTTTCTAGGATTGTTTCTCGTAGCCACCTGCATGGGTGTGTTTTCAGCATTCCGGTTTTTTTGGGTATCGTGGCTCGGTGAGCGTGTCGTTGCCGACGTCCGCATGGATCTTTATCGTCATATCACAAGCTTGAGCCCTTCATTCTTTGAACATACGAGAACGGGCGAAGTGCTGTCGCGACTGAACACCGACACCACCCTGATTGATACCGTAGTGGGTTCCAGTTTTTCGATTGCCTTACGCAGCATGGCCATATTAATTGGTTCTGTATTCATGCTGTTTATAACCGCTCCGAAGCTTGCCGCCGCCCTGTCACTGGTGATTCCTTTCGTACTCATACCCATCGCTTTTTTCGGCAAACGTATTCGTACCATGTCAAAACAAAGTCAGGACAGCATCGCCGACTTCAGTGCCCTGGCCACCGAAGCGCTTAACGCCATTCATACCGTGCAGTCGTTTGCCGCTGAAAAACACGAGCAAGACCGCTTTAACAACGCTGTTTCAACTGCTTTCGGTAAAGCGCGAAAACGCATCATCTCACGTTCGTTTATGTCCGCGCTGGTTGTTATTAGCTTGTTCGGCGGTATCGCGCTCATGTTGAAAAGCGGCGCAGAAAACGTCGCGTCTGGAGAGACCTCGGCGGGCACTCTGGGCCAGTTTGTGCTCTACGCCATATTTGCATCCGGGGCGACAGGAGGTTTAAGCGAAGTATGGGGACAAATTCAAAGAGCTGCTGGAGCTGTCGAGCGTATCGCAGAGCTATTGGGCACCCAGTCCGATATCCGTGATCCAGCTAATCCAGTTTCACTCGGTGAAAAAAACGCGGGTTCGTTTGCCTTTGACAACATCACCTTCGCGTATCCGTCACGACCCGACCGCCCCGCTCTTCGCAATTTCAGTTTAACCGTCAATGCTGGAGAGACCATCGCACTGGTTGGTCCTTCCGGTGCCGGCAAGACGACGGTAATGGACTTACTGCTGCGTTTTTACGACCCGCAAACGGGAGCAATTCTCGTAAACGACCGACCTATACAAGAGGCCCAACTAACCGATCTACGCAGTCGGTTTGGAATTGTGGCACAGGATGCACAAATCTTTTCATGCAGCGCCGCTGATAACATTCGCTACGGAGTGGAAACGCTGGATCAAGCCGATATTGAAAAGGCCGCGAAGGTCGCGTTGGCTCACGACTTTATCGTGGCACTGAAAGATGGCTACGAGACTTATTTGGGAGAACGAGGAGTACGTCTTTCAGGTGGTCAACAGCAACGTATTGCGATTGCTCGTGCAGTAGCCCGTAACCCCTCCATTTTGCTGCTGGATGAAGCCACCAGTTCGCTCGACGCCAAAAGCGAAGCGCTGGTTCAAAGCGCGCTGGATAACGTCATGCAAGACAGGACGACGCTCGTTATTGCGCACCGGCTGGCAACGGTTCTAAAAGCCGATCGCATTGTCGTTATGGACGAAGGGCAAATCGTCGCCGAGGGCACTCACGAGGAACTGCTCGAACAAGATGGCCTGTATCGCGAGTTTGCTTCTCTACAACTCAGTCAGTAACGCCTGGCGGACGGAAGTTAGAAACTAGAACGCATCGGGTTGCTTTGACGGATGCGCGTTAGCGAACGCAGCCACACCTTCACAGCGCGCGTAAACCTCGCTAATTCCCGGGTAGCGCTCCATATCAACGTCAAATCGCTGGTTGTTAATCACCTGCGCATATAAACAAATGTCGGCAAGGGTAGGCGTATCGCCATGGCAAAACAACCCGCTTTCACTCTCGTTTACCAGCTTGCTTTCCAGCGCCGAGAACGTTTGGTGCACCCAATTGGCAAACCAGTTTTTGACCGCTTGGTCACCGGCCCCAAACTCGCTGCGCAGCGTATTCAATACACTCAAATTATTTAAGGGATGTATTTCGCACGCTACCATGAGCGCCATAGAGCGAACACGAGCCCTACCCCAGGGATCGGTTGGAAGAAGCGGCGGATCAGGGTACTCGTCGTTTAAGTATTCAACAATGGCCAACGATTGACCTAGAATTTTGTCCGGACTTATCTGCAACGAAGGAACCAGACCCTGAGGATTTATAGTCAGATAATCATCAGATTTGTGCTCTTTATCCAGCAGTGCATACGACGCATAGTGATAGTCGAGCCCTTTCAGGTTCAATGCGACACGCACGCGAATTGAGGTAGAACTGCGAAAATAGTTGTGCAAAATCAAATCTGACATGACCGTAATCCCGTTGAGCTCAGGGGAACCCCGAAGACAAACAATGTAACAAGAGGTCTGGAGGCAAGCCAGTTTTAACACTTACTTAAATGATACACTTAGAGCCTAATTGCAATTGTCTGACACCGGCTTGATCCAAGAGCCATGAAACCCTTCTGCCAGACTTACACCACAGAGGTCCACAGCCTGCATGCGACTGGTCGTTTGGAATATTCGTTACGGAACCGGTTTTGGACCTTCGTTTCATTTACCCCTTCCGGGTGCCGGTTACCTTCGCAGTAATCGGCCAAACGTGCAGCGTATTACCGACTACCTCACGTCGACCCAACCAGACATCGTCGGCCTGCTTGAAGTCGACACAGGCTCAATTCGATCGGGAATTAATCAGGCCGAGTCTATCGGCGAAGCGTTGGGGCATTACTCAACGTATCAATGCAAATACGGCCAAGCCTCAATTAATCAACGCGTGCCGGTGCTGCGGAATCAAAGTAACGCGTTTCTATGCAAACCAAGCGTGACAGACGAGCGCTTTCACTACTTTGATACCGGCGTAAAGAGACTCGTAATCGAACTGGAACTGGATGACGTTGCCATTTTTCTAGTGCATCTATCGGTTAAATACCGCCACCGCCAGGCGCAGCTGCGCCACTTGCACGAGTTAATTTCGGCGACAGACAAACCGGTCATTGTGGCCGGCGACTTCAACACCTTTGGCGGCGCAGATGAAATGTACCTTTTTTGTCAGGCCGCGTGTCTGACCAGCGCCAATCCCAACAATCTATTGACCTACCCTTCCCGGTCACCGCGACACGAGCTCGACTTCGTGCTTTACGGCGAAGGCATTCAACCGCAGAACTTCGAGGTCACTGAAATCGACTTTTCGGACCACCGACCCCTTATTTTTGATTTCACGGTTGACCCCGCCAGCCCGTGATCGAATTCAAGCTGCAAGCGGCTGTATAAAGACGAAAAAACGTTGCTGCTTTAATTTGTCGCTCCCGGATAGAGATTGCCGCGCCCGCTCCGCGGGCTAGCAATGACTCGATGAGTGACGTCAATGTCATCTTCCAGAGCATTAGCATGGGGAGCGCGAAGCAAGTGGCGATCTGCCCAAGCAACTTACTGCATCACCGAATTAACTCATCGCTCCCGGACGGAGATTGCCGCGCCTGCTCCGCGGGCTCGCAATGACTCGATGGGTGACGTCAATGTCATCTTCCAGTGTATGGTCATTGCAAGCGCGAGGCGCGCGGCAATCACCCAACGGTTCCAGCTATCTTAAACACAGTAAACCCGGCGAATCTTGCCGAATCTACTAACCAAGTTCGCCTTAACCGAAAGCATAGATTGTTACAGGTTGTGCCCGCACCGTTTGCCGTGCTCTCTTGTTGTTATAGTGGTGTATGTTGCGTTGCGAGGCGCTTGATTTTATGATGTTGAACTGCCTACGCAAACACCAGACCTGCGGTTCAAATACATTTGTTGATCTTAATATTTAATTATATTTCAATAATTTATTAATTTTTTCTAAAGTAGATTAACGGAGAAAAGAATGTCCGAAACGAGCGCTTATCCGACCGGGCGGCCGATATACATTGTAGACGGCAGCCGGACGCCGTTCCTGCGTGCTGCGGGCAGACCCAATGCTTTCTCCGCATCCGATTTGGCCGTATCAGCCTCCAGACCTTTATTGGCACGACAGCCATTTGAGGCCACCGAAATCGATGAAGTCATTCTAGGCTGCGCGATGCCAAGCCCTGACGAGGCCAATATTGGCCGAATACTGGCGTTACGCCTTGGTTGTGGCCACGACGTGCCGGGCTACACCGTCATGCGTAATTGCGCTTCCGCTATGCAAGCTCTTGATTCCGCTGCTAAAGAAATCAGTCTCGGACGCGCCAATTTAGTGCTCGCCGGTGGCACCGAAGCCATGAGTCGGGCCCCGCTCATCTATAACGAAAGCGCCGTAAACTGGTTTGCCGACACCGCACGCGCCCGCTCCTTATGGGCCAAAGCAAGCGCAATGCGTAAATTACCGCTCAAAGCCTTCATGAATCCCGTCATTAGCCTGATTCGCGGGCTTAACGATTCCACCATTAACGTCAATATGGGCCAGACCTGCGAGATTGTTGCTCACCGCTTTAGTATCAGCCGCAAAGAAATGGACGAATATGCGGTACGCAGCCATATAAGACTGGCAGCGGCATTTGATGAAAAGCGGATGACCGAAATTCAACCTGTTTACTCGCCAGATGGCGACGTGTTCGACGAAGATACTGGCTTGAGACGAGACAGCAGCATGGAAAAGCTGGCCAAACTCAAACCCGTCTTCGATCGAAAGTACGGCATTGTCACGCCCGGTAACAGCTCGCAAATCACCGACGGAGCCGCGATGCTGGTACTGGCAAGCGAAGCGGCGGTTGAGCGATACAACTTGAAACCCAGAGGTGTGCTGGTCGACGCCCAATGGGCCGCACTCGATCCTGCCGAGATGGGACTGGGCCCGGTACACGCCTCGACGCCCATCCTAAAGCGCCATAACCTCGAACTCGACGACATTGACGTGCTCGAAATTAATGAAGCATTCGCAGGACAAGTACTCGGTTGCGTCAAAGCGTGGGAAGACGATGAATATTGCCGTGATCACCTCAACGCAGACGGCGCGCTGGGCTCAGTCGACCCGAATCGCTTAAACGTCGACGGCGGTGCCGTAAGCATTGGTCACCCGGTCGGCGCCAGCGGCTCGCGAATTGTATTACACGCCCTCAACGCGCTCGAACAGCGCGACGAGAGACGCGCGCTGGCATCGCTGTGTATCGGCGGTGGCCAAGGCGGCGCCATGTTAATCGAACGCGCCTGAGGACCAGTCATGACAACAACTTTTAATCACCTGAAACTTTCGACCGACTCTGATGACGTGGCGTGGGTCCAGCTAGACAAACAAGACGCCAGTGCCAACACGCTTGGACGCGACATCATGGAAGAGCTGAATGAGTGTATCGCCGAGCTCGAATCCAGCACCCCGAAAGCGGTCGTGTTCACGTCAGCCAAATCCAGCGGGTTTATCGCCGGAGCCGACATCACAGAATTTACCCACGTCACCACGCCGGACGAAGTCTACGAACTGGTCCGAGCCGGACAGCAAGTACTCGACCGACTCGAAGCATTACCGATGCCCACCGTCGCCATGATCAACGGATTTGCACTTGGCGGTGGCCTGGAACTGGCGCTGGCCTGCGACTATCGCGTTGTGGTGGACGAAGACTCGGCACGGCTCGGACTACCTGAAGTCATGCTCGGGATTCATCCGGGTTTTGGCGGCACGGTACGCACCCCAAGATTAGTGGGACCTGTTGCCGCTCTCGACATGATGTTGACCGGACGCGGTTTGCGACCAACGGCCGCACGAAAAATTGGATTGGTCGACGCTGTCGTGCCGCGCCGTCACCTCGAACGAACGGCGCGTCAGTTCGCGCTTTCTCCACCCGGAAAACGCAAGCTGTCGCTGAAGAACAAGCTGCTAAATTCTGCGCTGGCCCGCCCTCTCATTGCTAAGATGAGCGCCAAACAAGCGGCTAAAAAAGCCTCCAAAGATCATTATCCGGCCCCCTACGCCATCATCGACCTCTGGAAAGATCACGCTGGCAATCCCGCCCAAATGTATCAGGAAGAGGCCCGCTCTATCTCCACATTAATCTGTGGACCAACCGCTCAAAACCTCGTCAAAGTCTTCTTGCTACAGGACCGCATGAAGTCTTTGGGAGCTGGCACGGACTTCCCGGTTGACCATGTGCACGTCGTAGGAGCCGGTGTTATGGGCGGAGACATTGCCGCCTGGTGCGCCTTGAAAGGCATGCATGTAACCCTGCAGGATCGTGAGGCTAAATACATTGCACCAGCCATCAAGCGGGCCCATGCACTGTTTGCCAAGAAACTACGCAAACCGCATTTGATTCAAGCCGCCATGGATCGACTCATGCCAGACGTTGACGGAGGCGGAATTGTTAACGCCGACGTCATTATAGAAGCGATTTACGAAAACCTTGAGGCGAAGCAGGCCCTGTACGCAACCATCGAGCCGCGCATGAAACCCGGAGCCGTTCTGGCGACCAACACATCCAGTATTAAGCTCGAAGATCTGTGTCAATCACTGGAACAACCTCAACGTTTGATCGGCCTGCACTTTTTTAACCCGGTCGCCAAAATGATGCTGGTAGAGGTTATCCACTCCGACCTCACTGAGCAGGCCGAAGTAGACAAAGGCATTGCGTTCACCCGCCAAATAAGCCGCTTGCCGCTACCGTGTAAAAGTGCTCCAGGTTTTGTCGTCAACCGAATTTTATTTCCGTACATGATTGAAGCGATGAATATCGGCCTTGAAGGCGTGCCCCTCGCCGCCATCGACAAGGCCGCCAAAAGCTTTGGCATGTTTATGGGCCCTGTGGAACTTGCCGATACCGTGGGTCTCGACGTCTCATATCACGTAGCCCAGGTGTTCGCTCGCGAATTTGGCATGCAGGTGCCAGACAAGCTGAAACAGATGGTCGACGCCAAAACGCTCGGTCGAAAAACGTGTCAGGGCTTCTACACCTGGAAAAAAGGCAAGGCGGTCAAACCGTCTATTCCCAGCGATTTTGTCCCCGACTCTTCACTAGTCGATCGGTTGATGCTACCGCTCATCAACGAAGCGGCGGCTTGTCTGGCAGACGGCGTGGTAACCGATGCCGACCTGCTTGATGCAGGCGTTATCTTTGGCTGCGGTTTTGCGCCCTTCACGGCGGGTCCAATTCACTACGCGAAGACTCGTGGTATTCAGAACGTGGTCGATACACTGGGTGAGCTTGCCGCGAATCACGGTGAGCGATTCGAGCCCAATAGCTACTGGGGCGATCTGGATAAACCAAAAGAGGAACACTCATGATCCCGGAGGATGCAAACACGGACCATGACAAGCGCCTGCTCCGATCGGACGTTGGCGAACCCACTGTGCGCATGATGGCTATGCCAAAAGACGCCAACTGGCTGGGTGACATTTTCGGGGGATGGCTCATGTCCCATGCCGATATTGCCGGAGCGGTTTTGGCCTATCGAAGAGCCTCAGGCAAAGTCGTGACCGTGGGCGTGAAAGAGTTCGACTTTACCTCTCCCGTATATATTGGTGATGTAGTTACCTTTTTCACGCGAATAACGCGCGTGGGCCGAACTTCGGTGACGGTCAATGTACGGGTATTTTCCGAACGCTCTGGTGCTCAGCCAGGCGAACACCTGGAAGTTGCCTCCGGCAGCTTTATTTACGTGCACGTCGACGACCTTGGCAATGCCGTGCAAGTACCGGAAAACTAAGTTCAAAATTGTGTGATTCAGGTAGTATTTAGAGCCTGAGTCGTGTGATAGACTCTGCCCATAATACAGCGTTAAATCGCCAGCCTTGGGTCTCCTACACCATTGAAAATGTGGAAAAATGTCCGGTAAGAACGTAACTACAGCTATCCTGAAGACTCTGACACCGCTGGACGGCCTCAAGGCCGAAAACCTGCAGGCGCTTGTTAAGAAAACCACTATTCAAGAATTGAGCAGCGGTCGATTTTTGTTCAAAGAAGGCGATCAAGAAAAACGCACCATCTATGTCCTGAGTGGCGAAGTAGAACTTCGCACCGACACCAAAGTCGTACGTGTTGTAAGCGGTGGCGGCAACGACGCCAAGCACCCATTGGCCCCAATGTTACCCCGAAAGGTGAACGCCAGAGCGCGTACCAACATTGAGTTCATCTCAATCGACAGCGACCTCCTCGACGTGATGCTCACTTGGGACCAAACCGGCTCCTACGAAGTGAACGAACTGCGTGGGAGTGAAGAGTCGGAATCTGACGACTGGATGACAACCCTTCTGCAGGCCAAAGCGTTCCACAAAATACCGCCAGCAAACATTCAAGCTATCTTCATGAACATGCAGCGCGTGTCGTTCAAATCAGGCGATACCGTCATTAAGCAAGGTGACGAAGGTGACTTTTTCTACGTAATTACCGATGGTCGCTGCGCCGTCACTCGCGAAACACCGCTTAATAAAGACGGGATTAAACTGGCCGAACTAAAATCCGGCGACACCTTTGGAGAAGAAGCACTCATTTCCGAAGCCAAACGTAACGCCACCGTCTCCATGCTCACGGACGGGGCTTTGATGCGCCTCGCGAAAGACCACTTCAACAAGCTCCTGAATGAACCCATGCTGGACTGGGTCAACTACGATGAAGCGCTCAACATTATCAAAGACGGTGGTAAATGGCTCGACGTACGCCTCCCAAGCGAGTTCTCCAACTTCCACAAGGATGGCGCAATAAACATCCCGCTGTATTTCATTCGACTAAAACTTAAAACGCTCGACACGAACGTAAAGTACGTCGTTTGCTGCGACACCGGAAGACGCAGTTCGGCCGGCGCCTACATTCTCAGCGAACGCGGTTTCGACACGTACGTTCTCGAAGGCGGACTGACCATGTCTGATGCGGGACTCGGCTAGCAGCGAAATCAACGACCATATCGCATGTTGCAGTATGTGCGCCTAATCAATTAACAGTCGACCTCACTCAGCTCACGGCCTTTGTGATTGACTCAACTCTCCAGACATCTGACTAATCTAAATATCAGCTGAAGCCATTCGCCCAGCGCCGAACCATACGTTGTGGACTAATCGGACTTGGTAAAGGCTTATACTCGTGCTACTAATAACTCGCGCATACTCAAGTACACCATTCCTGGATACGCTATGAAAGCCACTGAAATTCAAAAAATTATCCGTGCTCTGGCCGATCCGGAACGCGCCAAAAAGTCACAGCGGTTTTTCAAAACCGGCAAGGGAGAGTACGCCGAGGGTGATCAGTTTCTGGGCATAACCAATCCGGTATTGCGCTCACATGCAGCCAAATTTGCCGAGACGTCTATTACGCAAACATTAAAGTTGCTGAAGTCGGTTTACCACGAAGAGCGACTTCTAGCGTTGTTCATACTGGTAAAACGGTTCGGCAAAGCCGACGAGAAAGAACAGGAAACGATATTCAAAAAGTATCTGGCTAACCTCAAACACATTAACAACTGGGACCTTGTCGACAGCTCGGCATATCAAATTGTCGGTCGGTACTTACACACAAGAAATCGTTCGCCGCTTTACACGCTGGCTAAATCACCCAGCCTTTGGGCACGGCGCATTGCGGTGGTATCCACTTATCACTTTATTAAGAACGGCGACTTTAAAGACGTTTTAAAACTGTCCAGGCTTCTGATTAACGATAAAGAAGACCTGATACACAAAGCGGTTGGCTGGATGCTGCGTGAAGCCGGCAATCGCAGCCGACAGACCGAAACCAGTTTTTTGAAAAAATACTACGTCGATATGCCACGCACCATGCTTCGTTACGCGATCGAAAAGTATCCGGAGAAGGAAAGACAGAAATTTCTGAAGGGCTTATTTTAAAAAGCCGTCTACAAGTCCCATTTTCTAACGGGTCAAACAGCCAGACAATTTACCGTGGAAGCTGCCGGACTTCGCGCTCGCGACTACTTTGAAAAATTGACTTCAACAGCGCCACACCCATCAGAAACATAATTGCCGAAAACGGCAGAGCCGCGATCACCATGGCCGTTTTAATAGCCTTTAGCCCTCCAACCAATAGCAGCACTCCAACCATGAGTCCAAGCACCAGACCCCAGACTACAATATGCTTATTGTCTCTGTGATCGGCCTTGCCGCCAGCACTGATTGTGTTAATGACCAAAACGGCGGAATCAGCGGTGGTAACCAGAAACGTCATAACTAAAACAACAATCAGAATAGCCATGAGCCAGGCGAACACAGGCGAAATGATCAACTCGATCATCGCGTAAATCTTGTCCCCGTCTGGAGCGGCCTTGATTACTCCGTTAGCTACACCCGACAGCTCAAGGTCTATGGCGGTTCCACCGGCCCAGGTGAACCAGACAAAACTCATAAGCGAAGGCATGAGCATCGCGCCCAATACAAATTCTCGCACAGTGCGTCCTTTTGAAATGCGTGCCAGAAACATTCCAACAAACGGAGCAAAGGCGACACACCACGCAAAGTAGAAAACCGTCCAGGAGCTTTGCCAGCTGGACAGCTTGTCTCCGACTTTAGTGCCGTCGGGCGACCATACCTGAAACAACATGGTCGGAAATTGAACAACGTAATCGAACAGACCTAACGCCAGCGACTGCAAACCAAACCAGGAAGCACCGAACATCAAAAAGAAAGACAGCAGGAAGACGCTCAATACCATATTAATGTTGGATAGCCACTTGATACCTTTGCCCACTCCTGAAAGCGCCGAGGCAATGGTCAAAGACAAGATCACCACGACTCCGAGTACAATAGCCGATGACGATGCCGTGCCCTCCTCGTTCAACAACCATTCTCCGAGCCCAATTCGATACAGTCCGGAAACAAACTGCTCAATGCCGTAGCCTAGCGCCTGACTCGCGCCGAGCAGCGTAGCCACAACCGCCACCACGTCGAAAGCAGTTCCGAACTTTCCGGAAAGCCGGTCGCCGAACAACGGCACCATGGTTGAACGAACCGTCAGCGGCAGTTTGTGGCGGTAAGAAAAGTACGCCATCGCCATTCCGACGAGGGCATAACACGACCAGGCGGCAACTCCCCAGTGAAGAAACGACCATTTGTAGGCGTTTCGAATGTTGTCTTCGCCACCCGACGTCGCCATCCCCTTAATCACTTCCGGGTTGTTGGTCAGATGATAGATCGGCTCTGCAATAGCCCAGGTAAGCATGCCAACCCCTATACCCGCGCCAAACATCATCGAAAACCAGGAGAAATACGAAAATTCGGGCTTGTCGTCCTCGGCCCCAAGCTTGAGTTTGCCCGCCGATGGCCAGATAGCGAGTACGCTGCAAATGATTATAAAACTGGCAATCAGCAAGATGTACCAGCCAGCAAAACGAGAAAGTATAAATTCGTTCGTATTCTGAAGCAGCGCACCTGCGTAGTCCGGGAAAAACACGGCCCATAGAATCAGTGCGCCAACAAGACACTTGGCGGTTACGGAAACAGCGCGTGAGAAACCTGAATAAAAACCGTTTTTGGCGGTGGGTATGGTCAAACTCAAATTAGGCATAGAAGCTTCCGGAATACGGGGACGAGCAGAACAATCAAATTCCGACTGTCTGCGTTTTACACTTCAGAGTATAGACCGTGCCGTGAATAAATATCGATGACGCGACGCACCTTAAACGGCGGGCGAACCCGTCATCCAGTACACGCCCGACTGATGACAAAATGGTTGTTCGCTGAACATTTGTATAAGGACACGTGTATAAGGAAACGCAACTATAAGGAAACGCAACGCGCAATTCAGGAGGACGCGTTGCCGAGACTGGCTTGAAAGAAATTTAATAAACGTAGCGGCTGACTTGAGGTAGCAGCCCGGAAGCTATCGCAGGAAAATGTCGAACCTACATGGTGTGGGTGGGCTTGTCTCCACCGAGCGCTCCGGCCAGGTAGTTTTCAATTTTACGCTGGGTATTACCACCGTCTTGCTCGCTGAACTGAACACCAATGCCGGCTGTGCGCTTACCTTGCGCGCCTTTTGGTGTCAGCCATACAACTTGCCCGGCCACCGGCAGCTTTTCGCTTTCACTCATGAGGTTTAGCAACATAAACACTTCGTCGCCCAGTCGGTACGTACTGTTTGTCGGAATAAACAGACCCCCGTTCTCTATAAAAGGCATATACGCCAGATAGAGCGCACTCTTGTCTTTAATAGTGAGTGTCAGTAGTCCGGGCTTACTCATGGGTTTCGATACTCCAGTCCCTGCGTGCGGAAGCCGTTTGACCATGGAGCCAGTAGCTTTTCGAGCATTAGCTGCTGATTCAAAGGGCCATCCAATGACGCCCGGGCACGAACAACCGCGTCCTGATACCCAAGCAATGAACTCAACTTAATCTGTCCCTCCTTCATACGCAAGGATTTAAGTTCCGATTTGTGAGCCAGTTCTCCATCTAAATCAAGCGCTTCAAGCACCAATTGCTTCAAAACGGCATACAAACTCAACAAACGAACGTCTAAATGGACGTCGCTCCAGCCGGAGGCCACAGCAACCAGATCTGATGCATCATTTCTCAACCGAGAAATATCCTCGATAACACTTGAATAAACCTCTTCAACCCCTTGTTCATAATACTTTAATGCCTGAAAAGGAGCACCGCCTGCGAGCATCAGGCACACATCACCCTTGGTCGTTCCCGCCGACTCGGTCAGCCACGCCCGCCCTTCTGAATGCTCTGGTGCGCCGCACTGAATAACCTGGCAGCGACTCATAACGGTGGCCGGCAAAGTTGACACATTGTGGCTCACCAGTACCAAAAGAGTGTCTCCAGGAGGTTCTTCGAGCGTTTTCAATAACGCGTTGGCGGCGGCATTGGTCATTGCTTCGGCCGGATACACCAGCGCGAACTTACGGTTTTCGTAAGACGGCGACAGGCCCAGCTTGGAGATCAGATGCCGAATTTGATCAACACTGATGTTTTTCTTGTCCTCGGGCAGAACCACAGCATGATCGTCGGCATGATTACCGGCAGCGGCTACCTCACACGAACGACAGTTGCCGCAAGCTGGAACGCTGCGCTTACCGCACAGCGCAAGTTTGCGTATGTGCTCCGCCAGAATCTGTTTGCCAACCCCTTTAGGCCCACTAAGCAAGACTGCGTGTCCCAGCCGATCGATCCGGGCATTTTCCTGCACGCGCTCCCACGGCGCCGTAAGCCAATTCGGAAGCTTGGTTGGCGCTATCACCTCTACTTTTGGCATATGCTCTCTCTGCGACCTGCGAACGCATTGAGCTCGTCCATCACTTGAGCCGCAACGTCTTCCATCGACTGTTCAGCGTCGATTACGCGAACTCGATCTGGAAAGCGTTGTGCTAACTCAAGATAGCCATCGCGCGCCCGCCGAAAAAACTCTTGCCGTTCTTGCTCGATACGGTCTTTGGCCCCACGCTGGCTCGCTCTGGCCAACCCGGTTTCCACCGACACGTCGAAGAGCAGCGTTAAATCGGGCCACAACGATCCATGCACCCACTCTGCCAGGGCGTAAATTCGCTCCATGCCGAGTTCGCGAGCCGCTCCCTGGTAAGCGAGCGTGGCGTCGGTAAAACGATCACAAATCACCCACGCCCCGCGCGCGAGCGCGGGCCTGACCACTTCGTCAAGATGCTGCGCACGGGAGGCAAACATTAACAGCGTTTCAGTGTCGGACGTGGGTGCCTCTACCGATGCATCAACTCCAATGCCCAGCACAATATTGCGAATCACTTCAGCCAACGGCGTGCCGCCCGGCTCGCGTGTTTTCACAACCTCTGCCGCCTGTGTAGCAACCCACTGCTCAATAGAAGGCACACACGTACTTTTGCCAGCCCCTTCAATTCCCTCGAGGGAAATAAAGGCGCCGCGTTGCGCATTGCTGCCGGTTATTCTGGAATTCACTGATCGCGCCTGGTTTGCTCAATGTAATGACTAAGGATTAACTTTTCGGCAAAGACATAAGAGCCAGTGCCTCAGCATGAGTTTATACGTCGCTATTGTACGCTACTTGATTACCCAATCTAACGGCCTCGCGTGCGAGCCAGATAGCGCTGCACAGCCTCGTTGTGCTCTTTGAGCGTAGCGGAAAAAAAGTGTCGACCATCACCTGATCCTGTCGCCACAAAATACAGTGTCTTGCCCGCTTTTGGAGCAACCGCAGCAAACAAAGACGCCCTTCCGGGAAGCGCAATAGGTGTGGGCGGCAGACCGCTGCGAGTATACGTATTGTACGGCGTATCGGTGGTCAAGTGTTTACGCGTTATATCGCCCCGGTATGCGTCTCCAACTCCATAAATAACCGTCGGATCGGTCTGCAAGCGCATTCCCTTGCGTAATCGCCTGTTAAAGACACCCGAAATTTCAGGCCTCTCGTCCTCAGCCCCGGTTTCCTTTTCAATGATAGACGCCAGAATCAGCGCCTCATAGGCTGACTTAAGCGGTAAATCCTGGTCACGCTGAGACCAGGCTTCATCCATCAAGTCCGTCATGATGTTAAACGCCTTCCGATAGACCTCGACGTCACGTTGCCCCTTGGTTACGAGGTAGGTATCCGGGTAAAAACGCCCCTCCGGGTGCACATCGGGTTGTCCGATTGCACTCATGATCTCCGCCGCTGTGGTCACGGTGTGCTCGATGGCCGGATGCTTTCCAACCGCGTCGCGCATTTGGGCGAAGGTCCAGCCCTCGATAAGCGTCAGTGGATAGCTGACCACTTTTCCCGAAATAAGCACTTCTAAAAATTCATCTGGCGTAACACCGGACGGAATTTCAAACTCTCCCGCCTTAACCTGACTGGCAAGACCTTTTCTTTGAGCGTAAAAGCTCAATAATTCGGGATGGGAATAGCCGGTTTGCTCACCTAGCTGGGCGGCCACGCGACGCATGCTGTCACCACGGGCGACTTCAAACACAAGTGGATCGGAACCGGAATAGACCGGAGTTTCCAGCCAAGCAGAATACATAGACGATCCGGCGATGGCTGCGACAATCACCAGCAGAACAATTATGGCAAACAATTTGCGCATAGCTAGTCTGTGGCCTCCAGCGCTTTTTCCGCAAGCTGTTTGAGTCTCAAATAGACGGCATTCGCCTTCAAGGCCCTCTCCCCGAGTCGGGCAACACGCCTAACGCCCCGTACACTGTTACACAAAATAATTTCATCAGCCTCAGCGATTACGTCACGAAACACCAGTTCTTCAAAAATACGAATATCTGTATTGCGGGTATTTTCTATTAGAACGTCTCGCATGACACCCTTGACCCCGGCACTTTGTATTAACGGCGTCACTATTCGATTATCAAACGCTAGCACCACATTGGAACTCACGGCTTCGACCAGAAAACCGTGCTCGTCGCAAACAAGCCCTTCCTGCAAACCACGGTCACTCACTTCCCGAGCGGCCATGACTTGTTCAAGGCGATTCAAATGTTTATGGCCCGCAAGGTGACGATTACTGCCCAATTCGGATTCCAGAATCTCGCATTTTAGCTCTTGTTCGTTGCTCTTTGGATAAGCCAGCAGTTGCAGAATACGCGTCGCCTTTCCGTCACCGGGCGTATAACCAAACCCGCTACTACCGCGAGTTAGCACGAGCTTAATCACGTAGCGGCCCGCTTCACTTTTGGCTAGCGCTAACTGTATGTCTTCTTCCCATTCGGTTCGATTTGACGTCAAGCCAATAGCGTTGCATGCACGCTCGAGTCGTGCCAG
>JBGCFV010000017.1:0-23126 GCA_045107075.1 Gammaproteobacteria bacterium
CTAGCGGCCAGATGAGGTAGAAACAGATTAAAAAAAGGGCGATGCAATGCATCGCCCTTTTCCAGTCAGCTGATCGGTCTGTTACCTGAACGAATTCGGGTCGCAGCCGCATTTTAGACTTCGACATGTTCGCTGCTTCAGGCTCGCGCCTTTCACATCGTTGAAGCAAAGCTTCTGTCAGTGACTTCGGTTTTTTACACCTCCGCCACCCATGTCGGAACGAGGTCATATGTTCCTCGTGTCCTTTGTTTACCGACGCGTTGTCTACGTCCCCCGCTCTTCTCACACCGGATGTGAGTTTGCGAAATTCAGCTTAAGTGTCGTTACGATGGCAGTAAACCCGGAAGCCTGCTGCTTTAAACGTGTCGTCGTAACTCCACGCATCGTCGTTCAATTAAGCTGTTGGTCACTAAAGCTTGGAAAGTAACCCGGCCCCTTACCAAGCTGGGGCTTAATGGTGTCGCGGGCTATGCCCTGCACCGTTGTATATAGCTTACGCCTAACCACGACGTTATGTCACTAGTACAACCTGTATAAAAGCTGTGGAAAACGCTGGTGCAGTGCGATTTTTATTCAGAGACTTAAATGTAATTTGCAAACGATTCTGGTAATAAAAAAGCACAATCAGTTGAAATGACTGTGCTTGTTTTGAACTGAAAATGATGACTGATTAAAATCAGTCTGGCCGCCAGACCGTGCGGCCAGACCCGTCAGAGCCTTATCTTCTTGCCGAAACCGGTGGTGGCGTTGGGCTTGAACCGCCGCCCGTCGGGCCATCCTTAACTATATTGGTCGCAAGCGCGATCATACTGGACAGGTCACCCAGATTAGCAGGCACCACAAGCGTGTTGCCCTCTTTGGCCAAGTTACCAAACTGATCGATATACTGCTGAGCGACTTTTAGCTGCATGGCTTCCGAGCCCCCTTGGGCCGTTAACGCGGCAGCGACTTCACGCAAACCGCTAGCGGTTGCCGAGGCCACCGCCAAGATAGCCGCTGCCTCACCTTCAGCTTCGTTAATTTGCTGCTGCTGGCTAGCCTCAGACGCTTTAATAATTCGCTGCTTGTCACCCTCGGCGTTGTTGATTTCAGCATCGCGCTCACCTTCGGAGGTCAGAATAACCGCACGCTTCTCCCGCTCGGCACGCATTTGTTTTTCCATCGCGCTTAGCACGTCACGCGGCGGGTTAATGTTTTTAATTTCGTACCGAAGGACTTTAACGCCCCAGGGGTCAGATGCTTTATCCAGTTCGTCAACCACGTTGGCGTTAATGGTGCCACGCTCTTCGAACGTACGGTCGAGTTCAATTTTACCGATTTCACTACGCAGCGTAGTTTGCGCCAGCTGTGAAATAGCAAACTCGTAGTTACCAATACCGTAAGAAGCTCGGCCTGGGTCAAGCACCTGAAGGTACAGCACGCCGTCAACACCTACCTGCACGTTGTCTCGAGTGATACACACTTGCTCATTGATGTCGGCTGCGCGCTCTTTCAGCGAGTGCTTGTATGCCACCCGGTCCAGGAACGGAATCAGAATATGAAACCCGGCGCCGAGCACGCGACTGAATTTACCCAGTCGTTCAACGACATAGGCATTTTGCTGCGGCACAACTACCGCCGACTTGGCAACAACCAGGACAAACAACGCGGCAATTACCAAACCAAAAACTTGTAGGCCTTCCATTATAAATTTCTCCTTACCACTTAAACTGTTTAGGCGGGTGATTCACGAGGTCAGCGAACCCTCTCAGTTCACCGCAGCGACTGATTGTGAGTAGATGGGCTACGAGCCCTGCTTGTTATGCGGTCGCGCCGACGTAGAGCGTCAGGCCCTCAGAGCGCTTGATTTGCACGCGCTCACCGCTACCGATAGATGTCGCGCCCTCATTGACCACGGTCCAGTCGGTGCCACGAAAGCTCACGCGGCTACTCTTACCGGCGTCAATCGCCGTTTCGATGGTGAGGACTTCACCGGCCAGTCCTACCCGATACCCGGGTGTATTGCCATGAACTTTCTCGTGAAGCACTTTACGAAGGGAAAACATGGAGATGACCGACAAGAGGCCGAAGGTGGTCCATTGAGCCCAAACGGGCAAATCGATAGGAGTCAGACCCAGCACTCCGACTACGACAGCCGACAGGCCGACGAAAACCAGATAAAACTGCGCTTCGATGGCGAAAATTTCCGCCGCGAGCAGTAATGAGCCCAGAACAATCCAGTGCCACCAATCCATATAGTATCTCCGTCATAAAGGTCCTCTATTATACTAAGTGACGGTTTTGCAAGCAAAAATTTCGGAAGTCACTGGTAAATGGCAAGTTTTTAACGATGCGAACCCAGCAAAAGAATGAGTTTGCAGTGCAGCATTGTTTTAAAACACGATATTATGCTGCTTGGCAGCAATCAAAACGTGGAACATGCATAATGCCTAGTAGATTTGCTTAATTCATGAATTGTAGCCATGCCAGATAAGAGCCATGACGAATCGATTGGCACATCGAACAGAGGTGCGGCCCGCTTTACCCAACCTCAATAACCGTTCTCATCGCTCTGGGGCTCATCACCAACATACAGCTGAAAGACGCCATGCTGTCGCTCGAGCACCCAACGTCTCATCATGTCGGCAATCACAGGAGTGGTGAACTGTAGCGAGTCGAGCTTATCGATGGGTACGTATTCACCAATGTCTTGTGACACGTCGTCGTGACAAAAGCCTCGATAATAAGCAGAGTATTCGCCCTGTTTGCTCTCGAACACTGAATACACCGGACCAAATCGAACGTCGATATTAGCCTTCAACAAGTGTTCGCGAAGTTTGAGCAGCGAACCGGCGCGATAGTTGACCTGCACTTCAGGCGGACGCCAACCGTCCGGCGTCGAAGTTAATAAAACGTGGTTCCGGTGTTCGATGATGGCACCCACGTAGGTAGGTTTGCCTCCACGGGGTGACTCGGCCGCATAGCGCTCTAAGCCCAGACTGAAGTAACCGCCATTGGAATAGCCAAGACCCGGTTTGTCGTGGGTCTCAAACGCCTCAACTTGCCCAATCAGAAGAAGGTGATCGCCCGCCTCAACCCGATCGTGAACCGAACAGGAAAACGACGCCGTTACCCCGGTAAACAACGGGCAGCCTACACTGTCAGTGTGCCACTCAACCTGAGAAAAGCGGTCCTCAACAGGTCTGGCAAAGACATTCGCTATGTCCTTTTGGTCTTCGGCCAAAATATTGACCGTAAACGTTTTACATTGGTTAAAGGCGTCAAAGCTTGAGAGCGATTTCGAAGGACACACCAGAACCAGCGGCGGCTCCAGCGACACCGTTGTAAAAGAGTTGGCCGTAAATCCTACCGCACTTCCCTCCTGAGAAAAGGCGGTCACTACCGTAACGCCAGTCATGAACGTGCCGAACGCTTTGCGTAGTTCTCGCTGGGAAATCACCGTCATTCTGTCGTCAGTCCATGCTTTCTAAAAGAGTGCACAATTTAGCACTGCACACTCATTTCAGATAGCAAAGAATTCGCCTTTCGAACACGGATCCTAACCGTCATGTAAACCGCCCCCGATGCACTCCCGAACGAAGATACGCCGTTGCAGCGTCCCGTACTCGCGGTACCCAACCAGGAACGAGGCCCCTGCGTAAACAATAACGACAGCAAATCGCCCTCTCAATCGACCCGCCCTCCAATCTACCTCACAATTTACTGACAGCGAAAATTGCAGCACGGCGTCTCCCGAGAGCTTCGCCAATCTGCCTACTCTCGTCCACCGGCAGATTACCGCGAATTTAAACAGATGCTGAAGACCTCCCTCTTGTCTTACCGTGCGGAACTGTCTCAGCTCAAACCAGTGAATTATTTTCTTATGGAGCGTCCAACATCCACGCAAATTCAAGCTCTTTTTATGCTGCGGCGCGCAATACGTCAGTATAAGTTCTGAGGGAATTGAAGCGCTCAGGTGGTATAATCAGTATCAGTCGTAACCTATTTCACTTGCGAAACAGGTCAGACTGCACGTTGACGTGGACAGATTATGGGGGGCAACCGGCTAGGGTTTTTCGCTTGTTCGTTTGAAGCAGAACCTGGCTGAAGGTAGCTATGACTCAAATTCATGAGCACAGCGCTGAACTATCCATGCGTACACCGCATGAAGTTATGCAATTGCAAAGACTGGGCTGTCACTATCCAACCCGGCTGAGTTTTATGCGCGTGCTCACCCGTCGCATGCTGGGTCAAAAATGGCTCATCAAGCCCCACACGCTGAACCTGGACGAAAACGGTGCAGGTGACATCATCTATTCCGTGCAAACGCCAAACGCCCTGTTTACGTTCGTTGCTTTCTCACAAGCGCTTGAAGACGTACGCTCCAATCGCGAAATTGACTCCCAGTGGGACCTGACCGCGACACTGTGCGCCGGACAAGTAGATCGCGAACACCTTAAAATGCTCAAAGCAAACGTTCCAAAACAAGAGGCCGGACGCCTCGATAGTCGCTCGCTCGCACTCACCCGCGCTAATAAAACCTCGCGAAACTTCGACTACGTAGTCGGCCGGCTTGCGCAGGGCAAACAACCAGAGACCTCAGAGTTAGCGAAAGAGGGATATCTATATAAGACAACGGCCGTTTACGGAAGCGGCAAGTACGGCATGTGCGACTGGGAACAAGTGCGAAATATCTACCGCGATTTTGCCCGGCCTTTTGCGGCCGAAATGTTCTCCTGCTTCATGCTGCGACAAGCCAGCTTTGATGTTGCTGAACATATGGCTAGAGTGCGATCACCGTCGAAAGCCGTACAGCTCGAACCCGCCACGAAACGTTACATGGGCATTGGAAACGCAACCGGACTAGGCATGGCGCCTTTCCTAATCTGCCATCCTGTCCTCATTAACCAATGGATAACCTGCCGCGAAACGGCGTTGGCCAGAATCAAGGCAGAGGGTGAGATCACAGCAATAAATCGAGTCAGGCTGGCCAGTATACTGACAAGAGCGCAACAACACCTGAACGAAATCGATACGGCCAACAAACCACAGAACTCGATTAACCATCAGTCCGCCAGAGAACTTGGCAAACTCACTCCCGGTGTACGGGCAAATGACTATGTTTCGTGGGAAGAACTGCTGGAGTCTACAAATAGCTTGTCGATGGATACGCAGGAAATCCTCTTCTCCTGTTTGATCGAAATATTTCCTGAGTTAGTGGACGATCTAGCCGACGCGGCAGATGCTAACGAAACCTTTCGCGTAAAGCCGGAGCAAACACTAAGGAAGCTAAAGACAACGCTTGAACAACACTACGACTGGGCACTGAACATCGATTTCGACAATCCGAACTCGCGGGCTGTTTTTTGGTACCGCACAGCTGAAAAGACAGAGCCAAGCCTGGGTAGAGCCAACGTCGACGAAGGTGCCGATCGACAACTTCACGTTGACGTAGCCCGGCAGGCTTACGAATTACATGAGCACATCTGCGACCATGTCGAGCGTAACCCGACCGATCTCGTTGCTCATTTTTTAATTAACTACCCCTCGCTTCGCTACATCGTAAGCCGGGTTCAAACTATGGCCGCAACTCGTTACGGAGAAATTCGAGCTAACGTGTTGGATATCGACATCACACCCACCGAACTTATGCGTTGTAAGCTCGCTTATCTCGGCGCCAGCAATTACGATCCTGAATCCCGCGTGTGGATGATTAACACCCTGTTTCAAGGTGCGCCAATTGTTGAAGACGTCAACAAGTCCGCCGAGGCATCGGTCGTAGATTTAAACGAGTCTACGACAACGAATGAAAACAGATTCGACGACTGGAGTTTTCCGCTAATGCCGACGAGCAATAATGCGACTGTCGAATAGCGAGTTATTATCACTTCTCAAACGAGCACTTGAGGGTTCCGGCTGGACCCAGGGACGCTACGAGGAACCGGCTCACGCCATATGGTGGCTTGAGTGCCACGGCATTAACTGGTTGGAAAACCTGCCTAACATTTGGCCCCGACTCATACAAACCGGCCCGCCAATGACAGAATTAGTGAGCAATCATGGGGCCGAGAGCGTCATCGATGCCGGCAGCGCAAGCCTGCTCCACTGCGGACCCAACTCTGTCGACCTCTCATTCGCCAACGCCTGCGCAGAAGACCTGGCCAGTGTTGAAACGCGCAACTGCACGGACAGAATGCTAATCGTCGCCGAGTTAGCTACTCTGGCCAAACGGGGGGCGAGTGCTCTTGCGCGATGGTATTCAAAAGCTACTTTGCACGTTGCCACCATTGAGGCGGGTGGTCGCTTTCCAGAATATACCGCTTTCGAGACAGAAACTGGCGACCGCATCGATACAACGTCACTTTTCCTTATCTGTAGCCGTGAAGAAGATGGAATGAATCATTACCGCCACAACTTGTCGAAGTTAACTCAGAGCAACCCGGTTCGAGAATCTCACACCGCCGAGCAGTTCAGGCAACGCAGTGCGGCCTCTCGAGCAAACGGAATAGAAATACCGGACGAGGCAATAGAACTCCTTACACAGGCCGGCGACCGCGTATTGGTAGCGACACCGGAATAATCAAGACAAGGTGCAGAATGAGAAGAACCATTATTACAATTACGGCATCACTTTTAGCCCTAAGCAGCTACGCTGACAGCGACACGAAAACTCCAGAAGCCGGGAACGAGAAAACGACTATAACTACAACATCGGTCAGCGAGGAATCTGTCGACTGGGGTCGGGACGGAAAGAAAAAGGTCCGAGCAAGTATTGGCATCACGAGCAACAAGCTCCCAGGGAAAACCAAGAGCATCAAGTCCACAACTCAAATTAGCCGGATAATTGAAATTGAACAGCCGACGGCGAGCGCACTGGCCTGCGAGTCGGATATTGACCTTGAGTATTACCAAAGAGACACAGCAACCGAGGTACGTACTTTATTCACCTCTGAGAATTGCTCTGAATTCGATGCGAAGTATCAATTGCGCATTATGTACTTCGACGTTGATGGCAAACTGCAGCGCATCGTAGCCGATGAACAATGGCCAATTGGGCAAACCCAGCAAGTCAAAAAACTGTTTCCACTGACACCCAACTCTGAACTTCAGCGTGTATCGTCACGTATTCTGTCATGCACCTGCAGCGAAGCTCCGCAGTAACAGACCCCTCCGCAACAGATTAAAAGTCAGCGAGCTCGGAGCGATTAACAAAGCGCGGGCCTCGCACTTTCCCAACGGCCAACCCATGACCCGTTTGATCAATATCAAATCTGTATTGCACACCAGAAGCTGCAACGGGCTCACCGTCTATGAACCGCGGTCGGAAGTAAGAAGTGTTTATTCTAAAGAGCACCGCTGCGGTAACGTCCGGGTTCTCTACAGTGTCTTCTATGACCCTGACGTTTTGAGTCGTGCCGCGTGCGGATACGTGAAACTCAACGACAACATGGCCACCCTGACGCAGAGATCGGTCAATATTGCGACCATAGAAGAACGTTTTTCCGGAGTCATATCGAATTAATTTGGGTGCGCCATAAAACTCATTAATCAATCGCTCATCGATACCTTCCTGATGAGCTTTGGTCACCGCAGCCTGGTAGTACTGTAAGGCTTTGACACGTCTTTTATCTCGCATGTACCAGTCGCCTAAATCAGTGCGTGCATTGATCAAATCAACTTGATCAACACCGTCCTGAGCCGCATAAATCTCGGCCACTCGACCGAGCGCTCGCTCTCCGGTTCGCGGTGTCGACAGAACAGGGTGAAACTCATATAGCTTCGCGCGTAATCGCAGCGTTTCCACCAGACCCAAATGGTTTGGGCCAAACGCATCTTCCTGAATGGATACTGCTCGCTCGAGCGCGACTCTCACTTGAGGAAAGTCACCGGCCTTAGCGGCCCATTTGGCATACTCGTGAAGCGCATTAACCAACTCGGGAGAATCGCCAAAGGTCTTTTCGGCGGCTTTAAGCTTCAAGCGCTGTTGATGCTTGGCCTTCATCACGCGACCCTGCGACATGTAAACGCCGGTTAATTCTCTGAGTACAGAATCTTGCTCTACGTTGAAAATACCAGCGTTACGATGGGTAATATCTTTCGCTCGCAAAAACAGGAGCTCTGCTTCGTCTTCGTCAAGCGACTGCATACGCATACGCCCAAGCTCGGTCAACGGTGAAACTAACTCAGGCTCAAATGGCCCAAACTGTTTTTCGGCGATGCGCAGAGACTCTCTGTAGTCGTACTCAGCGTCGAGTGTATTATCAAGCTCCTTGTTCGCAGTAGCACGACACAGCAAAGTACTAAAACGCGCTAGCTTGTCAGTGCTGTTATTTGATTGCGCGAGCGCTACGCTTGCCGACGCGATGGCAGCAGTAAAATTTCCGTCTCGCAAATGTTTTCGACAGCTTGCTTCAGCGACTCGCGACTCGCCCGACGCTCTATACTGGTCATGAACTGAAGCGCTGGCTGTAACCGAATGGAGCCCGAACGTTGCGGCAACCGCGACGGCAAAGAAAAACCCCTGAACATTATTTCTTTTGTGTGACACTGTCTGCTTACCCCTTGTTGTAAAATTCGGGACTCCGTCGAGGACATCTTCGCTAGTGTAGCTTCGCTCCATCGAGCAGCGACTTTCCGATGTTTCTAGCCAACCTTGATGAGGTTGCGCCCTCCGACTCCCCAGCTTCGACGCTTCAAAACAGCACGTCGACACTGTCTGTTTTTTCTCTTTGAACCCAGCACCCTGTGGTCATGAGAATCCTGCTGTTTCTGAGCCATCAGGGATCTTTCTTTTCGTTCCTGCTAAATCTTGAACGGTGCATAAGCCAACCACTCACATTGACCAAATAGCCATTGCGGGTGTACGACACTACATCCTATTTTTTTACCCGAATCCTCCGGACGCGAGGGGTACGCAACCTGCGCTTGTATTTGTCGTTACCTATCACGCTGCCATACAAGTTGCGATTTTTTTCTTGCTGCTGCCGAAACTCAGCGCGCGTTTTGCAACGTTTGGTCGTAATGCGTGACCCCGGCGCGACGGGTTCGGTTCGACAGATAATTTGATTGGGATTCACGTCGAGGTCCAGCTCGACTGCCTGTCGCGCTAAAGCATTGCGCTCATTTTTCGAAAAAACTCGCACTTCCGGCTTTTGTATACGGGTCAGCTTTACGGCCATGTTTCGATCGTGCTCGGCAGCCGATGCGGTTGCGGTAAACGCCACGGTCACAGCTGTCATTAATATCAGGTATCGCATCTAACAAACTCCAAAAGTATTACGTCATGACCGAAGGGATTAACCGTCCATAACATGCTGTTGTTTTTTGCGCGTCTCATTTGGATCAATCTTCCGACAACAGGCGTCTTGTAAGTAGAGACGCTTACCGATCGGTAACCGGTAAAATGGCAAACGCCCGTCATTCTTTATCCGAATTGTTTCTGAGTCTTCGCCACCCGTCTTTTTTATTCTCGAGTAATTGATCCGCACGCGTCAGCCTGCTCTCATCTTCCTGACGAAATTGTGCACGCGTCTTGCAACTTCGCGTTTTGATTCGCGAGGCTGACCCAGTGCTACTGCTGGACTGACGACAGATAATCTGATTGGGATCGCCTTCGAACTCGACATCGGAAGCTTCTTTGGTCACCACCTCTGACTCGTCGACCGTGGCTTCTTTGACTTGCGACGTTGTTGTGTCAGTGAGCTTTGCCGCCGCGTCTGAGTCGCTATCGGCAGCCGCTACATTTATCCCGAACACGATCAGCAGCGCCGATGGCAAGGCGTATTGCCTGCAGCGACTTCGAAACCTCAAAGTCATTCCCAGGCCACAGGCTTACCTTGCGCTTTAAGCAAACTAATAACGCGCATTTTTCTAATTTCAATGTCGTTGTTCCAGTCGGCGATAGTTTGGCACTTGGTATGTTTCACGCGCGAACCCTCGCGTTTTTGCCTCAGGCATAAAATTTGCGACTTCGACGGTTTGGGCACGTCAAGAACCACTTCGACTTTGGGCTCAGCGGGCACAAACTTCATGGCCACCGGATCAACTGTTTCGGTATCGATCGCCATAGGATCAATATCCAGTGGCTTGATAACCACAGGTTCAGCGTCTAATTCTCGCTTATCACCCTGAACGCCATCTAGAGCGCTCACTCCAACCGACATCATCACGACGGTCAGTCCTACAAAACAACGCAGCGTATTCATGTACTTCTCCTAACGGTAATCAGGCGCTGATTAATCAAAATGCAGAACACACCTGAGTACTACTAAATGTATGCCTTAGAAAGTCAACACGCAAATCGTAGAGAATACCGCTGTTTTATAGCTTGCAAGCTACTGAATATACTAGCTGAAAATCGAAATCACCGCGCACGGGCGCGCGCCAGTTTCGTGCGTAACCGTCGCCTTAGGAATAAGTAAAGTGTTTACAGGGCAGGAGAAGCCGTGTGGGGTGATTACGGCTTGATTAAAACGGGCGCGTAAATTTTGTCGATCGCGAGACTCGAACCGGTCCGTTTGAATCGAAAAACCTGTTCGACATTGTGCGTCGCGGTTGCTTTGCCGTTCACGTAGCGAGGTCTGAAGACAGCCTCTTTTAGCCTTGCCTGAATTTCGATTTTAATCTCAGCGTTATTTACCGTGTCCTCTATGAGGCGAGCCTGTCTGGCACGACCTTTGGCGGTCACCTTGTAGCGGTAACGCAGGATCCCTGTTTTAGGTAGATCGCCTGATTCATTCGGGCTGAAAAACGTTCTCTTGGTGGAATCAATGAAGAACAGCCTCGGCTTCCCGTATATTTCTTCTAACAACTCCGGGTCAACGTTTTCAGCCAACGCTTGCTGCACGGTCTTTTTGTAATATTTGAGCGCCTTGCTCATTTTAAGCCCCTGAAGATACCAGTCACCGAGCGCCGTTCGTGCCACTAACAGATCGACCTGATCGACAAATTCTCGCGAGGCGTATATGTCGACTACCCGCTGCATAGCCTCTTCACCGGCCTTGGGGGTACTGATGGTCGGGTGTAATTTGTACAGCTGAGCCCTCAGCCTCAACGTGTCGATTAATCGAGGATCGTTGACGCCGTATGCGTCTTCAAGAATTGTAATTGCCTCTTCGAGTGCGACACGTACCTTGGGAAAACGCTGAGCGGTTGCGTTCCACTTGGCGTAGTCTTGCAGAGCTTCAACGAGTTCAGGCGTTTCCCCATAGGTTTCACGCGCAGAGCGTAACCGCAACTCCTGCTGTCGATTTGCCTGCTGCGACCGTTTCTGACGCATGTAAACATTGGTCAGATCGTCAAGAACTTCTTTTTGCTGAACGTTGTAAATACCGGCCGTACGGTGCGTAATACCCTGCGCTTCAAGCAAGAATAATTCCGCCTCACCCGGGTCATCCTGCGCTAACCGTATGCGACCGAGGCGCGTCAGTGGATCAATCAAACGAACATCGAAAGGATCAAAGTTTCGCGATGCGAGGCGGAGCGCTTCGCGATAGTCACGTTCGGCCGACTCGGTCTCGGCGTAATTTTCGTAGGCACTGCCACGACACACAAGTTCATCGAACCGAAGATCCGGGTTGTCACGGTTACCAAGCCGCGTTAAAGCCACGTTTGCAGCCTCGATTGCCTTGAGATTGTTTTCCGAGCGTAACTGTTCACGACAACTCGCGGACGCGACGTTATCCAGCTGGAAATTTGGGTTTGTAGCTTGCTGGCCGTCCGCGGCCATTACCGCGGGCGTGAGCACAAACGCGGAACCGGCGGTAAGCAAACACAGCCGCCAGAGACGAATCAAAAAGTTAATATTAAAGCGTTGCACTATGGTCAGCTCTGCCTCGAATCGTGTTTGAAAATAGCGTGATATCGTCTCTTCAGTTCTACTAAGACCATCGTAAGTCCCAGTTGTTCCACACACGTTAAATGCGCTCGATCCCGTACGCCGAGGCCGCCAAAGCGAACAGGATTACGGTGTATTTGGAACCGCATCGAACGGCGCTGTAACTCTTACCGCGCTATCACTGATGGGCTCCGTGCCGTGCCAAAGGTACGAAGGAAACAGTACCAACAAGCCACCCACCGGTTCAATCCATCGTTCCGGCTCAAGTTTTGGCTTGGTTGAAAACGGTGGTTCGGAAAACTTTATCCAGCCGGACCGACTGCCGGAGGCGGATTTCGGCACAGTCACGTAATAGGCTGAGCTAATCCAGCCTTCGGGGTGCATGTGATTAACATGGTGGCCGCCACCGGTAAGTTTTACGGACCAGCACCCGCTCAAACGATAATCGCCCTTATTTCGTCCAGACAGCGGATGGTCATCGGCCGTTCCCATGTCGTTAATATACTGCCGAATAGGCTCGTCCAGCGCTTTGAGATACGCGCGAATAGCCGGGTCATCCACTGAGCGCAAATCACGAGCGGTTTGTGTACCCAGCCGTAAAGACTGATCGATAGGCTGAGCCGCGAATAGCTGCAAGTTGTCCAACGCCATGGACAACGCCTGATTAAACGCGTCGATTGATTCGTATTCGGGCGGCACCGGCAAGTTAAACACGCGTACGTGTTTTTCAATATCGACCAGGTCCGGGTAAGCTGCCGAACCTAAGGCACGCAGCGCCGTCGCCTGATAGGCGATCCACTGCTGTGCGTGCGGATCCTGCTCGTGCATACGACAGGCCAGGTCATACGCCTGCTCCAGTTCTCCAGCCATGAGAAGCGCGCTTATCTTGGCGGCCATGCCACGCGCATGATTGGGTACAAGTGTCAGACAGCGGTCCGCGTGTTGCCCGGCCGGCTCAAACGACCCGGCATCTACCCAGGCCTGGGCAATAATCGCTTCGTCCTCCGCATTCGTCTCAACACACGTGTCGCTCAATGCCACCAGCTGATTCACGGGCGCTCCGCTCTGGCGGAGCATTTCCAACGCCACGGTTAACATTTGCGGATCCGCAAACGGCCCTTCGAGGAGTTTGGCAAAGGCCTCGCGGTCGTCACGCATCCACAAAAGCCTGCACAACTCGCGCAAAGTGAGCGCGGTAGCACCCGTTTGATGCGCCTTAAGCAGAGATGCCTGAGCTGTTTCAAGATGGCCACTTTGCAACGCGGCCCGGCCGTGCATGAACAGAACAGCGCTTTCCATCCGGCCGGAATTGAGTAGCTTACTAAATCGGTCAAAGGCCTTTTCAGCCTCTCCCATTTCAAGCTCGGCGCTGCCCAGCCCGAATAAAACCCCGAAGTCGTGAGGCAGCCGCTGCAACAGCTGCTGATAAAACGTTCGAGCCTCTTCCCAACGCCCAGCCTCTCGCAACGATCGACCCAGGGTTCGATGCGCCGCAACAAAATCAGGTTTTAACTGGATAGCTTTATTAAGACAGGGAAAGGCGCGCTCGGGAGAATGTAAATCAAGCCATACAAGTGCTTGATTATGATAGATTTCATGATTATTCGGCTCGAATCTCAAGGCCAACTCAAGCTGCTTTTGAGCCTCGGAAAACCGACCCAGTCGACGCTCAACCAGCCCTCTCAAATGAGCGGCTTGTCTGGGCTCACAGTCCAAAAGCAGCTGGCGTGACCGCTGATAGTCTCCGCTCTTAAACGCGTCATAGGCCACTGCCAGTTTGTTGGTTTGATTACTCATCAATACCCTTAATAAAGTCTAAGCCAGACCTTGAGCCCACGTTGTAGGATTTTTGCAACAATCCCGCTGTATGTTTACCACAACCCGCCAATTTAGGCCTCGCTGGTGAAGAAAAAGAACAGCGAAAAATGGCGAAAAAATCCCGAAAACTGGTGTTTTCTCGACCATCGCGTCCGATGTTGTGTGTTTTTCGCTACAGACAGGATTGACATTTGCTCACTCTGGCGTTTAAATCCACTGACTTTCGCATGTTTACCACACGCTGCGCAGCTCCGCTTCTGGTTGGGTTGCAAATCAAAATACAGGTTAACAGCGATATTATGTTTTTTTTAGATCTCTTAGGGGAAATTCAATGCCTACAAACACCAAGCTGACAAATGCGGTGAAATTGGCGCTAGCGATGAGCACAGGTGCACTGTCTCTGTCTTTCGCAAGCCCAGCCGTTGCACAAGGCTCGGAAGATCTCGAAGAAGTTCTCGTTACCGGGTCACGTATCCCGCGTAAAGACTTCACTTCGAACGCTCCGGTTGCCACGATTGACGCTGCTCAAATCGAAATGACCAACACAATCAACACCGAATCACTGTTGAACACTCTGCCACAGACAGTTCCAGGTCTGGACCGTACGTCCAACAACCCTGGTAACGGTACTGCGACTGTTGACCTTCGTGGTCTCGGCGCTAACCGTACTCTGGTTCTGATTAACGGCGCACGTGCCACCCCAACTACACTTGGTGGCGTAGTCGACATCAACACCATTCCAAACGCTCTGATTAAAGACATCGAAGTGCTGACTGGTGGTGCTTCTGCTGTTTACGGTTCTGACGCTGTTTCTGGTGTTGTTAACTTCATCCTGAAAGACGACTTCGAAGGCGCTCAGTTCAACGTGAGCCACGAAGTAACTCAGGAAGGCGACGCCTCTTTGACGAGTGCAGACATGACAATCGGTGCAAACATTGCTGACGATCGCGGTAACGTGGTTTTCAACTTTGCTGTTACCGAACGTGATGACCTGTTCCAGGGCGACCGCGATTTCTCATTCTTCGCTCAGTTCGACGACGTAGATGACGCAGGCAACCCAATCCTGATCGACGGTGGTTCATCAGGTGTTCCTGGTACCTCTATCTTCGGTGGCACACAGCCAGGCGGAGCCGGTATCTTTGAAGCAGACGGTTCTTACCGACCTTTCCAGTTCGGCGAAACCAACGACTTCTACAACTACGCACCGGTTAACTACATTCAGTTGCCACAAACGCGTTACCAGGCAACTGCTCTGGGTAACTTTAAAGCCACTGACAACATCGAACTTTACGGTCGCGCTCAGTTTGCTTACAACAAAGTGCCTTCACAGTTGGCTCCTACTCCTATCTTCCAGACAACAACCTTCACAGTTGATGGCAGCCCATTCATCCAGCCTGCTGGACAGCAAGTTCTGTCTGACGCGTTTGGTGACGGTGTTGACACAGACGGTGACGGCATCGACGATACCGCTACTGCGTTTGTTCGTCGTCGTTTGGAAGAAGTTGGTACTCGTAACGTTGACGACAACCGCTCTTCATTCCAGGTTCAAGCTGGTATCCGCGGTAACATCACCGACACTTGGGGTTATGACGCTTACATCCAGACTGGTCGCGTAACTAACGCTTCTGCTCAGCTGGGTAACGTTAACCGCGATCGATTCAACCAGGCTCTGTTGCTTGACCTCGACGCTGATCCAAACGGTGGCGTTTGCCAAGACCCAAGTGCTAACGGTTCAACCATCGGTTGTGCGCCAGTTAACATTTTCGGACCTGGCAACATCTCTGCTAACGGTGCTGCGTTCCTGAGAACAGCTGTTGCTTCTACTACTGAGTTCCGTCAGACAGTCGGCTCTCTTTCCGTAGCCGGTGACCTCGGTTCAGCTCTGGAACTACCTGGCGGTCGCATCGGTCTTGCTGTTGGTTATGAGCACCGTGAAGACGACGGTTTCTTCCTTCCATCACAGGATTTGGCTGCCAGCACAATTGCGGGCTTCAACGGTTCACCAGCTACCGGCGGTGGTTTTGACGTAGATTCTTTCTACCTCGAAGCGTATCTGCCTATTCTGGATAACCTGGAACTTGAATTGGCTGCTCGTACAGAAGACTACTCAACTGCTGGTAACGTTAGCGCGTTTAAAGTAGCTGGTTCGTGGTCTCCAATTGATCAGGTTCGAGTTCGTGGTGGTTTCAACACAGCGGTTCGTGCTCCAAACATTGGCGAATTGTTTGCTCCTCAGGGCGAAGGCTTCCCTGGCGCAAGCGACCCTTGTTCAGCATCGGGTGAGCCCGCTGGTGGTTTGAGTGCAGCGGCTGCGGCTATTTGTGTAGCAACAGGCGTTCCTTCTAACATTGTTGGCTCATTCACCATTGACCCACCATCCGGTCAGGTTCGTGCCATCTCTGGTGGTAACCCAGAACTTCAGGAAGAATCAGCTGAAACCATCACCTTTGGTGTGGTTGTAACGCCTGACTTCGTTGAAGGTCTGACATTCAGCCTCGATTACTTCAACATCGAAATCGACGACGCTGTTGCTTCGTTCGGTGGTGGTGCGGCTAACGTACTGAACAACTGCTACGCTTCAACTAACACAGCTGGCGCAGCAGATCCGTTCTGTCAGGTTATTACTCGTCGCGGCGACGGTACGATTGACAACATTTCGCTTACTACGCAAAACGTTGCTCTTCAAACCCTCAAAGGCTTCGACCTGGCTGCCAGCTACAACACCGAGTTCTACGGTGGTGATCTAGGTATTCAGTATCTTGGTACTTACACTACAGAAAACGACTTCACCGCTTTCGCGGGCGACGATCCGGTTGAGTGTGCTGGTAAGTTCGGTAACCTGTGTGGTGAGCCAATTCAGGAATACGGCCATCGTGCAACAGCCACCTGGAATCGTGACGCATGGACTGGTCAGTTTATCTGGCGCTATGTTGGTGAGACCGAAGACGACGATGATGCAAACCTTTACTTCGTAGAGACTCTCGATTCAGAGAACTACTTCGACGTTTCAGGAACCTATGCATTCAACGATCGTTACTCAGTAACGTTTGGTATTGACAACCTTCTGGACACCGATCCACCTGTTATCGGTGACAACCAGGAGCAAGCTAATACCTTCCCTGCTACGTACGACGTATTTGGCCGCACATTCTTCTTGCGCGGTTCAGCAACGTTCTAAATCTCTAGAGATTTAAATGTACGACTAAATCCTTAGGGATTTATAAGAACGGCGGACTTCGGTCCGCCGTTTTTTTTGCGTTACACTTAACTCATGACAACACCCGAATCCAGCAAAGATAACCAGTGGAATGACTACTGGAATAACGACGGCGCCAAAGGCGAAGTGTTCGTAGGAGCCGACGGCTCGGCACACCCGCGTATTGCAGCGTGGTGGCACTCACACTTCGAACACGCACCCTCTGGAGACATCGTTGACTTGGCCTGCGGCGCCGGTTCGGTGTTCGCTCACCTGCCTGATCATCATAAATACCGACTGTTTGGTGCGGACATCTCAGCTGAGGCGCTGGAGATAATGCGTCAACGGGTGCCTGGTGTCACGACCACCGTGTGCTCTGCCGATAACCTGCCCTATGAGGACGGACAGTTCGACGTGGTGTGCAGTCAATTTGGCGTCGAGTATGCCGGGCTCAAGGCATTCGAAGAAGCGGCCCGGATTCTAAAGCCCGGCGGCAAACTGTTTATTCTGTGCCATTACGAAAACGGCTACATCGACGCACGCAATCGCGCTCATCTGGAACAGGCGCGAACGCTGGTGTCGAGCGATTTCATCGCTAAGGCACTTAATCTAATTGACGCAACTTATGCAGGTGATCAAGACAAACTGAATAAGGCCATTGCCGAATTCTCACCGGCGGAGCAAACACTTTCACAGGCGTGCAGCGCGTTATCAGAGGGCATACATTTACATTTGTACGCTGGTTTTCGCCAGCTTTATGAACGGCGAGCTCAATATGATCAAGCCGACATTGAGAATTGGCTTCGCGACATGGACAAAGATGTTGAACACAACATATTGCGGCTCGAACATATGTGTCGTGCAGCCAGCGACGACCGAACAATGCAGGACGTTGTGGCTAGACTGGAAGCCTCAGGATGCAGCCATGTACAACACGAGCCGCTGACCTTTAAAGAGCACAGCCAACCCGTTGCATGGGCACTTACTTTGACCCGCTGAGCGTTCTAAACACACGGCGTTTGTGCTAGCCTTTCGACCTTAGCAACTGCATGCAGAGCGCACCATGACAGAGATTAAACGCGGTATCGTCGAAGGCAAACTGTATCTTTACGAGCAACCAGAAATGCTGTCTCGTGAAGACCACTTTAACCTTGGTATTACGCCGGTTGAAGCACCGTTTGCCAACACCCGAAACGCGCGCGCTATTCCGCTTACCCTGACGGAATTTACAACGGCTCAAAAAAACTATCCCATTGTGTTCACAAGCCTGGAGCAGCCGGTTGCTCTTGCCGTGGTGGGAATGGGGGAAGACGATAACCTGTTTCTCGACAACGATAATAAGTGGGATCCTTACGCCTACCTGCCTGCCTATCTTCGCGCCTACCCGTTTGCATTTGCCCAACACGGCGAAGAGCAAATGGCTGTGGTCATTGACCGGGCGGCCTCCATGGTCAGTGACAAACCAGAGATTCCTTTTTTCGACGGTGACGTGATTTCTGAAAACACCAAGAAGCTGACCGAGTTTGCGGCCAGCTATGTTGGCGAACGTCGTCGTACAGAAGAGTTCTGCAATCGTCTCGTCGAACTTGAGTTGCTAAGCGCTCAACACGTTACGCACACACCACCGGGTTCTGACAAAGCGGAAGTCATTGCGAACTACGTTGGAATTGACGGCGAGAAGCTCTCAGGGCTCGACAAAGATACCGTGCACGAACTTCACAGCACAGGCATGCTGGCGGCCATGTACGGACAGCTGCACTCTGCAGACAACTGGACGTTACTGCTCAGGCGGCGGGCCGAGAAACTCGCCGGTTAAAGTCATTTCGAGATCTCAGGATGCGATCATTGCGAAGTGGGCAGTGGGCAGTGGGCAGTGGGCAGTGGAATTGTAACGCTGCCAATCTCCTTATTTATACGTTTCTCGGCAACCTGATCGGGATGGCCGCACCTACCCTGCGGGTTCGCAACAACAAACATTCATGCCACTTTATCCCCGCATCGAATCACCGGCCGATTGAAGAGCCAGCTTAATCTACGCAAGTAAGTCAGGGTATTTGCTGATAAACGACTGAATCACCTCAATATCTGAACGCCGCCAAGATGGCCTGATTTAGCAAATCACATTAATAATCGGGACCTTGAGGCCGTTGTTTTGCAACGCACAATAGACTATTGACAATTAGCTACATGTTTCATGTTGCGCCACTTATGTAATCGATACCATAATCAAAGAGCGGCGAAGTCATTACAAATGTCACATTAATAATAACAAGTTAAAAACCAGCTATCGGTGCATGGGGTCTCGACTTAACGCCGTACGTATAGCCCCATCCCGATATCCAGTAAGAACGGTGTTGTGTCGCCACACAGCGGGTACAACATTCATCTTAGTCACATTGCAACCAAGTTATCGCAATGTGATTTCTTGTACGAAAGGCCGGCGGGTTAATCCGTCGACCAATAATAACTAACCATAATAAACCAGGGAGTATATTCATGGGTGGAACTCACTTTCTTCGTCGATTGTTATCGACGAGGGCTCTACTACTACTGACAGCAAGTGTGGCGACAGCCGCGCTTACGGTCGCTGACGGCAGTGGCACTGCCTTAGGCGGCCTAGACGTGCCGACGGAGTTTACTAATCCAGCAATCGCCATTGGCGATCGTGAAGTAGTCAACGGCGGCAGCATCACAGCAACCGTTTGGCTTGATGCAGACGCAAACGGCACTTTCGATGAGACCGAAGGTGGTCTGGCCAACACAATGGTCAGCCTGATGCGCTGTGACGGTTCGTTCGTCAGAGCCGGATTCACAGACGTCGACGGCAGCACGACATTTGGTCGCGTACCTATGGGCTGTTATCGACTGCGATATAACGAAATGTCGGGCTATCGCTACTGCCCAACAGACATTGGTGACAGTGACATCTTTGACAGCGACGCTAATCCGACAACCGGATTAACCGAGTCTTTTACGGTCACCAACAGATTCGAACAATTTGTTCGATACGCTGGTGCTGTCCCTGTAAGTGAGAATGAAATTGGTGACCGCGTTTGGGAAGACGCCAACGCCAACGGTTTTCAGGATATGGGCGAGCAAGGCCTCGCGAATGTTCAAGTTAACCTGCTGAATTGCTCAGGTGATGCCGTGCTCGATCAAAGTGGTCAGCCCATCAGCACAACTTCTCAGGCCGACGGTTCGTTTGGCTTCGGTACTCTGGCTTCCGGTTGCTACCAACTGGGCTTCATTGCACCGGCAGATCACAGCTTTAGTTTCTCGGAAACGCCTTTTGAGTCTTACGACAGTGACGCCGACCAGTTAAGCGGCATTACCAACCCGGTAGACGTTACAGGCGTGGCCGCTCAATTGAATTTGGACGCCGGTCTGTACAAGACCGCCCGTATTGGTGACTGGGTATGGCATGACCTCGACGGCAATGGCGTACAGAACGCCAATGAGCCAGGTGTTGAAGGTATTCAGGTTGTTCTGCTGGATGCTGGTGGCATACCACTAGGCAACACCGTAACGACAGATGCCGACGGCTACTATACGTTCACCGACATTATCCCCGGTAACTATCGACTGCAGTTCGCCGCACCGACCGGCTTTTCGTTCAGCCAGTTCTCTGCAACAGGCGACATTAACCTGGACAGCGACGCTAACGGCCTCGGTGTGACTCCAGTGTTCCAAGTGCTTTCAGGCGCTAACATTCAAGACAAAGACGTTGCAGTTCTTCAATTTAACGGTGCAAACATCGGACTTGAAAAGCTCACAAACGGTGCTGACGCCGACCTTCCACCCGGGCCATATGTGCCGGCTGGTGATCCTGTCATGTGGGAATACATTGTCAGCAACCTGGGTAACGAACCATTTACAAACGTCCAGATTTCAGACGATCAGGGCGTCAGCGTATCGTGCCCTCAAGACACTCTCGACGTAGGTGAGAGCATTACGTGTACGGGCAGTACCGACGACGCACAGGCGGGTCAGTATGTGAACACGGGTGAGGTTTGCGGTACAACGTCACTAGGCACAACTGAGTGTAACAGCGACGTCAGCCACTACTTCGGCGTTGACCCTGCTATCTCAATTGAAAAAACAACTAACGGTTTTGACTCTGATCAGGCACCGGGCGAATTTATCGTACCGGGCACCGCTATTGTGTGGGAATACGTTGTTGTTAACACCGGTAACATTACTCTGAATGACGTCATTGTTATCGACAATCAGGGCGTAGATGTCTCTTGCCCGAGCATGTCACTTGATCCTGGTGTTTCCATGACGTGTGTCGGCACCGGTATCGCCGTCGCAGGACAGTACTCCAACATCGGTGGTGTTGAAGGTTTCGCACCTATCGGAGAGTCTGCCAAGAGTATCGACAAGAGCCACTACTTCGGTCTTGATTCCGGCATCGACATTGAAAAGTCTACTAACGGCGTAGACGCCGACGCGCCTTCTGGCCCGATCGTTTATGCAGGTGAAACTGTAACCTGGACCTACACTGTTACGAACACCGGTAGCGTTCAGCTTGAAAACGTAGTCGTTACAGACAGCGATCCTTCCGTATCGGTCTCCTGCCCCAGCGACTCGCTGGCTCCAGGTGCTTCGTTCGAATGTATCGCAACCGGTACTGCAACATCTGGTCAGTACGACAACCAAAGTGTCGCCACCGGTCAAGGTGTTGACTCGAACGGCGACCCTGTTGGCGGTCCGGTTTCTGACGACGATCCAAGCCACTACTTCGGTGTTGACCCATCTATCTCGATAGAGAAGGCCACAAATGGCGAAGATGCTGATACACCGACCGGCCCTTCTATCACTGAAGGCGACGAGGTTAACTGGACCTACGTGGTTACCAACACGGGTAACACCGTACTTGAAAACGTTGTGGTTACAGACGACCAGGGCGTAACGGTTACATGTCCTCAAGACACTCTTACACTGGGCGAAAGCATGACGTGTACAGCTAGCGGTACCGCTACGCTGGGTCAGTACATGAACCTGGGTACAGTCGTTGCAACAGGACTCGATCCTGACGGTGAGCCTCTTCCTCCCGGCCCACCCATTACTGACGACGATCCTTCGCACTACATTGGTGAGTCACAGGCCACTGCGTCGCTGGGTGACAAGGTGTTTAAAGACCTGAATGGCAACGGCCAGCAAGACGCCGATGAGCCAGGCATCCCGGGCATCACCGTAAACTTGTGGACCGACGACGACGGTAACGGCACTCCTGACACGCAGCTGTCTACCACCACCACAGATGGTGACGGTATGTACGGCTTTGCTGATCTGGACCCCGACCTGACCTACGTTGTTCAATTTGTTAACGACCCGGCCATGAACATGCCGTTTACCACACCGAACGTCGGTGATGATGCAACAGACAGTGACGCAGGCCCTGACGGAATTACGGGCCCAATCGATCTGGATCCAGGTGAAAACAATCCGACAATTGATGCCGGTGTTGTTAACTTGCCAGCCAGCCTCGGTGACAAGGTCTTTAAAGACCTCAACTCTGACGGTCAGCAAGACGCAGACGAGCCAGGTGTTCCGGGCATCACAGTAAACCTGTGGACAGACGACGACGGTGACGGTTCTCCTGACACTCAAATCTCTACCACTACCACTGATGGCAACGGCATGTACGGCTTCACGGATCTTGATCCAACGCTGACCTACGTTGTTCAGTTTGTTAACGATCCTGCGATGAACATGCCGTTCACCACACCGAACGTTGGTGATGATGCAACGGACAGTGACGCAAACGCCGATGGCATTACGGGACCGATTAACCTCGCTTCTGGTGAAAACAATCCGACGATTGATGCCGGTATTGTTAACGTATCAGCGGGTCTGGGCGACAAAGTCTTTACAGACTTGAACGGAAATGGTCAGCAGGACGCTGACGAGCCAGGTGTTCCGGGCATCACAGTAAACTTGTGGACAGACGACGACGGTGACGGTTCTCCTGACACCCAAATCGCTACTACAACCACTGATGCAAACGGTACCTATGGCTTCCTCGACTTGGATCCAACACTTACGTATGTAGTTCAGTTCGTTAACGATCCAGCGATGAACATGCCGTTCACCACACCGAACGTTGGTGATGATGCAACGGACAGCGACGCAGGTCCTGACGGTATCACCGGTCCGATTACTCTGACTTCTGGTCAGAACGATCCAACCATCGATGCCGGTCTGGTTAATCTGCCAGCAAGCCTCGGCGACAAAGTCTTCAAAGACCTTAACTCTGACGGACAGCAAGACGCTGACGAGCCAGGCATTCCAGGC
>JBGCFV010000018.1:0-104020 GCA_045107075.1 Gammaproteobacteria bacterium
AGTCGATGAGCCAAGAAGGGAAAGCGCATGAGTTCAGCAAACGTACTGGTAGTAGATGACGAGTCGGACATCCGTGGTCTGCTACAGGAAATTTTGACCGAAGAAGGCTACAACGTCTCTACGGCCGCCGATGCGGTTGAGGCGCGTTCGTCGTGGCACGGTTTTGATCCCGATCTTGTTCTACTCGACATCTGGATGCCCGAGACCGATGGCATTACTTTGCTTCGTGAATGGTCGGCCGCTGGCAACCTGCAGTGTCCTATTGTAATGATGTCCGGACACGGCACGGTTGAAACCGCGGTCGAGGCTACCCGTCTTGGAGCATTCGACTTCATTGAAAAACCGTTGTCGCTTGCCAAGCTTCTGCGCACGGTTGAACGTGCATTGGAGTCGAGCGACAAACCGGCCGCATTGAAAGGTGCTCGCAAGTTAGTTACAGGTTTTGTGGCGCCCGTTGGTAAAAGCGCCGTCATGCGCGAGCTGCGCGAAGAAGCCAAGAGTTTTGCACCGCACGGAGCGAATTTACTGATCACCGGTGAAGCCGGTACCGGACGCGAGTCGTTTGCACGCTACGTACACCACCTCGCGGGCCGGGCTAACGCACCTTACGTGTCCGTTGTGGCGGCAACGCTTACTGAAGAGGCTGCGCCCGCTATTTTACTCGGCAGTGTAGAAGGCGACAAAGCCGTTGAAGGGAAACTGCGACAAGCCGCCGGAGGCACGCTGTACATTAACGGCATAGAAGACTTACCGTTGTCGGCGCAGCGGGTGTTGCTGGCTGCACTGGAAGGTGGTGAGTTTCGACCCATTGGCAGCAACCACGAACATCCGTTAGACGCCCGTATCATATGTTCTGCTCAGCCAGGCGTTGAGCAATCGTTTGAAGCGGATGACCTAAGAGGCAAACTGCTACCGCATATAAGCGTTGTCGCGTTACACGTTCCACCGCTTCGTTTGTACAGCGAAGACGTTCCTGAACTACTTAACTATTACTCGGACAAACTGTCTGACGAAGAACGCCTGCCCGTACGCAAGTTTTCGGTAGCCGCTCAAAACCGGCTGCGCAGTTATCCCTGGCCGGGCAATATTCGCGACCTGCGTAACCTTGTTCACCGGCTTCTTATAAAAGGTGGCCACGAGGTGATTAGCCTCGAAGACGTCGAGGAAGCGCTGGCCCAGTCAGTGGTAGCGGAAGAGGCGGCCTTGGTAAAACAAGATCTGTTGTCACTCCCTTTGAGAGAAGCTCGTGAAGAATTTGAACGAGCTTACTTGAAAAAACAGCTCATGCTGTGTGGTGGCAAAGTCGGCGCTCTCGCCAAACGTGTCGGTATGGAACGAACCCACCTCTACCGCAAGCTGCGTTCATTGGGTGTCGATTTCGGCTCGGGCAACGACTAAATAATCAGCATAAAAGGGTTAAATAGGGGACAGAGCACGGTTTTAGCTAATCCACTGATTAGCTAAAACCGTGGTCTGTCCCCTAAAAAGATCGGTTCGTTCGCCAGTCAATGCTTGAGCTTCTGATCAGGCCGAAAAAGATCAATGCACCTCTGCCCCCAGCTTACGCGATCGCTCGTGAGAAATTGACTAAGACAGCAATGACTCTGACTCCATATTGTGAATCAAAGTCTCACTTTGATGACTCCGTCTGTCCTAAAACATCAATATTCCGTAGAATACGGGCTGTTTTACGGGCACCGTCTAGAGTGGTGCAAACAGAAGCTGGCGTCTCCGGGGAGTGGACGAATTGCTGCAAAATAAGGCCGGGCCTAAAAAGTACAGAGCCGATATCGATGGATTGAGGGCGATTGCGGTGCTTTCCGTTATTGCGTTCCATATTGATCATCGCCTGTTGCCGGCGGGTTTTATTGGCGTGGATATATTTTTCGTTATATCCGGCTTCCTGATTTCGTCTCACATTATGAGCGAGATTCGTAGCAACACGTTTTCCATTGCCGAATTTTATCGCCGCCGTATCAAACGCATTGCGCCGGCCATGTTTGTGGTGCTGGGCGCGACCGTTTTGGCAGCACAGTTTCTGTTCAGGCCAGAGGATGCCGAGAAAACGGCCGAAGCGGGTTTGTGGTCAATTTTATCTTTGGCCAACGTGTACTTTTGGCTATTTCAGGACACGTCTTACTTTGCCGCCAACAGCAACGAATTACCGTTACTGCATTTATGGTCTCTGGGCGTGGAGGAGCAGTTCTACGTAATTTGGCCGCTTGTGCTAATGGCAACGTACACCGCGACGCGAGCTGTCGGATTTGGCATCGTCATGATACTGGTGGCCGCCGCGTCCTTTTTGTTTGGCCAGTACTACTTCGTAACCGATCCGTCGTTTGTCTACTACATGTTGCCGGCACGGGCGGGAGAGCTTTTAGTCGGTGCTATTGCCGCTCACCACGTGGGTACGAGTAAAAAAGCGGAAGTCAGTCAGGCCTTGGTTTTAGCCATGGCGCTTGTAGGTTCCGTGCTCGTTGTTGCCTCGCTTATTTTCGTTACCGAGCTGGCCCCGTTCCCAGGCTTTCAGGCTATTCCACCGACGGTTGGTACGGTGTTGCTCATCTTGGCGGGTTACTACGGCAACACTTGGCCGACCCGGTTAATGCAATTTAAACCCATGGTGTGGGTTGGTTTGATTTCTTACTCCGCGTACTTGTGGCACTGGCCTTTGCTGGCGTTCCTGAACTACGGCGGCTTCGCGATAACCTGGAAGGTTGGCCTTACGGTTCTCTTCTTGACGCTGTTACTTGCCTGGCTAACGTATCGTTTTGTTGAGCAACCGTTACGTTATTCCAAGCTACCTCTCGTTCCTTTAGCCCTGCGTCAGTTTGTTCTGCCTGCGTTGCTTATTGGTGTGGTAATTGGTGCCTCTATGAAATCGGATGGCTATGCCTTTCATCGCGTAAATAACAACTACGATGCCAACATGAGCGGAGTTCGTGAGGTGCGGCGTCCGGCGTATCACTACGACTACGTATGCCAGGTTAAAACCTTGAAACCGTCTGACCTTGAAAATCCGGATTGCGTGGTGGGCACGGCTACCGATAAAGCACCCGGCGCCATGCTGTGGGGAGACTCTATTGCGGCTCACCACATTGGAATGCTCGGAGCCTTCGCCAAGGAGGCCGGTTTTCGCTTTAACAACGCCGAAGTCGGTTCGTGTCCGCCTATAAGCTCGAGCCCCGAGAAAGTCATTCCAATCGACCGAATTGAAAACTGTGCCAACGCGAATAAACTAGTTTGGAATCAGTTGGACAAATACAGCACAGTCATTGTCTCCGCCATGTGGGATGGCTACAAATTCACAGGCGGTGAAATACTGCCTGAGTTGGAAACGACTCTTAAAGACCTGGTTGCACTCGACAAGCATGTCATCATTATCGGCCAGAGCCCGATAGTGGGTGACTACGATCGACTGTGTGAAGAAAAGGCGGTTGGCTTTCGTTTCATAAATTGCGACGCTCCGCCTGTTCCGCTGCGCGAGTCAATAATCAAAACAAACACAACGCTTCAAGCCATGGCTGATATGTACGAGACCGTGGATTATTTTGATGTCACTCGCTACTTGTGTCCTGACAGTGTTTGCCCGCTCTTTTTTGAATCTGGCGAGCCGATTTACTTCGACTCTCACCACATGACGATCACCGCGTCGTGGATGATCGGCCAAAAAATTATTGAGCAAGACGGTGTGCCTGAGGCGTTCGCTCGTATCTCGCGTTAATTTGATCTGCGCAATCTGTACGCACGAGCGTCGCTTTGTCCAAAGCCTGATTAATATCGTCAATTAAATCTTGGTCGTGTTCGAGACCAATGCTTATTCTAACCAGACCTTCCGTAATGCCGGCTATGTTCCGTGCTTCCGGTGTCATGGCGGCGTGAGTCATGCTGGCCGGGTGCGCGACAAGGCTTTCTACACCGCCTAGCGATTCGGCGAGAAAGAACAGCTCAAGTGATTCAATAAACGTTTTTAAATCGACCGCGTTGCAGTCTACTTCGAAACTGACCATGGCGCCGAACCCTGTCTGTTGGCGTTTGGCAATAGCGTGACCGGGATGACTTTCGAGCCCTGGGTAATTGACCTGTTTGATTCGAGAGTCACCACAAAGACAGTCCACGATTTTTTTAGCGTTACGTGCGTGGGCTGCGAGTCGACTGGGTAGCGTTCTAAGGCCGCGAAGTGCAAGAAAGCTGTCAAATGGTGCACCCGTAATACCAATGCAGTTCGCCCACCAACAAATTTCTTCGTGCAGCTTGTCCGTTGCGGCAATCACGGCACCGCCGACTACGTCGCTGTGACCGTTGATGTACTTGGTGGTTGAGTGCACGACGAGATCAGCGCCGAGCGTAATTGGTTTTTGCCATCCGGGGGACAGGAAGGTGTTATCTACAGCGAGTAGTGCTCCCGCTTTGTGGGCAAGGTCTGCCAACCATTTAATGTCGGTAATGCGCAGCAAAGGATTGCTGGGCGTTTCGCATAACACTAGACGTGGTTTTTCACTTAGAGCATCGGCAACGGCAAGCGGGTCCGTTTGATTAACAAACCGTACGCGTAGCTTTTTCTGCTTTTCAAGGTGCGTGAGTAGGCGGTGCGTGCCGCCGTAGCAGTCGTGAGGTGCGATGAGCAGATCATCGGCGTTGAGCAGCTGACAGACGAGTGTGAGTGCTGCCATTCCGGAACTGGTAACAACACCACCGGCACCTTCTTCAAGTGCCGCCAGCGTGGTAGCCAGTTCGTCGCGGGTAGGATTACCGGAACGACTGTAGTCGTACTGTCGTTTTGCGCCCAGCCCGTCGAACTGAAAAGTTGAACTCAGGTGGATAGGGGAAACGACAGCACCGTGCTGTTGGTCTGATCCAAGACCTTGACGCGCGGCGATTGTGGCGAAATGTTGACGGGTACTCATGCTACTAACTCCCAATAACTCAACGAGTCCTGGGCCAGTGCAAAGTGCTATTCCTGGGTGGGAGGTCGAGCATGGCCCATCAGGAGAGTTATCCGCCTGCCGCACATGTCGAACTGTCACTCATCTCTCGATCGCTGAGGCGATCGCAGGAATTGGCACCTTGCGCGATGGTTAGTCCCGCAGGTTGCCCCGACATCAAAGGGCCAATCCCTCCGTCGGTCTCGATAAGAGCTTTGAGTGTAGCGTTCTTTTTGCGAACGTCAAGAGTTTCGATTGCAACTCGTGTGCAGGCTTCGTTTGAAAACTGACGATTACGGAACGAGTTGACTCAAGACACAGGTCAGGGTTTTTCCTCAAAGTACGCCTTGATTCGACAAGAATTCAAGCAAGGCTGTCCAGGTCGGCGGACAGTCGTTGTGCCCGCAAGGTGCTTGAAAAAACTCATGGTTCTTGGCGAGCTCGCTTAATCGTTCGCTGTGATGAATGGGTATTATCGTGTCTTTGGAACCGTGAAATAGAAACACGGGAATGCTCAGTTCTCGAACCACTTTGGCGTTGTCAAAACGATCTCTTAGCAAAAAGAACGGCATACGCTTTTCCGCGACAAGTGCGCTAAGTGAGGTGAAAGTAGACTCGAGTGCCAGTGCTGCGAGGGGACGTTGTGTCGTAATCAGTGTGGCCGCGCCTCCCCCAATAGAGCGACCGTAAGCAATCACTTTCGTGGCGTCTATCTCTGCTCGCGCTGTCACACTGTCATAAGCTTCCAGTGCCGAACGTTCAATGGACCTTAAAGACGGTTTGCCAGGAGCGCCGACGTAGCCGGGATACTCGAGAAGCAGGACGTAAAATCCGGCTTCGCGCAGGGTGGTCATATGTTCAATATGCCAAAAAGCGGCAGCGGCGTTGCCGTGAGTGTAAATAAGAAGCGGGGCCGGGTCGTTAACAAGCGTTGAGGGGCTTAGCAGTAAGCCGTAGCCTTCTTCGAGAGTAAGGTGCTCGACATAATCCGGCATTGAGGTGGGTAGGGATACTTCCGGTGTCTGGAATATCATTGAGCGCTGTAGAATAAAGAAGAAAAACGCAACGGCGACAAGAAGGGCGGCGATAATTTTGAGCAGTGTCATTTACGTCCTTGCATGCGTACTATATTCGGTAATAGAGAGGTGTTCGAAGTGTGGAATGCTGCGTCGAGCGCTATTGTAACCGCGCTTTTTAAATTCTGTTCAAAATAATGATGGTGCCCCCATGGCAGAGCCAAAAACTAATTCGACACTGACTGCTCTTATTAAACAGGCGCAAACCATAGTTACGTTTGTTTATCTGAGCATGGTCGGAATCGGCATGCTTTACTACCATCAAAAGTATTCCGAATTCGGTATCAATATATTTCAGTACGCCGACATTCTCTATTTTCTTATTGCACCGTTTGAAGACAGCTTTATTTTGATGCTGTGTGGAACGGCATTTTTCGTGCTGGTTTTTCTCTACTGGTTTGATAGTTTTAGCGAAAAGCGCTATCCGCGTATTCATACTGCCTTGAACATGGGTATGAACAAGCTGGAGTGGTTCGAAATTTGGCAGGCATTCTCTTGGCCTTTTTCGTTCGCGTTACTCATCATTTTGTATTCCCAGATTTACGGTGAGACATCTCGAGACCGAGTGCTTGAAAGCGACCCCATTACCATTTCGTTTTCAGAAGGGCAGTCGACAACCGGACAGATGATAGGAAAAACCAACGACATGCTGTTCTTGCTTGAGGCGGAGCGCGTAAAGGTCATCCCTCTGAATTCGAGCGTTCTGGAAATATCGTTAGGCAAGTTTGTTGCGCCCGATTCAGAATCGACGCCAGCACCAGCACCAGCACCAGCACCAGCACCAGCAACAGATGCGATACCCGCACCTGTCGAACCAGCCAGCGAAAAGTAAGGCGGGCTGTTTCTAGCCTGGCTCCGCTACGTTGGGTAAAGCGAGTTACTGTTCAATTCGCGTGCGGAGTTTCTTGGTCACCGTTCATCTAACGCCGATTTCTTTTTGCCACGGAAAAAATAATATAGTACACAGCCGACAGAAATAGCGGCAAGCGACCACTTAATACCGGCAAACGTCGATGCGATGGCAATGTAAGGCTGACTCAAATTTGGAAAATGTCCGTTGAACAAGGGCACAGCGTGGAGGGTGTTTTCGCAGACATCGCACAGCGCTGCCACTACCGGCATCCATACCAGGGCGCGTCGGTTCTCGGGTAACGTCTTAGCGAGTGCCCAAACAAGTGTCAGCTCGTACTAAAGTGGATGGATGAAGTCGAGATAGAAATGATGCTGAAACTCAAAGAGGTTCTCGGATGACCAGTTACTGACAAACTCATCAAACCGACCGGGTCAAAATAACAAGGCGCCGACCTCGGTTGGTCGACGCCAGGTTACCTGGAGACGTATTCTGCATCCGTGGCACAAACTCGTGCCGTAAGAACTGAATTCAATTTGTCATTACATTTTGGCACTCAGGGTTACCCTGATAAGCGGTCAACTTGTTCGCTGTTTTTCGGTGAACTCCAAACCGATTTTTGCTGCACCAATCACGGACAAAAACGTTACGCTTCGTTGTCTTTGTTTTAGGTGCTGCGAGTTTTTACGGATTCCTGACTATTCATGACGTCAGCAAACAACGTCGATTAATGGTTTCTATTAGTACTAAGTCACCCGCAATCTGATTAAGTTCAGCCGTTCAGTGTTTTTTCCAAAACCTGAATTCAGTTTGACCTTTCACCCGCAACAAAATCGAGCCGCTGCGTCACAGTTTGACCAAGTAGCGATGCTTAGACTGAATCCGAAATGCAATTCTGATTAAAAAGGATCAGTTGTGGACAGGCACAATTGGGATTGGATTAATTGGAATTGGACAAGCACAGAAGATCTGATCAAATGTGGACAGGCACAAATGAAGATAAATACCGTTGTCTCCGAAACAGAAGAAGTTTAGGCGGATGCTGGGCCTAGGGGTAAACAATGAGAATCTTCGCAGCAACACTTTCTCAGGGGTGATTCAGCTCACGATTTAACGTAATAGCGTCAAACTGTCGAAGTTTTCACCAAAATAGGCGGCAAAGACTCAATTATTGACGTTATATGACCCGGAATGCGAAGTCGGTCAGTGAATAATATGTCTTCATAACATAGTGTTACCGGATTAATGGCATCAGGAATTCCCTCAATGGTTACCGTTTTCGGACCGATTTAATCAACTTATGAACCCAAGACCTGTGACAAAGCGTTTCGCTATCAGCGGTAACGGCATTTTCTGGGCATGCGCATCGATTGTGCTGCTCTGTATGTCACTGTGGTCGAGGGCTGATCTTAGAACGGGTCCATCTTGGTACGATCCCGATGGAATTGGGTCTGGTCAGGACTGGCACTACCGCGTTCCTGTCGCGATTCCCGGCGGGGCCGGCGTTGCGAGCACGGTCAAAGTGGATGTCGATTTTGCTCAGCTTCTTGGTGATCTCGGGGTCAATGCGGCCAGCGTAAACTTCGACGAGTCTTCGGTCCGCGTGGTCAGACCAAACGGTGTGCTGGCCGGTGAGCAAGAATTTACCGACCAGATATTTGCAGGGGCTCTGGACCCGAGCAACAACTCGCGCGGCGAAGTAAAATTTATTCTCGATGACGCACCGGGTGCAGGCGACTATTTTATCTATTTCGATATCGTCGGAAATGGAGCGAAAGCGACTAATCCTCAGAACCCGATTAACGGTAACTTTGAACAATCTGCCGGCTCTGTGGCGACCAGTTGGACAACCAGTTCTGTAAACACTGGTGGTGGTGAGCGCAATCAGGTAATTAACTCAAACGTTGGAAGTACTATAAACCTGGCTGCCGCCTGCAGCACTAACGCAACCAATAACATCGACAACAGCCCCAACAATACTGCGGGTGTCGCCACCGGTGATGACTGGTACCTTTTGGGGTATCGCGAAAACTGTGAAGACGGTGGCGGCGGCATTGAACAGGTGCAACTTAATCGCGGATTTACAAATCCGTCGGGAGCGGCAAGAGGCAACCTGACCTTTGCGTTTCAGTATCAGGCTTACGACGCACTGGAGGCGACGGGTAACAACTACGACTATATGCGCATTGTAATTAACGGAGCCGTTATTGATCATACTACGGTTGCGTTTGATAACGTGACCACTCCCGTTTTACGCCAAAGAAACGTTGGCATTGGCAGTACGTCGTTTACTCCCAATTTGGCTGACCACGGATGGCGCCAGGCAACCATCGATATGACCGCATTTCCCGCTGGCGCGACAACGCTTACTATCGAAATGCGTTTGTCGGAAGCCGACGATAACTATCGCTCGTGGGTAAAGCTCGACGACGTTGAGTGGGCTATTCAAACGGGCTCGCTCGGACCGGTTGAAGCCTTCGGAGCAAACATAACCTTACCTTCTGATACGGCGGTCGGTACGGCTTCTGCGTATTCGACCGGGCAAGTTTTGGCAATCAATGTGGCCGTTGACGCGCGGCCAACCAGTGTTCTGGCAAGCGTTACCAATCAGAACGGCACGGTGGTGGCTTCCGGCATTACATTGTTTGACGACGGCACGCGCGGTGACGGTGTTGCTAACGACGGAGTGTTTTCCAACGACGGCAGTGACGGTGCTTTTCCGACCTATACTTTTCTTGCCTCAGATCCGACTGGCGCCGGATGGCTTTTAACCGTTGAAGCGTTTGATGATTCAGTAAGCTCGCTTGGTGTTGCCAGCGGGTTGCTACACATAGACGGACAAAGTCTTCCTGTTACTCAGGCCAATTATTGGAACGTTGATCAACAAGTGTTTACGTACGCAGCCCCTGAGTTAGACATGCTCAAGACCTCTGCTGTAATTAGTGATCCGTTTAGCGGCGTATCTAATCCCAAGCGCATTCCAGGCGCCTACGTGCGCTACCAGTTGACGGTAACGAATTCTGGCAACGGAACGGTCGACAATAATCAACTTGTTCTTACCGACCCGCTTCCAGCTGACTCTGTTCTCTGCGTGGGTCCTCCGTGCGCAAGTGGTGATCCGGTTATCTTTAACGACGCGGGTTCGCCGGTAGCAACAGGTCTCACTTACGTTTACGGCAGCAACGTTACGTTTTCCACAGACGGGGTCAGTTTTTCGCACACGCCGACGCCGGATGGTGAGGGCTTCGACGATTCGATTACCCACGTTCGCATAACACCGGCTGGCGCCTTTAGCGGCAATGACGCTTCGTTTGTTATTTCGTTAACTATTCGGGTCGAGTAACTAATCGAAACACAGTCTAGAGCTGTGTCTCACGCAGGCGCGATCGAGCCATAAGCATGTCGACAATCAGCAGGCTGTTGAGCACGACCGGAACCAAAGATACAAGACCGAACGAAATGTTGCCCGATATAAACACGAGAGCGGCCGAGAACACTAAAGTGACGTCCAAAAGCAGAGCGCCAGGTAGGCGTGTTTTTGCAAAGGTCATTAAGACCCCAGCTAGCATCTGCAGAGCGCCGAACGCGACAACGACCGTTGCCCCCAAGCCAAGAGTGGTGCTAAAAAACTCAAGTTCTTGGGGCATTTGCATGACTTTCGCGGCACCCGCAGCTAACGCCAAAAGAATCAACAGTATCAAAATAGCGGTACGTATCAGTTTCATTTCGATTCCCTGTTGGGTTACGCAGATTGCAGGAATTCAAGCAGCCGCGGATTAAACGATTTTGGCTTTTCTATATGGACAGCGTGACCACCGTCCCTAATTCGAATCAGAGTAGGATGGTCCAGCAGGTTGTGAGCCTGCGTAATGTCGTCTTGTGACACAACGGCGTCTCGTTCTCCTGCAACAATAAGTGCAGGCTGTCGAATTTTATACAGTTCATCCAAAAGCGGTGGCCTTGCGAGGTATGCACTGATTGCACGGGGAAGCGTGTGACGATTGAGCGAACGTAACTCGCGCCGAAAGTGCTCAATTTGTGCAGTGTGCGCTTCGGCCTGAAGGTATTCGGGGCTGAACGCGCGGCGTAGCAGGCCCGACGTGACAAAGCGCATTCCAAATAATTTAATTTGTAGACGCCGCTGCTTCAGAACGTTCGAGTCGATAGGTGTGCTTGTGCCTAGTGCTGAGCCGATAAGCGTGAGTGAATTCGTACGTTCGGGCCGCTCCAGTGTTGCTTTGACCGCCACGGTTCCACCAAATCCGGCGCCGACGATATGGCACGCTCCGTAGCGCTGTACGTTAATAAACTGCACTACGTCGTGGGCCAGATTTTCAAGCCCGAATGCATTTGAGTCTATTTCGCTTTCGCCATGTCCGCGCAGGTCGAGCGTAACGCAACGATAGCGATCACGCAGGGCGAGTATTTGCTGGTTAAAACTACGCCCGTTAAAAAACAGGTCGTGTAGAAACAGTACGGTGTTCTGACCCGTTCCGTGCTCTTCGTAGGCTATTTTACAGCCGTTGATTATCATCTGAGGCATTTAAATCGTCGTTCCTGTCGGTCCGATATTTACAGTGTACTCTGCGGCCCATCACATTCCGGGCTGCTTAGCGGAGTCGTCGAGCGGATGCTAGGGGCGAGCTTTCACGTCCTGTCGGGACATGTTTCCTTCGTCGTCTATGACCAGGTCGGTCGTACCAAAGTCACTCAATGAAAGAGCGCGGATGGTTAACGCGGCTTCATGCGTGTCATCCAGCTGTGGTCCGCCGGGTCGTGCTTGGCGAGTAGACACAATGCGGCCGTGCAAAAATTGGCCTGACTCGTTGAGTGTGACTTTTAGAATGGGAGCGAGTCCCTTAATGCCAGCAATGCTGATGCCGAAGTACGTATTAAAGTTTCCAAGACTGTAGGCAATGAGCCTGTCCTGATACAGTTCTACACCGCGCACGACATGAGGACCGTGGCCAATGACCAGGTCGGCTCCTTCGTCAACCATTCGGCGCGAGAACTCAACAACGTTGCCTCGTTGCTCGCCGTAATATTCTTCGTTTTCAAAGGTGACGTGTTGTGCGTCAGTACCTTCTGCACCACCGTGGAACGATACCAAAACAAGATCGTTCTCAAGACTTAAGTCGTGCACGAGAGCGGCGGCGGTTTCAATGTCGTTAATGTCATAGGAGCCCGGGTTGGGCGCGAATGCAATCATCGCAAGCGAATAGTTACCGGATGTGAAACGGGCAATGTCACCGACGCGACCCGAGTGGCTAATGCCCCATTGGGCAAGCGCCTGCATGCTGGAGTCACGGCCTTCTTCGCCGAAGTCTCTGGCGTGATTGTTGGCCAGACTCATTACGTCGAAACCCGCGTCGTAAAAATATTTTGCATAGTGCGCTGGCGTTCTGAACAGATAGCACAGTTTGGGGTTTTTACATACTTTGAATGGCTCGCCGCCATCTTGTAGTACCCCTTCCAGATTGCCAAAGGTTACGTCGGCATCTTGTAAAATGTCACTGACACCGGAAAAGCTTGTCGCTCCATCTTCAGGTGGTAGACGGTTAGACGGAAAATCAGTGCCGATCATGATGTCGCCCACTGCTGCAATTGAAATAGGTGGTTTCGGTGGCGGAGGGGGTGGCACCGGAACAGGTACCGGTAGTTCGTCCAATGGTTTATCAACCACTGGTGCGTCGCTGCGTTCTACTGCGGCTGGCGGCTGCGGAGTTTCCGGCGCGGGTGAGGTGGCACACGCGCTAAGGGCGAGTACCGCGACGGCGAGAACCGCTTTTGCGGCGACGGGGGTGAGTCCAGTGTTCTGCGGAGACATTCTGGTCATGAAGCCAACGTTCCTCGTAATTACGGTTGAACTCTTAGTAGCATTGAGTCTATATTCTCACGCCGTAAATCTGAGCGCATGTTTTGAAGCGACGCAAAATCGGTTGTGGGACCAACGTACACCCTGTGCCAGGTTTCATCCTCTTTCAGAACAACCGGCTGAATGTCCGACTCAATGCCCTTAAAAGCCAGTTTTGCTTTTTGTCGGTCGGCGTCGATAAATTTTCGAAAAGAGCCTACCTGTAAAATGTAGTTAGCCGGTTTACCGGACGTTTCAGTCGACGGCTTGGAGCTTTGACGGGTCGATTTAGCGGTCACGGGCTGATTGTCTTCATCGGCAACGACCACTTCGTAGCCTGGCAATTCAGTGTAGAAATCGAAATCACTCTCGACTCTTGTTGGCGTCCTGACCGGTGGTTTGGTGTTAGTTGCCACAACGGCTGCGACCGACTCTTCTTTGACTTCGAGTGCTTCGCTTTCAATGCTGCTCTGTGGGGCTACTGACGCATTGGGAATAGGGCGGTCAGGAGCGACAACCTCTTGTGGACGCATTTGCATGTACAGCACAAATGCGGCTACCAGACCGAGTCCGAAGCCCGAGGCCAAAAACATCCACGGTGACGAATCCGAAGCACTTGAGCCGCGCTTCTTTGGTTTGGTTTTGCGTTTACGTTTGTAGTCTCGAGTCATAATTCTTAACTGCAGTTATCCAGTGCAATTCACTGGTGGTCGCCGACAGGTGCACACTACGCGACTATGCGCGCCAAAACACGGTTAGATCGTAGCGTTTTGTGGCGCTACGCCAAATTACATTCGGGTTGGAGCGCTAACGCCAATTAGGTCAAGTCCATTGCGAATGACCTGTGCGGTAGCGTTTGCCAGAGCCAAACGTGCATCGCGTAAATCTCTGTCGTCACACAAAATGCGGCAGGCCCCGTAAAAACTATGGAAGCCAGCTGTTAGCTCGCGTAAGTAATTCACTACTGTTTGAGGGGCGTGGTTGCGTGCGGCGAGCTGGATAATTTCCGGGAAACGGGACAGCAGTGTCATGAGCGCGTCTTCTTTCGCGTGCGTTAAGGCGCTCAGGTTCTTTAAGCCGTTTGCCTGATTCCACGGATTAGCCTTCACGTCGGCGTGCTGAAAAATTCGGTGCACGCGCGCGTGTGCGTACTGTACGTAAAATACAGGATTCTCTTCCCGGCTGGTTTTGGCCAGTTCAAGGTCGAAATCGAGATGCTGGTCGTTAGAGCGCATAACATAGAAAAAACGCGCCGCGTCGTTGCCGACTTCTTCGCGCAGTTCTCGCAGTGACACAAAGCCGCCAGAGCGGGTAGACATTTGCAAACGTTCTTCGCCACGGTACAGCGTAACGAATTGAATCAACCTTACTTGCAGACACTCTGGAGGTTCGCCCATGGCTTCGAGGCCTGCGCGCACGCGAGTGACGTAACCGTGGTGGTCGGAACCCAGGATGTCGAGCAGCGTATCGAAACCTCGCTGTCGCTTGTTGAAGTGGTATGCGATGTCCGATGCAAAATAGGTGTAAGCACCATTTGCACGCCGAACGACGCGGTCCTTGTCGTCTCCGTAGTCGGTAGCTCTAAACCACAGCGCGCCTTCTTTTTCGAACACGCTGTTGTTGGCCTGAAGCTTTTCGATGGCTTTGTCGACCATGCCACCTTTAGTCAGTGACCTCTCTGAAAACCATTCGTCGAACTCGACTCCAAATTCTTGTAGATCAATTTTAATGTCTTCGAGAATGGCGTTGAGAACCATGTCCTGTACCAGGTCATAATCGTCGCCCAGCAGCTCGCGGGCGCGTACGCCAAGCGCGTCAATATAGACGTCTTTGTCGCCGCCCTCCGGTTCGTCGGGAGGGAGTCCCGTCAGAACTTCATCGGCCAGGCGATGAAACTGGTCGCCATATTCTTCTTGCAGATCTTTGGCGATATCGAGAATGTACTCGCCCCGGTAGCCGTTTGTTGGAAAGGTAATTGCCTCTCCGCGTTTGGTTAAATATCGCAGCCACAAACTAACGGCCAGAATGTCCATTTGGCGACCCGCGTCGTTTACGTAGTACTCGCGATGAACGTCGTAACCGGCCGCGCCCAGAATCTTCGCAAGACTCGCTCCGTAGGCTGCGCCTCTGCCGTGGCCAACGTGGAGTGGGCCAGTTGGGTTAGCCGAAATAAACTCGAGTAGAACCTTCTCTTTCGAATTGGCCTCAATGTGACCAAAACGCTCGGCCTTTTCCAGCACCTCGGCAACCACTCGCTGGGTCACACCCTGTGACAGGCGAAAATTAATAAAACCAGGCCCGGCAATCTCGATTGCGTGGATGGCTGAAGAGGTTGGAAAGTGTTCGATGATGAGCTCGGCCAGCTTGCGCGGTGGCATACCGGCCAGTTTGGTGAGAGTCATAGCGACATTACTCGCCAGGTCTCCGTGCTGCGGGTCACGTGTCCGTTCAACATTGACTGTGGCAGGTACATCAAAGGAAGCGGCGCCGGCGTCGTTAATGTTCTGAAGGGCCTGACTAATAAGTTGGGCGATCTCGTTCTTCACAGCGAATTACTCTGGTTAATTGGGCGCCAAGTTTACCTGAAGCGACGCTCCGGTTGTACGCGAAATGGACTGATTTATGAGGATGTGTACTGAAGGGTATCGACACACCTGGACCTTCGGGCCAAGAATAGCGCTTACTCCAAGGACACTTCCGGGCTTGACGCTTTGGGCCGAGTAGAGTGCGTATCGTGGGAGCGGCTTCCGGCCGCGATAAAATACGCGGTGATGCATAAAACTGGAGCAACTTTTCGCGTCTGGAAGCCGCTCCCGCACGCTGGACCAGCATTTTCAGGTTTAGAACAGTTCCTGAGGGTCGACGTCGAGCGACCAGCGAACGCCCTGAACCGGCGGCGATTCGTACAAAAAGCGGCTCAGCCCGCTCAATACATGGTTCATGGCTCCGCGTTGACGGGCCTGAATGAGCAGCTGCCCGTGAATCTTGCCTCCGCGGCGTGCCATGGGCGCGGTTACCGGACCATACAGTTCGATGCCCAGTCGTTTGGCCTCGTCACGAACGTAGTGGTGGGCGGCACGCAGAAAATCCATGGTGGGCTGCTGACTTTTACTGTGAGCGCGTACCAGTGCCAGATAGCTGAATGGCGGCCATTGAGTTACTTTTCGCTCCTCCAACGCCGCGGTGGCAAAGGCCTCGTAGCCCTCGTGTACGAGATGTTGCAAAAGCGGGTGGTCAGGCATGGATGTCTGGATGAGCACATGTCCCGGCTTTTGTGCGCGTCCTGCGCGTCCCGATACCTGCACAATTAGCTGGGCCAGTTTTTCTGTGCTGCGAAAATCAACGCCAAACAAGCCTTGGTCTGCGTTCAATATAACCACCAACGTGACGTTGGGAAAGTGGTGGCCTTTGGCGAGCATTTGGGTGCCAATGAGCACTTTCACTTCGCCACTGTTCACTTTGTCGAGAAAGGCTTCAAGCTGCGGGCGTGATCGCACGACGTCTCTGTCCATGCGCGCCACCGGGTAACCGGGGAACAGCCCGGCAACGTGTTCTTCAATGCGTTCGGTGCCTTGTCCGACAGGTTTGAGTTCGGATTCGCAGCTCGGACATTCGTTGGGCACGGGTTGTAATCTGGCGCAGTGGTGGCAACGGAGCGAGTGACTGTCCTGATGATAGGTCAGGTGAGCGTCGCAATCTGGGCAGTCGGCTATCCACGCACATTCGTTGCAGTACCAGGCCGGAGAGTAGCCCCGGCGGTTGAGAAAAAACAGCACTTGACCGCCGGCCTTCAAGTGCGCGTCAGCCATCGTGACCGCACGGGTACTTAGGCCCTGATGACTGGGCTCGGTACTCAAGTCAATCAGGTCCACTTGCGGCGGATTTGCGTTGCCGGCTCTGACTGTCAGCCGAAGTAATTCGTAGCGTTTTTCGTGTACGTTATGCAGCGACTCGAGTGAGGGTGTGGCAGAACCCAGCACAATAGGAATGTCGCACATTCGGGCCCTGACAACTGCGAGGTCTCTGGCCGAATAGCGAAACCCTTCGTGTTGTTTCAAAGAACCGTCGTGCTCTTCGTCAATAACAATTAGGCCGGGGTTGGTTAGTGGTACAAATACCGCCGAACGGGTGCCGATAATAATGCGTGCCTGACCTTCGCGGATAGCCCGCCAGTTGTTGAGCCGCTCGGTATCGGTCAGCGCAGAATGCATGAGGGCTATGGGCGCATCGAAACGCCGTTGAAAGCGCGCGAGTAGTTGAGGCGTGAGGCTTATTTCCGGCACAAGCACAAGGACCTGTTTGCCTCTGGCAAGGGTATGAGCAATGTGGTGGAAATAAACTTCGGTTTTGCCGCTGCCGGTAACGCCATGCAGCAGGGTGCAGCAAAAATCGTCTTGTTGACAAAGAGCCGTCACGGCTATTTGTTGTTCAGGGTTTAATTCGTGTGGTGATTCAACTATGTCGCTCGTGTCCAGTACGCTCTTCAAGCGTCGAATTTTTGTGTCAATCCAGCCGCGCTCGCCAAGTGCTCGAAGTGCAGCGCGCGAATCGAAGGGTAATGCGTTTAACTCCTCCCGATTCATACCGTCGGCGTTAGCTGCCAAAACTTGCCACAGTTCGGCCTGTCTGGGAGCCCGTTTAAGGAGGGACTCTGCCTCCGCCGGCGCGTTTGCAGAACACAGCCACACAGTCTCGTCACCTGAAAGAGGCGCACCGTCTCGTAGCTTGCGTGGCAGTGCCGCAGCAATGACCTCGCCTATGGGGTGCTGGTAGTAGTCGGTGGCCCAGTTCAGCAGCCTGATCTGTTCCTCATCGAGGCAGGGTTGCTCGTCGAGCACCGAGTACGCGCGTTTGAGTTTGGACGCGGGCACATCGCTTTGGTCCTGTCGGGCAACGACAACGCCCACTTTTCGACTGCGCCCAAACGGCACTTCGACCCGAGCACCCGGATAGATTTCGTCGATGCTCACATCTTCCGGTGGGAAATAGTCGAAAATCTGGCGTAACGGTACGGCCAAGGCAACTTGCATAACCGCTCTTGAGCCCATAGTCACAGACTCGCTTTAAGCCAGGCACACGGAGGTGTTATCCACATGTGTATAAATTGTGGAAAACTTTGTGGATAACCTGAGTGTGTATGGTTGGTATCTGGCACAGTATTGTATAGATTAAATTAAAAAGCTTTATTTACAATTAGATAGGGTGGTTTCAGCGGTAGTGCCGAACGCTTGTTCAGCCCCGTGCAGTAGTAGAAAAGCACCGTTCGTAAGTGCCAGCGCCACTTTAACGCAACTGGCCCCCCCGTTCAGAGATTAATGGTAACCAATGGGGTCAGGGTACATTTTTTGATAATCGCGGATACGTATTTGGGGTCAGAGTATATGGGGTCAGAGTACTTTTTAAGATGGTCCGGCGGGCTCCGACTATTTTGAAATGTACTCTGACCTCATTTTCGACCCCATTTTCGGGGTGGTTACACTGACCGCGTCATACCGCCGTCAACTCGCAGGTTCTGGCCTGTTATGTACGCACCGCCTTCGGATGCCAGAAACGAGATGGTGGCGGCGATTTCTTCGGTTTTTCCATAGCGACCCAGAGGTACACGAGAACGAAACTCTTCCTTCTCTGGAAGACTGTCTATGAATCCCGGGAGCACATTGTTCATGCGGATGTTGTCTTTGGCGTAGAAATCAGCGAATAACTTGGTGTATGCCGCAAGGCCTGCACGGAAAACACCGGAGGTTGGAAACACGGGGTCGGGTTCAAAGGCTGCGAAGGTGGATATATTTACAATGGATCCGCTTTGTTGTTCTTTCATGATCGGAGCAACGAGGCGAGTCGGACGCACGACGTTCATGAAGTACACATCCATGCCTGTGTGCCAGTCTTCGTCAGTCAGTTCCAGCACGGCTGCACGAGGTCCGTGACCCGCACTGTTAACCAAAACGTCAACGCGGCCCCAGCGTGACATGGTTTTATCAACAAGCGTGGCAAGGTCTTCATTGGATTGATTTGAACCTGTAACACCGAGGCCTCCCAATTCTTCGGCAAGCTGCTCTCCTTTGCCGGATGACGAAAGTATCGCGACTTCGAAACCGTCAGCGGCTAATCGGCGCGCGGCTCCTGCGCCCATGCCGCTACCAGCGGCGGTCAGAATCGCTACTCTTTTACTCATGTGTCCACTCCAAAAATTAGTCGATTCATGCTACCGCGCAACGTCCATCTGGACACACAACTTTTTGTCATGCGTTTGCATTTATGGCCTGTTTCTGGAATAACTAAACGTAGTCTTTTTGAAAGACATAGAGGATCGCGTAACGCTATGGATATTAATCAACAGGTTCTACGCACCGACCTGGCAGGCATGCCCCTTGAATGGGTTAGCTACAAAGATGCGGGCAGGCTCTATCACCTTGAGCAGGTCGCTTACGCCTGCGGTACTCCCTTGTACACTCTTCACGGCGGCATTAACGCTAAAACAGGCGTTCGCAGCATCATTGAAGTGAACTCTATTATCGCGACAAACGGTGATGGTCCCGGCATGTGTAACAAACGCTACGACTACAAGCCACCGCTCAACAATCAAACACTGTTTCGACGTGACGATAATCTGTGTATGTACTGTGGCAACCGGTTTTTATCCAATGCGTTATCACGTGATCATATTACGCCCATCAGCCAGGGCGGTGACGACATTTGGGAAAACGTTATTACGGCTTGTAGACGCTGTAACAATCACAAAGCGGGGCGCACGCCTGCTCAAGCCAATATGGAGCTGCTGGCCATTCCCTTCGCACCAACCTACGCCGAGTATATCTATCTTAAGAGTCGTCGCGTTCTAGCCGACCAAATGGAATATCTGCTCGCCCATTTCCCACGGCGCAGCCCGTTACATGCGCGCCTGTGCGGTGAGTTGGCGCGGCATTGAGGGACTGCAAAGCGTTCAGCAATTGCGTTTCAGGGTGTAAGACTGTTGCGAAGCTGCGCACACTCAGTGCTAGTCACTAAAGCTTGGTGCTTTGGGTCAAGTTGAGTATGCGGGCGCGGTAACTTGCCGCGATAAAACACGCGACGTCCTATAAGCTGAGATGATTCTTCACGGCACGATGCCAATGCGGCTTCCACTTGGAATTATTTGTGTTTAAAAGCTCTGTTTAGCACCCATCTTCGTTAATCTATTATCATGACGTTCCACAACGACAGGGAGTAGTGTTTTGTTGTATCTAATCGATGCGAGCATTTACGTGTTTCGCGCTTACTACTCAATGCCGGACTCCATTACCGATCCGCAGGGGAACCCGGTTCACGCGGTATACGGTTTTGTTAATTTCCTGTGTGATTTTGCCAGAAGAACGCAAGCGCAATACGTTGGTGTCGCTTTTGATATTAGCCTGACCAGTTCGTTTCGTAACGACATTTATCCAGCTTACAAAGCTAACCGAGAGCCGGCTCCTGACGAGTTAAAACGGCAGTTTTCATACTGTCGGGAAATAGCAAAAGAAATGGGCTTCCCCTGTTTTGCCGACAGTACGTGCGAAGCTGACGATATTATTGGTACGTTGGCGACCAAGTGGCGAAACGACAATACCGGCGTTACCGTTGTAACCCGCGACAAAGATTTACTGCAGTTAGTGGGGCCTGACGATCGTTACTGGGATTTTGCTAACGACCGCACGCTTGAATACGGTGACGTATTCGGTGAGTTCGGCGTGCAGCCCGAACAGATCGCTGATTACCTCGCGTTAATGGGCGATGCGGTAGATAACATTAAGGGCGTTCCAGGTATTGGTGCCAAGACGGCTGCAAAGCTGCTCGAAGCGTACGCTTCGCTGGATGACATTTATCGGCATCTTGATGACTTGCACAAGGTTAACGTTCGTGGTGCCAAAACGTTGGCTAACAAGTTAATAGAGCACAGAGAAGCGGCCTACGTTGCACAGAAGCTTACTCAAATTAAATGCGATATGCCGTTGAACGCTGATAGAAAAGAGCTTCAGCGCAAGCCACCGAATATGCCGGCCATTGAGAGCTTATTTGACGAACTTGGGTTTTCGGATTCGCTCAGGAAAAAAACAGCCAACCTGGCTTAACGTGCCCTGGCCGGTCTTGCGAGCAAAGAGATACAAGGGATCATCTAGTCGCTCCGCGGCTGTTGTGGAACGCGTCTCACCAGGCTGGTGTCATACCCTTCATCACCGGCCATTTTCAGCAAACGATCATACGTCGCGTCATCCATTTGCGGGTCGCGAGACATGATCCAAACATAGTCGCGTTTGTTACGACCGATGATGGTGTGCTGGTAGTCGTGGTCAATATAGACTATTCGGTAGTCGGCTTTTATTGGCCAGATGAAGCGCATACCCCACACGGCGTTAGAGGGGTCGTCGTATATAAATCCAGTGGGATTGTACGTTTTTAACTCTCCGTCAAAACCGCCCTTGTTAAACGTGAACGTTGTTGCGACCACTCCTGGTTCCGCGAGTGTGTAGCTTTCAACTGCGTTGTACGCTTCTTTTTCAATAAACGTTGGAAGGTTGCCAATCACGTACCAGTCGCCCATGAAGCGGTCGATGTCTACATATGTGGCAGTTGTAATAGGTGGCATTGAAGGTCCTCCGGCGCAGCCGGCCATGCTCAAGACCAGCGCAATAACGCCAGGATGTCGTAATGATGCGTGACTCATAAACAGTCCATTCAACTGGTGTTCGTCGTCGATTAATTGCCGGTAGATGCTACTGAATCCGACCCGAGGTTTGCCGCATTGGTGCGCTCGTAACGCAACGTGCGGTCGCCTTTTGCAAGGCTCTCTAAAGCAAGCCATTCTGTACCTGAGCTGTCGTACCACAGCGTTATATCAACCGGCTTGCCTTCGTAGTCAGGGGTGCTTCTCAGATTATATTTGACAGCGTCAGTTTGGTTCTCACCGAGAGTCAACGTGTCTGGACCAAGCGACACCACCTCAACGTCTACATAGTCGCCAGTCTGTGAATTGAGCAGCTTTGTCGCGTCCAGGATGCTGGGGTTCCAGTAAGCGAACGTTTGAACGCAGCCGTTCATGCGTTGATCGCCGGCGCTGCTTTCAATTGTAAGCACGTCGTCAACGAGCTCGCCCTGTACCTGCTGACGCTTGCCGTTGCTACTGGTTTTTGACTCAATTCCGGCGACGCAGTTTTCTTCCCAGCGTTCCACGCTTGAGTGCCGGTATTTGAACGCCGTGATAAACAGCACTTTGACGTCGAACTGAGCTTCGCTTTCGACCTTCTTCCCGGCGTCGCTGCGGTTCACGTCAAACTGGTGGTAGCCGATGGGCTTTTCGTCAAGAAAAACACGAAAGTTGTAGCGGCTAGAGAGGTCGTCACGGTCTGTGACCGCGTCGGTTCTCGAGTTCGCACTCTGGTCTGTGACGGGGGCAGCGCTGGCACCGAGCGCGCAGCAGGTGACCGACATTGCAAGAAAGAATTTGTGAATACAGTTATTCATAAGTTGCGAGCTCCTGTTGTTGATCAACGTGCGGAGATTGAGGCTTCGCCAAGCATGTCGTTTTCTGAAGACTGGTTCTGCATTAGTGAGGGCTCGGCAGTGGCATGCCCGTTCAGGTTTCGTGCCAGAACGACCAGCAGCGGCATCAGTACGGCCCATCCGAGGCCTACGGCGAGAAGTGAGTTGACCGGGTGACCAAATTCCACGGCCCCGGCTCTCTGACCGGCCGCGAAGGCCAACGGTCCACCAATGGCGCCCAAAAGGGTCGCAACAACGAGCCGACCTTTAAGCCACTTAAAGCCAACGTTTAAGGTGGTTGCGAAGAGTACCCAAAGGGCGACGATCCAGTACGGGGCAATATTGCCGGTGTGGCCGCTAACGCTGTAGTCGAGCCAGCCGCTGAAGACCATAAATGATTCCCAAGCGAGTCCGAGCAGGGCAGCGGAAACCAGTAGTAAAACCGTTTTGGATTTTGTGTGAGCGCTTGCAATGTGGATCACACAGGCTACTGCAACGGCTACAACGCCGATCCAGGGCTGTCCGGAGGCGGCGCCCAGTACGCAGGCAACCCAGCCGATCTTGTACATTGTGAGATTGGTGACTACGTCTTTCATCGCTTGCGCCTCTTCCTGATCTTATCGACAGGCTAGCAAGCTCGATGTGAAATGGCGGTGTTTCGGTGGTGAGGGGCCAGTGAAACAAAGAACTAATAAAAATCAGTGCATTACGTCAAATTAGAACGGGTCAAACATCGGCTGACTTCGCCTGTGGCAGTGATACGGTGACGGTCGTGCCAACACCTACGGTACTTTCGATGGATAAAGGCCAGGTAAAACGCTCGCATAGCCTCTTCACAATCGTCAGACCGACTCCAAAGCCCCCGCGCTGTCTGTCGCGTTTGCCGCGATTAAACGGTTTGAATACCTGTTCAAGCTCATCCGGATCCATGCCGGGGCCGCTATCCTTAATGGTAACGCCGTCGCGAGAAACCGTTACGGTGACGGCTCCTTCGTCCGTGTAGTTAACCCCGTTGCGCAGCAAATTTCCGACGACGCTGGACAGCACTTTTTCGGGAGCCTTGACGGTCATGTTTTCCTCAGAGACCTGAGAAATAGAAACTCGTTTTTCGCCGACCAGAATCTGGGCACGTTCTATTTCGTTTTCAACGACCTCGTTCACGCTGATCCAGTCTGCAGGCAGCGACTGATTGGATTCTCGTGCCAGCAGTAAAAACGCCTCTGTCAGTTCTTCCATATCCTTGGCGGCTTTTTGAATCCGTCCGAGAGTGCGGCGCTGACTGTCGTTCATGTTGTCGCTGCTACCGGCTAACGACTCAGACGCAATTTTAATGACCGTTAGAGGCGAGCGTAGCTCGTGGCTTGCGTCGCGGGTAAAGTCGAATTCTCGTTTGACGAACTCGACCAGCCGCTGGGTGAGATCCTGCATGGCTGAGTTCAGAGTGTGGAATTCTTCGTCGGTATCGAGTGCGTTCATATTGTTCGAGGTGGCAAACAGTGCTACGTCGGGATTCGCTGGATCCAGTTGTTTGACACGTTTGGACAAATCGACAATTGGAGACACCGCGCTTCGAGACACCCGGTAGGCTTGGAACAGCGCCATGTACACACCGGCCAAAACGGTGGCCAAGGGTACAATACCGAACCATCTGATCAGCCAACCGACCTGAACCGTGTTAAAGACCTGGTAGAGTCGCTCGCCGTTACGTTCCGTAACCAAAGCCAGCGCTTTTCTGGGTTCTTCAATTCGATTAAAGCCGGGCTCCATGCCGACAAGATAGACTGGGACTTCGCCGTGACCGTCGCGATACGAGATCATGTTGCGCGTTTCCGGTAGGGTGTGGTCCTGGTTTTTGGCAGCGCGATCCCAGTAAAAGTCGGCTTCGCCTTTGAGCGCCTGCTTGATTAAAATGTCTTCGACAACAACCGTAACGGCTGCAAGGCCAACCACTACAGCGACACTAATGTAAACCGCTTGTAATAAAAACGCCTTGCCAAGCCGTCTGCCTACACCTTGTTGTTTACTGCTCATCCAGTTTCACCAGTCGGTATCCAGACCCGGCAATGGTGTGCAGAAGAGGTGTGTCGAAAGGTCTGTCAATTATCTTTCGAAGGTTATACAGGTGGCTGCGTAGCGCGTCGCTGTCCGGCACAATGTCTCCCCAAACCGAACGCTCCAGTTCTCGACGGCTGACAACTTTCGGAGAGGCTTTGATTAGCGTCATGAGTAGTTTCAGACCAATAGGGGTCAGGCTAAGGCGTTGGCCCGCGCGAACTACTTCCAAAGTGCCGGTATCAATTCGAAGGTCGGCCACTTCCAGCGTCTCATTAACGATCTGACCGCTGGCGCGACGAATAATGGCGCGAAGGCGCGCTTCAAGCTCCGCTGACTCGAACGGCTTGACGAGGTAATCGTCGGCGCCTGCATCCAGTCCGGCAATTTTGTCTTCAAGCGTGTCACGTGCGGTGAGCATCAACACTGGCGTGCTCTTTGCAGCTTCGTCACGAAGCTTGCGACACAGCTCTATACCGTCCATGCCGGGTAACATCAGGTCGAGAATGATCGCGTCGAACTCGTTACTTACGGCGAGATGAAGGCCAGTAACACCGTCGGCGGCGTAGTCAATAATGTAGCCGCGGTCTTCAAAGTAGTCGCAGACCATCGCCGCAATATCCGGGTGGTCTTCAATCAGCAGTAGCGAAATGTTTTCTTGCATGGTGCATATTCCAGGGCCGGATGTCCGAGCCGTCAGTGAGTGAAGCACTGTATTGGGAATGTGCTTCCGGGGCGAAACGATTTTAGCATTCTCTCGAGGCGGTAACGACCGTTGCGAAGCGTGCCGTTGTAATTTGCGGCCAAAGATCAAGGACTAACAGTGAAACGAATGTGAAGCACTGCGGATAGAACGACAATAGTGACGCCGCAGTTAAAATGGTTTTACGGGATCTCTTAACCGAAGAGCAGAAGCTCAACGCACCGTCAATTCTGCTATCCTAGCGCTGACATAATCAGACATTACCTGTCTTGACAAGGATTCTAAAATGCCGGATTTCTCAACTCAGACTTGGACCTACATCGTTATCGGGGTTCTTGTCTTGTTCACTCTAGGGATTTTCGCCAGAGTTCGAAATCTCATGCGGATCAGCAAGGAGATTGAGTCCAAGTTGGACTATTCCAAGATGAAAAAGTGGGAAGACGAGGACGACGACTGGGGCAAGCCCGAAAGCTTTCTTGTGGACAAACAGCGCGACAACTCAAAGTCGTGAGCTGTGCTTCGCTGCAGTCGTTTGGCGGTGGGCGTTTTACAGAATGCGCCAGCACCAAAAGTGTCTGTGAAAGGTGACTAAAACTCGTACCAGACGGTCTGCCACCACTCCAGAAATTCGTCAAATTCAATCAAGCCATCCGTGTTTTCGTCGACCAGCTCGAAACCGTTAATAGCCTGTGCCTCAGTGGTTTCAGGCGAGATGGTTTTGATCAGTTCAATAAACTCTTTGACGTCGATGAAGCCGTTGCCATCACGGTCGAAAAAACTAAAATTCTGACGGGTTTCTTCGATTTTTTCTGGACTAAGTTGCTGCATGTTTTTTCCGCGTTTTTAATAATGTCGAAAGTGTAACTGATGCGTGTTTGCCCTTCCAGTGAGTGTCAATCTACCTCTTGCTATGTAGTCCAGAGTATCGGCGCGGAAGGTTGAAAATTTCTACTAATTTGATAAATTTCCGCACATTATGTGATGTCGTGCCAACAGAAAGGTAAGCCCAATGATCGAAACAAGACAGCTGACCAAGCACTATGGACCGATACGCGCCGTTGACGGTGTCAGTTTCTCGGTTGGCTCTGGCGAAGTGCTGGGGTTTTTGGGTCCTAACGGGGCCGGTAAGTCCACCACGATGAAAATGTTGGCCGGATTTGTCGAGCCTACCTCAGGTCAGGCGCTTGTGTTCGACCAGGATGTGACTAGCCATCCTATCGAGTGCAAGCGACAAATTGGGTATCTGCCGGAAGGTGCACCAAGCTACGGTGAAATGACTCCCCATCAGTTTCTCAAATTCATAGGCAACGTTCGGGGCATGACCCCCCGTGATTGTGAGCAGCGAATTGACGCCGTGGTGGCGCAGCTACACCTCGAGCGTGTGCTTCACCAGTCGATCGAAACGCTTTCGAAAGGTTTCAAGCGTCGGGTGGGGCTGGCACAGGCTATTTTGCATGATCCCCGAATTCTGGTGCTCGATGAGCCAACCGACGGACTGGACCCCAATCAAAAACACGAGGTACGCCAGCTTATTCAGGCGATGTCCGCTGATAAAATCATCATAGTTTCGACCCATATTCTGGAAGAGGTGTCTGCCGTGTGTTCCCGTGCCATCATTATTGCTCGCGGCAAGATTCTGGCAGACGAAACGCCCGCCGATCTTCAGGCTCGAGCGCCGCAGCACAATCGTGTAGTGCTCACTGCACAAAATGAAAATGCCTCCGACAAATTAGTCGCTGCGTTAGAGAGTCTTCCAAGTGTCAGTAAAGTGAGCCGGGATGCGAACCAGATAGTGGTAGACCCCACAAACGGAAAAAACCTGTTGGCCGAAATTTCACTCGTCGCACGTGAACGCAATGTGGTTCTGGACGGTATTCAACTGCAGCCGGGACAGCTGGACGATGTTTTTCGTGCCATTACGCTAGGCACGGAGGAACGTTCATGAACGGTATGTTAGCCATTTTTAAGCGAGAATTACGCAGCTACTTTTCCACGCCGTTGGCCTACGTGTTTATTGTTATTTTCTTGCTCATGTCAGCGGTGTTTACGTTTTCGTTTGGCAATCTGTACGAGCGCGGACAGGCCGATTTACTGCCGTTTTTCAGTTTCCATCCTTGGCTCTATTTGTTTTTAGTGCCGGCTTTATCTATGCGGCTTTGGGCAGAAGAGCGCAAGAGCGGCACGATTGAATTGCTCATGACTCTTCCTGTAACCATAGGTCAGGCCGTGGTTGGAAAGTTTCTGGCCGCGTGGGCGTTCGCAGCTATCGCGCTCGCGCTAACCTTTCCAGTCTGGATTACCGTTAACTACCTCGGAGACCCAGACAACGGGGTGATTCTGGCGTCATACATAGGCAGTTTATTAATGAGCGGTGCCTTTCTAAGCGTCGGCGCTTGTCTGTCGGCGATAACCCGTAATCAGGTCATTGCTTTTGTGCTGACCGCTACGGCCTGTTTTTTTCTAGTCATCGCAGGCTTTCCGATGGTGCTCGACTTTGTCCGACTTTGGGCGCCGCAAATTGTTGTAGACACTATTTCCTCGATGAGTTTCTTGTCGCACTACTCGTCGATTATTAAAGGCGTTATCGATATCCGAGACATTGTTTACTACACACTTATGATTAGTTTCTGGCTTTACTGTAACGCCGTTATTCTTGATTTAAAAAAATCTGACTAAGCAACTAGCACACTTTGGGTATTTAGGTATGAGTTCTACAAAAGAAAAACTCTGGAGCATTCCCGGGCTGTTTTTGCTAGCTGTGCTGCTGGTTCTTGCGGTGTTGGCCAGTAACACGCTGTTCAAAGGCATGCGCATCGACTTGACTGAAAACCAGCTCTATACCATGACACAGGGCACGCGCAACGTGCTGGCTAATATAGAAGAGCCGGTGTCGCTGTACTTCTACTTTTCCGATTCAGGTTCGGAGCAGCTTGGTCAGGTGAGAAGTTACGCCAAGCGCGTACTCGAATTACTCGAAGAGTACGAGCAAAACGCCAAAGGCAAAATCAAACTGCACGTTATTGACCCTCTGCCGTTTTCGGAAGAGGAGGACGAAGCGACTCGTGGTGGTGTGCTGGCCAATCAGCTTTCAACCGGCGACACCATATACTTTGGTTTGGTCGCGACTAATACGCTTGACGACCAAAGTGTCATTCCGGTTTTTCAAAGTAGTAAGGAAGCCTTCCTCGAATACGATCTGACCAAACTAATTTACTCGCTGACTAACCCCAAGAAAACGGTCATTGGGTTGATGACGCCGCTGCCGGCGAGAGGCGGCCTCAATCCGGCAACCGGCCGCCCACTGCAGCCGTGGACCATCGTAGATCAGGTTGAGCAAATTTTTGAAGTACGTGAAGTTGCTGTAACCACTACTTCTATTGACAGTGATATTGACGTGTTGATGATTGCTCATCCCAAAAACTTGAGCACCGATACGCTGTACGCCATTGACCAGTACATGCTGGGTGGCGGACGCGCGTTGATTTTTGTCGATCCTCACTCCGACTCCGACCTGCCACCGAACGACCCTAATAATCCGGCGGCGCAGTTTCAGAGTCGCAGTTCTACTTTGGCTCCGCTGTTTGCCGCTTGGGGTATCGACTACTCGGCCAATCACTTTGTTGCCGACAATCAGCTGGCCATCCGAGTGCGTGGGGCCACAGGCGAGGAAATTCGCCATATTGGATTTTTGGGTATTACCGAAGACGGTTTGAGTGCCGACGACGTCGTCAGCGGCGGCCTTAACTCCGTTAATCTAGGCTACGCTGGCAGTCTGGATCTGGTTGACACATCACCTTTAACGATGGAGGCGCTTATTACCAGCAGCGCAGACTCTGGCCTTATGGACACGCAGAGCCTGTTGTTCTCGCAGGACCCGAACGAACTGATGGATAACTTTCAAGCCGATGCGAAAGAGCATATTTTGTCTGCCCGATTTAGCGGCGAAGTGGTTTCCGGTTTCGCCGATCGAGCCGAATCTGAAGGTGGTTTACTCAGCGGCAACATTAATGCGGTCGTGGTCGCTGACACCGATTTTCTGCTCGATCTGTTTTGGGTGCGTGTTCAGAATATTTTGGGTCAGCGCTTGATGGATCCGTTTGCGAGCAACGGTGACTTTATTTTTAACGCGCTAGACAACCTCACGGGTAGCTCAGATCTCATTAGCATACGAGGAAGAGAAACCTATGTGCGGCCGTTCAAGCGCGTCGAGGCATTGAAGATTCAGGCAGAAGAACGTTTTCGACAAACGGAAGACCGGCTGCAAGCTGAATTGGAAGCGGCCGAGCAACGCCTGTCAGCGCTGCAATCAGTTCGCACCGATCAGGGGTCTTTGATGATGACGCCAGAGCAGCAGGCTGAAATTGATAGCTTCTTCGAACAAAAAGCGCGTATCCGTAAAGACTTGCGGGACGTTCGACGCAACCTGGCGCGTGACATTGACGGGCTGGGAACGAGACTCAAAGTCGTTAATACGTTGTTAGTCCCGCTGCTGCTAACCGCCTTGGTACTATTTGGCTGGTGGCGTGGTCGCAGGAGAACACAAATATGAAACCTTTACATGTAGTTATTTTGGCGCTGCTGGCCGTTGGGGCTGGCGCCGCGGTGTGGTTCTCCGGTCTGAGTAACGAGCCCGTTGAAGAAGCGGTGCAAAAACTGTTTCCAAATCTTGCCGACAATCTCGATGCCGTGACACAAGTGGTCGTGAGTGACGCGGCCGGCGCAAAAGTGACCCTCGACAAAAAAAACAGTGACTGGACGGTAAAAGAGAAAAAAAGATACTTCGCCAAGCGTAATCAGGTGGCCGAACTGGTGCTTGCTGTATCCGAAGCCCGCATTGTCGAACAAAAAACAGCGAATCCTGAATACTACGAACGACTTGGGGTGCGCGATATTAAAGAGCCTGATTCGAACGCTGTGTTGCTTACCCTGTCTTCCGCTACCGACACGTTTAGCGTTCTGCTGGGCAACGCTTCAGGGCGCATGGGAGGTTCTACCTTTGTACGCAAACCGGATGAGGCGACTTCTTTGCTGGTTGCACCTGCGCTCAGTGCCATTACCGACGCCGACGCGTGGCTGGACAAAGCGATTGTCGATATTGCCGCGGACGACGTGCAGTCGGTAAAAATCACCAGTGGAGGCAAGGTGACTGAGGTGAGCAAAGAGGCAATCGTCGGTTCCGACTTTAAACTGGTTGGGCGCAACGACGACGAACTTGACCAGTCTGCTGTGAGCGGACTAGGCGGCGGACTGGCAGGACTTACGTTTGAACGAGCGCTGCCGGGGGCAGCCTTTGCAGTTAACGACTACGAGCGCAAGACTGTAACCTACACGCTGTTTAGCGGCGTTGTCATTGACGTCACGCTCTTTTCCCGAGAGCCGAGTGAGCAAACAGAGTCAAGCGACAAACCACCGGCGCCGGCTCAATATTGGCTGAACGCCAGTGCCCGCTTTGATGAAGATCTCGCCCAGTCGTTTGTTCCGCAGCCTTCGGCCGTCGACGGTGCCGAACCAAAACGGTTCAGGTTAACCGCAGCCGATATGGCTGATCGCCGGGCTGAGGTTGAACAGTTTAACAAGACGCGTAGACCATGGGTTTACAAAATGTCTGCAGAGCGTTACTCCAGCATGAATCAGACTGACCTGAGTCTTGTCGCAACGCCCTGACCGGCGGCTTCGAGAATGTGTGAGCGTGGTAAGCTTTCCGCATGTTAGGCAGAGCAAAAGTCAGGCCAAACATCTCGGCGTACAAAAGATATATCAGGATGATTGACGCATAGCCGTCAGGCGCGCGTTGGATTCTTCGAACACGCGCTTGGTGTCTTCAACGCTGTAGGGTCTTTCTTCCAGCGTCTCCGGGTCCCATTCGCTGCGTGGCGTTTCGAAAAAGTCACCGCCGTAAACGTGTAGGGCACAGGTCAGTTTTTCCAAAGGGTTAGTCACACCGTGAATGATGGACTCGCCTAGCGGAGCGGCGTCACCGACGTTAAGTTCTTTTACGCCAAACTGTCGAAGCGTGTCGTTGTCCCGACGATAAAACGTGTTTTCTTCCCGGCCGCCGTATAGGCCGATCACAGCCCACATTTCATGATTATGCGGTTTCAATGACATGCCCGGACCCCAGCTGAGATTTAGCACCGTAAGGTCGTCTGAGTGGTACAAGGTCTGAATACCGGCGGTCGTCGGTTCTCCAAGTGATTGAATGATGTCGGACGGTGAGCTGACAGCGCTGCGAATAAGTTCAAGAACCGCCTGCTGAGCGTCTGATTCGCGCACAGCGAGTCGGCAGTCATCAAGAAATTGTTCGGTAGTAAAGGCCATTTTGCATCCTTTCTTTGTGGGGCTCGTTTTAGTCTTTCGAGCCGGGCTCAACGGTTTTTCTGGTGGGACTCGATTTCAGCCGCCGGATTTAACCACGACGCTTTTTCGCTGCACCATATCTCTTCTGCTACGTGCTCGTCGATCGCGTCGTCCAGAGTGCCGACGGCGATGTTTAAGTAGGGTGTGTTGCCGTCTATGAATTGCAGCGTTGAACCGCACAGGCCACAAAACGTTCGAGTGACGTTCTTCGATGAGCGATAGCACGACACCATGTCTTCGCCGCTTGTGAACCGGAAAGCCCTTTTGTCCGCTTGTGCATAGGTGCCAAAGGCAGCTCCGTGTGCCTTTTGACACTGAGTGCAATGACAGTTACTCAGATTTCTTACGCGGGCAGAAATTTCGTACCTGACAGTGCCGCACAAACATGAGCCGTTTAACATTGAGTTCGTCCACCAAGTGAGTGTTCTACAGACTGGAAAATCGCAAACGCTTGTTAACGCCCTGCAATCACTTCATATCATCGTGCCGGTTGCGAGCGAAGTCAATTGCGGTGTTCAGAACGGTGTCGTCGCCTTTCAGATAGTCTGGAACAGTCTGCGTTACGGCTACGTCCGGCGTTAATCCCAGTCCGTGTTCAAACTCAGTGACGTTATAGAATGTTTGTAGAAAGGGCACGCGCGTTTTTATCTTGCTTTCGGGCAGTGTCAGTGTGAACGAGAGTCCGGCTGTAGGTCCTTCTACGCTACCACCCGTCTTTCCCCCGATGAGTGTGGTGTCGGCATGCTGTTTAATGACGGTCAGGATGCTGGTTGAGCCTGATGAATTGGATGTACTGGTCAGCACCAACACCTTTCCGGTAAAGGCATGCTTGGCCGGTTTGAGCTTGTCGAGATCATCACTGACAAAACCGCGCATCGCCCATGTACCGTCGTCGTTCTTTCTAAAGCCCATTCGATTTGGATTGAGAGCACGCTTATCCCACGTCCAAAGGTGTTCGCGCAGGCCGTCAAGATTTAGAGTTTTCGCGCGTATCTCTCGAACGGGTTTTATTTTCTTACTAATGAGATGGGCGATAAGACTACGCTGTGCGTCGTTTGATCCGCCGCCGTTTCGTCTAAGGTCGAGAATAAGAGTAGACGCGCCTGAGTTGTTTAGCTGTTTAAACAAGGGAGAGAACAGTTCGTCTGGATCTACGGGTTTGCGATAGTTTACGAGTGTGTCAACGCGAAGATAGGCGGTGTATTGGTTAATAAGGGAGAAAAAGACCCCGTCTTTAAAGTTGGCTGCCGTTTCCTGTGGGGCTCCGCCAATGGCAGTGCCACTGGATTTAAGGGCCAGCCAATCGGCGTGAGTGGTTCGTTTAACGTCAATATTCAGCGACTGCCATTCGCCTGAATCAGTTGTTTTTCGGCGTACGTTTACTGTGGCCGTATCATTGATATCGAAGAGCAAAGCACCGAAATGATCGATGGCACCGCCTTTAAATTCTAACGATTCGGTGAGTCCCGACTCTCGGGACCACTCGGTGTAACCGTCATACGGAATGAAAGCTTCAACTTTATCCAGGAGTTCTGCAAAAGGGCGTCCGTCTATGCTGATGATTTCATCTTTCACTTGCAGCCCTGAATCGGTGGCAGTAGCCCGCACAAAACCTCGGCGTTCTATTAGTTCGATTTTCGCTGGCAGGTAGACGGGCGTTAGATCGCGGTCTTTGCTCATGTTCGAGGGCAGTTCGGCTTTGGTATGGTCGCAGCGAATTAGAGTGAGTGCTTTGCTGATTTCAAGATAGAAGTCTCCTTGCGACAGGCCCCCCTCGCGGTTTGCCCTATCGACAATGTGTTGCCAACCGGCATCTAATTCCGTCATTTCGGTATAGCGTGTGTAGCCCGGATGAATGCGTTGATACGTTTCCCTGGCAAGCTCAATGTCCTGCTCGACCTGACGTGGAGTGAGCCGGATTTCGACCGGGGCTTTGGCCGCGTCTACGGGTTTCGCTTCGTTTGCTGCGGCATCGGAAACTGGGAGCAGGCTGGTCAATAGCAGTAAGATAACAGCAACAAAATTGAGTGCGGGCATGGCATGGTCCTCGTTTGGTGAGGGCGCAGTACACCAGCAACTGTGGTGCGATACGCCTCAAAACCCCGAAAGATTAACGTTTTTACGTTATGAGACGTTTTTTCTTCGATACTCAGTGGGCGTGCAGCCCTCGATCGTGCGAAATACCCGGTTGAAGCTGGCTTTGGAGCCGAACCCGGATTGGTACGCGACATCGAGCAGTTTCATATTGGAGTCACGCAGCAGTGTACGGGCGTGAGCGGCGCGCATTGAGTTGATGAACTGAGAGAAGTTTTCGCCGAGTCCGTCGTTAATGGCTCGGGAAATGTAGGACCGATTGAGTCCTGCCCGTTGAGCTAGCGTAGCCAGTGAAAAGTCGGTTTCCAGAAACCAGTTTTGGTCGAGTACTTTTTGTCGCAGTTCTTCACCCAGCGCCGGCCAGTCTTGAGCGGGCTTTTCAACACTGGCTTCTGGCTGAGCGGTTTCTTCGACCGTCATTTTGGGAAACGCATGTCGCCGTGACAGCGTTTCCAACAGAATCACCAATAGCGTTATTAGTGAAACGATGACCAGCCAGTAGCGAGCTCTGTAGTTGTAACTGTCACGAAACTCCATAACAATAATGGCAATCCAAAGTGCGCCCATTACCAAGCAAAGCGTGAGAAAGTAATTTAGCCAGACGGGCCGAAAATGGTCATCGTCGGCACGCATTGTCGGAAGCCAGCGTTTGTAGTTTTGGTACAGTTTGTGAACGGCGTACCAGCAACCGGCGTAAAGCAGAAGCGACACTGTCCAGACGATTGGTTCGATTATCGGATCGTGCACTCTAAGAGTGAATTCCCACTTGGTTTCATAACCGCCAAGCAAAGTAAACGCGGCCAATTGATACACGAAATGCACAAGTGCAGGCAAGAGTAGCCACCAGCGCCAGCCAGGCTTCAAGCCGGTTAGACAGGAGTGCACGTAAATATACAGAAGTGGTCCGAAGGACAGTGTCATTTCTACCGGAAGAAACGTTAAGTCCGGCCAGGCGTCATAGGCGCCAGCGAAGCCTATAAAGAAAGGGATTGAGGACAGCACGACGCCTGCCATAAGTGCCGCCAGCCACCTGGCGGGCGATCTGTCTGTAGCCTTTAACAGCAGTAAAAGGGTGCCGACGACGATGGGCAGCAGAATGGATCCCATCAACGCGCTACGCCACCCAAATGAAAGTTGCTCAAATAGCGCGGTCACTACCTGCCACTCTTGTTCCGGGTACGAATGGTTGCGCTAGCGTCAAAAACGCGCTCGGTTAACCAATATGTCGAAGTCGAATGGCGTGCGAAGCACTCCTTGATCGTCGGCGTTTACCGAAAACGTTTGCCAGCCGTTCTTGGCGCTATGCACTACCAGCGCATCAAGATTGCCCGTATAGACGGCAGTGGGGCGTTCTATCTGCGGATTGAAATACATGATTGGATCAATAGTTGGATCGGTCTCGGTTGGTCGAAGTATTTGTTGCACAAGCTGCCAGAATGCTTCGCGCTCAGGTGTGTGAGGTAGCTCGAAGCGTTCAAAGGTTCCGAGCACGCCGGGAGAGCCGGGAACGTCAACGAAAGCGGGTGAAAACGTACGAGCTTCAATCAGGTTTACGCGTTGTTGGCCCGGGTCGAAAAAACTGACCCGGTTAAACTGCAGTTCACCTAACTCGGCGTCCTCAAACTCGATAAAGTTTCCAAGTGTTGGGGCGAAACGTCCTACGTTTTGCAATACGTAGGTAAGCGTTGGGCTTTTGAATTCGCTTTGGTGCAGGCCGACATGAAAGGTACTGTCGCCCAGAACACCGTAGTGGTGCTTGAGTATTTCATTCGCCTGGCGCTCTTCAAAGCCAAGGTTGGCGAACCACCCCATGTCTTTCAAGATCTGTTCGGTCGACACACTAACTTCGAGTAATTTTGGCATTAGATTCTCTTGGCAATAAGGCCGGTTGGAGAGCTTGCCCCTTCTTTTTGAGGGCTTTTGTTAGCGGACAGGTTAAACATTCGACTCCATCGATGCGGCGCGCTGTTTTGAATCAAGCAAAGCCGCTTCGTTGTTTGTCGTAGGCAGCGCGTTAGTCCATGTTTGTATGTGGGTACAAACTAATTCTGTGAGAAAGTCGAGGTGCGTGTCGGCCGCGTTTAGGCAGGGAATGTACCGCAGCTCGTCGCCTCCGTGTTCTTTAAACAGGTCGCCGTATTCTTCAATCATCTCTTCGAGCGTTTCGAGGCAGTCGGCCGAAAACCCAGGACAAATGGTGTCGATCGTCTTCAGTCCCTCTTTCGCCCACTGTTCAACGGTGTCGCCGGTGTAGGGTGTGAGCCATTCTTCCCTGCCTAGTCTGGACTGAAAAGACACCGCCCACTCCGAGTCTTCAAGGCCTAATTCGTCGGCGAGTAAGCGGGCCGTTTTGTGACACTGGCAGTGATACGGATCGCCGTTAATCAGGTAGCGTTTTGGAATACCGTGAAAAGACATGAGCAGGCGTTCGCCTGGTGTGTGTTGTTGGCGGTATTCGCGAACTGACTGAGCTAACGCCTTAATGTAGCCGGGGTGATCGTGGTACTGATTGATCATCCGTAGCTCTGGTATCCAGCGCTTGCGCGTGAACACCGCGGCGACAGCGTCGAACGTTGAGGCACTGGTCACGGCTGAGTATTGTGGGTACAACGGGAGCACCAGCAAATTGCGAACGTTTTGGTCATTGAGTTTTTGCAGTGCGCTGGATACCGAGGGATTGCCGTAGCGCATGGCGAGTTCTACTTCAATGTCGTCTCCGAAGCGCTCTTTAAGTCGCGTCCGAATGCCGCTGGTTTGTTCGCGCGAAATGCTGATGAGCGGCGAGCCCTCTTCAGTCCAGACGGTTTGGTAGGCTCTGGCGCTGCGAGGCGGGCGAATTCGCAGAATGACGCCGTGTAAAATAATGCGCCACAGAATACGGGGTACTTCCACCACTCGCGGGTCCATTAGAAATTCGGCGAGATAACGCCGCACCGACGGGGTGGTCGCTTCATCCGGGCTACCCAAGTTAGCCAGCAGCACGCCAATGCGAGTGCGTTGGCCGTGCTTGAACCGGGGCTCGCCAGAAAATTTGGGCATATCAGAGTGTTCCGCTTCTAATTACGTTAACAGCCAGAACGTTACGGCTTGTTAACTTGGGCGTGAAAGAGCGGTAGTTTAGCAACAAAGTGTCAGTTTGGGGTGAGTCTCGGTCGCCTAAAACGTTTTAACAGCCGTTCAGGCGACAATTGACGGCATGTCGTCAAACTGGGCACGGTCGAAAGTGCAGTGATCTTCGGGTCCAGTGGCATGGGCGCGAGAAAAATGAGCTTCAACCGGGCTGAGATAGAAGTACCAGGTTTGTCGGTCTATGGGCCCGGGCTTTTGGAAGGCTGACGGATTCATTAACGCCAGGTTTAGTCCCCGGTTTATATCCCTCACAGATTCGAATGCAATCAGGTCGACCTCGGCTCGCCGGGCGGTATCCGCGAGGTTTTGTGTTTGTTGATAGCTGGTCTGACTGGTCCACTGGACGGCGTCGCGATTTAACGGCGGCCGGCTCAGATTTATATGGGCCGAAGCCGAGTACGCGATGGTAAACGCCGTAAGCTGTGCCCGGGGTCGGGGTAGCTGTTTTGATGTGGTGGCCTTAAAAAAACGAATTCGATAGTAGGCCGTTTCGGCGAGAGCGGTGGGCAGCTTTGCTGAAGCATAAAATACACCCTCGCGGCTGCCCGCACGTCGAAAACGTGAACCGTAGCGGTTAACCGGCAGGTAGCGAAACGGTGTTTTAAGCAGGTAGTCAAAGTGGGCCACGGACTCCGGGTACTTGGGTTTTGAAGAGTCGAGTATGTCCTCCAGAAGCTGTTGCTCCTGCTGTGTGTCGACCAGCTTGCGCGTTGCGTGGGTGTGCTGGTGTTCGACCACGCGCCACGCCATGCCCGCTAGCGGTCGCGCGTTAGACTTTAGCTCGGAAGGCGTCCACATAGGCGACACAATCTACCAGTCCTGTGATTTGTCGAATGAGCTCATCCGGTCGACCGTCCAGATCGTGATTGTGGCTGGACATCCAGCCGCGCATGGCCGCTTCGTCACCGGCCATGATGGCGTCAAGACCGCGGTACAAACGTACCAGAAGGGCGGCCAGTTCCCACTCTTTTGTGTCTGTGCCTAACAGAAAGTGACCACCGGACATGCGTGTGACCGATGCAGGGCTAATGCCCAGCACGCGAGCTAGAGAGGCTTTGCTTAAACCCATGAGTTCGTGCGCTTTTAGCACGGCTTTTGTCAGCACCGCCCGGTAGTTGTCACTTGATAAGTGTTGAGCTCCATCCATGTGCAAAATATACCACAAGAAATATAAAATAGTAAATATTTCACTAGAAAGATATTGGTTGCGCATGTCGCCATCTTTGCTTAAGATGTATAGACAAGGTGTGACAACGATGTCATTGTTTTTCTTCAGATTAACAATGCCTGACATTTCGGTGTTATGCATTCCTGCTGCAGTGCGGTTAGATTAGACCCACCCAGCGCGGATAGACCTGTGTGAAAAACCGTTTCCGTTGACGGTTACCGCGCGTAAATGGCCGGCCGGTAAGGCAGCCGGGCATTAGGCGATTGAAGTAACAATAATACGAATTGTACGTTTCCAGTGGGCGGAGTTGATTACAACCCGCCCACATTCAAACCGGCTTTCTCCCTCTTCAAGTTCGGCCTCCCTCTCTCCAAATCAATCACTCGCTGTTCACTAAAGCGTCGTAAACTTGACCTCTCTCAAGCGTTTACGAAACCCGACTGTTCTTACTCACTTCTAACCACTACTTTTTGAAAAGAGTTCAATGGCTACTACCTTAATTTGGTTCAGACAGGACCTGCGACTTTGTGACCATCGACCACTGACTCGTGCGCTTGAGCTGGGACACGACGTCGTGTGCTGCTACGTTTACGATCAAACTACACCAGGTCGTAATCGCATTGGCGGAGCGAGTCGTTGGTGGTTACATCACGCACTAAGCGACATTCAATCACAGCTCGAAAAGTTGGGCGGTCGTCTCGTGCTGCGTCAGGGTGATTACGAAAAAGTCATTCCGGCACTCGCCGAAGAGTGCGGTGCCGATGCGGTTTATTTTAGTCGCAACTACGAACCGTTCATGCAGAACGTGGAGCAAGCGATAAAAAAAACGCTCGATGAACGCGACGTTACCGTGCGTCGTTTCGCTGGCAATATTCTGTTTGACCCGGATCAGCTGCGCACCAAAGGTGGTACGCCGTTCAAAGTATTCACTCCGTTTTGGCGGAACTGTCGGTCGTTGCCACCACCGGTAGAACCTTTACCGGCTCCTGATTCAATTGCGTTTGCAACGCGGCAGCCCGACAGTGAAGCCCTCGAAGACTGGAAGTTGCTGCCAACCAAACCTGATTGGACTACGCAGTTTGTAAAAGAATGGCAGCCAAACGAAGAGGCGGCGCATGAAGCGCTTCAGCAGTTTCTTGAATCAAGCGTTGGACGATATCGCGACGCGCGTAACCTCCCGGCCAAAAAAGGCACATCACGTTTGTCGCCTTACCTGCACTACGGTCAGGTGAGTCCGGCGCAGGTTTATCACGCCACGACGGCGCACTTGGCCGAGCAAGTCAAAGACACGGATGGTGGCGATACGTTTTTATCAGAAATAGGTTGGCGCGAGTTTTCTTATCATTTGCTTAATCAGTTTCCCGAGCTGCCGCATTCGGAGTTTCGTGCCAACTTTAAAAAATTTCCGTGGAAGAAAAATGCCAAAGCGCTTAAAGCCTGGCAGCAGGGTCAAACCGGGTTTCCGATTGTCGACGCGGGTATGCGCGAGCTGTGGGCCACTGGCTGGATGCACAATCGTGTTCGCATGATTGTTGGTTCATTTCTGGTTAAAGACTTGCTCATTCCGTGGCAGCAAGGCGCGGCCTGGTTTTGGGATACGCTGGTCGACGCAGATCTCGCGTCGAACTCAGCCAGCTGGCAGTGGGTTTCGGGTTGCGGTGCTGACGCCGCGCCGTACTTCCGTATTTTTAATCCGATACTTCAAGGTCAAAAATTTGATACAGAAGGCGACTACGTGCGACGTTGGGTGCCGGAACTGGCAGACGTTCCCAAGAAGTGGATTCATAACCCGTCGGAGGCACCAACCGACGTGCTAAGAGCGGCGGGCGTAGTGCTCGGAAAAGACTACCCCAAACCGATGATTGATCGTAAGGCTGCACGCCAACGTGCTTTGGATGCGTTTGCACAGATTAAATAACGTTTCGATGCGTCTGTCAGGAATGTTTTCGGACTTTTGCCTTCGGGCCAAGTAGAGTTCCTATCGCAGGAGCGGCTTCCAGCCGCGATTGAGTCTAGCTACTACGTCAATCAAGACTGAAAGCCGTTTCTGCTGTTGGCTTTGCTTTAAGCCTTGCCGTCAATAATGTCGTCAATGCTGGGCGCCGGCGTGTTCGCACCCGGTTCAGCCTGCCCGGACTTAACGCGTTTGAAGTAATTGTGATACGCGCGAATAGCCTGCCGACCAAAAATCAACATGATGGGAATGTTCGCAAGCACCGCCACACCTGTACCGAAACTGGTCAGGTTGTCGAGTGACCGACTGTTCTCAATAAAGCCAAGCGTTGCGACAACGATGAGCAGGCAGTAGACAAACTTGTAGGTCAGTACGGCTTTGTTACCCATCAAATAAACAATGCACTGTTCGCCGTAATAGCTCCAGGAAATCATGGTCGACAGGGCAAACATGAGTGACGCGATGCTCACGAGCCATTTACCCAAACCGGGCGCGGCTGAGTCAAACGCACGAGCCGTGAGCGTGGCACCTGTCAATCCGACAAACACTTCAGCGTTTTGAAGCTGTGGTGTGACATCCATTTCGATGTTGTTCCAGTCAATAAACATCTGTCCGTTCTTCTCGAAAACGTTGCCGAAAAGCTGATGTAAGTTGTTGCCGCGTTTTTCTTGTTGATCACCCGTGATAAACATGAAAACAGTTTGACCTTCCTGCCAAACGTTGTTCGTGGAGGCTGGCGCGGGCGTGTCGTTAATCGAAAACTGGCTGGCACCAACCGGGATAATAGCGGGTGGAGAGGTGAACTCGCCGTCAGCGCCGCGGTTCCATACGCCGGTACTTAAAATGATGACCGCGGTAAAAGTACACACAACAATGGTGTCAATGAACGGTTCAAGTCCGGCAACCAGCCCCTCGCGAACTGGTTCGTCGGTTTTCGCGGCCGAGTGAATAACAGGAGAGCTACCCTGACCGGCTTCGTTTGAGAAAATGGCTCGCTTCATGCCAAACAGCAAGGCCGAAGCCATGGTGCCGCCAACAAAGGCTCCGGTAGCTTCCGTTGGGTTAAAAGCTGAATGAAAAATCAGACGGAATACGTCTGGAATGGCGCCGGCGTTTTTAATGAGTACGAATGTACCCGCGATCAAGTAGAGACCGACCATAAACGGCACGAGGAAACCGGCGACTTTACCAATACGATTAATGCCTCCGATAATGACGAGGCCAACCAGAACCGACATGATGATGCCGGTGATCCAGCCGTCAATTCCAAAATAGGTTTGACCCAGCTCGGCTACGTTCCAGGCCTGGAACATATTGCCGCCGGTAGTAGTTGAGATCAGCAGCATTATGCAGAACACACCGCCGATTAATGATCCGAGCCAGGCCAGCTTGGGCGACATGCGTGCCATGCCTTTTGAGGCTACCCACATGGGTCCACCGTGCGGATTGTTTGGGTCGTCGGTGTTTCGGTAGAGCATGGACTGGGTGACTTCAGTCAGTTTAATCGCCATGCCGAGGAAACCAATAATCCACATCCAGAACACAGCGCCGGGTCCGCCGAGGCTAATGGCCAGGGCCACGCCGCCAATATTACCGAGTCCCACAGTCGCCGAGAGGGCGCCGGAAAGTGCCTGAAAGTGATTGATAGCGCCTGGATCGTTGGGATCGTCGTAGGCTCCACGGAGAACCTTGGCTCCGTGGGTCAGGGAGCGAAATTGGCCAAAAAATGATGTAACCGTAAAAAGTACCCCTACTCCAACGATCAGGTAGAGCATATTGTCGTGCCACAAGTACGCGTTTGCGGTTTCCAGGAACGAATTGAATGCTTCCATTTTAGGCCTTTCTATTAGTTTAGGTGTGAGCCAAAGGATTTAATTTGGACCACATCATGCGGGTTATGCTGGTGTGAGGCAAGAAACCGGCGGGCAGGAGGGGCTTGTGCGGCGCACAAGTATGCCGGTGGACGTTAGCGGTTTAGCGAAGCGTGGCTCAACGAAAGCCGGCCTCTCAGCCAGATAGACAAATGAATCATTATTGAGAAGCCAACGGACGTGATCACAAGATAGCGACCGTATGCCCTGGCCGCCGGTCCAATGCCGTAATAGAAAGAGCGAGTCTGAATCCAGGCTTCAATCAGGGCTACGATGGCCGGCGCTACAAAAATAATGCTGCATCCAGCGAGCTTTAACCAAAGTGGCAGCATTAAACGGCATTTGAATGGCTTTGCAGGAGGAGTGTATGGCGCTTTTGTCCAGCGATAAAGCCACCAAGCCATAAGCGGTAAAAGCACAACGCTGCTGCCGTGCTGCAAGAGTTTGTAATATCCGTGAGAGTGACCGAAGAGCACCACTCGCGTTTTCAAAGCCGGCACTAAGTCGACGCCCCAGCCAATATGGTGGGTAAACGAGTCCCACAGCACGTGGGAGCCAGCGCCAAGAATTAAAGCTGCAACAATGCCCGCAAGGTATTTTGCGTTGTGCGTGCTGCGTTCGCCCAGACGCTGACTGATCGCCCAGGGCATTAACTCGAGCAAAGCCGTCCGCACGAGCAGCTCGAAAATAACGTACATGACAAGGCCAATGGGTAAGCACGCCGTAAAAAGGCCTGTAAGAGAATGTGTCTGACTGTAAGAACTGACCACATTAAAAAATATGGGCATGTCAGGGACCATGGTGCCAATGGCGAGGGCGGTAAACGGCAAAATAGAACCGGTTAGCTTTTTAATGGGTATGGCCGCGGCGATGTGGGTCAGAGTGAAAGGCACATGTTGCTCTGGTTAAAAATGGGCAGTGTTAAAGAGTTCAGTTTTGCGTTCTCTGAATTCCGGTAGTTTCAGTTCGCGTTTGTGGCTTCGCAGCCTGTTTATGGCTGTGTACCTGATTTTATCGGCATGCCGAGGTGATTCCTTGTCGCGGTTCTCACTTTTCATAACCTGCATTTACAATAATGTTATCGACCATATGCCGATTAGCTGAAGCGACTGGCGGGGCAATCTCCGTCCGGTTGCCCGGAGCCAAAACGACGGTCTATAGCGACCGTCAAGAGATTGCGGCGCGCTTTGCGCCCGCAATGACGAGAGTCTTGGGCGCGCAAGCACTGTCGAGTGCGTCAGGACTTACAGGACTTACTGGCTCGAACTAGCGCTCGACTATGGCCGTCACGCCCATACCGCCTGCCGTGCATATAGATATGAGAGCGCGTCCGGAGCCTTTTTGTTCCAATAGTTTTGCCGTATGAGCCAAAATTCTTGCTCCGGTAGCAGCGAACGGGTGGCCCACAGCGAGGCTGCTGCCATTGACGTTCAGTTTGTCCCGGTCGATAGCACCCATGGCTTCAGTTCGGCCGAGCCGGTCACGGCAGAACGACTCCGACTCCCACGCGCGTAGCGTGCACAAAACCTGTGCTGCGAAGGCTTCATGAATTTCGTAAAAGTCGAAATCTTGCAGCGTCAGATTGGCTTTTTCGAGCATCTCTGACACAGCGTAGGCCGGTGCCATAAGTAGTCCCTCCGATTCGACAAAATCGATGGCGGCAACCTGACCGTGCGTTAAATACGCTTGCACGTCGTGACCGCGTGCGTCTGCCCATTCCTGTGAACAGAGCAGCAAGGCCGCGGCACCATCAGTAAGTGGTGTGCTGTTACCGGCGGTCAGCGTACCGTGGCCGCTCGTGCGGTCAAACGCCGGGCGCAGTTTTCCCAACGATTCCATTGACGAGTCACGCCGCAGATTATTGTCTATTGAAACTCCGCGAAACGGCACAACAAGGTCAGAGAAAAAACCCGAGTCGTACGCCGCCGCGGCGTTAGTGTGACTGGTAAGTGCCAGCGCGTCCTGCTCTTCGCGAGAAATGTTCCACTCGCGTGCCATTTGCTCGGTACTCTCACCCATTGACAGACCGGTGCGAGGTTCGTTTACACCTGGAGCTTCAGGTTTTAAATGAGAGGGACGGAAGCCGAGAATAGCTTTGAGTTTGTCGGCCATGCTTCTCGCCCGGAACACGTTCATGAGCACAGACCGGTATTCTTTCGGGTACACAATGGGTGCGTCACTGACCGTGTCGGCACCCGCGGCAATGCCCGAATCAATTTGGCCGACAGCAATTTTGTTGCCGATAAGAATCGCAGCCTCCAGCGACGTGCCACACGCGCGTTGTAAATCAAACGCAGGCGTTGCCGCGCCGAGGCCCGATCCGAGCACTGACTCCCGTGCAAGGTTCCAGTCTTTCGAGTGTTTGAGTACGGCACCGCTTGCGACATCGCCAAGCGTTTCGCCCTGAAGTTCGAAACGGTTAACCAGGCCCGCCAAGGCCGCCGTCAGCATGTCCTGGTTAGAGGCGCTTTTGTATTTTGTGTGCGAACGGCAAAAGGGAATTCGGCTGCCTCCTACAATGGCAACTTTGCGTGTGTTTTGTTTCATAATCAGGCTCCGCGGTCTCGGCGATTAGGGTGCGTGTTGCGTTAACAGGCGTGCTAGAGTGAGCGCCCTTATCATAGCAAGAACCGCAGCCGCAAAGTGATATCCCTGTCGCGACGTTTACGATTTATCAAAGAGAGCAAAGCGCTTTTCGTGCTTGGCTGGCCTCTAATTGTGAACAATGTAGTCATAGGCCTAACAACGTTTGTCGATTTTGTTATGGCCGGAAAACTCGGCACTCGCGACTTGGCGTCAGTGGGGGTTGGTAACACGCTCTGGTCATTTTTGTTTCTGGCCGGCATGGGCGTGATGATGGCAATGAGCCCGATTACAGCTCAGCTGCACGGCGCTAACAAACCCACCGAAATCGGTGAAGCCGGCCGTCAAAGCTTGTGGATGGCGCTGCTCATTGCGGTTGTTGTTTTCATTATTATGCGAGTGGGTGGCGAGAGTGTCATGCAGCTCATTGGCATTGAGCAAGAGCTTATTCCTCTCGCCGACAGTTACCTCAAAGCACTCGCGTTCGGTACGTTCGGCATTTTTGGCTTTCTGGGTCTTCGTTATGTCAGCGAAGGCATTGGTCACACCAAGCCTATAATGCTTGCCGCATTTGCCGGGCTAATCAGTAACGCAGTCGGCAACTACATTTTTATGTACGGCAACTTTGGTGCTCCGCGTCTCGGCATTGTCGGCTGCGGTTACGCAACTGCGTTCTCAATGTGGTTGAGCCTGTTCATAATGGTTGGCTATATGCGGGTGCGTAAAGATATTTATGCCCGACTTACGCTCTTTGATCGTTTTGAGTGGCCGCAGTGGGGGCGCATAAAAGAGTTTATGCGCATTGGTTTGCCCATTGGCGGCAGCGTCACAGCAGAGGTAGGTTTGTTTAGCGCCGCCGGACTCATCATGGGAACGCTGAGTACGACCGAGGCTGCGGCTCATTCCGTCGCGATTAACTACGCGTCCACCATGTTCATGGTGCCGCTGGCCCTGCATTCGGCTTTAATGATTCGGGTCGGACAACGTGTGGGTTCAGGTGACGTTGTGCAGGCCCGGTACGCCGGTTGGGTTGGCATTATTCTATGCACTGCGTTTATGACGCTCTCGGCGTTTACGCTTCTGTTGCTGCGTGACCCGATCACAACGCTTTACGTTGACGATCCTGATGTTCGGGCGGTAGCCGCTCAACTCCTTATGATGGCTATGATATTTCAAATTGTCGACGGTATTCAGGTGGGTGCTGCCGGTGCGGTGCGTGGCTTTAAAGATACGGCGATACCTTTTTATATCAATATATTCTCGTTTTGGATAATTGGTTTTCCGGTAGCTTGGTATGCCGGAACACAGCTGGGTTTTCGCGGTGAAGGCGTATGGGGCGGGCTCGCCGCTGGCCTCACGGTTGCTGCGGTATTGCTGTGCTGGCGCTTCCAATACATTGGCCGGGCGGCGGTGACAGCTCAAGCTGACGTGATCAGGCAATAGTAAAAACTGGACGCTGCTTTATGACGTTTTGAGAAACGCTCATGTTTGAGGCTGAGAGTGCGTATACTCTGCGGCTGGAGCTGGCTTGAACTCAGGTCAAACACAAGGTTTGGTTTCCTGGTTCATAACCCCCGGTTTACACTCTCTGTTCGGTTAGCCAGTTCAGCTTCAAGCGTCCGGCGTTACCGATCAGTCTATTACTCAATGCTTCGCAAACTCACAGCAGTGGAGATCGACATGCGTTCAAACAAAGTAGCTCGCGGACTTTTTCTGGCCTTCGTTTTGGTAAGCCTTGGCGCGTGTAGCAGCCTTGATACGCTGCGTCAGATAGTCGACCCACCTCGAGTTACCCTAGCCGATGTAAAATTGGTCAGTGCTGGTTTGCTGGAGCAGCGGTATCGTCTGAGTCTTCGAGTGCAAAACCCAAACAGTGTCTCAATCCCGATCAACGGTTTGGACTACGTGGTGAATATTGGTGGCAATGATTTTGTCAGCGGTGTTACAGCCAGCTCTTTCGTCCTGCCCGCAAATGGCGAAGACCTCGTGCAAATTGATGTCTCAACCAACCTGCTGGATTCTGCGCGTCACGTGTACGCGTTGCTAAAAAGCGGTGACGATAACGTCGATTACAGCCTCAGTGGCAACGTAAAAGTCGACTTGCCGTTTGTGAAATCGCTGCCGTTCTCGCGCAGCGGCCAGGTAGATCTTCGCGGTCTTAACGGTCGTTAGTCATGCGTGTTTGGGGTCTGCTGCTCGTTGCGGCGCTGTGTTTGAACGCCTGCGGATCAGGCGATACTCAATTGCACACGTATCAAATAGTCGTGAACGGATCGACCACTCCGATACCTGTAGAATTTACAGGCAGCTATGCCTGTGAGAATGCCGGAAGCGAGCGTATCCACGATATTTCCGGATCAGGCACCATGTCAGCTTCCTTTGAGTGCGAGCGATTGCTGCACGTTCGTATTCAGCGTGTTTTGGGCGCGGGACTTGTCAGTTTAACCGTTTACAAAAATGGTGAAGCCGTGTTCGCGACCCCTTCTACCAGCTCGGTGGCGCCTATTGTCTACGTACCGGAAGCCGACAATAGCTAGGTATAGTCTCCGTGTTTTTATTACCGGGCCTACTTATCGTCGCGAACAGGTAGAACAATTCGGAACTCTACGCCTTCTCCGTTGGGTAAATTGCGTGCGCTAATTTCGCCTCGATGAAGTGTCGTAACAAGCCGTGCAATAAACAAACCAAAGCCCAGGTGAGCGTTGTCGCTGCCGCCATCACGCACAGAAATAAGAGAGTCGAACAAACGCTCTTGCATGTGAGCGGGTAGTAAAGGCCCTTCGTTGGTGACGCGCAGAGTGTAGTGGCGCGGTGACCGGTCAAGATCAAACGTTATAGAGCCGCCTGGTGGTGTGAAGTCGACAGCGTTTTCCACCAGTTTATCCATGGTCTGCGCGAGTAAATCTGCAACGCCAAAATAACGACACGGGTCATCAGGGACCGTTACTTCGATTACGTGAGATTTGTACGTGTCCCCGTAGCCATGAGCCATATCTTTGACGAAGCCTGCGAGATTAAAGAAATCAAATTCGGCCGTTTCGATGCTCTGCTCTACGCGGCTGGCCGCGCTCATGGCGCTGACAATATGCCGCAGGCGGGCTACGCCTGCGGCGGCGCGCTGCGCATACACGTCGGACTGCTGCGACAGTTCTTGGGACTGAAGATTGTCAAGCGACGACTGCACAACTGCGAGAGGGGTGCGCAGCTCGTGCGACAGTTTGCTCGCAAGAGACTTCAGGTACTGCGTGTAGTCCTTGAGCTGTACAAGAAGGGTTTGAAAACTACGTGACAAGTCACCGAGCTCGTCGTCGGCGCCAATGCCTGGCAAGTGTGTTGACAGCCTGCCGTCGTCGGCCATGGCGTGTTCGGTAGCATTTCTAAGCCGGCGAATGCGCAAGCTCAAAAGAGTAGCGAAGCCGAGTAGACCTGATACCACGAACGCCGTGGATATGAAGGTCACGGTCAAGATTCGTTTGAGCGCTTTGTTCGTTAGCAGCAGCGTTGCAGCACTGGTTTGCTCAAGCGTTACCGCGCCGACGATTTGTTCGTCGTCGTATAGCGGCACGGCCGAGGAAATCACCGCGTCAGAATCGTAAGGCGGTTGATACCACACGCCTGCTTCGCGACCTTGCAACGCTTCTTGTACGTCTGGCCCTAAAATTTGGCCTGGAATAGAACTTTGGTTAGCGTACGGCTGCAGGCCCGGGTCGAGTAATTTGCGGTATACCCTGTCGAGAATACTGGGCGCTGGTGTCTGGTCGTCGCGTGTGTCGGCCAGCTTTCCGCCTTCGGCTAATATCCAGCCGTGGCGGTCGAGTACGCGTAAGCGCCGGTCGCCCTGGCTCAGGTCGGTGACGTTGGCGGTGAGCTCAGGAAGCGGCTGGCTAATTAAGGCTGGCAGCGGATTCAGGTCATACGGGTCAACGGTGCCCAGAAACGGCAGTGGATCGAGCGGCGTCGAGTCTCCGTCAATTACTGCAAAGCCAAAGCGCGGTCCTACGAGCGACTGAGGGATTTGTATTTCAACGTTGTATCCAGCCGAAGTCGGTTGCCAGTTACCGAAAATTTGACTGGGGTCTATGTCGCCAGCCGGTTCGTTGTTTAACCAGTGTGCGCGGACTTCGCCGGGCGCGTTGGTTTCAATAATCAGGTCGTTGAATTTTTCTACTGAGTCCCAAAACACCAGTCGCACAGAATCGTGAACGGGGCCGTTAGCCTCGTTGCGGTAAACCACGTAGTCGTCGGTAACGCTTAGAAACAGGTACAGGTTCTGACGGTTTGAGGCCATCGCGAATGTAATGGACAGCGTACCGTCGGTGGTTTCACCACCTCGAAGCTTGCGGTACTGCTCGTTGTCGAGAGTCCAGTCGTCGTCGTAGCCGTCAATGGTTAGCGGTGTTGTCACAGGATAGGCGTACACATCGCTGACCGGGTCGGAGCTTGCGCTAAACGTACTGCGGTACCGATAGAGGAGCTGTTGGCGTTCCTGAAGGATACTCGCAATTGCGTTAGCGCTGTCTTGCAAACTGTTTTGCTGCCCTTCCCGAAGCGCGCTCTCAAGCTCGGTAATGTACTCACAGCCTGCCCACGGCAGGAACAGGGTGAGCAGGCTCACAAGAAGTAGTTGTCGGCGCAGACTCATAGGGGCTTAGTGTACTCGGGTCGATTCAGGTTGTACCAGTGTTCTGCGTGCGGGGCTCGATGCCGTGTTGTGTACATGGTTAATGGTTGAGAAACATCCGGGGACAAGGGCAGCGGGCTATACGTATCTAAAGCGGCCGCCACCCGAAAGCGCGTGTGCCGAAGCACCGTACTAAACCGCGTCGCCTTTCCAGCGATATCCCATGCCGTAAACGGTCTCAATGGAATCAAAATCGGTGTCTACAGCCAGAAACTTTTTGCGCAGTCGTTTGATGTGAGACGTGATGGTGTTGTCGTCTAATACCACGTTGGCCGCGTCCATCAGCTGCTGACGGTTTTTAACGTGGCCTGGAAAACGCGCCATGGCGTGAACCAGCCAAAATTCAGTGACCGTGAGAGGTATGACTTCAGCGCGCCAGCTCACAACCATGCGGTCGACGTTTATGCCAAGTGCACCACGTTCGAGATTGCTGTCTTCTTTGTCGTCGTTTAGCAACGCGTCGGTTCGTCGGAACAAAGCGACGACGCGAGCAACCAGATGATTAAGCGACAGGTCTTTAGTCAGGTAGTCGTCAGCTCCGAGTCGCAGTCCGGATATGGCGTCGAGCTCACTGTCACGTGCGGTCAAGAAAATAATCGGTAACGAGTCGCTGCGAGCACGCAGTTCGCGGCACAAATCGAAACCGCCTTCAACTTCGGCTCCGAGGTTAATGTCGATAATAACCAGGTCAGGAAGCTTGTGAGTAAAGGCGGCCAGTGCCTGACCCCGATTGCTAAATCCGGACACACGGTAGCCGTGGCGTGTGAACGCGTCGACGTAGTTTTCCCGAATAGCCGGTTGGTCTTCCACAATTGCGATGTGTTTTTGCATGTTTGAAGTGTCCCACAGGTGCGATCATTTTTCGTCACTATTGTACCGATTTGTGTCATGAGTCGGGCTGCGGATGGCCGTAATGCCGGGGTTAAATACAGTGGCAAGCGATTAATAAGTCGCATTGTGTTTGTCCAATAATATCGCTTTCGGAGAAAACTCATGTCAGAAAACGCATCGTTCCACAGCCCGCAGTCCTACTCTCATCTGTACCGACAAGGCCGTCGCCGCTGGGTTCCCAAAGGAGTGGCGCTGCTGGCGATATTGTTTGTGATCGGGTTGCTGGGTGCCTGCCAGTCGCCGATACAGGAAGTGGCCGCCATTGCGATACCGGTCGATGTGACAGGTACGGAGGATGTGTAGCTTTGCAACCAAAATGAAAAGAAGTAATTTGCGCGGGGAGTAAAACGTAGTGCACAAAAAGTAGGATAAAAATCGAAGGATAAAAATAATAGGGGCGGCTTCCAGCTGCGAAAAAGCGTTTCATTTCTTGACGGTGTCGCGTATTTCAGCTCGGCAAGCTGGGCCGTGCAGTCTGACCGGCCACCGGCCGGACAAGCAAATACCCTTGGGGTACGCACTCTACCTGGCACGAAAGGTCTAACCGGGAGCTCTGCGCCACTGCCAGTGCATAAGCAGGCCGCGCGACGCCATAAACAGTGCGAACGCGAGCCACAGTCCGTGGTTGCCCATAAACCCAAACAACCACCAGGCTGGAATAAAGATAACGAAGGTGCTAAGTACCATAATGTTACGCATCTCTTTGCTGCGCATGGCCCCGACGAATACGCCGTCGTACAAAAAACTCCAAACGGATATTAAGGGTAGGGCAATTAACCACGGCAGATAAACCCGGGCCAGTTCACGTACTTCTTCAATGTTGGTTATGCGGTCTATTAACGTGTTACCGGCCAGCACAAATATGACGGTCATACCTGCTGCGATGAGCAGTGACCATGCGCGGTTTAACCGGACGGCCTGATCCAAAGCCCGCGCCTGTTTCGCGCCCACCGCACGTCCAACCATCGCTTCAGCAGCATTCGCGAAACCATCCAGCGCATAGGAAACAATCCACTGAAAGTTAAGCAATACGGCGTTGGCGGCTAAAATCAGCGCGCCTTGCCGGGCACCGGCGGCGGTAATAATGACAAACGTAAGCTGCAACGCCAGCGTGCGAATTAACAAGTCCAGATTGACCTGCATGAGTTCGCGGAACCGACTTACAACCAGTACACCTTCCATGAGGCCGTGAGATTTTGAGCGCAGGCTGCGTAGCGCGAGCCACAAGCCAGCGATGCAGCCGCTGTATTCAGCGATCACGCTCGCCAGAGCGACTCCGCTAGCGCGCAGGTCGTAGTGCATGACGAACAGAAAATCGAGCGCAATGTTAATCAGGTTGATGATCAGCATAAGTACAAGAGGCGTACGCCCATCCTGTCGGCCGATGAACCAACCAATAAGCACAATGTTCATAAGTGAGGCGGGCGCGGCCCAGATTCGCACTTGAAAATAGTCGGATGCAATCAAGCTGATGGCCGCATCGGGTTTAATCACCGCCAGAGCAGCCAGTAGGGTTGGGTGTTGAAGTGCTATTAATGCGAGGGCAATGACTACAGCGAGCGTCAGTGCGCGCATGAGTACGCGACGCAGTTCTTCGCTGTCTTCTTTTCCAAATGCATGGGCCGCCAGACCCGTGGTGCCCATGCGCAAAAAATTCATACCCAGAAAAAGAACGCTGAAAATGGTGGAGCCAACCGCAACCGCACCCAGATAGTCCGGGCTCGGCAAATGACCCACAACAAAGGTGTCTACCAGTCCAAGAAGGGGAACAGTAATGTTCGATAGGACCATAGGTAGCGCTATGCGCCATACGGAACGGTGAGTGAATTCTAACGACATGAATGCTCGCTGTGTCTTGTCATGTCACGACTGAGCTTATGGTGGCCAATCAGTGGTTTGAGGAGTGTCGCTTTTCGAGCTGGGTGACAAACGCTGTTAACGCATAGTGCAGGCGAGTCTTTTAGCTTGCAATGCTAACCCTATTCGCAGTCGGCACATTCAAGCAGTTCGCGAAGACGAGAGTAGTTGTAGCCGTGCACCACGCGATCACCAATTGTGACCACCGGGACGCCACGGCCACCAAGCTGCTGGAAGGTTTGGTTGGCTGATTCGTTCTGTTCAATATCGAGCTCCTGAAACGGTATCTCGTGTTTGGTCAGAGTGCGTCGGACTTTCTTGCAGTAGCCACACCAGCTGGTGCTGTAGAGCGTGACCGGGCCAGCCGCTTCGGCGCTGTACTGGATTTTCCCACCAACCGTATCGCGTAGCGTACTGAAATTGAGCACCACGAAGAAAGCACCAAAGATAACGGCCCAGTGCCAAATAGGTGTTCCCGCGCGTTTCCTGGTTTTTTTGGTCGAAAATGCGAGGTCTTTGGGAGAATCGGTCATTGAATTCCTGTATCACAAACGTGTCTTAAGAGCGTATCAGTCAAGACCGGTGATTTGAGATAAATGTTTCGGCGAGTGTGGCAGTATCGCCTCACTCGAATCCGGTCGCAACGTGGTTACATTCAGCCACATAACTGAATTTGAACTAACTTTACATAACGGAGATATCGGGATGCTAATCAAAAAAGCTGGCTTATCCGCAGTAGCGGCCACATTTGTACTCGGCATCGGTGGCTGCACCACTATTAATCCTTATACGGGTGATGAGCAGACCGCAAAAGCGACCAAAGGCGCACTAATTGGAGCCGGAATTGGCGCATTAGCCGGAATAATCTCTGGTAGTGACTCTCGTGACCGTCGCAAGCGTGCTCTGATTGGCGCTGGCATCGGCGGTATCACGGGCGGTTCCATTGGATATTACATGGACGTGCAGGAGGCCAAGCTGCGTAAAGAGCTGGCCGACACCGGTATTGTCTTCGAGCGTCAGGGCGACAACATTGTGCTGGCCATGCCGGGCAACGTGACGTTCGACGTTAATAAGGCAGACATAAAGCCGCAGTTTGTCTCGGTGCTTGATCGTCTAGCCCGGATTTTTAACGAAAAAAACCAGACGTTTATCGAGGTTGTCGGCCACACCGATAGCACGGGTTCCGATTCCATTAACCAGGCTCTGTCAGAGCGGCGCGCCCAAAGCGTGGTTAACTACCTGGCTAATCGAAGTGTCGTGAACGACCGCCTGGCCGGGTTTGGCAAGAGTTCGGCTTACCCGATTGCGGATAACGGCACGGAGCAGGGTCGCCAGCTCAACCGTAGAGTTGAAATTACTTTGGTGCCGATTACTTAAATTCGGTAGCGCGAGTACTGTCATTGCCAGCGCGTAGCGCGCGGCAATCTCTTGACGCTACTTCGAGCTGTCTCACTCATCAGGCTCGAAGCACCCGGACAGAGATCGCTACGCCCGCTGCGCGGACTCGCAATGACAGGATACTTGTTTTTGCGCCCCAAGCCGGACTCTCATATGTATAAAATGTCCTGATTACAGTGCAAATGAGTTGAAAAATTACCGATCTGTAGCGATCTACGCCAATTTTTCTCTCCGTTTTTTATCGGCATAGACATGTGGTTGCTCGCCGTAATTTCTGCATTAGGTTAAATAATAATGGTGTGCTTAATAGTGGTTAGCGTCAATCAAAATCAGTAAATAGCACTAATTGTCGTTCAAAAGTGCATAAATTCAATCAAAATCGTTTAAACGGCACATCGAACATTCCCGCCCGATGAACTCACAATCAGACCGACTGTCCGATATAGTATCGCCATGACAGGAATACCCATGATTAAAGCTCGCTCTATTATTGCTTTCGTAACCCAACTGCTCGCCGTAACGGTCCTGGCGACAGGCGCGACGGTGTCCGCTGCCGATTTCGAACCGCATAGTGCCCACTACGACGTCCGCATTAAAATGTTCAAAGGATCCATGGTCACCGGGCTGCAGGCGGAGAAGGGTGTGTTCACCGGCACCTCCGAAATTAGAGCGCGTGGTCTGGCAAGACTGGCGGCAAAAGGCACCATTGAAAATCGATCACAGTTCAGACTCAGCAACGACGCTGTCCAACCACTTGCTTTTGAAGGCAACGACTCAATCTCCAAACGCAAGAAAAAAGCGACGCTCGATTTTGACTGGGAGGCACTTCGGGTAACCGGTCTGACTTCGCAAAAGAACAGCGGCGAGCTCGTCGAGAACCAGGTGAACGACCCGGTTGAAGACGGCACGCATGACGCCGTGTCGCTGCAGTACGCACTCATGCACGACCTTCAAAAAGACCAGCTGCGTGATCAGTATATTTTGATCGATGGCAGCGAGCGCAAGGTCATTAACATCACGCGCCGCGAGCCCGTCACGCTGCGTGTGCCCTTTGGTGAATTTGAAGCTGTGCCTGTCGAGCACCAGGTGGAAGGGTCCTCTCGCACGACCATATTCTGGTTAGCCGAAGAACTGAATTTCTTGCCCGTTAAAATCGAGCAGCGTCGCAAAGGCAAACGTTTAATGAAAGCGGAGCTTGGCGACTACCGGCCGACGGAAGAGCTTTCGTCACTCTAGCTCTCCGGTCGGCCCTCTTCGAGTTGGCGTGGTATTCGGTTAATGATCACATCGCATTAACAACGCAACGCTAGTTATCCGCGTTCAATTTCCCGAAACTAATCACACACGTTGCCAACTCCCCCCGGCCCTGGCGGCATTAAAAAATAATCTACGAACAAACTGATATCCAGGAAGTTCACGACACCGTCGCTATTGAGGTCATACAGCGGCGAGCTAGTGCTCAAGAACTGTGGCGCAAGTGCAGCGTAGTCGACGAAATTGACGATGCAGTCGTTGTTAAAGTCGGGATCACACGCATTGCCTATGTTGTCACCGTCGGTATCTTGCTGACCCGCGTTGGCAATCAACAAGCAGTTGTCGCTGCTGTTTGCCACACCGTCAGCGTCGTCGTCCGTGCTAAAACCTCCTTCAGAAGGTGTTCCTTCGTCACCGTTAGCGTCAACGGGATAAACGCGGTACTGCCAGTTAAGCAGCTGTCCCGGGAAGGGTGGCAGGTCAAGCCAGAAGGTAGATGCTGTGCTTGGGTACGCGTCGCCTGAACTTTGGTAAGCGAATTCACCGCCATCCGTGCTTTTGTACACGTTGTACCCCACTGCGCCAGGTACCGGGTCCCAGTCAATATCCAAAGCGATGTCGCCCTGTACCGTAACGTTAAGCGGCCCCATTACCAACGCGTCGCACACGTCGCCCACACCGTCTCCGTCGCTGTCGGTCTGGCTGTAATTTGAAATGAACGGGCAGTTGTCTATGGCGTCGGACACGTCGTCGAAATCTGTGTCGCGACAGCCTTCGTCAATGTCGAGATCGCCGTCGTTGTCGAGACCGTCGCAGGATTCTGTATTGGGTGGCAGTTCGAGAAAGTCGCCGTCTTCCACTATGGCGTCGGGCGATATGCCGCCGCCGACCTGAGTGCTCCGGCCGCCGGCCTGAACAGGGCAGTCAACAACGGGCCTACCGCTGGGTCGGCAGTCCATTGCTGCGCTCGTGTTAATTTCATTGCGGTAAGCCTGTGGCTGCTGGTAGCAGTTTGCCGTTTGGTTATAGCGCACAATGCAGCTGCCTGGTCGCGGCAAATTGAGCCAGTCAACGTTTTCACTGCGCAGCGGATTACCTGAACCCGATACCGTCCACTGACAGTCTTCGTCTATTTCATTGTCGCCGTTGTTGTCGACTCCGTCGCCGCAAATTTCCTGCGCACTCGGCAAGAAGAATTCATTTCTTACACCTACGCCGTTGATGTTCTCGCTTACGCTTGAGCTGATTGCACCGTCACAATTCCAGTCGATGCCGTTCGGAGTGTCTGCGTTCCAGCCGGTGTCATCGGCTGAAGAGCCGTGCATCCGCCGCGATTGAGCCTGCGCTCCGTTAGTCCAGACCACGGAACGACGCGCGTTCAAATCTACGTCGAGCGCCGTGTTTTCATCAGGGTCGGCACAGGTGTAGGCAATTAGCGGAACCGACCCTGGAGCCGACATCGGGCAGTTCCAGAACCCAAGCGCACTGACAATTCCACTTGTTGAACGTTCATCCAGATTGTTCTCGATGAGATTGCCAAGCAGTTGGCCTGAGTAGTCAAGGCCCGAGGTGATGTTCCCGTTGGGTGTAATACAGACATCGCCGTTGTAGCCGTAGTTCATCACGCTACGGTAGTTGGGTTTGAGATTTACATCATCGCCCCTACCTGGATAATAAAGATACTCTTCGATGATGTTCGGTGTTGTAGAAACGTCTCGTCGGCCACCGTGGTGCAAACCCATTACGTGTCCGAGCTCGTGCATGAAGAGCCTTGTTTGTGAATCTGCGCTTTCTCGCGAGCAGGAAGTGTCAACAGCTTCTGTCCCCAGTCCGCAGGTCGCCGGATCTATCCCGGACAGTGGGCATTCGCAGTCATCGCCTCTGTACATATTAAGGGTAAAGAAGCGTCCATCAGCGTAGCTTCTTCCGGTGCTGTGTCGGCTGTAAGCGTAGAAGTGTGTCCAGTTGTGCTTGGGTGGAAAATAGTAGTTGCCGTTGTCGTCTACTCTCGCCGCTGCGGAGGCGCCGTCAAATGTCGATATGGCATCACTTGTTGGTCGGGGCCGTTCGTTCTCGGTAACGTGTAACGTCACACCGTTGCGCTGGTACGCGGCGACAACATTTTCTATGATGCCGTCCCTTACGCGTGCCCCTGTCTCGTAGTCGTACTGTAAGAACACGTCTTTGTGACACGGGTTCGCTCCCATGCTGGGAAGGTCCACATAGTCACCATCAGGGAAAGAAGCTCCCAGTACTTCCCATTTGTCTATGATTGAATCACCGTCGGTGTCGGGGTTGTTTTTCGATGTGCATAGAATGTCTTCAATGTCGTCGACTAGTCCGTCGCCGTCGCTGTCTGTACCTGTGTTGCCAAACACCACGCGTCGGGTCACGGTGGCGTTAAAACCCTCGCTGTCAGTTGTCGATACAATGACGCTCCGCACGCGCTGACCCGAAGACTGCACGGTCGTGCTGCAAGACTCTTCGGTGTTTGTGCCCGGGAAATTACACACCTGTTGTCCGACCGAAATAAAGGTTATTCCTGCAGGGTCCGTCGCCGTGGCGATGAGCGTTGCGCTTCCACCGGCCGGTGGCGAAACCGGATCTGAAATAATCGAGAGTTCCGGATTGTTACCGTCTTCCAGAACGCGAAAAGAGTCCATTCTTGACACGCCTGTGCGGCCAGCCACGTCGGTTACTACTGCGTAGAAATGATGCTGTCCCGGTAAAAGATTCAATTCGATGTTGCAGAGTTCCAGAACATTTCCCGGCGCCGGAAAGTCGCACGTAAGTACAGGGCCGCGGCCGAGAACCGGGCCGCGATCAAGGAAGAGGGTAATAGACTCAACCCGGTTCTGGTCGAAGCCGCTTGATCGCAGCATCACGGGTCCGGCAGGAGGGTTATTTGATGGTGAATGGGCAATAGACACATTTGGGTTTTGGGAATCAGGTTCAGGAATGAGCGAGTCATTGATTTTTACTGCCTGGTAACGGGCAGGCCAGTCCCAGAAGTAGTTGACCGGCCAGCCCCAGTCTTCACTTATGCTGTCGCCGTTGTCCTGGTCGTCAATAACCTGAAGTCGAAACGTGTTGTCAGGACCCATTTCAAGAAGACTGCGAGGAATGCGAAACTCGGCTTTCCAGCGAAACTCGCCGTCAGAAAACCACTGCGCCGCTGCACCCGTGGGACCGGCACCTGAAAAACCACCCGAGCCGGTTCCAGCTTCACTGATGAAGGTGCCGCCTTCTTGTAAGCGCAGGCGAAAGTCATCCGGATTTGAGTATTCAGACGCGTCGTTGGTGGGGTCGACATAGACGCCGACAAACGAGCCCCCTTTCTGAACATTTTCCATGCATACCCATAAATCGGTTTGAGTCGCACCGAGATAAAGCCACTCAATTTGGGAAGGTACGTCATCATTCCAGACCGGAATGCGTAGCGGGCCATTGAGGCCGGTGCACTGACCGTCAAGTGCCGGCTCCAAAATACGAGGTATTTGAAGTGGGCCCTCTGCGACTGGTGGTGCTATCTGACCAAAGAAATTAGCAGCGCCATCCTGAGCGCCGTCAAAATTTCCAAAGGCTTCTCCGGGGCCACCCTCTAGAGGCCACACCGCGACGAGTCCATCGCGCGTGGATTCGATTTTTTTGACAATGTCTCGTCGAATATCGTTCTGTAGCCGGGCGATTCGCCATAGGCGTACTTCGGCAATATTGCCCAGAAACGGGCAGGTGTTGCCGCAGGTGTTCGACGCCTCACCACCGATACCAATGCTGTCGAGATTAACGGGCAACGGCGCCGTGCTTGCGACAGACAGGTCAAGGACGCCGTTAACGTAAAATTTGAGCGTACTGCCGTCATACGTAACAGCAATGTGGGTCCACTCACCCACTGCAACTGTTTTTGTTCCAGTAGTGCTGCCACCACCTCCCGCGTAGTAACGAATTCGCCCGCTGCACAGTCCTAACCAGTAACCGGTTATGAAATTCTTACCGACGACTGTCTGACAGCTAGAGCTGGTGGTTTGTCTTACCCAGGCTTCAAGTGTAATTTCGCTACCCGGGTTTAACTCGGGTGCGTTCGGAATGACAATCCGGTCAGTGCCGCCATTGACTCGCAGCGTGTTTATCGTGGCCTGCGCGGTTGGCATTACAATGGCCATAGCCAGAAACAGTATTGCGACTGTTCGCGAGAATAAATTCTCCAGTTTGGAAAATAAGAAGGCGATAGTCGTTTCTGTGTTTTTCTGGTTCACTTGTCGGAATTCCTGTGATGCTGATTGGCCACGTTTGCTGAGCTCGTCTGCGTCATGAATATCAGGCTGGCGTTAAATTGCAGACGCGCCCAGTTAGGAATACGTAAAGTTTCGGTCAAAGCGGCATCTGATTTTTGTTATTGCAAATCCGCTATCAGCTTCCGTCATTGCGAGCCCGCACGGCGGGCGAGGCAATCTCCGTCAGGGTGAGAAGAGATTAGATAATAACGTAGCGCTATAAGTCTCCGTCATTGCGAGGCCGCACAGCGGGCGCGGCAATCTCCGTCAGGGTGAGAAGAGGTAAATGAAGAAAATAATGAGCGGTTGCATTAAACAACTTCGGCAGGTCGCGCTTGCAAGAAAATTCTTGACCAAAAACTAATCCGATTCGTCTTCCTTCGGTTTACGAAGTTTATCAAGGATCGATATCGCTCCCTTCTTTAATCCTCCTCCCACGTCAGCCTCTTTATCAACCTGTATGTTGAACGACGTCAAAATAAATTTAATCGACTCTCCAACGGCAGACCAAAGTCCCGCGGCAGCCAATGAAGACTTGGATTCAAACTGGGATTCATTTAAGACCAGAGAAAATTCGAGAGGGAAGTCGCCATTGTGTCCGTTAACGTAACGAGTCAGTGGTGCGGATGCGATTCGTTTGAACTTGCTTGTCCCCTGAGGTGCCTTGACTTCAATGTTTGAAAACTTAAGGCGCCAGTCCATATCGATGGTAAGTGAGTTGTCGATCTCCCACTCATCGACAACAAACACCTCAACGGTGCCTTCGCTAAACCACGACAGTGGTCCACCTGCCATCGCTCCAAGACTCGCAACGGGTATGTTCGGAGCTCGCCATTCCGTTTTGCGGCCACTGGCAATCTTGGACGTGACAATATCAAATGGAGAATCAGAAATTGATCCGCTAACGTTTGATCTGAACAATACGTCGAATAGCGCCATGCGTGATCTCAACGGTTGGCTATGAATGTGTTCAATGCTTATTGGTAGTGAGAACGGATTACCGTCAGGGTTTACGCCAGACACATTCAAATCTACATTCGTTACGTCGAGCCGGTCTATTACAAAAGCTCGTCGTGGCTTGTCGACGTCTTCACTACTGTCGGAATCGTTGGCAGCCTTTTGCGTCTTTTTAACCCAGCCATCAAGACCATCAAGCTCGGCACTCTCCAACTGAGCGGTACCAAACAAAGAGGTAATCTTTAGGTCGAGGCTTATTTTGGCCAGGCGAAGGTCGAACGAAGACTCAGAATGGGAAGGTCGCTGAATAGTGCAATTGCGAAGGTCAATTTTCCCCGCAAATACGGAGCCGTCAATGTTCTCGCAGGACGTAGTAATTCCGCTTCGATCTTGCACTTTGTTGAAGACGTATCGAACAGAGTCGTTGAAGAAGAATGTGTTCACAATGCCGATGCCGGCGAGAGTCAGCACGGCGAGGCCGGTCAGAACCATGGCGCCCAGTCGGGCAAATCGGAGTGTTTGGGGTTTGCCCGTACTACTTGCCGTGACACTATCTCGCGTTGTTTCAGTGCCTGTCTGTTGTTTCTCTTTTGTCTGGGTATTGATGTAGCTCGATCCGAGCAAGAATGACGCGATTAAACTGAACACCGAGCCAATCAGATTGGCGATCAGTAAAAAGAACGGTGCTAACACGGCGAAAACGATTTCACCAATTATCAGAACGATCGCTTCCATATGGCTTCTTTTGTTACTACTCCCCAATTCGTATAGTCGTGTATGTTGGTCTTTTTGTAAAGAGTACTTGACAAGTATTAGAGGCGCGATTATGATTTAGGTCAAGTTTACTTTACTTTAAGACAAAGAGGTTAGACATATGAGTGATTTAAAGTCCGACTCCTGCGATTGGCAATCGGACGGAGCAAGAAATACCGTTCGTCTTGGACTTTGGACCGCGGCCTGGTTACTGACCTTGGCCGTGGCGACCTCTGGTCCCAAGTTAATATGGGATTTCGCTACCCTTCCCTCGGTTCTCGCTGTTCTCGTTAACCTTGGCGTTGGAATCGGAATGATTCTGGCGAATAAGCAGCATCTTCAAGGGCTGGACGAATTGCAGCAGAAAATATTTCTCGACGCGGCGGCACTCTCACTGGGTGTTGGGTTAGTGTGCGGGTTCAGCTACGAGCTGCTGGAAGACATTAAACTTGTTTCGTTTGAACCGGAGATTTGGCATCTCATAGTTGTAATGTCTCTTGCCTTCCTCGCCGGAACGATTGCCGGACATAGAAAGTACCGATGAAGAATCGCTTAAAAGTACTTCGTGCCGAAAGAGACTGGACTCAGGCGCAGCTTGCCAAAGAGCTCAGCGTTTCGCGTCAAACGGTGAACGCCATTGAGAAAGGAAAATTCGACCCCAGTTTACCTTTGGCATTCAAAGCGGCGCGTCTGTTTAAACTGTCGATAGAAGAAATTTTTCAGGATGAAGTTGAGTCCTGACTAACCAGCGGTAGCCTCTAGTCTCGCTGCACCCATGTCGCAATTTCACGCAGAGTCGGGTAGTCAAACAAATCACTTACGTCAAGCTTGCCAGGAAAGCGTTCTTCAATGGCAAGAGATATTTCTGTTAGCGTTAAAGAGCTCACGCCTGCTTCAAACAAATTGTCGTCCGGACCAATTTGCCCTTCGGTTACGAACTCCGACGCTATGCTCACAAGCTGACTACATACGTCACTGCCTGCTTCCGTCGCATTGCTTTCAGACGCCTCTGTAGAGGAAGCTGAGGTTACGCCTTCTGCTTCAAGCGTGTGATCAAACTCACCTCGCATAAAGGTCTGGGCCAACTGGTGTCTTTGAATTTTTCCACTGGTGGTTTTTGGAATACGGGGCACCGGTACAACCAGGTCTGCCTCAAGTCCTGTTTTGGCGCTAATCTCGGCACGAAGTTCTTTGGCAAGTGACGCAAAGTCGGCAAGCTCTTTTCGAAACAAAACAAACACAGCAATCTGTTCGGTCGTATGCTCGGGCAGCCTTACAGAAGCGACCGCAACTTTGCCAAGCTCGGCGCCGCTGGTGGAACTGACCGCGTTTTCTATATCGTGGGCATAGAAATTTTGGCCGTTGCTAATTAGCACGTCTTTAATACGACCCACAATCATCAGTTCGGGTTCGCCATTATTTGAAGAGACCAATGCACCAGAGTCGCCGGTGCGTAACCAGCCGTCTGCGGTGAACATGGCCTGTGTCGTCTGCTCGTCGCCGTAAATACGCTCAGTCACGCTGTCGCCTTTGAGTTGCAGATGCCCGATGATGCTGGCTGCTATTTCCGCATCGTTGTCATCAACTAGTCGCAGCTGTACGTCGCGTATGGGAGGACCAACGTGAACGAGGTCAATGCCTTCGTCGTCGGTAACCGCCTCAATTCGTGCTCCGATGGCTACCGATTCACGATGTATACGTGTGCTCGTGTAGAGTGTGCCAGGTTTTGAAAAGCTTACCCCTACCGTTGCCTCGGCTAAACCGTATACAGGTCTCATGGCTGTTGCAGGCAGACCGGTTGAGGCGAGCGTGGCATTAAACGTGTCGCATAACGCGCGAGAAATGGGTTCGGCACCGTTGAGCATTTGTCGGACGTGCGACAGGTCGATATCGTCGATTCCTTTTCGTTCCACCGCTTTCAGGTAGTGCTGGTAGCCGAAGTTGGGAGAACACAATATAGTGCTCTTGCGCTCGGCGGCCATAGACAGCCACAGCTTCGGTCGTCGCACGAACGCGCTTGTGTCCATAATGGCGTGGTGCATTCCGGCAGCCAGTACGCTGAGATGAAAGCCAATTAACCCCATGTCGTGAGTGAGCGGCATCCAGCTTAGCGCTTTGTCTTCTGGGCCCCATCCACCCGCTTCGATAATAGCGCGCACGTTGGTCGTGACGTTCTTGTGTGTGAGGCAGACGCCCTTCGGGTCGCCGGTGGAGCCAGAGCTGTACTGAATAAACGCCAGGTCATCAGGTGTCGGCTTGGAAAGTTCTGTCGGTGCTGAATCGTTATCTTCTATTGAGGTGATCCAGCGAGCTGATTCTTTGAGCACGACGGGCATGCTGTCGTGGCTTTCGGCGAATTCGTGCAAACGAGTAGACAGATCAGCTGTGGTAAAGACGTAAGCGCTGCGCAGTTGCCCGACAATACGCAGGAGCTTGTTGCGGTGTTCATCGCTAATGCCAACCGCCACCGGAACAGGTACAAGTCCGCCCAGTACAGCCGCCCAGAAGGCAATGACAAAGTCTTCGTTAGACTGCGTATGAATGACGAGTTCGTCGCCGACCTTCATGCCCCGTGCTTGCAAGAGCGCAAGTAATTCGCCTGCTCGTGACTTGAGTTGAGCCGGAGTTAGCGTAGTGGTCTGATCTTGTCCGTGAATAAACTCAATCACGAGGTCAGAAGAGAGCTGACTGTCCAATAGATCATTCAGCGTCGAATGCAGCGGCATATTATGAAGCCCTTGAAGTAATATTGAGTCGTATCGCGTCGCTTGAACGCAGGTTTATACCGAGCTCCAGCTCGGGGTGAACATCCGTTTGCGGCTCTAACTTAAACTTTGGTAGAAGCGTCGCGAGCATCAACTTCATTTCCATAAACGAAAAATACTCGCCGAGACAGCGGCGGGGTCCGAGCGAAAAGGGCAAGGATAAACCATCTTCAATGGATTTGTCTGGTGCGTAACGCTGGGGTTCGAAGCTGTCAGGGTTGGGCCAGTGTGCCTCGGTGGTCTGCAGAACCAGCGGCGAGATATAAATATCGGTACCTTCATGAATGACAATATCGTCAAGTTCGAAAGCAGTCACTGCACGTCGCGTAAACAGCCACACCGGCGGATACAGGCGCAAGGTTTCGTCAAGCACCTGTTGAGAGTATGTAAGCGACATGAGTAATGCGGCATCTACTTCCTCGGCGGGTGAGTAGAGTGACGCGTATTCAGCTAGAAGTCGGCTTTCTACTTCAGGGTGGGTCGCAATGAGATACCACGCCCAGTTCAGGGTGCCCGCTGACGTTTCGTAACCTGCAACTGTGAGTGTGATGATTTCGTCGAGCAACTCTTTGTCGGTAAAGCCAACGCCTTCTTTGTCCTTTTGACCCATTAGCATGGTGAGAAAGTCGTAGTCAGTTTCAGCCGGTTGCTCACGCCGTTGTTCGATAATGGCAAGAATGAGTGAGCGTAACTCCCGTACCTGCATCACAACTCGCAAGTCACGGGTTGAGTCTTCGCTTAGGAAAGCGAACGGATTAGTGCCGTTACTGACAATTGAGCGGTCGTAGTCTTCACCAAAAATGGCGCGCAAGATTAACTCGAGTCCGGCGTCGTTCATTTCCCGGGTGACGTCTACGTCTGCATTTGACGCTGCAAGTTCTGTCCAGCGCTGCGCACGATTAAGGCAGCAGCTATGCATCATTTGCAGAAGCTTGTGCAGGTGCTTACGTGAGAACGCTGGTTGAATCATGCGTCTCGAACGTCGCCAGGTTGTGCCGTCGCTTACAATCAGTCCGTTGCCGAGCAGCATTTTGACGCGCTCAAAGCCCGGGCCTTTGTGAAATTTGTCGTGGTGTTTTACCAGCAGGCGGTGAATTAGATCGGGTTTATTAATGAACAGTCCACGTCGTCCGCTGGCGCGGTTGATGGCCACCACGTCGCCGTACTCATGCTGCAGCGTCCGCAGCAAGTCGAGACTCTGCGGATCGATGCCCAGAGCGACCGGGTCGGACGGCCCGGGAACGGTGTTTTGATCAGAATCGGGAGTGCTCATGAGCCAGTGCTGAATCTACGCGACGTTACGCAGGCTGCAGTTTACAATGACGCAGTCATGACCGATAGTGCGCCTAGGCTGGCAGCGGACTTGAGACCTACCTGATGACCGACCAAAAACAATCTGACGACATAGAGGCACGCCGGGGCAAATCGTCGCGACGTCGTATGACGTTCGGAAGACGAATGTCTTACGTTATTGGCATACCGCTGCTGCGCCTGATATTGAGGCTATTGTGGATGAGCTACCGGGTTCAGCCTGTCTCGGTTCCACCGAGCGTGGCCAAGCTGATGGACAATAACACCCTGTTTGCGCCGTGCTACTGGCATCAAAATCACATTTTATGCACCAGTACCATTAAACAGTGGATCAAGCGTGGTTTTAAAGCGGCCTTTCTAATCTCCGGGTCGGTCGACGGCGAAGTGCCGGCGAGTGTTGCTACTGCGTGGGGAGCGGAGGTCATTCGCGGCTCGTCAAATACTTCCGGTGCGCTTGTGCTACGCGACATGCACGCCACCATGAAACGAGGTGTGTCTATTGTCACCACGGCGGACGGTCCTTTAGGGCCGCAGCACCACTTCAAAGAGGGTGCTGTCCTCATGGCCCGAATTGGCGGAGCGCCGCTGGTTGCGCTGGGCTGTGCCGCCGACCGGGTCTGGGTGCTGGATCGTCGATGGGATAAATTCATTATTCCTAAACCGTTTGCGAAGGTGGCCATCTGTGTCTCCGAGCCGATTGTTGTGCCCAAATCAGCTCCGGCTGACCAGCTTGAAAGCTACCGTCAGGCCATGGAAGACGAGATTAATGCCCAGTCTGCCCGAGCTCGAGAGCTTTTAGGTCCCGGGGGCTAGGGGGGGCTAGGAGGCTAGGGGTCAAGTCTTCCCATATCCCATTTTAGTCCGATGGCGGATGTTAGATGGATGCCACAGCACAAAAATGGGATATGGGAAGACTTGACCCCTAGCCTGACCCCTAAGCCGCGACGCTTCTGGCTGAACGTTGAGATTTCAGCAAAATTAAATGTAATGTTTCCGGATGCGCTGCGACTATAGAACTGACAGGGAACACATCGGGACTGGCTTTTGGCAGCTGACCAGGAATTTCAACAGATACTGAACGATCACGCGCCGATGATTCAGCGTATCGCCCAGACCTATGAGCGCCGGCCGGCACTTGTACAAGAGATTGTGCAGGAAGCTGCATTTGCGCTCTGGCGGGCGTTGCCCAAATTTCGCGGTGATAGCTCAATGCGTACGTTTGTTGGTCGCATAGCTCACAATGTCTGCGTGAGCCACGTCCGCAAAGAGTCTAAAAGCCGCTACGATGAACTTCCCGAAGCGCTGGCTGATCCAAAGCCTTTGCTTGACGTCAAGGCCGAGCAGGACTCGCGCCGGGAATGGCTGCTTGCAGCCGTTCGAGAACTACCTCTGAGTATTCGTCCGGTTGTAACGCTTCACCTTGAAGGGTTTAGCAATCTCGAAATTGCTGACGCACTGGCGCTTACCGCAAACAATGTTGGCGTCCGTCTAAATCGGGGACGGTCACAGCTTAAAGCCCGTATTGAGGCATCCAAATGAACGACTTACCAGATCACCCAAATAACGACAACGTTGACGATATGAACCTGCAAGATCTTTGGCAGGAAACACCGCCCGTAAACGTTGATGACCTGGTTAAGAGCGTCAAGAGCGCTCACCGAAAAATGCGATTTTATGTTTACTACGAACTCGCATCATCTGTATTTGGCATATTCCTGTTCGTGTGGATTTTTAAAGAAAATCTCTTTGAAGATCAACTGTGGATTCCGATTCTACTAGGCGCGCTGGTTTTCTTGATTCAGGCTTGGGCGTTTACGTGGCGGAGAGGTTTGTGGAATGCTTTTGCCAGGTCACCCGAAGAACTGTTTCAACTAAAAAGACGTCACTTATTCCTTGATATAAAGGTGGCGCGTTCGATTTATGGCGGCATCGTAGGCGGTGGCGCGGTAGGTGCCCTCGCAGCGTACTTCTCCAGCGGTGACCGTCATTTCGAGCTCTCGGAGTTCGCGCGCGGTTCGATTTTAACGCTCGTCGCTTGTTCAGCCGTCTACTTTTTTATCTGGGGTGTTCGAAAAGAAATTAAGGCGCGTAAGCAGCTAAAAGAATTGGAAAAACAAATTAAGGAGTACGAAAGCTTCGAAAGTTTGTAATGTTTTAGAAACAACGACGACTAGGTAATTACACATTCACAAAAGCGTAGTCGTTATGAAAACTAAAATAGCCGCAGTGCTAATACTGCTAATGGTAATCGGATCACTTGGGGTTCCAGCTAAATCGTTAAGTCATTTGGCAACTGATGTTGCTTTAACTTCATGTCACGTAAAGAGCATCGAAGCCAAAGCACGGTGTGCGAAAATTTCGGTACCTGAAGACTGGTCGACTCCCGACGGCAAACACATCTCACTTTACGTTGCAGTAGTTCCGCCAAGTGGCGGCCAACCGAGCAAGGCACCGCTGTATGTTCTCGCGGGTGGCCCGGGGCAGGCTGCATCCACCCTTGGTCCAAACGTCGATATGGGTCTTGCAAAAGCAAGGCGCGGGCGTGAGGTGATTCTGGTCGACCAGCGTGGCACAGGTATGAGTTCACCTTTCGATTGTCCGTTTAGCCTGGACCCTGATATTAAAGGTGGTGAGTATGCACGCTCGTGCCTGAACTCAACGAATAATCAACCTGAGTTTTACAACTCCGACGCGTTTATGCTCGACCTGGACGCGGTGCGTAAAGCCTTGGGTCACGAGCAAATCAACTTGCTGGGTGGCTCTTACGGAACACGTGCCGCGCTGTTGTACTTACGCAAATTTCCGCAGAACGTACGCTCAATTGTGCTGGACGCGGTCGCGGCACCTGAAACGGCTTTCTTCGAGCAGTTTCATGCAAGCGCGGCTCGCGCCTTGAACAAACTGTTTGCTGACTGCGCGGCCGACACCGACTGTAAAGAGGCCTATCCCACTTTGCGTGAGCAGTTTAGTCAGGTAGTGAGTGATTTAAATCAAGCACCTGTTATTCGACACCGACCACAAACGCTGGAAGTCACTCCAGACATTTTTCTCAACGCGCTTCGCAACGCGCTCTACTCTCCGCTTACTACGGCTCAGATACCGCTCGTTATTGACGCTGCAGCAAATGGAAACTTTGATCCGTGGAGTGCGATAGCGGGTGGTATGAATTCAACGTACGTCGACATGTCGATTGGAACGATGCTGTCAGTGCTGTGCGGTGAAGAGCTGCATACAACTTCGCCTCAAGCCATATCGCACGCCGGGCGCGGCGGCGCATTTGAGGGGGTTTCCATGGATTTCTGGTTCGACGCCTGTGCGGTATGGCCGCATCAGGTTGCGGATGAAGGCTATCGCGATCCGGTTGAATCTGACATTCCTGTGCTGCTGTTATCTGGCGCGCAGGATCCTGTTACGCCGCCGGTGTTTGGCGACGTCGCCGCGTCCAGGCTAAGTAACTCGGTTCACGTTGTTGCCCCGTACGGCGGCCACACCATTGGTGCGTACTCGTGCGTACCGCGTCTGATTGCAGACTTTCTCGATAATCTCGATCCCGCAGCGATAGACCCAGGCTGTTTGGATGACGTTACCCGCGAACCGTTCATCGTTAGTCACTACGGCCCGAAGCCCTAGTAATAAGCCAGCTACAAAAAGCTAAAAGAAATCTGGATAAGGAACTCAGCAATGATTGAACTACAAAAAATGCATAAATCCTACGGCGACGTTCACGCGGTAAATGGACTCAGCCTGACCGCGAACGACGGCGAAATCACAACGCTTTTGGGTGCTAACGGCTCGGGCAAGTCGACCACGCTGCGCATGCTTGCCGGAATCATTAAACCCGACGGCGGGCAGGCTCTGGTTGATTCGATTAATGTTGCTGCACATCCGATGAAGGCCCGCAGACGACTCGGCATGTTTGGCGATCAGTTTGGTTTGTACCCAAGAATTACCGCTTTCGAGCACCTTGAGTATGTTGGCGGTTTTCACGGTTTAAGTGGCAAAGCCTTAAAGAACTCGGTTGCCGAAATTAGCGAGCTGTTGCAAATGACCGATTTGCTCGACCGTCGCACGGAAGGGTTTTCTCAAGGCCAGCGAATGAAAGTGGCGTTAGCCAGAACGCTGGTGACCAAACCCCAGAATCTGGTTCTCGATGAGCCTACTCGCGGTCTGGATATCATGAGCATGCGTTTGTTGCGGTCGGTGTTGAAAGACCTGCGCGATTCAGGCCGGTGCATTTTGTTGTCCAGTCACGTCATGGCCGACGTTGAAGAACTGTCCGACAAGATCGTGTTTCTCGCAGCAGGGCAGGTTGTGCACACCGGATCGGCGTCAGAACTGATGGCCATTAGTGGTACTGCATCGCTGGAAGAAGCGTTTATTTCGATGATTAACACACACGCGGCTTAGGGGCTTGTCATGAAATTACTGTTTAATGTTATCCGCAAAGAGTGGCGTGACGCGACACGTGATCGTCGCAGTATTACATCTTCTTTGTTATTCGCCGTTTTGGGTCCGTTACTGATTTTTTTCTTGCTTGACTCGTTGGCAGACGATGTCGATAGCACCGACGCACTTCCCGTAGCGGTTGTGGGTGCCCAGTACGCACCCACAATGATTGCAAAGTTGGCAGAGCAGGGTATTGCCTGGACCAGGTACGAGAGCCTTGAGGCTGCGCGCAGCGCAGCGCCTGAAGTGCTTGTCACTATTCCTGACGACTTCAGTGATCGCTATCTTGACGGTGTTCCGGTCGATGTAGCCATTACGGCGAATTTCAAGAATTCGAAAGATCAGGCGGCAGCGCTGCGCGTCGAGAAAATCATGTCAGGCTACGGCAACAAGATTAGCTACTCACGCCTTATTGCAGCCGGGGTTGCACCGGATTCCGTTCGAGCCATCAAGGTGACGACGTATGACTCGTCACTGGCGGGTGGGCGCGCGTCACGCATTAGTGATTCGATGATCTATATGTTTTTGTTGGCGGCGTTTGTTAGCGGTGCACTCATGGCGGCTGACTCGATAGCCGGTGAGCGGGAGAGACATTCGTTGGAGTCTCTGTTGTCGCAACCTGTGAGTCCTCTGACCCTTACCGCCGGAAAATGGATTGCCGCTGCAATGATTAGCGGCATAGTCTCGACGGCCACGGTGGCGATCGGTGGCCTGGTTTTGGCCGTCGCGCCGCTTGAAGTGTTGGGCCTGCGCATTGTTGTGAGCCCGTTGAGTATCTTAATGGGCGTTCTGGTGCTGTTGCCGTTAGCGCTAATGGCTGTTGCGATGCAAATGTTCTTCGCGGCCCGCGCTCGCACGTACCGCGAAGCCGGAATATACGCACAGTTCACTTCGTTTCTTCCCATTGTGGTGGCGGGAACCGTGATGATAGGCAATGTTGACTACGGCACGCTGGGCCAACTGCTTCCAATTACCAGTCAGACTATGGCTTTGAAAGACGTCCTGCTGGAGGGGCGGCCAGCGTTTCGGGCGTTTTTTGGCGGATCACTCACGACCCTGTTGGCTGCCGCTGCGTTTGTGTGGTTTACCTCAAAACGACTCAGTGACGAGCGCAGTCTGTAGGATAAACTTTTGGAAGTTTTACAAAGTTGGGCTTGCGAAGGCTCGCAGGAGTAGACATCATCGTCTTTGGTTATTTAAGAGAACAGCGCTGTGAAAAAACCTGCGAGCCTGCTGAAACAAATAGGCGTTTTGGCCCTGCTGGTGCTTGTGTATCTCGGCAACGAGTATCTGGGCAACGGCACCAATGACCGTCCTTCCGGAACTACGCAGAATCAGACGGAACAGTCGTCACGAGGCTCGTCGCAAAGCAGTGGCGCTACGCGGTCGAGCAACGACGACACAAATCTGATTATTGAGAGTTTTGAGGCGCAACGCTCAGACGTCTGGGTGCAGGCCAGTGGCACTGTAGACCGCGTGCTACCCGACGACAACGAAGGCTCTCGGCATCAGCGCTTTTTGGTGGCGCTTCGTACCGGTCATACGATATTGATTGCACACAATATTGATCTGGCTCCAAAGGTGCCTCTGGAGCGGGGAGATACGGTAGAGTTTCGCGGCGAGTACGAGTGGAACGACCGCGGAGGCGTCGTGCACTGGACCCACCACGACCCGAGAGGGCGTAAGAAAGGCGGCTGGATTAGCCATCGCAAGCAAACATACGAGTAGATCTCATGTCTTGGTTTCCAGACTCAGGTCTTTGTGCCGACGTACGTTGACGATTGAACGCCGTGCAAACCGGCCGATTTAGGCTATCCAAAACCAAAAAAGCCCCGCTGAACGAATCAGCGGGGCTTTTTAGATTAGAGCGTCTTGCTTAGTCTTTTAGTACAAACGTGATTTTCATATTCACGCGGTACTCGGAGACTTCGCCATTGTCTACAACGACTTTTTGGCTTTCAACCCAGGCGCTGGTGATGTTGTCGAGAGTCTTTGAGGCGCGTTTTACGCCCTGGCGGACGGCGTCTTCAAAGCTCTTGGTGCTCGATGCGGTAATTTCAGTGACGCGTGCAACTGTCATGGTGTAACTCCTTAAGTCTTGCTTAGGGACCGCTCCTGTTCAGCAGGGGGGTCTAAAGATGAGCTAAGGATACTAGGAGGGAGCGGGCGACAGGTCAACCGAGTTCAAGTCTAAGTATGTGATGTTTGAGTGAATTTTTGTGTTGATAACGTTAATGATAATCGTTATCATTTGCATTCTAGTTATCTCCACGAAAGGCGCTCCACATGTCCCGTCCCTTTTCCCCCGTATTGGCCAGCGTGCTATTAGCCGCATCCATTACGGTCAATGCTCAGACGACTGCGGCGCCCGAAGTTACTCCTGCAAAGATTGATCTGTCGATCGAAGAAATTACCATTATTGGCGATCGCGAAGACGCAGCTAATGCGACAGGATCAGCTCAGGTACTCGATAGTGAAGAGCTGGAAAAATTTGAATTTGCCAATGTGCAGCAAATTTTACGTGCGGTTCCCGGTGTGGCTCTGCAGCTCGAAGACGGCTACGGCCTTCGTCCAAACATTAGCATTCGAGGCACCGCCACCGAACGCAGCGGTCGCATTACGCTGCTGGAAGACAACGTACTGATTGCTCCGGCTCCGTACTCGGCGCCGTCGGCCTACTACTTTCCAACGGCAGGACGCATGGAGCAAATGGAAGTTTTGAAGGGGTCTGCTGCGATCAAGCAGGGACCCTATACCGTAGGTGGCGCGATTAATATGTTGTCGACCCAAATTCCAACGGAGCGCACCGGAATGGTTAACGCGGAGTTTGGTTCAAACGCTACGACACGTTTGCATGCGTATTACGGCGACAGTCAGGACAACTACGGCTGGCTGATTGAAACTCACTTGTGGGACAGCGAAGGATTTCAGTCTATCGACTCCGTGGGTGGTGACACGGGTCTTGATAAAGACGACTTCACGGCAAAGTTTCGATTTAACAGTGACGCTAACAGTCCTGTGTATCAACAGCTCGACATCAAGCTTCAGTACGCCAAAGAAAACTCGGACCAAAGCTACCTTGGTCTGACCGACGCCGACTTCAGAAATAACTCAGTCAGACGTTACGCCGCTTCGCAGCTCGACAACATCGAAACCGAACACGAGCAAATTATTGTGCGTTACCTTGCGTCGTTTAACGATGCATTGGAATTCACCGCGACCGTTTACAACAACACGCACGAGCGCGACTGGTTTAAAACCGAGCGACTGGATCAAGACGGCAGTACGTCAGCGGCTGACTTTGACGGTGCTAGTTGGAACTCAATTATTCAGAATGTAAACCTTGGTGGGGCAGGAGCGACAGAGCTACAGGCTATCCTTGATGGTGCGGACACCGCGCCGGGTGCGCTGCAGGTACGCAGCAACGCCCGTGAGTACTTCTCTCGCGGCATTCAGTTAGGTCTTTCGTTCGATAAAGCGTTTGGCAACGTCACGCACGAATTTGAATTTGGTCTTCGTTATCACGAGGACGAAGAAGACCGTCTGCAGCGCAACAGTACTTACAGCCAGGTAAATAGCGAGCTGGTTTTAGATGACATCGGTTTGCTCGGTAACGCAGGGAACCGCATTCAAAGTGCCGAAGCGCTGTCGTTTCACGCCTACGACCGCATTGAGTTTGGTAATTGGACTCTGACCCCCGGCTTTCGCATTGAAGACATTGACCAGTCCCGCGTGCGGTATGAGATTCGCGATGGTCGTACGACAGACCCGTCAAGCCGCTCAGATGACAATTTGCGCAGCATGCGCGATAACAGCACAACTGTATTTCTCCCAGGCATGGGTGTGCTTTACAGCGTCAACGAAAAACTTTCACTTTACGGAGGTATGCACAAAGGTTTCACGGCGCCAAGTAATTCACCGAACGTGAACGAAGAAGAAAGTCTTAACTACGAGCTTGGCATGCGCTTTGTTGCCGAAGGCATCAACATAGATGCCGCTTTATTCTTTACCGACTACGACAACTTGCTGGGTGAGTGCACGTCGTCTTCAGGTGCCGACTGTGAAATTGGTTCAGCCTTTAACGGTGACGCAGCAAGCATTAAAGGTTTGGAGTTACAGGCCTCTGCACAGCTTGTTCGCAACGCCAGCTTCTCAATGCCGCTTACGTTGAGCTTCACTCATCTGGACGGTCAGTTTGATTCTGACATTGCGGATACCGCTTTCTTCGGCGACGTAAGCCGCGGCGATTCCCTACCGTATATTCCTGACAACCAACTGTTGCTTGAACTTGGGTTTGAGCGCAACGCCTGGTCAGCTTATCTTCGGGCTAATCACGTCGACGACGTGTGTGTACGAGCTGCCTGCGGAGAGTTTGAACGCACCGATGCGTTTACCGTGTTGGATTTGTCAACACATTACCAAGTGAACCCGCGCTTGAATTTGTACGGGCGATGGGAAAACATCACTGACGAATCCGCCATCGTGGGTCGTCAGCCGTATGGCGCTCGTCCTTTGATTGACACGACGTACTCGCTGGGCTTCAGGTTTAGTTTGTAGGTAAGGGCGAAACGTCTGTTAGCGCGAACAAAGCCCGTCATTGCGAGCGCGGAGCGCGTGGCAATCTCGTGACGAAGCCACAGCCTGTCTTTTTATGGAGTTCGAAGTAACCCGACAGAGATTGCCGCACCCGCTACGCGGGCTCGCAATGAATGGGGGCGGCCTTCGAAAGACGAGGATCTATCTTGCAATGACCCGGGTCTGACTCGGAATGAGGAATGAAAGTCGTGAGGTTGAATCTAAGCGCTTAGCTCATGCTCGCTTTGAGCAATTTGAGACCGCGGCTTTCGATTTGGCGAATGCGTTCAGCCGACACGCCGTATTCCTGAGCCAATTCCGTTAACGTCTCTTTGTCTTCGGTGAGCCAACGGCGTTTGAGAATATCCCGCGTGCGATCGTCGAGTTCACTCAAGGCATTTCCGAGCTGAGCCGTTTGAAAAGACTGTTCGTCTTCGTCTTCGAGCGCTACCTGAGGATCTGAGTTAGCGGCCGGTAGATACGTTTCCGGGCCGTAACCGTCGCTTTCGCCGGCGGCCGGAACCGCGTTGAACGACATGTCGGCGTTCGACATGCGTTTTTCCATTTCGGTTACGTCCGACACCTTGACGCCAAGATCGTTGGCAATGGCCTGAGTGTCTTCAGTTGATAACCAGGACAAATTTTTCTTCTTCTTGCGAAGATTGAAGAACAGCTTGCGCTGGGCTTTGGTCGTAGCGACCTTGACCATGCGCCAGTTGCGCAGGACAAACTCGTGGATTTCGGAGCGAATCCAGTGAACTGCGAAAGAAACCAGACGCACACCCACGGAAGGGTCGAAGCGTTTAACGGCTTTCATCAGACCGACGTTCCCTTCCTGAACAATGTCTGCAAGAGCGAGGCCGTAGCCTGAATAGCCGCGGGCAATGTGCACAACAAAACGCAAATGGCTGTAAACCAGCTCCCGTGCGGCGCCCAGGTCTTCGTTGTCCCGGTACCGGTTGGCAAGCTCTACTTCAGCGTCGCGCTCCAGAATAGGAATCTGGGTGACGTTCTGCAGGTAGGCGTCCAAACTGCCTATTGGTCCCGCAAGTATCTGATTGTTTTGCTTTAAAGCTAATGCGCTTGTCATTATCATCTCCGTTAGTGCCCGTATTTTAGCACTCCCTAGTATAGAGTGCTAAATCCGCCGGTGGTTCCCGAGGCAGGCTTATTATAAAACCATAAAAAACAATGCTTTAGTGATTTCATCCGCCGCGGTCGCCAGATTTACTACTTATTAGCGACCGTTACAGGCGTACATGTAGACGTGGGGACCCACGCTCTTATTTCAAGGCCTGCAGGGTTTAACCAGGCTCAATCTTCCGAATTTGACGTGATGACGCAATGAATGCGCCCAAAACACCTAGTAATATCGACGCCAGCAGCAGCCAGGACCACTGCCAGTCTCCGAGACCACGCAGCGTAAAGTCGCTGCCGTACAGACCTGCTACCCGCTGCACGGGGCCGGCCATGAGTTCTACCGCCAGGGTTACAAGGCCAACAGCAAGAGCGCCTCCCATGAGGCCGTACCAGAAGCCGGTATAAACAAACGGCCGCCGTATAAACGCATCGGTGCCGCCAACCAGCTTGGTTATTTCAATTTCGTCGTGGCGTTGTTGAACCTCAACGCGAATGGTGTTGCCCACAATCACCAGAACCGCCAGTGCGAGCAGGAAAGCGGCCACCATTACGGCCCGCCGCACTACTTCCAGTATGCCCTGGAAGCGCGCGACCCACTCGGTGTCGAGCTGCACAAGGTCCACGTTGGGCAGTGCACCAAGCGTCGCGGCCAGTGCGCTCATTTTTTCGGGATCGTCGTCGATGCCGTTTGGTCGAACGATCAAAGAAGCGGGCAGTGGATTTTCGTCGAACGATTCAATGGCCCGACCAAATCCTGAAAGAGCTTTAAAGTCTTCAATGGCCTGCGCAGCAGTAATTACGATGACACCGTCTACCTCGTCGAGCCGCTCGACGCTTTGGCGTAGTGCATCCAGCGCTTCGCTGCTGGTGCCGGGTGTCGCGTAAACAGACAGGTCAATGGCGCTTGCCCATTCTCCGCTAATTAGTCGGGCATTTTGAACCAGCAAATGAAGGCCAGCGGGCAGAGCAAGAGCGATACCAATAACGAGTAACGTCATGACCGTTGCAAAGGGCTGCTTTAACAATCTTCTGAGTGCGTTGCCAAACGCTTCGCGATGACTGCCGGCCAGTACGCCAATGGAACCACTGAGCGAACCGCCAGCCGATCCGCGGCCGGGTCGGCGTGAGCGTTTCTTGGCAGAGCCCGACGCTGTTGCAGAGTTACGAGTCGCGGCCGATGCCCGTCGTTTGGACGTACTAAACACTGTACGAGTCTCCGGGCGTGCCGGGATTGTACAATCGCTTGTCTCTACCGGGTTCAACCAGCTGCCCCTTGTCCAGTGTAATGAGGCGTGGATTAAACGCGTCTATCAGGTGGTGATCGTGACTCGCCACCAACACGGTTACGCCCACGTCGCTGAAGCGCTGAAAGATGGACATGATTTCCATGGACAAAGCGGGATCCAGATTACCCGTTGGTTCGTCTGCGATAAGCAGCGCCGGCTTGCGCACAACTGCGCGGGCAATGCCCACGCGCTGTTGTTCTCCGGTTGACAGGGTCTCCGGAAGTGCGTGTTCTTTGTGTAACAGGCTGACCTGATCGAGCGCTGCTCGCACGCGCTTCTCGACCTGGTTTTTGGCCACTCCGGCGACCACCAGTGGCAGAGCGACGTTGGCAAAAACGCTGCGGTCTTGCAGCAGTTTGTGGTCTTGAAACACTACGCCAATCTGACGCCGAAAAACCGGGATTTTCCAGCGCGACGTGTTCGCCGTGTTGCGACCGTTAATGAACACCTGTCCACGTGTAGGTCGCTCGATAAGCGCAATCAGTTTTAACAGGGTGCTCTTTCCGGCTCCAGAGTGGCCGGTCAAAAAGGCCATTTCCCCGGCTTCCAGAGAAAAGCTCACGCCTGACAGCGCTTCCTGCCCTCCGGGATAACGTTTAGTGACGTTCTCGAAGCGAATCACGCGGTCTTTTCCGGTCCTTTCAGCAGTGCGTCAACATATTGTTCTGCGTCGAACGGTCCGAGGTCTTCGGCCTTTTCACCAATGCCGACGTAGCGAATTGGAATGCCCAGTTTCGCAGCTACGTTAATCAAAATGCCGCCTTTGGCCGTGCCGTCGAGTTTCGTAATGGTAATGCCGGTTAAGCCGACGGCGTCGTTAAACTGAGTGGCTTGCGCCAGGGCGTTCTGACCGTTGCTCGAGTCAATGACGAGCATGACTTCGTGCGGCGCGTCTGGATCAATTCGCCCGAGCACTCGTTTAATTTTCTTAAGCTCGTCCATCAGACCGTCCTGCGTGTGCAGACGTCCTGCGGTGTCGGCAATGAGAACTTCAACGTCGCGTGACTGTGCGGCTTGAAACGCGTCGAAGACAACGGCGGCCGGATCGGCTCCCGTGCTCTGTGCCACCACGGGTACGTTGTTTCTCTCGCCCCAGGTTTGTAGCTGTTCTACCGCTGCCGCCCGAAACGTATCGCCTGCCGCGAGCATGACCGACACCCCGTTTTCCCGAAAACGTCGGGCCAGCTTGCCAATTGTGGTGGTTTTGCCGGCGCCGTTGACACCGACCATCAGCAGTACGAACGGCCCTTCGGCACCGCGTATGCGAAGGGGTTTGTTGCTGGGTTCCAAAATTTCGAGAATGGCTTTTCGCAGCGCGGCGTAGAGTGCCTTGCCGTTGCTCAATTCGTCGCGTGAAATCTGCGCCTGAATGTCGCTCATGATTTTTTCGGTGGCTTCAATGCCGACGTCGGCCATTAGTAAACGGGTTTCCAGCTCCTCGATCAGTTCGTCGTCGATGGCGCCACCACCGAACAGGTCGCCCAAGTCGGCGGTTAGCCACGACTCTCCACGATTAAGACGAGCTCGCATGCGCGAGAAAAAGCCACCTTTCTTTGCAGGCTGAGTGGAATTGTTATCTGGTTCTGAAGCGTCGGACATAATGAGGGTTGTTGGCCTTTGCCGGGAGATGGGCACATTTCACGGCATGTGTTAATTGAATTCGGCCGCCGGTCAAAATCGGTTGGAGTCTGACGGTCGACGGAGCGTAAAGATTGCGCGCGGCTATCACCGAGCGGTTATGCTAGCGATTATGAGACGTGTTTACCATGTTCAGTTCCGCTGTAGCGGCTTTTTTTCAGTTCAGTTTGAATTGAGGGGTCGTGGATCCGGCGAGGACGTTGCTTTGACAAGCGGTCATGATCCAATAGCCAATTCTGCGGGAGGTCGCTTTGGTTTCACGTAAATCGTCGGGCGCCAACGAGTTCCGGGTCATCGCGGGTCAGTATCGGCGGCGTAAACTTACCTTTGCGCCAGAGTCGCAGGCACGTCCGACACCCAACAGGGTGCGTGAAACGTTGTTTAACTGGCTTGAGCCGCATATTAAAGGTCTGCGGGTAGCTGACTTGTTCGCCGGATCGGGAGCGCTGGGTATCGAAGCGCTGTCTCGCGGAGCGGCAAGCGCTGTATTTGTAGAGCGCGACGCCCGGTTGGCAAGGAGTTTGCGCGATAACCTCGAAGTGTTGGGCAGCCAAAATGGTCAGGTCCATTGCACGACGACTGAAAAGTGGCTGGAGGGTAAGCGCGAAGCGGTCGATTTGGTTTTTCTGGACCCGCCGTTCGCTACTCGCAGCCACGGCAAATTGTGTAAACTGCTGGAGCGGCATCGCAGCATTGTTCCGGGTGGCTGGTGTTACCTCGAAATGGCGGCCGATCAGGAGCCTGACCAACTGCCTCAGAACTGGAGCGTTGTTCGGGACAAACGCGCGGGTAACGTGCGCTACCAGCTGGTCAGGGTGGACCACGAATGAGTATCCCGACTTGTCGGGACCACAATCTCAGTACTTAACGTGAGTGACAATTAAAATGCGAGCCATGTACCCGGGTACTTTTGACCCCATTACCAACGGACACCAGGACCTGGTGCGCCGGGCCAGCGGTATTTTCGACGAAGTGGTTGTGGGGATTGCCTCCAATCCAAAAAAACGACCCTTGTTTACGCTAGAAGAACGCGTCGAGTTGGCAAGACTTGTGTTGGCCGATATACCCAACTGTTCCGTTATTGGTTACTCGGGTCTCACGGTGCAGTACGCGGTCGACAACAATCTGGGGGTGATGGTGCGAGGGCTTCGCGCGGTGTCTGACTTCGAGGCTGAATTTCAAATGGCCACCATGACGCGAAAAATTGAGCCTAAAGTTGAAACCGTATTTCTGACTCCGGACGAGCAGTTCACCTACATCTCGTCCAGCATGGTCAAAGAGGTCGCCGCTTTTGGTGGCGACGTAGCCCAGTTCGTGCACCCGCGTGTCGACGAGGAGCTGCAGATTCGGTTCCGGTCGAAGACTGATTAAAGCTGGTCGAAAGCCGGTGGCGAAAACCACAGAGCACCAAGAAAGCGGGTCAACGTAAACGATGTCATTAAAAATTACAGACGAATGCATAAACTGCGATGTATGCGAACCCGAGTGCCCAAACGAAGCTATTTACATGGGCCCGGAGATTTATCACATCGACCCCGACCTATGCACACAGTGCGTTGGTCACTTTGACGTGCCGCAGTGCCAGGAAGTGTGTCCGGTCGACTGTATTCCGCTGGACGAGCTGCGGGTGGAAACACCCGACGAGCTGCTCGCCAAATATCATCGTCTGACCGCGAATAAAACCGAGGGCAATGCTCCGTGACGGTAATCGGAGTGCAGCGCGTATTCAGGCAGAGCGTCTAATTAGGTCTCCAGGCGGTTCAATCAGCGCTGTTGCGTTTAGTTTTGACAGCCGGTGCAGTAAAAACTCGAACGCTGACCGATAACCTTCATTTTGATTGTGCCGCCGCATCGATTGCAGTCTTCACCCTTACGACCATACGCATCGAGCTCCTGGCTGAAATATCCTGCGAAACCGTCGGCGTTGGTGTAGTCACGAAGGGTAGTTCCCCCGGCTTTGATTGCTGCGTTCAGTACGTCTTTAATGTGTCCGTGGAGCGCAACATATTTTTCCAGTGACACGCGGCCCGCTTGTCGATGCGGTAGCACACCTGCACGAAAGAGTGACTCACTGGCGTAGATGTTGCCAACGCCAACCACCACTGCACCATTCATAATGAAATTCTTAACCGCGACTTTACGTTTTCGTGACAACTCGTGAAGGCGTTCGGGTGTGAATTCGTCAGACAAGGGCTCTGGTCCGAGACTCTTAAGCAGTTTATGCTGCTCGGGGTCTGACTTGGTGTGCAAAATGCAACCGAACCGGCGTGGGTCGGTGTAGCGCATGACGCGACCGTCTTCAAAGCACACGTCTACGTGGTCGTGTTTTTGGGGGGGAGGCGGCGTCTGTAGTACCCGCAAGTTGCCGGTCATGCCCAGATGAATAATCAGGTGACCGCGCTCAAGGTGAACTAAAACGTATTTGGCCCGTCTGGATACGTCAATAACCTTCTGATTTTTCACCAGTTGGCGTAAGTTTCGAGGCACCGGATGGCGCAATGACGACTGCCGCACTACAGCATTGGTAATGGTAAACCCCTTGATGTGCGGGCGTATGCCGCGAGCGGTAGTTTCGACTTCGGGTAGTTCAGGCATGGGCAGTGATTTCTGTGACGCAGGCACGGCACGCCGCGGGCCTGTAAGTTTAACGTGGTTAGGTAAGGAATCATTACCCTTTTCAAAAAAACAGATGTGGGCGGGATCCGATTTGCCGTCGATACCTGATAATTGATCACAGGATTCCGAAGACTTTAAGCCACCTTGACGTTGGCAGGACACGGCCCCATCTACTATAGTCACGGTTCCTGCGTACGACCTTCTCGGAGTTATTGATGGACATACTATTCGGCGTATTTCGCCCGGCAATCTGGGTCTACTTTGTTGTGGCCCTCGTAATGATGCAAATAACCATCATGGGCGTGACGCTTTACCTTCACCGCGATCAGGCGCATCGCAGCATCGACTTACACCCGGCCTTGCGCCACTTCTTCCGTCTTTGGGTCTGGATGACCTCGGCCATGCTGACCTCCGACTGGGTAGCCGTGCACCGTAAACATCACGCACGCTGCGAAACCGAAGAAGACCCGCACAGCCCGCAGGTTAAAGGTTTGAAGACAGTGCTTCTGACTGGCGCCGAGCTGTACGAAACAGAAAAAAATAATCCCGAGACAATTGCCAAATACAGTCGCGGCTGTCCCGATGACTGGTTAGAGCGCAACGTCTACGCACGTTTCCCAACTCTTGGCATCTTGCTCATGTTCATCATTGACGTTGTATTGTTCGGTGTTGTCGGCATTACCATTTGGGCGTTCCAGATGATTTCCATGCCGCTGTTTGCCGCCGGCATTATTAACGGTTTGGGTCACCACACCGGTTACCGAAACTTCGAGTGTGACGACGCTGCGACAAACCTGACGCCATGGGGCTTTTTCCTCGGCGGTGAAGAGCTGCACAACAATCACCACGCGTTTCCAAGTTCAGCCAAGTTCTCTGTACGCAAGTGGGAGTTCGACATTGGCTGGATGTACCTCACCATTTTCAAAGCGCTGGGCCTGGTTAAAATTCGCCGTGTTGCACCAACGCCGGTGCTGGAAGAAAAAGATATTGTCGACGTTGAAACTGTTCGTGCTGTTGTACTCAACCGCATGCACGTTCTTCGCGAGTACGCCCGGTCTGTAACGCTTCCGGTTCTGGCTGCAGAGAAGCAGCGAGACGGTGCCGAGCGTATGAAAGACATGTGGAGCAAAGCACGTCGTGTGCTTGTGCGCCGCCCTGAACTGCTAGACCAGTCGCACCGTCAAAAACTCGAAGAGCTGCTCGCTAACAACGCCACTTTAAAGACGGTTCACGAGTACCGTGAACGCCTGCGCGAACTGTGGACCGGTGCAACGGTGAGTAACGAAAAGCTTACGCAGCAGCTTAAAGACTGGTGTCAGCAAGCTGAAGCCACCGGTATCCAGGCTCTGCAAGAATTTTCCGATCGTCTCAAGAACTACACGGTGGCCCCGGCGAACACAGCTACGGCTTAAATAATCGGCTGGGAAGCCATGGAAGGCTTTTCCAGCACCATTATTATCGACAGCGTCCCATGACTTTCCTGAATACAAGCGGCGTCGTGGCGAACTCCCAGCGCGCAGCAATTGCGGAGTGTACAAGCGCAGTCGCTTCGTCACTGCGAGTGCGAACGCCAGGCGCACAGCAATTTGCGCACGTCACGAATCTACCAACACCGTCATTGCGAGAACGAAGCACGCGGCAATTTGCGCATGTCATGAATCCACCACCACCGTCATTGCAAGAACGAAGCACGCGGCAATTTGCGCATGTCATGAATCCACCACCACCGTCATTGCGAGCGCGAAGCGCGCGGCAATCTCTCACCGAAGTCACGGTCTCAATCATTGACGGTCCGCGTGTGAACGCAGATTGCCACGCCCGCTGCGCGGACTCGCAATGACGAGGATTAAGCAAAGGCTCGCAATGACACCGGTAGACTGCGGATTCACAATGACGAGGATTGAGCAAAGGCTCGCAACCACACTGGTAGACTGCGGGCTCGCAACGACAACAGTAAACTGCATGCCGGTAATGACAAAGAACAAAACGAAACGGACGGACACTTGATGGACCTCATGTGGTGGCACTACGTACTGTTGATGCTAAGCGGCGTAGCGGCCGGTTTCATGAACGTGATGGCCGGTGGCGGATCCATGCTCACCGTGCCAGTGATGGTCTTCCTGGGTCTTCCGGGCCCCGTCGCTAACGGTTCAAATCGCATTGCTATTGTGGCGCAATCCATTACAGCAGTGACCACCTTTTTCAGCAAAGGCTTTTCGGATTTTCGGCTGAGTGTCACGCTGGCTTTGTGCGCCGTTCCGGGCGCCGTGCTCGGAGCTATGGCCGGAGTTCGGCTTCAGGGCGAATGGTTTAACCGGGTGCTGGCCGTCGTTTTGTTGTTTGTGATGGTCATGCTTTGGCGCAAGGGCAGCACCAAGCAACAAAGCGACGCGCAGCCCGTTTCGAAACGAAGACTTCTTGCAGCTCATGCCTTAATGGTAGGCGTTGGGTTTTACGGCGGATTCATTCAGATAGGCGTTGGCTTCCTGCTGATTGGCGTGTTGGCCAACGTTCTGAATCTCGACCTCGTAAGAGTGAACATGCACAAAGTGTTCATTGCCGGAAGCTTCAATTTAGCGGCGCTAATTGTTTACGCGGTTAACGTGCCGCTTGTCTGGGCGCTGGGGCTGACGCTTGCTGTGGGTAACTCAGTGGGGGGCTGGCTTGGCGCTCAGACTTCGGTGAACAAAGGCGAGAGTGCGATCAAGTGGGTGCTCAACGCCGTGCTCGTCGTATTTATTATTAAACTGCTGTTCTTTACTTGAGCCTGTGGTGTTTGTCTGTGAATGTTGTCGGACACCTTTGATCACTGTTTCGCGTTGCTAGTGTTCACGTTTTGAGACCACCTGCTGTTTCTCGAGATACACAGCAAAATGGTGCATCCCGAGAAACAATTTGGCAACGGCTTTGCAGCGGGGCGCGCGACCCTCTGGGTGCCAAAGGTTAACTCTTCGTCAGAGTCAGTTTAAGGAATAACCGCCATAACGGCGCCAATGAGTCCGCCAACGATCAAAATGATCGTGCACACGAACCCGAGGCCAAATCCTTTGCCACGCTTTGCCGGGTCGGCAACGTAACCGCGCAAGTACATAAAACGGCTGATTAAATACACCAACCCAAGACCGGCGCCAATGCGAGGGTCCCAGTACATGTTGAACACCCACATAGCCGGAAGCATAACCACTGCGGTTTCTATCGAGTTCTGGTGCACGCGGAAGTAGCGTTCGAAAACCGGATCGCCAGAGACGGCGGGGGCTTTCACGCCGGTTGCCTGGCGAGACTTGCCAACGAGCATGGTGAAGATTAAAAGCTGTAATACGACTAATACGGTAATGATTGCGGAATATTCCATAGCTTGGCCTTTCTATAGATCAGGACGGCGTAGTGTACTGCATCCCGAAGCGCTGCCAAGTGGCAGTGCACAACCCTAATCGCTGTGTTCCCGAACAGAAAGATAATTAGTTGTTTTTACCCCAGATTCAGCAACCATCGGGCGCGAAAGTCCGCGGTGAAACCGACCGTCACCGGGAGGATGAGCTCTGGACAGGCACTCACTCACTGGGCACTCACTCATGAGCAGTGAGCTCTGGACAGGCACTCGTACGTGGACAGGCACAAAAGATAAGTTCTGGTCTGGCAGTCACTTAGTCTCGTATTGGACAGGCACAATACGAGCGCTAAGCATTGGACAGGCACTATGCGTTGGACATATGTGTTGGACAGGCACAATTCCATAAAACCCTTCGGACTACTGTCAACGGTGAGATCAGTAATGTGCAGGCATAAAAAAACCCGCGGCGAAGCGGGTTCTTTATTGAGACTGAAGAAGCCTTACTTGATTTTGGCTTCTTTGTACTCAACGTGCTTGCGAACGCGGGGGTCGAACTTTTTAACGACCATCTTTTCCGGGTGCAGGCGCTTGTTCTTGGTTGTGGTGTAAAAATGTCCGGTACCAGCAGACGACACCAATCGAATCTTGTCTCTCATGATAAGTCTCCTTTAGACCTTAGCGCCTTTGTCACGCATTTTTTTCAAAACGACATCGATACCGTCACGGTCGATGATGCGAAGGCCCTTTTGAGAGACGCGCAGTTTTACGTAGCGATTCTCACTTTCAACCCAAATACGGTGGGTGTGCAAATTAGGCAAAAAGCGGCGACGTGTGCGGTTGTTAGCGTGCGACACGTTGTTTCCGGTTGTTGGGCCCTTGCCGGTGACTTGGCAAATTCTAGACATTTCTTTATTCCTCAATAACTTGGCCGCTAATCGCGTTTTACACGCACGCCGGCCTTGGCGCTTCGTAAAAGGGTCGCAATTTATACCAGCCGGGCGGACTTATATCAACCTGTAGAGCTATAAAAACTGTACTGAGCGTCGAAGAATCCGCCGTTTGGTCGGTTTTAACAGGTGTTATTGCTATGGCATCTGATGTTGTATGAATAAGTATATGTAATTAATAACCTTTTCTTTGCGCCTCCTAGAGCAGCCCTCGAGCCGCAAATGAAACGGTTTGGCCATCTCCAACCACAAAATGGTCCAGAACCCGAATATCGACCAGCGCCAGCGCTCTTTGAAGTTTCCGGGTGATTCGCTCGTCCGCGGCGCTGGGCTCAGCTACCCCCGACGGATGATTGTGCGCAAAGATCACGGCCGCCGCATTGGTCGCCAACGCCAGTTTCACCACCTCACGGGCGTGCACGGACGCACCGTCGATAGTGCCGCGGAACAACTCGCTAAATTCGATGATGCGGTGCCGGTTGTCCAGGAGCAGGCAGCAGAACACTTCGTGCGGACGGTCTCGAAGCTGCGCCTGCAAGAACGCTTCTGTATCGCGCGGCTTTAACATTGGGCTGCCGCGCTCGAGTTTCTCGCACAGGCTGCGCCGTACAATTTCGGTAGCGGCCATGAGCGTGGCAACTCGAGCCGGACCTATACCGCGCTGCTCGAGCAACGAGCGCGTCGGGCTGTGAAGCAGCGTGCGTAAATTACCAAAGTTAACCAGGCACTCGCGTGCCAGCTCGACGGCGTTTGTGCCCCGTACGCCGCGTCCAAACACAATTGCGAGTAGCTCAGAGTCGGACAGCGCGGCGGCGCCCTGAGAAAAAAGTCTCTCTCTCGGACGCTCACCGGCTGGCCAGTCGCTTAGCGGCATTTCCATTTCCTCATTTCCCTTCCCTGGGAGTTAGCGACAACGCTAGTGTGCCTAAGCCACTGGTTTAAGCTCAATCGACAAAACGTGGCAATGACGCCATTAATGTAACGTCGCTGATGGTGTGCTTAAAAAGTCGTCGAATTGAGCCACTCAATCAACACACGATTCACTTCATCAGGGTGCTCTTGCATGGTCCAGTGCCCGCAGTCTTTGACAATGTGCCGCGAAAGGTTCGGCACGTAATGTTCCATGTTGTCAGCAGCAGATGGCGGTAAAACGACGTCGTTGTCGGCCATGATCATCAGGCAAGGTTGTTCGACCAGCTGTGGAAGCCCTTTGTCGTCGCGCCAGTTACGTTCGAAGTTGCGGTACCAGTTTACGGGTCCACTAAAACCGTTGTGTGCAAACGTGCCTGAATAAACGGACAGTTCCTCTTTGCTCAAAAAGGCTTTGCTTTGCCAGGCGGCCTTGTCGCCGTGTTCGATAGCGCCCAGAAAATCGAGGCTGCGAGCATGCTTGGGTGCGCTTTCAAACTGCTTGGCCGTGTAGTTACTTTTGCGCATGAAAAAGCTCATGGTCGCCTCGGTGTCAGCGGACAAAATGCGCTCTGCCATTTTCGCTTCCTGAAATTTGACGATATACATCTCGTCGCCGTACTTCTCGCGAAAGGCTTCGATGGCAGGTCGTGCCGCGTGATAGGGCACGAACGGCATGTTCAGACCGGCTACGCCCAAAACCCGGTCGCTGTAGCGAAGCGGCATTTGCCAAACAACGTTACCGCCCCAGTCGTGTCCAACAAAGACGGCACGATCAATTTCGTAGTGATCGAGCAAGCCTTCCATGTCACCACACAAATTGGCGAGCGTGTAGGCGGCAACATCAATGGGTTGATCAGAGTGGCCGTAACCGCGCATGTCTGGCGCAAAGACCCGAAAGCCGGCGTTGGCGAGTGCTGTAATTTGGGCGCGCCAGGAGTAAGCCAGTTCTGGAAAGCCGTGGCAAAAGACAACCGGTAAACCGTCTTTGGGTCCGGCGGAAAAAATACCCAGTTCAATTCCGTTGCTCGGGATCCGGGTAGGACCGTCGGCGTTTTCGATGGTGTAGAGAGTTGGTGTGCTCATGTAAATCCAAAGCAGAGAGTATCGCTTCATCGTATACCAACGCCGCAGCGATGGGGTAAGCTTACGCTCCTGTATGAATGACATATTAAACAACAAACGAATATTGCTCGGCGTCAGTGGTGGCATCGCCTGCTACAAAAGTCCCGATCTTGTGCGTCGCCTGCGCGACCGTGGCTGCGACGTACAGGTTGTCATGACACAAGGTGCGCAGCAGTTTGTGACGCCTTTGACGTTTCAGGCGGTGTCGGGTCAGCCCGTTCGCGGCGACCTGTTCGACCGTGAGGCCGAAGCGGCCATGGGGCACATTGAACTGGCCCGCTGGGCCGACGCCATCGTTGTTGCACCGGCCAGTGCCAACTTCATGGCGAGACTCGCTCAGGGCCGCGCTGACGACCTGCTGACAACGCTGTGTTTAGCGACCGAACAGCCCGTGTGCGTGGCGCCTGCCATGAACCGGGTCATGTGGGCGGACGAGGCTACCGGCGCGAACGCACAGGTTCTCGCAGAACGCGGTGTAACGCTTATGGGTCCGGGAGAGGGCGACCAGGCGTGCGGTGAGACGGGCGCTGGCCGCATGCTCGAACCGCTTGCCATTGTTGATCAGGTCGCGAACGTTCTCTTGAGTCGACGCAGGCAAGGGCCGCTTAGCGGAGTTAATGTTTTGATAACAGCTGGCCCGACGCGTGAGCGTCTCGATCCGGTTCGTTACCTGACTAATCGAAGTTCGGGAAAAATGGGCTACGCCGTTGCCGCAGCCGCCATCGACGCCGGTGCCAACGTTACGCTTGTGAGTGGTCCGGTTAACCTGGACGCGCCCGGCGAAGTGACCCGGGTCAACGTAGAGTCTGCACAGCAAATGTACGACGCCGTTCACGACCGCATTTTAGGTACGGACATTTTTATTTCGACGGCGGCTGTTGCCGATTTCAGGCCGGCCAATATTAGTCAGCAAAAAATAAAGAAGTCGGGTGAGACCGAAACACTCGAACTTGAACCGTGTCCGGACATACTCGCAAGCGTAGGTCATTTGGAGCCAGCACCGTTTACGGTTGGTTTTGCGGCTGAAACGCACGACGTCAAAAAATACGCCATGGGAAAGTTAGAACGCAAAAAGCTTAATATGATCGCGGCCAACAAAGTCGGTGACGTCGAGTCCTGCGGTGAAAAGTTGGGGTTCGACAGCGATTGCAATGCGCTACTGGTGTTAAGCGAAGACACCGAACACGACCTTCCTAGGGCCAGCAAACAGACTCTCGCGAAACAGCTTATAGAACTGGTAACAGAACGCTACCGTGCAACGGTTTAGTTTTCTCAATTCCGAATCATTCAAGAGATGTGTGCAAATAGGTAGACCGACGACTGTATAATTTTATTCAACGCGGCCAGGTGAGCCGAAGATTATCTACGCCTGTTCTGTACGACGTTCCCTTAACCAAATGGAAATCGCATGCACGACATTCAACTGAAAATTCTTGATTCACGAGTTGGTGACACGCTTGAACTGCCCGCTTACGCGACCGAAGGTTCGGCGGGCCTCGACCTTCGCGCCTGCATCGACGAGCCGCTGGCGGTTCAGCCGGGTGAAACGCATCTGGTTCCAACCGGGTTTGCCATGCACATTAACGACCCCGGTTTGGCCGCAATGCTGCTGCCGCGCTCTGGCTTGGGCCACAAGCACGGATTGGTGCTGGGCAATTTAACCGGACTAATTGACTCTGATTATCAAGGTCAAGTCTTCGTGTCGTGCTGGAACCGTGGAGGCAAGACTTACACCATTGAGCCGGGCGAGCGTATTTGTCAGATGGTTTTCGTGCCCGTGGTGCAGGCGAACTTTAAAGTGGTTGAAGAGTTTAGCCAGACCGAAAGAGGAGAGGGCGGCTTCGGGCATTCCGGTACGTCCTGATATTCCGGGTTGCGCGTGCAACGCGGAGAGGATTTGTTTAATTCGTAGGAGCACCCCAAGGGCATTTGCTTGCTAAGCCCTTCGAGCTGAGCAGGCTGCGCGGCTTTCAGCCGCGATGAAATACGCGACGTGTTCCGGAATTTAAACGCCTTATCGAGGCTGGAAACCGTTCCTACTCACCCTTCAGGGCCAAGTCTGAAAGTTTAGGTGGGTACGCACGCTAATCACTCAAAGAGTTACGCCCGAGAACGTTCCAGAGTTAGTGACAAATTTGGAATAGGCCAGACGATATGGCCGGAGCGGTATCAGTCGCTGTTAGCTTTCAGCTGCTTAAAGCGCTCGGCATCGGCTGCGAACTCGGTCTTGATTTGATTTTGCTCGTGGCGCAGCGTTTGCACTGTCTGCATGTGCTCGGCCATGGCTCGTTCGGTGTGAATGATGAGCTGGGCCAAATCTTCAGGCAACGGCGGCAGCTCCGACGTTTCACTGTAAGGAAAATTGTACTGGCGCGTTTCTGTTTCGAGCTCTTCCCAGCGCTCCTGCAGGTTGCCAAGATACTGGCGAATAACGCCGACCTGGGCTTCAATCGCCAGAAGTCGTCGGTCACGCAGCATGGCAATTTCTTCTACCGACAAATAGGTGTCCAGCAAAATACGGTCGCGCTCACGCTGTCGCTCGGCCTCAGCCTCTTTTACTTTGAGTTCCGCTGCGTAGATCGCTTCGGCAACAAGCTCTTCTTCTGTACGCTCTCTGTCAAGCCTCTCGACGGTCACGCCCTGCTCGTTAATGATCTGGCGTTCGCCTCCAGCGTACTCAGCCGGTACGGCGTCTCCGTAGTGAGTCACTCCGTTCTTGTCTACCCACTTGAACATTTGCTCGGCGGACGCAGAGCCCACAAGCAGTATTGAGGTAAAACATAGGAGTGTGTTTTTAAAAGTCACTGGCTATCCGTTGGCTGAATTATGTAAATACTTTCCATACCTTTAGCGCACTATATATAGCACAAGACCCTCAAAGGCTGGTGTGATCGAGTTAACAATCAATCTGGGCCGGACCTCGTTCTTCTATAGTCGGCCTTCACCGTATCGATCCCGATATTGCTGCAGCGCGCCAAGATGAGTCTCGAGCTTGGAGTCACCGTGCTCTCGAATAAACTCAATGAGGTCCTCTAATCTGACAAGACTGATGACGTTCAGTTCGTATTTCTCGGTAACTTCTTGTATTGCTGATAGTTTTCCTTTCCCTCGTTCCTGGCGATCCAGGGCAATCAGCGCCCCGCAGGCTTTGGCATCGGCGGCTTCAATAGTGCTGATTGCCTCGCCAATGGCCGTTCCAGCTGTGATCACATCGTCTACAATCACCACTCGACCCTGAAGCGGGGCGCCGACAATCTTGCCGCCTTCTCCATGATCTTTTACTTCTTTTCGGTCGAACGCGTAGGGGACGTCGAGGTCGTGGTCGTTGTGCAGAGCGGCGGCGGTAACGGCCGCCAGCGGTATACCTTTGTAAGCCGGTCCGAACAACATGTCGAACTGCAGACCCGAGTCGACCAGCGCTTGAGCGTAGTAGCGGCCAAGCCGGGCTAGTGACGAACCGCTGTTAAACAGGCCGGCGTTAAAAAAGTAGGGGCTGGTTCTACCTGACTTGAGCGTGAACTCGCCGAAGCGCAACACGCCAAGATCCATGGCCAGGCGCAGGAAGTCGTTTTTATAGTTGCTCATTGTCAGTGTCCGCTTGTTTAGAAGTTAAAGGTTGATGATCGCTTTTGTTGTCAATGTCGTTGCGTGCCCCAAGGGCATTGCTTGTCCGGCCGATGACCGGACCGGCCGCACGGCCAATCTTGCCGCGAAAAAGCGTTTCAACATACGACGATTTCAGTTGGTTCATCGCGGCGAGATGCCGCTCCAGCGTTTTGTTTACGGGTATGTCAGTTCACTGTACTGCGTTGACCGCAACGCAGGTTCAGCAAGTTTACTACGCCCTATGGCAAAACACGGAAGTTTTCTACTGAGGTTCGTCGCGTGGTTGGGTATGATACACGCGTCTTTAAAAGTTGGGGAGAAATCAGTTGCGGATTATCAGCGTCAATACAAACGGCATCCGTGCCGCCGCGCGTAAAGGGTTTTTTCAGTGGTTGTCGAGACAGCGCGCCGACGTGTGCTGCGTTCAGGAAACCAAGGCTCAAATAGATCAGCTCACCGACCCTGTGTTCCACCCGCCCAAACATCACGTTTACTACGTTGATGCGGTAAAAAAGGGCTACAGCGGCACGGCTATTTACAGTCGTCACAAGCCGCGCAAAGTAATTCGCACCTTGAAAGAAGCCTGCGGCGGTCAGGACGGCTGGCAGGAGTTTGACGACGAAGGTCGTTTCGTTGAAGTACAGTTTGGCAACTTAAGCGTTATCAGTCTCTACCTGCCTTCGGGTTCCTCAGGCGATATTCGCCAGGACGCGAAATGGCGTTTTCTCAACTTGTTCCTGCCCTATCTCAAAACCCTGAAGCGTAAAAAGCGTGAGTACGTGATTTGTGGCGACTGGAATATTGCGCACAAGAACGAAGACATTCGCAACTGGAAAGGCAACAAGAAAAATTCGGGTTTCTTGCCCGAAGAGCGTGCGTGGCTTGACGAAGTGTTTGGACCGGTGGGGCTGGTTGACAGTTTCCGCACAATTAAACAAAAAGAACACACGTACACGTGGTGGTCAAACCGGGGGCAGGCGCGGGCGAACAACGTCGGCTGGCGTATCGACTACCAGGTGTGTACGCCGGGCGTAGGAAACAAGCTAACCAAAACCCGTGTTTACAGAGACAAGAGTTTTTCCGATCACGCTCCGCTTATTCACGACTACGACTTTGACATTGAGGCTTAATTAACCCGACGTGGTTGCCTTCACCGACAAACGTTTTTGGACCACGCTGTTCAACCGGCGCATGTTGGTGTGTTTGTTTACGGGGTTTGCGTCAGGGCTGCCGCTTTACATTCTGGTTCAACAGGTTCCGGCGTGGCTACGAGTTGAAGGCATAGACCTTAAAACAATCGGCCTGTTTACACTCATTGGCTTGCCCTACACGTGGAAGTTTGTGTGGGCACCGTTAATGGACAGGTACTCCATACCGTTCCTGGGCAGGCGTCGCGGCTGGATGCTGGTGACCCAGTTAGCGCTCACGCTGCTAATCGCCGCTCTGGCGTTGGTAAAACCCGCCGAAAGCTTAAAGTTGCTCCTGTTATTGGTTGGCGGCATTGCGTTCTTCTCGGCCAGTCAGGACATTGTGCTCGACGCGTATCGACGCGAGTTGTTGTCCGACGAAGAGCTCGGTGTTGGTAACTCTTACTTTATTAACGCCTACAAAATTTCGTCGCTGGTGCCCGGTTCGCTGGCGCTCATTTTGGCGGACTCTATGCCATGGAGTGCGGTCAATCTGATTGTCGCCGCCTTCATGTTGGTGGGTGTTGTAACTACGCTGTTTTGCGAGGAGCCGGAGCATTCGGTTAAGGGCCCAGAGAGCCTTCTCGACGCCATCGTCAATCCGTTTATCGATTTTTTCACCAAGAGTCAGAGCCTCCCCAAAGCACTGGCTGTACTGTTGTTTATGATGCTCTACAAGCTCGGCGACAACATGGCCGTAGCACTTGAAACGCCGTTCTTTTTAGACATGGGATATAGCCTGACGGAAGTGGGCACTGTCGCCAAGGTGTGCAAGCTGTGGGCCGTCATCGTCGGCTCCATCGTCGGCGGTGTTGCGATGATCAAGCTTGGCATTAACCGTGCTTTGTGGGTGTTTGGCGTTGCCCAAATTTGCTCTATTTTGGGCTACATGGGTCTTGCCTCACTTCAAGGGCAAGAGACGTTTTTCCTGTTTGGTTATCCGCTGTCCATGCTCGTGCCGCTCGGTGGTGCCGTCAGCATGGAATACCTCGGCGTGGGCCTTGGTCAGGTCGCGCTTATCGCGTTCATGGCGCGGTTATGCAATACCGAATTTACAGCGACTCAATTTGCTTTGTTGTCCAGCCTCGCCGCTATTCCACGCACGCTGGTATCAGCCAGCACAGGCTACCTGATTTCCGATCTTGGCTACGAGAAGTTTTTCTTGCTGTGCTTTGCCTGCGCTATTCCGGGAATGCTCATGCTGTTTATTGTCGCGCCCTGGAACGAAGATCAAGTGCGTGAGTCGTCTGAAAGCGGTTAGGGTATCCTCCGCGTGGGGTGTGCACTCTACTTGGCTCAAAGTGGCAAGCCCGTAAGTGTCCTAAGAGACGTAAACCATATGGCTTCTATCCGGCGTCTTAGTGCACCTGGCTTTCAATTCGACTCGGAGGCTCGATAGTCTGGCTCGGTGAAGCGTGGTGCAACACCATGCGCCAGCCGTCTTCCGTTGAGCGGTAAGCATTAGTCACCTGCATGCGAAACTCCATGGCGTCCTGATGAATAACCTCCACACCTGTGTGAATGCTCAGGCCCTGCGTTTGCAACGTCTCTACTTGCTCAATAACCGCCGTAAGCTCACCTTGATTTTTGAACATTCCCATATAGCTGCCAATAATCAAACGGTGTCCCACAATGCGCTGGGCCATCGGATGCGTGCAGACTACGGAAGGGGAGTCGAGCCAGATTTCTTTCATTTCGTCGAGGCTGCCTTTGGAGAAAGACTCATAAAAAGCGGCTTCAGCTTCTGATGGAGTTGCAAACTTCATAGTTGATTCTTAAATGGAAGATGCGGCAGTATACTCGGCCTGCACGCAGTGAGAAAACAATGACCGACGAAAATAAACAGTGGCACACAGTCTGTAGCGTTGACGAAGTTGACGGCACCGGTGCCTATGGCTTCAAAATTATCGCTGGCAAGTATCCGCTATTCGGATTCGTGGTGCAAAAAGAGGGTGAAATCTACGGATATACCAACGTCTGCCCCCACGCCGGCCGACCGCTCGACTGGGCACCAAATGCCTTTCTGACCAAAAACAAAGACCACATCATGTGCTCGGCTCACGGTGCCATGTTCGAAATGGAAAACGGTTTATGCGTGGCCGGTCCCTGTCTTGGCAAATCTCTCAAACCCTGGCACATCGAAGTTCGCGACAACACCGTCTTTGCCGAGATTCCCCCAGAGCCGCTGGTGCGCTGATATTTGGTTAGCCGCACTGTCGTAGGCGGCTTCCAGCCGCGAAAAGGTGTTTCAAATTTCAACGACGTCGCCTATTTCATCGCGTCGAGATACTGCACACCCGCATGGCACGAAGAACCGAGTATGGAAGTATTCTTGAAGTACGTCTACGATGCGATCAATATCTGGCCCGCGTCGTATCTAACTCGCGTCGTTTCTAATTTGATGCAGCGGGCGTGCCTAAATCCGGCCCACGAAAGACCGTGACATCAGGCGATGAGTAATCAGGACTAAACAAGAATCCGTCAATCGCGGCTTCGCTGATATCGGCGAATTCACCGATTCTTAGTGCGCCACCTTCATGGCTCAACACCGTGACAGCTTCACCGCTTTCAAGCACAAAAGCATTTCCGGCAACGAACGACAGCGACGCGGCTGTGATGTCAATTGTGGCCGCACCTTCCGCCACTAAGCCGGGCTGCATGGGCTCATTAAGCAGTTCAATTTCTAACCCGGATTCGGGGCCGGAAAACGTCAAGGCCGTGGCGTCGGCAAGGCGTATCTGACCGTGGTTGAGTAAACTCGCGGTCTTGTAGATCGACGTATCCGATTCTAATCCCAGCCGTGAACCCTCATCCGAGACAACCAGTTCACCGAAAAAGTCTATTTGACCGCTGCCTGAACCGGCTTTGAAGGTGCACAGGCCACCCGAGACGCAGCGGGTGGCAATGTTGGCGTCAATCGAAAGAGACGTATTGTCGACGGTTTGTAAGACTTGACTTACGGCGTTCTCGCCAACCGGTTGCAGTAGCAGTTCTCCAGCCCCCGAGATGCCGGGCACGCCGTGCAGCAGAACCTGAGTTGTGGAAGGCGCACCGTCAAGCGAACCCGCCTGAATAAGCAGCGTTGCGTCGTCGAGTGAGAACTGTTCGTACACGTTTAGCGTTGAGTCACCAGACACAACAGTGGTGACCGCAAGCTCGACGTTTCGCAGCGTGGTAGAGCCGGAAAGCGCAAAGGTCTGGAAGCCCGTAATACGTGTATCGGCCAATTCGAAACCGTCGCCAAACGCGGTGTTAAACGGAAACGAGCTGAGATCAAGTTCCGGACCGGGGTTGGTAACCGTGCCAGCGAACGTGAAAGAGCCGCCTGGCGGAATTACTTTAAACGCTTCGAGCGTAGACGGGTCGCCAATGTCCAAATCAAAAAATACGTCTGTGCGATCCGTGAAGAACGTACCGCTACCCGGTGTGAACTGGGTGTTTTCGGGACCAATTAGGCTAAGTGTTCCGAGCGTCGCAAACACCTCGCCGTCGTTTTGCCAGTCGCCGCTAAAGTGAATGTTGCAGTTATTGCTGGTCAGCAGGGTGCTGCTAATAAAAGGCTGCTGAGCTGTGCCAGATGCAAAAACGCTGGCGCCGTTACTGCAGCTCAGCAGATTGGCAATGGTCGTTTGTTCCAGAGTTAAAATTGAGTCGGGCCCGGAAACCGTTGTATCTCCTTCAATTGTAAAGCGGCCGCTTTGTTCTGCGTAAAGTTTGAGTTCCGCATTCGATACATCTATGTCTATGCCGCTTGGCACAGAGATCAAACCTTCCGTGACAATTTCAGCCTGAAGGCAGTTTTCTTCGTCCGGTGAAGCGGTTGATTCGACACGGATACTACCGCTGCTCGACGGCAAGGGCTGAAAATTCATGCGTAGCACGGCTGGGTCACTCGGTGCTGAAGCACAGTCTTCAGGCGACAGAAAGCGAATGTCTTTGTTCAGTCCGACAATTTGATTTGTGATCATGCTGGCGCCGGGGTCAAGCGTAATATCGGTTTCGAACACGACGGCTTGAAAAAATACGTCTATCCCGGCGTTAACGTTCAGCGGTGTCTCGCTCACCAAAGTGCCGCTGCTAACATTGACCCCGCTGCTCTGTGGGCTTGTGCCAAACCGCCACTTCGACGCGTCAATTTCCAGCGTTTGAGTGCCAAGATCGAGCAGTCCTCGCAAAACAAAGCTGTTGTTGTTTTGAGGATCAAAAATATAAAAGTTGTCTGGAACAGGGGGCTGAAACGGTTCAATGCTGATATCGGTCCCGGTGATATCAAGCGGGAAATTGGAAGCGGCAATCGCGGGTAGCGTTATCTCGCTGGCAGAGACTTGATAGATGCCTGAGTTTAACGCTCTCGTTGGCCACGTCATTGTGCAGTTATCAACGGCGAGTTCACCGCTCGAATTGTTGAGCAGGATGCTGTCGCCCGGTGATGGAAGACCTGTTTCGAACTCAGCTAGTCGACCGTTACTTGAGCATGTTATTTCCCCTGAATTTGTTGTCAGATTAAATTTGGGGAAAAACAGTGTGGCTGAGTCGCTGACATTAATGCGACCAGAATTTCTAATCTGGCTGTCTACAAAAGCATACGCATTCGGTTGAATGTTTATTTCTATGTCAGAACCGATGTCGACGAAGGCAAACGACTGAATTACACCGACTGCAGACGCGTCAGTAGGTCCTTCGAATTCGATGCTTCCAGATCCGGCAAAAATTCCGTTTCCCATAACCACGGAGCCGGGCAGATTGACATCGGACTGAACGCGAAGCGACGCCTCGTCGAGAAACAGTTCCGGACCGGTTAGCAATAGATTGGCACCAGGTCTAACAGAAATGTCTAAATCGGTAGTGAAGGGTTGGCTTCCAGAGTCAATTTCAGCCGAACCGTCAACTATTATTTCCGATTGAGCATCTCCCGTTTGTCTCACATTCCTGACATTGAACCTTCCTGCGTTTAGAATAACTTGACCTGCCAATTCGATACCCGTTGAAAATATGTACCCGGCACTGCAGTCGATGCTGAGCGTTCCATTTACAAATGTAGACTCAGAAGATGAGTATCGCCCACAGACAGACAGGTTTCCGTCCAGCTCCAGATTTCTTGCGCCGGCAACTCTTCCTGCTTCTACCGTAACCACAACATCATTGGGCGTGTTAATGATCGCTGACTCAAACGTAACGGAGGGTACCTGAGGCGGAAGCCAGTTTGATCTGTCATGCCATGACCCTGATCCACCCACCCAGCGCATGACAATTGCAGGACCCGGGCGGTCCTGTGCAAATAACTGGCGAAATACACTTAAATCAAAAAAGTTAACTATGCCGTCTTCATTAAAATCGGCGGGGCCCCCGCTTGTGAAAATAAGATCGCTAAATACGGCCAGGTCTCCAAAACTATGGACGCCATCGTTGTTTAAATCGGCATCACAGCGATTTCCCCAGCCGTCGGCATCAGCGTCGCCTTGAAGCGGATTTGGGTAAACATGACAGTTGTCGAATCGGTCAATAATGCCGTCGCTATCAAAATCTCCGTCGAGCTCTGCCTGACCAAGAGAAAGTGGTGCAATCATCGCTGCGACAAGCAGCGCAATAAATCGGCGAGTGAGCATAGTACGTCCCGTGTATTCGTTATTATTTTTTAATCCACGGAAAAGTATAGCAAGACTTTGGTTTATTCCTCGTTCGAGATCACTTTGGCTGTGGGTTTTAAAAAGCCTGACACCAGTTTGGGGAACTGGTCCGCATAGTATTTTGGAGTGGTTTCGGGTGACAGGTCGTTCTGAACGTTGTCACCAAATTCGAGACCGTCTTCGGTTAAAACTTTGAATTTCTTTGTTTTAGTAGGATCGGCGGAGCTGGGCCGGGTTTTCTCTTCGAGTAAACCGGCAGCTAACATAATCTTGTTCGCAGCCACGGCCGAGACCTCGACGTTATGTTCTTTAAGCAGTTTAGTGAGCGATTCGAGCTTTCCAGCCATGTTCGTCTCCTTCCAAATGATATCTGCATTAGTTTAGGCCACGGACGTCGCGCTGTCGATTGACCTCAAATCAGGACCAAAAAAAAGGGGCAACACCTGCTGGTGCGCCCCCTCATCGAACTTGCTCGTGTCAAAACTTACCAGATTTTGACCCGTTCTTTAGGTGGCAGGTAGAGATCGTCGCTGGGCTTGACGTCGAACGCACTGTAGAACTCAGGCACGTTACGTACCACGCCGTTCACCCTGAACTGCACAGGTGAGTGCGGGTCGGTGCCGACCTGCTGTCGTACCGCTTCTTCGCGTGACTTTCTTAACCACGCCTGCGCGTAACCGATAAACACACGCTGCTCGCCAGTGAAGCCGTCCATGACCGGAGCGGGCTTACCGTTCAGCGACATTTTATATGCTTTGAGTGCAATGCTCAGGCCACCCAGATCGCCAATGTTCTCGCCAAGGGTGAACTCGCCGTTTACGTTCAGGTCGTCAAACACTTTAAATTCGTTGTACTGATCAACCAGTCTCGACGTGCGTTTTTCAAACTCGGCTTTGTCCTCGTCTGTCCACCAGTCGCGTAGTACGCCGTCACCGTCAAATGTGCTTCCGGCGTCGTCAAAGCCGTGACCAATTTCGTGGCCAATGACTGCGCCAATAGCGCCGTAGTTCACCGCGTCGTCAGACGTGAGGTCGAAGTAGGGCGGCTGCAAAATAGCGGCCGGGAACACAATTTCGTTCTGTGGCGGATTGTAGTAGGCGTTAACCGTTTGCGGTGTCATACCCCACTCGTTCTTGTCGACAGGGCCACCAAGTTTCGCAAGGCTGCGTGCGTACTCGGCTTTGTTCGAGCGCTCAAGATTGCCGTACAGGTCGTTGGCGTCGACGGTGAGCGAGTCGTAGTTTTTCCACACGTCCGGATAGCCAATTTTGGGTGTGAACTTTGACAGCTTGTCGAGTGCTTCGACGCGGGTGGCTTCACCCATCCAGTCAAGGTCTTTAATGCTCACGCCGTAGGCTTTAATCAGGTTCTGAACCAGCGTTTGCATTTCTGTTTTTGCAGCTGGCGGGAAGTGGCGCTTGACGTACACTTTGCCAACAACCTCACCAAGCGTTGCGTTGACAACGTTTACACCGCGACGCCACATAGGTGTTTGCTGTTGTGCTCCGGACAGAGTGCGGCGGTAGAAATCGAAATTCTCGTCGTCAATGTCGGCGGTGAGGCGACGACTTGAATTACGCAGCGCCGCCCAGGTCAGGTATTTCTTCCAGGTCGCGACATCGGTATTCTTGAAAATGTCGTTGAAGTCACGCGTGTAGTCGACCATGGCCACAACCAGCCGTGGATGGTCTTTGAGGCCAGACGCAGCAAGATAGGTGTCCCAGTTGAAATCCGGAGCCAGCGCCTTAAGTTCGCTGCGCGAGCGCGGGTTGTAGAGATTCACAATGTCGCGAGTTTGTTCTTTCTTCATTTGCTTGTCGGCAAGCGCTTTTTCCAGTTCGTAAACCGCGTTCACGTCGTTGGCGTCGCCAAGGTCAGTCATGAACATCATTTTGGTCATGTGCTCACGATATTTAATGCGAAGGCTCTCGGATTTTTCGCCTTCGTTAAAATAGTAGTCGCGGTCGGGCAGGCCTAGTCCACCTTGAAACGTGTACATGGCGTAGTGCGTGGGCTTTTTAAGGTCGGCAAAGAGCGTTAGCTGAAACGGCAGGCTAAGACCAATTTGGTTTGCGTGTCCAAAGTAGGCGGCGACATCGTCGTGACTGCTCAAAGCATTAATACGATTGAGTTCGGGTACGAGCGGTGACAAGCCAAGCTCGTTGCGTCGCTCTATGTTCATGAACGAGTTGTAGAGGTCGCCCACTTTTTGTTCGTCTGACCCTTCGGCAAACTGACCAGAGGACGATTCCTCAATAATTTTCTTTACGTTCTCTTGAGCCGTCTCGTGCAGGACATACCCAATTCCGTACGAAGCTTTATCCGCCGGAATTTCAGTTCGATCAATCCAGCCGCCGTTAACGTAGGCCATAAAGTCGTCGCCGGGTCGCACGGAAGTGTTCATGTTGTCGAGAACAAGGCCGCTGTGTTTGGTGGTTTTGGCCATGGTGCTTTTCGCGTCGCGAGTCGTATCGTTTTGATGCGAGCACGCTGCAAGCAAGGCAAAGCCCGCCACAATGCTTATGAGTCTGTACATTTTGATTCCTCAACAAAGAGTGCGTTAAAGCTAAAACTTGGACGCAGGTAAGTAGAGGCGAACTGATGTTCGCATGTACATCAGGTTAAGGGTTTTGTGCGGTGATTTCCACGTATAGAGAGACAGAACGCACTCTATGTCGATAAAAACATCGATAAGCATTTAAGCAGCGGCACGAAAGTGTCCGCTAAAGTGTCCGTTTGCGTCCGGCGCTGTTAACTACAGGTGTCCGCCGTTTTTGTCGCCGTCGACATCCTGTTCCATTTCAACGTACTCAATGTCCATAAAGTCGAGTGTGTCGAGCCATTCGCTGCGTGGTACGAAGTCGTTTTGGATGGTGTCTCTGCGGTCAGAATGAGTGACTGAAACAATGCAATCGTTCGGTGCTTCAATTTCTTCTACAACAGTATCGGCCCAACGTTCGTCGTCAAGCTCATCTACAGTGCCGTCGACAAGCTGAATGTCGATAGCGTTGCTGTCATTGTCTATGGCGACGACTTCAAACGCCGTGCCACTCTTGTTCACGTACCATTGACCAATGGCGGGTGTGAGTAAAACCATGTCCGTTCCCCGGTTGTTTCTTCAGTTGCCTCTCTTTCGTAGTTGACGGTCGCGTGCGCCGTCGTAAAAACTTATTGATTACAAGATATAGACCCATTGATAAGCTTGCGCAAACGCGTCAAAAAAATGACGGACATGAGTGTTTTCTGACGCGATAAATTTTTAAAGTAAGAGCGGCATCTTGTCGCGACTGGTGCGCAATAAATTCAAACGCTTATCGCGGCAGGATGCCGCTACTACGTCAGAAAAAGTTTTTTTATAAGGTTTTTACACGGTCTTAAAATCGCAGCTAATAAAATTAACTGAGAAAAAGCCGTATTTTTTTGAAGTCCTAACTGCGCAAAGTAGTCGCTAAGTCGAAAGTAATATTCAATAGCTTGCAACGTTTGGAGAGCTGCGAGCGTTATTTTTTACGAAAAACAAAATCCCAAACGCCGTGACCTTTGCGGTGGCCGCGTTTTTCAAATTTGGTCAAAGGCCGTGAATCAGGGCGCGGTACGCACACTTCGTCGGGCGTTGCGTCTGCATGCGTTGGCGCGTCGTCTCTTGTGTTGGTGAAGTACGGCGTTTGTTGCAGCACTTCGCACATGTGTTCGGCGTAAGGATGCCAGTCTGTTGCGAAGTGAATAAGGCCATTGTTTTTTAGTCGGCGACTGAGCAGCTCAAGAAAGTCTGGCTGCACAATGCGGCGTTTGTGGTGACGCTTCTTTGGCCACGGATCTGGAAAATACAAATTAATGCGATCCAGCATGTTGTCGTCGACCATGTTCTCGAGCACATCCATGGCGTCGTGATTAATCACGCGGGCGTTCGACAGGCCGGCTTCCTGAAGACGCATGAGTAAGTGACCCACACCCGGTCGATGCACTTCGATACCGATAAAATTCTGCTCTGAAAAACGCTGCGCCAGTGCAAACAACGCTTCACCGTCGCCAAAGCCAATTTCAAGAGTAAGAGGGTTTTCGCTTGTTTCACCAAACGTGGTGGCAACGTCCATGGGGGTAGCCTGATATTCAAGTCCAAATAGCGGCCAGCCTGTTTCCAGCGCACGTTCCTGTCCGCGCGTAATGCGGCCTTCACGAATAATAAAGCTGCGAATGCTGCGGCGGTTAGCAAAACCCTTTTCGGAAGAATCAGTCATGTCAGGTCCACGCAGTGTGCTGGTGGCAGGGTGTGAAAGTTCATTAAAAAGTCTCTGTGTAATTCAGGCTGTGTGTCTCGATATGTGCCTCAACCCTCTGCGGTTTGAAGCCGTGCTCGAAGTCCTCTTTGTTGCGCGCGAGATTCTACACCAAGCATCGGGTGTACACAGCTACAGTTGCAGTGCCAATTTCTGCTAGTCTTCAATTTATGCCGTTAGTTGCCCATTCAAACTTACCCACTTTTAAACGCCTGCAGGCTGACGGCCAGGAGGTGGTTGCGCTCGACCGCGCTGAGCAACAGGATATTCGTGAGCTTCACGTGGGTATTTTGAACATGATGCCGGATGCAGCGCTTGAGGCGACCGAACGGCAATTTATGCGTCGTCTGGGTGCCAGCAGTCGCATTGTGCAGCTCTACGTGCATCTGTTCACGGTGCCGGGTCTTGAAAGAGGGGCGAAGGCTCAAGCTCACATAGGCCAGTACTACCAGAGTTTTGACGATATAAAAGCCGAAGGGCTGGACGCGCTGATTATTTCTGGCGCAAACGTAACCCAGCCAGACCTGACCAAAGAAGCCTTCTTTCCGCAAATGCTCGAAGTGTTTGAGTGGGCGCGGACTCACGTGGCGTCGGTGTTGTGCTCGTGTCTGGCTTCTCACGTGCTGTGGCAGCACGAATACGGTATTTTGCGAGAGCCGCTGCCCTACAAGCGCTGGGGTGTGTTTCGACATCATGTGGTGACGCGCAAGCATCCGCTTGTTTCCAACATTAATACCCGTTTCGATACGCCACACTCTCGGTTCAACAACGTTGGTATATCCGGGCTGCAGCAGGCCGGTGCGAGCGTGCTGGTGACGAGTGAAGACTGCGAGGTTCTGCTGGCTACCAGTGAGGACGGTCTATCTGTGGTGTACCTTCAAGGGCATCCCGAATACGACACCTTGAGTCTGGCAAAAGAGTACAAACGCGAAATTGGCCGTTTCTGGCGCAACGAGCGTCACGATTATCCCGCGATGCCGGTCGACTACCTAAGCCCGGCGGCTGAGCAGCTGTTGACGCAATACCGCCAGCACGTTGTCGAAGCCAAAGTGGCTGGATCGCCACAGCCCGATTTCCCGGAGACGGCGCTGCGACCGTTGGTAGATAACACGTGGGCCGATACCTGCAAAGCCATTTTTGCCAATTGGCTCGGGCTTATTTATCAAACTACACACCAGGACAGGTGCAAACATTTGATGGACGGGATAGACCAAATCGATCCGATCGGCTGGCGCAAGCAGGTTGAGGAAGGTTTGGGTTAGGCGGTGAGGACGGGTGCGAAGGTCTCACTCACCACAAGTCGTTACGAGCCTGCGCAGGGGTAGTGTTCAAAGGCCTCACTTACCACGAGTCATTGCGAGCCCGCGCAGCGGGCGCGGCAATCTCCGTCCGGTTGAGATGACTTAAATCAGTTAGAAAGTGGGCTTCGTCAAGAGATTGCCACGCGCTTCGCGCTCGCAATGACGGTGGGTGTTGGCGGTCGCAATGACGATGACTGGTGGTCCCTGCAATGACGGTGGGTGCAGGCCGTCGCAATGACGACGTCTGTCGGTCCCTGCAACGACCGGGCCGTAGCCCCCGTACCACCTATTACAAACCCCAAAAACACAAAACCCCACGCGAGGTGGGGTTTGCACATGAAACTTTCGACTGCTTCCTAGTTAATGTCCCACTCCTGGCGTACTTTGTCACACCAGGTTTTATAATCGTCGTACGTGGCAACCGGTAAGTCGTTGCCTTCTGTATCCACGTCTTCAGCGTCCCCACGTACCGAGACAGCGTCAGAAACCGTGTGGGGCTGAAACCCCTGTGCTGCTTTAAAATCACTCATTGGCGCTCATCTCCTGCGTTAACTTTCAGTCTCAACAGAATACCGGGATGTCGGGTTCCTGGCAGTTAACCAGTTCACAACCTTTGCCGAAAAAAGACTTATTTTTGACTAATTTACGTCTATATTTGTCATTAACGACGGTTATGTATAACGTTCGTTTACAACACGTTCACGACACACTTCTTAACCTTCGTTAGGGATATGTTAAGCCCATACAGGTCACACTGAACGCCACTCGCTGTAAATGGTCAATAAATAACACCTCATGAAAACCCTACTCAAAATTATTGCAGGCATTGTTCTGCTACTCATCCTCCTCGCTGTGTGCGTGGCGTTGTATGTTCGCTTTGTGTTTGATCCCAACGACCTGCGTAACCAGATAACCAAGCAGGTTCAGGACAAAACAGGCCGGGAACTGTTGATTGAGGGCGACCTCAAAATCAGCACGTTCCCGTGGGTCAGTGCGAGCATTGGCCGCACTACTCTCAGCGACGATCCGGCCTTTGGCAGTGAGCCGCTGCTCACCTTTGAGAGTGTTAGCGCAAGCGTAAAGCTTTTACCTCTGCTCAAAAAGCAGCTTGAGCTTGGTACCACCTCCATAGACGGCGGTCGCATCAACCTCGTTCGTCTGGCGGACGGCACCACCAACTGGAACGTTCTGCTCGACAAAGTAAACGGCGACATGAGCGCGGACACGCCAGAAACTGAATCCGGTGGATTTGAAACCCAGTCGCTTGGCGCCATTGCTATCAGTGACGCCACAGTAGTGTTCAAAGACCAGCTCCCCAACGCCGAGTTCGACACGCTGACCCTGTCCGGTTTCAATATGTCCACCGGCGAGCTCAAACCCGGTGCAACCTTCGACGTGGACCTTGTGACACGCATGGACGCCGCCCGGGTTGGGCTCGACGTGGCCATAAAAGCCGAAGCTGAGCTGCACGAAGACTGGCTGGGCTTCGAAGACCCACGCATCACCGTAAAAGGCTCGCACTACTCCGTACCGTTCGAGCAGTTTGAAGTGGAGCTTTCCAGCGACACGCTCAAAGTGGGCGAGACCACGGTTGATATGGGCGAGGGTTCCATCGACTGGACTGTATCGGGTGGCCGCGAGGCGGCCAAAGACCTGACCGGTGGCTCAGGCTCGGTAAAAACCAGCGGGCTGAATGCGAACGGCGACAACTTCACTCTGGCTAGCCCCGACCTTGACTACAGCTTCGACTTTGG
>JBGCFV010000019.1:0-109408 GCA_045107075.1 Gammaproteobacteria bacterium
GTCGCTGACTGGTCAAGCAAGGAGCGCCAGCTGACCTACCGCCCGATGCGACTGTTAAAAAACGCCAAGGCTGCTCGCACTGCCGGATCGTCGCCGGTTTCATCCCGGTCCGAAAACAGCAAGACCTCGTCGGCGACGTAATCTTCCCGTGCTGTTCCATCTACGTGGAACAGTGCTTCGCCGCCGAGGTCCAGTCGCGCACCAGAGGCGGGTAAGTCTATATTCCACAGGCCACCTAGCAGATCACCCATGTCCGATCCTATGGTGTGAGCATTAGCGGCGGCATCCAGTCCAATGACAAGTCCTTCGCCCATGCTTCCCGTCCAGCGACCGTGTAATACAACTACCTGTCTTTGAAAGTATGGTGTGCGGGGCATGACGTATTCTACGAACCGTCTGGGAACACCGTACTCTCTTTCAACCGCTGGAATAGTGTGCATTTGGTAAGCGCGCGGCTCATTCACGAAGTGTCCAATTACGGAACGTGCGATGACCGTATTTCCACCGCTTGGCGTATTGCGCAGGTCAATGACAACGCCGTCCATTCCGGCGAACTCGGCAATAGCGTCGTCGAATGCCTTGACGGTGTCGTTATTACCCAGCGAGTTGTTAAACCGGATTAAACCGATTCGGTGGTAAGAGCCAATTTGGTGTGTTGAGATCGGTGGTGCAGTGAGTAATTCACGCGCTTGCAGTCTGGGCGAGTCAAGAACAACAGTTCTTGTACTGCCATCGGACAGCCTGAATTTAAGCTCCCGTTTATTTTGTCCACGCCGTCCGTTTGCGGCGACCATTGCTCCATAGCCGAGCTGCTCCACTGACGGTTCTGGTAACACCTCTCCAAACGGTAGTAGTGCTGCTTCAGCAGTTTGAGACCCATCCACGCTGAGCAGCTCCCAGCCTGGCCGCACGCCTGCAACATCGGCTGCCGATTCGGCTCTTACGTCAGCGACCAGAAATCGCCCACTTTTTTGGGCTATATCAATGTCCGCCGAGGTTAAAACAATATTAAAATCGTCATTGCCAAACGGACCAACAATTAAATGAGGGTCCATAAACGTGAGTGACGTTTGATGTAAAACTCTTCGCAGTGCGTTCTGATTGCTTGTCTTCAGTGCGACTCTCCGCGAGCGGGAGAGCTGGTCGTTTGCTGCGCTCTGACCCAACCGATCCAGGTAGGCGTAGTTGCTGCGAAGCTCGTTTTCGTATTCGTCCCAGCCTGCCGCAGCGTCAAACTCAATCGGTCTCGGTTCGGCCGGGCTTTTAATCGCCGTATCTGCAGTCTGTACGGATCCAGCGCACCCCATGAGAATAAGTAGCACCGTGAGTGAGGCGATCCAGATTTTAATGTTCATGATGAATGGCCTGAGGTTAAGCATTACGTAGGCCACCTATCCTGCATACTTTTCTGTCGTTGGTACAGCAGTAAACTACTGGTTATTCCGTATGTAGGGTAATACTTTCAATTCGCAGATCGAAATCAGAGCCGGTGTCATCACCGTCAATCGACAGCCAGAGTCCGAGTGTTTCGACCGGTGTCGAAAATTCGTGTGACATCACAAATGGTCCGGTGGTCTCAAGATGAAGAATTCGTGTCTCATATAAGAGGTCACTCAGGGGATGGGTACGGCTCTTGCCAAGCTCTTCTTTGTCTTGCGTGGTCGAGAGGAAATTAATGCGACTCACCCCGCTGTCTTTTGGAGCCAGTTTGTACAACTGCTTTATCCAATCTGCAGCGATGCGTCGCTGAAACCAGTTCAAGCGCTGGTCGCCCGCTTCCACCAGGCCGAGCTTTAACACAAAGTCGTCCGCGTTCTTTTCACCTTCGGTCGCGTCTTCCGGGATCCGAAGTTCACCGCTCCAGCTTGCCGTAACGGTGACGCCGGTAACGCGAATCGGCTGGTCGAGCTGATATATCAAAGGGCTTGCCGAACCGCGAACGCTTACGAGAAGGGCGTCGTCGTCAACACTGACTTTGTTGGGTTCAATGTTACTAAAGGAAAGCACTGACCACCGTTCGAGGTTGTTTACCGGTACTTCCAGCGCAGTGGCTGACACGGACAAAAACGTTAACGTCAGTAATACAAGTTTGGACATGGGTCTTCCTTCTGGATCTTTGTCTGTCAAGCCGTAGAGGGAGTATCTGACTCCACTTGCTAGCGTCAGTTCACTAGTCTACCGTTTTGCGGTTCTGTATCAGATAACCGAAATAACTTGTAATATTCACTTGCTTCTACAGGTCTTTTCTTAGTTAGGCATATCGATTAACGATTTCGATTAACGATTTCGATTAACCAAGAGACTCTTTGAGTCGCTACCTTCAGGCAAACAGTTGAACTCTATGAATACGACCGCACACTTCTCGCAACGGCTAAAAAAATATGCAACAAGCCTATACCTGGCCGTAAGTCTACTGCTAATTGCGCCCTTTTCGGTGGCGTCGAATATTGACGTAGCCGTCACTTCAGGCGACGGCAGCAGGGCTACTGGCGTCACCGTGGTGTTGGAAAATTCGACGACCGGCTACTCGGCCTCGAGCACAAGCAGCTCAACTGGCCGAGCGCGGTTTACGGCCGTGCCGGCGGGTTCGGGTTACGCCGTGATTATCGACGGCGCGGAGCTTGTGAACAACATACGATTACGAAGCAACGAGTCTCGTGCCGTGCCGGTACGCTTGATTGACAATATTACCGTGACCGCTCAGCCTCTCGGCCTTGCTGTCAATTCACTTGACGCTGAAGTCAGCTCAAGTCTCAACCGCAAACAGCTGGAGTCTTTACCGATCGAAGCGCGTGATTTGACGCGTGCTCTCATTCGTCTTCCCAACGTTGTGCCGTCCACGGGCTTCTTTCCCGAGGCTCCCTCAATTTCAATCAATGGTGCTAACGGCCTGTTTGCTCAGTATTTAATTGACGGCGTAGACAATAACGAGAATTTTCTCGGTGGACCAAAGTTTCCAATCTCTACTGGAGCCGCCTCAGACGTGACCGTATTGGCTTCGTCGTACTCGGTCGAGTATGGTCGTACCGGCAACGGTGTCGTAAACGTGACGTCGAAATCCGGCAGCAACGAGTGGTTCAGCGAGTTGTTTTACCTTGTGCGCCCGGGTGCTTCCGTTGACGCGTCGTCGTCATTTGCTCGACGCGACCTGTCTGGAAACGCGGTACGTGACGGCTTCCGCCGCGACCAGTTCGGTTTCTCGCTAGGCGGGCCAATTGTTGAAGACCGCACGTTCTTTTTCGCCAACGTTGAATATACCTTTGACGACAAGGACAACCTGTTGTCTTCACCGGCGCTTGGGGTCAGTGAAACCGTGCCGGGTGAAAACAAGTCACTGCTCGCGTCGGTAAAGTTTGATCATCGTCTGAACGATAACTGGCAGCTTTCGCTGCGGGCTAATTTGGGTGACATTAATATTGAGCGACAGGGTGGCGGCCTCGACGGCGGCGTCACCTTTCCCTCAGCCGGGTCTGAACAGCAGCGCGAGTCCGGCCTGACCGCGTTCTCTGCGACCTACGACACCGGTTCGTTTACATCGCAAACCAGCCTGCTGTACGGCCGCTTTGACTGGGATTACGCCACGCCTTTTACCAGCGACAGCCCTCAGGTAGTCGTTGAATCGCCAGACGGTCTGACCGCCGCAATTTTGGGTCACCCTGGATTTGCCTTTGACGAAAGCGAAGAATCATTACAGCTGCGTCAGAGCTTTACCTGGCTCACCGACGCACATGCCTTCAAGTTTGGAGTGGATATTCTACATTCCGATTTTAGCCTCGAAGGTGGCGGCAATCCGCGCGGCAACTATCGAGTGCGGTTGAACGACTCCGAGTTGGCGCAGCTTCAAAGTCTCAATCGTAGTGCAGCGCTCGGTGTGAACGATATTCCGGCGACCGCTGAAGTTCTGAACTATGCCGTCGAATTGCGTCCGGCCCGTTTCGGTGACACTCAAGATCAGCTCGCGTTGTACTTCGAAGACCAAATTAGTCTGTCGCAAGACCTGACGCTGACAGCGGGCCTGCGCTGGGACTACGACAGCCTGACGAAGGCGGGTGCCAGTTCCGGCGACCGTGACAATTTCGCACCCCGTGTTGCACTTAACTATCGTGCTAACGAGAGGCTGTCGTTTCGTAGTGGAGCGGGCTTGTTTTACGAGCGCATTCCATACACGGTGTTGTCGGACTCCCTGCAGCAAAACACAAACTCTGCGGCGTTTCGCCAACAGCTTCAAGAATTGTCGGCAGCGGGTCAGTTGCCTGCAAACGTTGATCTGGCCAGTATTACGTTTGACGGTAATTTAACTGTTAATCCGGACTGTCCAAACGGTTACCTGCAGTGTCCAACTCCGTCCGATTCCCTGAACCTGCGTGATACAGCCGTGTCGAACGAACGTCGTATTCTTAACCCCGACGGTCTCGACAGTCCTTATACCGTGCAACTGTCGGCGGGTGTTGAGTGGCAGTTCAGCGACCGCTGGTTAGGTTCGGCCGACCTGCTTTTCTACAGAGGTCACAACCAGCTTCGGCTGCGTGACTTGAACGCCGCGGATCCTTTCTCACCAAACCTTGCCAGTTTGACAGATGCCAACATTGCTACGCTACGCGCTCTACCGTCAGACGCCGATCGACGTGTGCTGGCAGAGTCACTTGGTCTGGTTCGCAGTCAGGCGAATGCCGATGCAACGCGACCGGTCGCGCCGGTGCCAGGTGGCGCGCGGCAAATAGTGGTCTCCGAGACGGCTGGCGCATCGCGTTACAAGGCGTTGAACCTGGGACTCGAGAAACCCGCTGGCGACGACCCGTGGGGGTTGCTCATGACCTACACCTGGTCAGAGCTAACCAACAATACGGATGATATAAACTTTCGTTCGGCGAATTCGAACCGCTTTAAAGACGAGTGGGGGCCGTCCGTTAACGATCGGCGTCACGTTATCTCTTCGGTCTTCTACTGGTACCCGCGAGAATCCGTTACGGTCTCTGTGGCCGGCCAGTTTGAATCTGGCCAGCCAATCAACCTGATTCCGGATACGGGCATTTTCGGCACAACCGACTTGAACGGCGACGGCGCTTCTTTTGCCGATGCGTATCTTGGCAATTCCGATCGTGCTCCGGGTGTTTCACGAAACGCCGACCGTCTGCCCTGGTCAGCAACGATTGATCTTGGGCTGCGTTACGAGCCTCGAATTGCAGGAGGAAAATTACAGCTGTCGGCTGATATTTTTAATGTGTTGAACCGCGAAAATTTGTCCGGCTTTGCCAACTCGGCAACACAGTCGAATCAAATTCAGGTCTTCGGACAAGACTTTACCCGTCGCAACGCCGGGCCACCGCGGCAGTTTCAGTTCGGCATGCGTTACGTTTTTTAGTGTCTGTTCGCCGTCACATTGCAGTCGTAATCGTATGCTTAACGCTATGTGGGTTCGGGTATTCGGCGACTGCACAAATAAATGGGGCTGTTCCGACAGCGAGTTGGAATGAGGTCCTGAATCAAGCCAAAGGCCAAACGGTTTACTTCAACGCCTGGGGTGGCGATCAAGCCATTAACCGCTACCTTGAATGGGCGGCAGAACGCTTGCAAGAGGACTACGAAGTTGAATTGCGCCACGTGCGCGTTACCGATATTTCCGAAGCCGTCACTCGCATTATCGCCGAGCGTACTGCAGGTCGCGATACCGATGGGTCGGTCGATTTGCTGTGGATTAACGGTGAAAACTTTGCGGCCCTGAAACGCGCCGAACTCTTGTTTGGACCGTGGGCAATGCAGCTGCCAAGCGCTAAACGCATTAACTGGCATAACAATCCCACCACAATGACCGACGGTTCATTACCGACCGAAGGCTTTGAGCTTCCATGGGGCACGGCCGCACTAACCTTTTTTTTCGATGCCGCTCGCGTGGAGTCTCCGCCAGCAAATCCGGCTGAGCTTTTGGCCTGGATCGAAAAACACCCCGGCCGTTTCAGCTATCCACAGCCGCCGTCATTTCTTGGCAGTGCCTTTCTCAAGCAAATGCTGTTGACGTTAAGTGAGTCGCAGGAGCGTCTGCAAGCGCCGGTTGGCAATCAGTTTGACCAACAAACAGAACCGCTTTGGCGCTGGCTAGATCGGGCACATGACAGCATGTGGCGCGGTGGTCGTCTGTTCCCGCAAAGCGGGCCTGCTCAGCGTGACCTGGTAGCCGTTGGCGAACTCGACTGGATGTTGTCTTATAACCCTTCTGAAGCGAGCCGTGCTATTCGACAAGGCGAGTTACATTCAGGCATAGGCGCTTTGTATTTCGACGCTGGTGCACTGGCGAACAGTCATTTTTTAGCGATTCCATACAACTGCAGGGCGTGTGCCGGCGCCCGCGTAGTAGCCAATTTTTTGGCTTCTCCAGAAGCGCAGGCGCGTAAAGCGGACGAGCGTTACTGGGGCGATCCAACCGTTCTTGAACTGAATGCTTTGAACATTCAGGAGCGGGCGTACTTCGAAAAGCTCGATGTTGGGTCTGCGACGCCACCGCCGGCCAAACGCTACCTCGCGGAACCACACCCCGAGTGGACAACGCGGTTGGAGCAGGCCTGGCTCGAACGCTATGTGCGCTAGGTAATGCGACCTTTTCTACTTAAGAGTCCGTCTGTGCTCGCGCTGTTAAGCGTCTCCGTGGTGCCAACGGCTGCTGCCCTTGCTGCGGCGCTATGGTTTGGTCTCGATGCAAATGCGCTTACTCGCGTATTTGAGACACCGGGCATCGGTTTGTCTATCGCCTCGTCTCTTTGGACGGGCTGTATTTCAACTGCCATTGCTCTGGTGCTCGCTCATTTGGCTGTAGCTCTTGCCGCAAGTGGAGGTTGGGGACAGCGCTTGAATTCTCTGATGTTGCCGTTGCTTGCCATGCCTCACTTGGCAATTGGTATTGGGCTAGCTCTTGTTCTGGCACCGTCCGGAGTCTTGATGCGGTTGTTGTCACCTTGGGCAACCGGTTTTGATTTACCGCCTGACTGGCTATTGGTTAACGATCCAGCTGGCGTTTCCATGATGATCGGGCTCGTTTTAAAAGAGACCTGCTTTCTCATTATGGCGCTTATTGCAGCCAGAGCTCAGGTGCCTTCCGAGCGACTACAAATGCAGGCCGCAACACTCGGATACGGTCCTTTAAAAAGCTGGTTCACGACGGTAATACCTGCGCTTCAACGACAGATTCGTTTGCCGTGCGCAGCGGTTCTCGTGTTTGGCATTACGAACGTAGAGATGGCGATTCCGCTTGGTCCCCAGCTACCCCCCACTTTTTGCGTCTTGCTGTGGCGCTGGTTTACAGATCCTGATCCGGCTATCCACGTTCAGGCTTACGCGGGTACGCTTGTGTTGTTTGTTATCAGCATTGCCGCCATTGCTGTGGCGTTTGCGCTAGGCCGACTCGTATCGCACTTTCTGACCGTTTCAGCTCAAAGTGGTGTCCGTCGCGCTAACGAAGGACGGGTTCGAAGAGCGGTCGGATGTTTGCTTGCCGTTGGTTGGAGTATGGGTGCGCTATGTGTCGTAGCGATAGTGCTGCGAGCAATTGCTGGAACGTGGCGTTTTCCTGCGCTGTTGCCCGCAAGCGACCCGTTTGTCGCTTTGCAAAATCTCGCGACGTTAACCGGTGGTGTTGGTGTAACGACGCTTGTTCTTGCGAGTGTGACCGCACTGACAGGTCTGGCACTGGTGCTTCCGGCCGCTGAACGCTGCAAGCAGTCTCCCAACTGGCGTCGTCAAATTGGCGCGTATCTTTTCTTGCCTCTGCTTGTGCCCCAGATGACGTTTCTATTCGGTTTACAGGTTCTGCTGGTGCGCCTGAACATTGACGGCACCTTCGTGGCCGTTTTATGGAGTCACCTTATTTTCGTATTGCCGTATTTGTGGGGGATTCTTGCGCCAGCACGCGCAGCGATCGATCCACGTTACGAACAGGTGGCAGCAACGCTGGGTATTTCCCGCTCCGCAACCTGGGTAACCGTAACGGCTCCATTGCTAACGCGCGCGGCGTTGTTGGCTCTCGCACTTGCCTTTTCTGTAAGCGTTGCGCTGTATTTGCCGACGCTTTTTGCCGGTGCAGGTCGTTTTGCTACGGCTGCAACAGAAGCCGCTGCTGCCGCAAGCTCTGGCAACCTGCGTCTGGCTTCCTCGCATGCGATACTACTGGCTATGATTCCTCTTGCCACATTTGCCGTCGCTTTTACGACCAGCGCACTTCTGTTTCGGCAACGTCGCGGCGTACCTAAATGAGTGGCTCGTCGAACGCGTTCGTACTCGAACAGGTCAGCCTGAGTATTCATAAACAAGCGTTGTTTGCGCCTTTGAACCTGCGCGTTGAGCCCGGCACCGTGACATCGGTTGTGGGAGCCAGCGGCTCTGGAAAGTCGAGCTTGTTAAAATACCTGTGCGGGATTTTACCGTCAGAAATTGTAGCCAGCGGCACGATTAAAATCGGAGACGACGAGCTTGGCAGTATGCCGCCGCAGCTTCGCAGACTGGGATTGTTGTTTCAAGACCCGCTGTTATTTCCAAATCTTGATGTCGCTGGCAATGTGCTGTTCGGCCTGCGTGATCGCGGTTCGCGTAACGAGCGACAACACAGAGTCGATGAGGCCCTCAAGTCGGTGGGGCTCGACGGTTTCGGTGCGCGCGATCCAGCCACACTTTCGGGTGGTCAGCAGGCGCGCGTGGCGTTATTACGTGTATTGCTGGCCGAGCCTCGCGCGCTTCTTTTGGACGAGCCGTTTCATTCGCTCGACGACGATAATCGTGAGCGCATTCGCGAGTTAGTCTTTTCAGAAGCTCGAAACCGTGGACTTCCGACACTACTGGTAACCCACGACAAGAGCGACGTTGTGGCGGCGAATGGCCCGGTTGTCGAATTGGGTTCCCATTCGTGAACGCGCATCGTCACATGACCGAGAGGAGTGAGGCACATGCTTGATACTCTGGTGCGCCCCCTTATTACCGGGCCGCTCAATGCGGTCGGCCGAGCGCTGGCACGCAGCGGTATTGGTGCGAATACTGTGACGCTTACCGGCCTCGTTGTCGCTGTGTTCGCGGCTGTAGCTATTGCACTCGGCTATTTTGTAACGGCGTTTGCATTGATTGCCCTAAACAGAATCATCGACGGGCTTGACGGTGCGGTAGCACGTGCAACGACGCCTACGGATTCAGGCGGCTACCTCGATATTGTGGTTGACTACGTGTTCTACGCCAGCGTGCCGCTGGCGTTCGCTCTTTATAACCCGGCAACTAACGCGGTTCCTGCGGCAGCGCTTTTAGCTACGTTTTGTCTGACCTGTTCGAGCTTTTTGGCGTTTGCGACGCTTGCTGCAAAACGGGGTATTGAGACGTCAGCCCACGGTCAAAAGTCGTTCTTTTATTCGACGGGTATTGTTGAGGGTACGGAGACGATAGGGTTCTTTTTGGTCATGGCGGCAATACCGCAGTGGTTTCCACAACTGGCATGGCTATTTTGTTTCTTGTGTGTGCTCACCACCGTTCAAAGAAGCATGCTTGCGTTCAAGCTTTTGTAGACGGAAGAGTAGGTCGACTAAGCGTTAGTGGCGCGACGCATTGTTGAAATAGATTCCCGGTGTTACCGGTCAGTTAGCTTGAATCGTAATGAAGCAGTGCGGTATACCACACTCAATAAAGGCGGAGCGCTTTGTGCAAAAAAATGTAACCAAAATTATTCTCGTGCTGGCTGTTGTTGCGGCGTTCGGCGCTTTTTACGCGTTTGATTTGCAGCAATATTTGTCACTTGCTGAACTCAAAAATCAACGCGATGCGCTGGCTGCGTTCGCAGTCGAGCGGCCTGTTTTTTCGATAGGCGTATTTTTTGCAATTTACGTTGCAATGGCCGCGCTGTCGTTACCGGGTGCGGCGATACTAACAATTGCGGCGGGCGCTATCTTTGGGCTTGGCCTTGGCACGGTCGTTGTTTCCTTTGCCAGCAGCATCGGTGCGACGCTGGCGTTTCTGGCAGCACGCTTCCTGTTTCGCGATACCGTTAAAAAACGCTTCAAAGACGGACTCAAACGGATTGACGAAGGGGTCGACAAGCAGGGCGGTTTTTATCTCTTTTCACTCCGGCTTGTACCTATTTTTCCGTTCTTCATGATTAACCTGGTGGCTGGTTTGACTCAGCTGAAAACCTGGACGTTCTACTGGGTCAGTCAGCTTGGCATGTTGGCGGGAACGCTCGTGTTCGTGAACGCGGGAACACAGCTGGGCCAGGTATCATCTGCAGGCGATATTCTTTCGCCGTCGCTAATTGGCGCATTCGTTTTGTTGGGCGTACTACCGTTTATCGCGCGGGCGGGTTTGGCCTGGCTGCAAGAGCGTCGCGTCCGAGCGCGATTTAATCGCCCCAAACAGTTTGATTACAATCTGATCGCGATTGGTGGCGGGTCGGCTGGTCTTGTTACCTCGTACATTGGAGCAGCTATTAACGCCAAAGTAGCGCTGATAGAGCGTGAAAAACTCGGTGGTGACTGCCTTAACACTGGCTGTGTGCCAAGCAAAGCGTTACTAAAGAGTGCCTCTTTACTGGCTGCGGCGCGCGACAGCGAGAAGCTCGGCATTCGTTCAGTGAAAGCGGAATTTGAATTCGCTGATGTCATGCAACGCGTTCACGACGTGATTGCCAAAATTGAGCCGCACGACTCTGTAGAGCGTTACACCAAGCTCGGCGTTGATTGCATTGCCGGTGAGGCGAAGGTCGTGTCGCCTTGGGAAGTTGAAGTAAACGGCCAACGACTTTCGGCGCGATCAATAGTGGTTGCAACTGGATCAAGTCCTGTTACTCCGCCAATTGACGGTTTTGACCAAATCGATTTTATCACCAGCGACACACTTTGGGACTTAAAAGAGCGTCCTGAAAAACTGGTGGTGCTCGGAGGCGGTCCGATTGGCTGTGAATTGACTCAGGCGTTCAGCCGACTGGGTAGCGACGTGACGCTCGTCGAGATGGCGCCGCAGCTACTGGGTCGCGAAGATGCCGATGCGGCAAACGCGGTTCTTGAGTCGCTTCGCAATGGCGACGGCGTAAACGTTGCGCTATCTACTAAAGCCCTACGCGCCGAAGGCACTGGAAAAAGCGGCACGTTAGTCTGTGAACAAGACGGCCAGGAAGTACGTTTTGAATTCGATCGTTTGCTGCTGGCTCTGGGTCGCCGGGCAAACGGAAATGCGGCCGGTATTGAAGATATTGGTGTAGAAATTGAAAGAAATGGCACCGTGACAACTGACCCGTTTCTTCGCACAAACTACCCCAGCATTTCGGTGTGCGGTGACGTAGCCGGGCCGTATCAGTTTACTCATGTGGCGGCTCATCAGGCGTGGTATGCCGCGGTCAATTCACTTATTCGACCTTTTTGGTCGTTTCGCGTGGACTACCGGGTCATTCCATGGTGTACGTTCACAAGTCCTGAAGTAGCGCGCGTTGGTTTGAACGAAACGGAAGCGAAAGAACAGGACATTGAGGTGGAAATAACGCGCTATGGCATTGACGATCTCGACCGCGCGATTACCGACAGTGAGGCTCACGGTTTCGTTAAAGTGCTGACCGCTCCGGGCAGCGACAAGATTCTGGGCGCTACTATTGTCGGTGCGCATGCCGGCGACCTGATTGCCGAGTTTGTACTGGCCATGAAGCACGGCCTTGGCCTTAACAAGCTGCTCGGCACTATTCATATTTATCCGACCATGATGGAAGCGAATAAATACGTTGCGGGAGAGTGGAAGCGTGCCAACAAACCAGAGAGGCTGCTTCAATATGTGCGGCGGTTCTTTGACTGGCAGCGTGGCGGCAACGCGAAAACAGGAGACGGCTAAGCGCGTCGCGGGTATTGTTTAACGAACTATTATAGGTAAGACTTGCCGCGTTTTTAGCTGTTTTCGCACTGTTGTTCGTTGTGCAGCGAGTGCGACCGCGTCGCGATGTGCCGGGAGGCTGGCGTCGCAGCGCTATTAATTTATCGCTTGTAGCTGCCGTTTACGCTGGCTGTCGGTTACGACTGAAATGCACCGCATCCAACATTCTGTTCACCCGGTTGAGGCCAATCGTAATGTTGGGTTTAACCTGTCGCTTTGGGATCGGCTGTTCGAAAGCTATTACAACCAGCCTCGCGACGGCCAGACGACGATGGAGCCAGGGTTGCCTGAATTTCGTGAACCGCGTGATCAAACTTCTCGGGCACTCATTCTGAACTCGTTTCGGTCTCGATAGTACCTTCGCGATGTTATGTCACTTAATTGTATCGACCGGCGTCGAGGTATTGTTGATGAGACCGGTGTATCTGAATCAGCATTGAAAAGCGCTCAAGAACGCGTTAATTCTCTTGGCATTGACACCCATGTCGCCTTTACCGACGCGTGATACCGAACGAAGATCGATAGCGCTGCCCTCGCCGTCCGGACGAATGCGGATAACGATGTCGTCTACAAAGCGAAACCAAAACGATGTAGAGCTGGCTTCAATTAGCCCTGCGTCGGGGTCGCTATTGTAAATTTCCCAGTCCAGTTCTGTAGCCACAGAGCTGGCCAGAGCAAACGCCTCGCTCACGCTTAGTGAGCTTTTCAACGTTTTCAGCTCTGGATAATGTACTTTTTGCTGCTCAATATAATCTGGCTTGATGGCAAGAGTGTTGGACTCTTCGCCACGCTGGGCAATTCCCATGACAAACTCTGGAGGCTCTTCGGTATCGGTTGTGACGTCGTGGATTACGGGAGCATCGCCGGCTGAGCCCATTAACACAACCAGCAGTAGAGCCGGGACTACAGCTGGCAACATAGCCTTTAAGTTAACTTTGCGCTGTGTGCCGAGACGCGGAATCAAAAGAGCAATAACCAGAACCAGTAAAATCACCAGGGCGAGCAGACAGGCCAGTGCGAATACCGAGAGTCCAATTTCGAAAGGCAGCAGGCCAAAGTGTACCGAGGCGACTGAAAGCGGTACCAATAGCAGGCAAAGCCAGCCAAAGCGCGCTGCCCAGCGTGTGAAGGCGGAAGGCTTGTTAGTGTCTGTCATGTTCGAATCCCGGTTTAGCTAAAAGTGTGTGATGCGATGATGTTTTCATTCTACCCAGCTTAAGAATAATGTATACGTTTGCATGCGCGTTCTTTTCTGGGCGCTTAAAGAATGTTTTCAGGATTGGGCCCTCGGGCCAAGTAGGGTGCGGCCACGTATGGGCACACTAAGGACATTTGTTTGTTCGGCCGATTGCCAGACAAGCTGCACGGTTCATCCTGCCGCGATAAGGTGTTTCAATATGCAACAAAGCGGCGTATTTCATCGCGGCTAGAAGCCGCTCCTACCGAAGAAAATACGACTTATTAGATTGCCCTGACTGGGTACTAATAATATTATCGTCAAGATAGTTTCAGTGAAACTCTGTACAGTAAAAACTCCCGACAAGTTTATTCAAGCTCTCCGCGTCACTCTAAAGGTGTAACAACAATGGCAACAGCAATGATTACAGGTGCATCGTCCGGAATCGGGGAAGCTCTCGCGGGCTTGTTCGCCAAGGGTCAACACGACCTTGTGCTGGTTGCACGCAGTGAGGAAAAGTTGGAGAAACTGGCCAAACAACTTAAGAGAGAATACAAAATCGATGTCTGGGTGGAGCCTGCTGACTTGTCGCGCCGGACCGCAGGTAAGACCCTAGCCGCCAGCATGCGGAAACAGAATATCAATATTGATGTGCTCGTTAATAATGCGGGAGTTCTGGAGCATGAGCCGTTTGTCGATATGCCTGAATCCGATCACAAACGTTTGATTGACCTGAATGTCAGTGGCCTGACCAATATGCTGAATCATTTTCTGCCGCCAATGGTAGAGCGCGGGAAAGGGCGCATTTTAAATGTCGCGTCCATCGCCGCCTTTCAACCGGTACCCGGGCTCGCTACCTATGCCGCGACTAAAGCCTATGTCTTGTCTCTTTCAGAATCACTGGCGGAAGAATTGCTTGGCAGCGGTGTTACCGTTACGGCTTTGTGTCCCGGCATTACGGCCACGGGTATGGTCAGTAGCGCTCAGGAGAAAAGCAGCGGCTTGAAAAAAATACCGGCTTTTTTGATTGGCGATGTTTATGACGTTGCCTCCCAGGGCTACAAGGCCTGCATGAGGGGCGACGTAATTTGCGTGCCTGGAACGTTGAATCTGGCCACTACGCTAACCGGTCGCGCCATACCCAAGTGGCTGTTACGACGTCTGTCCGGTGTAGTAGGGCGGTATACATCGAGCAACCGTTAGCGAATCCTGATCGAGTGAGTCTGCACTTAAACCCGGCACTAGCTGCTATAGCTTTACTGTGAGGGAACATGGAGTCCAACGTTGAACAGGGTCTGCCGAATGACATGCCTGCTCATAATGAGGCTACCCCAATAGGGAGAGGGCCTTATCCAGTTGGTTCCACCAATATGGAAATAGCGACGTCGTTCGCTCGTGATGACCAAGTCATGCATGAACTATTGTTGGGTCGAGGAAATAGTTCTGTTGAACACCGTTTCGTGAGCGACGTTCTTGAACATCCGAAATCTGTTTGGGTTAATGCCGTACAGGTGCCCGACAGGACCGAGCTCTATGGTTCTGCCAGTGGTAGCAGCCTTCCGGTTGTTACTTTTTTAACTTATCCTTCTAGCGTTGGGCACACGAAAAACCCTTACGCATTTCCGTATCACGACAGTGCGTACGGTATATTCGAGGACATGCTGAACGACGGGGAGGCGCCCGAGTTCGCCGATTCAGACGAACGTTATCCGCTTATTCTTATTGTGCACGGTTTTTCAGCACACGGAATTTACGATATTCAACACGCTCATGACCTTGCCAGTCACGGTTATATCGTCGCGGTCGTAAACTATGGCGATAATCGTACTCTCGACGAGGCCAACCCTGTTCGTTACGCAGCGTTCCTGCGACCTTTTCTCACCAAAGAAGTTATCGATTCAATTTTGCAAAGTGACACGTTTGGCCCTCATATTGACACTGACAATATAGGTCTTACCGGACACAGTCTTGGGGGTTACGCGGGCCTTGCGCTAGCTGGAGCACGCCATCAAGGCAACCCGGCATCGGTTACTGATAAACGTATCAAAGCGAATGTTATTGCGGCACCCTGGGTAGGGAACGTGGAACACGGACTGGACGTTTTTGCATTCGACCACTCTAATTCAGAGTTGCGCAAGGTCACGACGCCCACCCTGTGTTTGTTTGGTACCAACGATACGGATACTCCAGCGTCGCTTATTCTGCCGGCCATGAAGCAACTGTCGGGTCCAACTTATGTAGTGGAACTCGTAGGTCAGCCCCACGTATTTGAGGCCGCTTCCTGGAAAGACCGCAATGGCTGGGAGCTGCTGTTTTTTTCGGCCTATTTGAAAGGTGATGCAAGTTCGCTTGCCAAGCTTAAGGCTCTTCGTTCAATGACAGGTGGAAACGAAAACACTCAGCTACTCGACTATCAAAAGTAAACGGTTTGTCAGTTTGGGCTGTTAATCAGCTTGATTATTTCTTCAGCTAAAAACTCTCCGCTGCCAGCAAAAGACGCCGTCACGAGTTTGTTTTTAGCGTCTACGACTTCGTAGTTCGTTTTTGCTTCGTGGTCATATACCTTTAGGTCAGCTCCTCTTTTTCGAAGTTCAACTTCCATGTCATAAGGAAGCAGGTCGCCGAAATTGGACTGCTTCATGACGTTTTTTTCATTCCAGGATGGAAAACTCGTAAGCGTTTTGTCTTTGAACAGATAGTCTCCGGACTTAAGCTTCACGTTAATCAGGGTCGCAGTGCCATGGCCAATCGTTCCAATTACTCCGCCTTGTTCATGGACATCCGCTATTATTTCCAAGAGGTCTGTATTTTTGTGCGTATCCCAGAACTGGCCGTAACCGCCTGGGATTACAACAGCTGAATACTCTGTTGCTCTGACTTCTTCAGGACTCAGACTGTTTTTCGTTTTAGCTTTGAACAAAGCACTATCAACTACCGCTTGTACGACGGAAGACGTGTCACCGTTATGATAAATCGGTATTTCACCTCCCTTCGGCGATACGATTTCTATGTCAATCTTATTCTTCACAAACAGGTTGAATGGAACAGCTAACTCGATCAGGTAAGTTCCATTTGGCTCGCCATTCATTTGACTAACGTTTGTTGTAACGAAGAGAACTTTTGTACTCACATTTGTTTGGGTACAAGAGCTGGTAATAAGAAAAATTAACGAGAAAGCTAAAAGTCTGATCATGGCTATACTCTGTTTGGTCGATATACAGTTTACAAGCAAAAAGATACTAAGACTGCGAAACTGACCTTGGCCAGACGCCAGTTCACTCGGCAACCTATACGGCAGCCTAAGATTACGCCGTCTATCGCATCGGTTAGCGTTAAATATGCGTTCTTATCCGCCTTGCCGTTCGGGCGAAAACCAACGTATGATGAAACTGTTTGTAGTCAGTCTACTCTTTTAAATCAAAACCAGAATGCCTGTCGGCCTACTGGAGCCAGGTTTGAAAAGGTTATGAATAGATTACCGCTTTCCTGTTAAAACAGGACTTCCTTTACAGCATAAGAGAATGGAACACGCCATGCTTAAGACCACCTCGTTTCAAACAGCCGCTTCTGCGGTTACTCTGTTTGTGTCGTTAGCCGTCAGCCCTGTCGTTTCAGCAAGTGACACGCCTGAACAAGGTCAGGCTGACGCGCGTAAGTTTACGTCGGAACGTGTTTTCGATTTGGAATATGCCGATTCGCCGCAGGTTTCGCCAGACGGTAAAACGATCATTTACGCTCGTAAATCGATGAATAAATTCACCGACAGAGTTGTAAGCAATTTGTGGCAGATTAACGCCAGTAACGGGGTGAACCGACCGCTGATTACGGGTAAGCGTTCGGTATCGTCTGCTCGATGGTCGCCTACCGGGGACCGTATTGTTTACCTGACATCAGTAGACGGCAAACCAAGCTTGCGCGTTCGCTACATGGATTCCGGAGAGAGTTTCGCGATTGCTCAGTTAGAGCGCAGTCCGGCGGCACCTGTCTGGTCTCCCGACGGCAAGCACATTGCTTTTTCCATGTCAGTGCCAACACCAAGAACCACTTTTACTAAACCGTTAGCAGCACCCAAAGGCGCTACTTGGGCAAAGCCTGTCAATGTTTACGACGATTTAGTCTTTCGTCGTGACGGGGCGGGCTATCTTGAAAAAGGCGTGCGCCATGTCTTTACTGTGAGCGCCGGTGGCGGAACGCCCCGACAAGTCACTCACGGTGACAACGGCTTTACGGCACCGTCGTGGTTATCGAACAGTGCTTTGGTTGTGCAGGGTAACGACGTCGATCATGCGAATCTTGATCCAATCGAGTCAGAGCTTTACAAAGTCAACCTGGATGACCTGACTCGAACAGCATTAACCACTCGAGACGGTCCTGACTACTCTCCCAAAGTAAGTCCAAATCGTAGAACGATTGCTTTTGGAGGCTACGACGATAAGTTAAAGGCGTATCAACAACGTGACCTGTATTTGATGGATACAGACGGCTCTAACATTCGAAATCTGACGGACGAGTACGACCGGTCGATTGGAAATTTTCAGTGGTCCAGTGATGGCAAAAGCCTTCTCGCACAGGTGGGCGTTGATGGTGAAGTGAGCGTTGTGTCGTTTTCGGTGTCCGGTGATATTGAAACGATTGTAAAGGATGTCGGTGGTACCTCGCTTGGCAGGCCCTATGCTTCCGGCAGTTTTTCAAGCTCAAACGGCGTCTTGGCCTACACACAGGCCAGTGCGGTTAAACCGGCCGATATTGCGATTAATCGAGGTGGACGAAGCCGCACACTCACCGACTTAAACAGCGATGTGTTGAAACATTTGGATATTGCTCCGATCGAAGAGATTAAGGTCAAATCTCGACACGACCAACGCGAAATTGAAGCCTGGGTCGCATTACCCAAAGGATTCAAAGACGACGGCAGCTTTCCGCTTATTCTTGAAATTCACGGCGGACCGTTTTCAATGTACGGGCCAAACTTCTCAGCTGAAATTCAACGTTACGCGGCAGAGGGTTACGTTACGGTCTATGTGAATCCTCGCGGTTCCACAGGTTACGGTGAGGAATTCGCTCAGCTAATTGACAAGGCGTATCCCGGTTTTGATCACGAAGACTTGATGACGGTTGTAGACGAGTTGGTCAAACGTAACTACGTGGACGACAAACGGCTCTTCATTACTGGCGGTTCCGGAGGAGGCGTTTTGTCAGCCTGGGCTATTGGTAAAACCAAGCGCTTTGTAGCCGCAGCCACAATTAAGCCGGTGATTAACTGGACCAGCATGGCGCTGTCTGCGGACATTGGAGCCTTTGTAAGCCGCCACTGGATGGGTATGCCACCGTGGGAAAATCAAGAGTTTTATTGGAGCAAGTCGCCGCTTTCTTTGGTTGGAAATGTAACCACGCCCACCATGGTTATGGTGGGTGAAGAAGACTGGCGAACACCTGCCTGGGAGTCTGAACAGTTCTATTCAGCGTTGAAATTGCAAAAAGTTGATACGGTGTTGGTGACGGTTCCCGGCGCTTCGCATTCTATTGCATCTCGTCCGAGTAATTTGATTGCGAAGGTTGATAATATTATGGGGTGGTTTGCTTTGTATGATCCCGCCAAAGCAGCTTCCGCTGAGAATGTACCATAACGTTGTAGACCCGGTTCGTACCGGGTCTAATTTTCCGGGTTTGGTGTCAAATAGTGTGAACGACAATTGCTATAGAATCGGTCTGTTGATATCTTACGGGTTAATCAAGAAAGGCGGATACATAAGCCGTCTAACAACAAAAAGCAAAGTCGAAGCCAATAACAACGCATCAATAACAATAGGCTTTAGGTCGGTTACGGTCCTTCAAGCTCTGTCGAAAAGACGACAAATGCGAGCGCGTTTAAGACGCGTAATATCATTACGCGACACGTGTAATAGCTGGCTGAGAAGAAATGCCTAACTCAACTTTTGGAAAACCGGTCATGTTTATACGTATGAACCCCCTGTGGATGGCACCAGTACTAGCCTTGGCAATTCTTTCAAGTGTGGCTACAGCTGCTGTCGAAGAGACTTCCTCCGGGTCCAACGCGGCCAACGTCACAGAGGTTTCCAGTAGTCGGGGAGTTCAACGAGCAGGAAGGCCGAATCTCCAGAATGATCCGGGACACATTTCCGGTAGCTATCGCTCTTACAGCGGTCAGGGGAACAACATTGAGAACGACGAAATGGGTATGGCCGAAACGGCTCTCGTAAGGTGGACGCAAATTGACTATGCCGATGGTATGCAAACGCCAAACGATGCAACCTTGCCTTCACCACGACTCATTAGCAATTTGGTATTTGATCAGGCGTATTCGAAACCCAACGATAACAATGCCTCTGACTTTCTATGGCAGTGGGGACAGTTTCTCGACCACGATATCGATCTGACGGACGGTATTGATCCTCCTGAACCTTTGCCTATTCAAGTGCCAACTGGTGACCCCTGGTTCGACCCGGACAGCACTGGAACGCAAAGTATTCCGTTCAACAGATCTATTTACGATTTGAGCACGGGCGGTTCTACTGACAATCCAAGGTTACAGGTGAATGAAATTTCGAGCTGGATTGATGCGTCGAATGTGTATGGCAGTAACCCTGTCAGAGCCTTGGAGCTTCGCACTAATGACGGCACTGGTCGCCTTAAAAGCAGTGAAGGCGACTTCCTGCCATACAACGTCAATGGTTTTCCAAACGCGGGTGGTAGCGGCAGCGAATTATTCTTATCGGGTGACGTACGCGCCAATGAACAGCTTGGTTTAACAGCAATGCACACGCTGTTTATGAGAGAACATAATCGTCTTGCAGATATGTTAGCAACTGAAAATCCGCAGCTTGGCGGCGAAGAAATATATCAAAAAGCCCGGCGGATGGTTGGCGGAATCGTTCAGTACATTACCTATGAGGAATTTTTGCCTACGCTTCTTGGCGCTAATGCCCTGCCGCCTTACTCAGGATATAACGCCAACAAAAACGCAGCGATTAGCAACGTATTTTCAACGGCCGCCTATCGCTTTGGTCACAGTACGCTCAGTCCGCAGTTGTTGCGAGTTGACGCAGGTGGCGAAGAATATTTCGGCGGTCACCTTGATTTAAGAGATGCGTTCTTTTCTCCCGTGGTGGTGACAGAGCCCGGTAGTCTTGACGCCATTTTTCGAGGCTTGTCCTCCCAAGTGTGTCAGTCTGTTGATGCATTTGTAATTGATGATATTCGCAATTTTTTATTCGGGCCTCCGGGGGCGGGCGGATTGGACTTGGTCTCTTTGAATATTCAGCGTGGCAGAGAACACGGAATTGGTCGATATAATCCGGTAAGGATCGCTATGGGACTCAGTCCAAAATCGTCGGTTGAAGACATCACCTCTGATCCAGTCGTCGCCTTTACGCTATCTTCAGCCTATTCAAGCATCGACGACATTGATGTCTGGGTGGGAGGCCTTGCCGAAGATCATATGCCGGGTGCAATGGTTGGCGAATTTTTGTACCGAACAATCCGAAAGCAATTTATAGCACTTCGTGACGGCGACAGGTTTTGGTACCAATATGATATGAATGCACGGGAACTCGCCATAGTCGAATCGTCCACTCTTGCTGAAGTGATTCGCCGGAACACAAATGTCGGCGAGGAAATGAGTGATAACGTGTTTATTGTTGCTAACCTTCCAGACTCCGATGGTGATGGTGTCGAGGATATTCGGGACAACTGCCTTGCGCACGCTAACGAACTTCAAATAGATGCTGACAACGATGGTTTCGGTAATCGATGTGATACTGATATTAACAATGACGGGCGCACCAATTTTGGTGATTTAGCCATCTTCTCGAGTCACTACTTACAAGAAGTACCGGTTAGCGATTTCAATTCTGATGGGGTGGTAAACGGAGTTGATTTGACTATTTTTCGCGATCAATTCTTGCAACAAGTTGGACCGAGTGGGTTACACCAATAGTTATAACGCTGCTAATTGCCATTGAAATAACAGCTCGTACCGAAGTTGGAACCGCTTGGCTTCACAAAGACCAGCGCCCGGTTTTACTGTAATATCCTATGTCTCTCGCTTACGATCGTCTGTAAGCGAGTAGTTAAACGGTGCATTAGCTTGTTCGACTATCTTCGCAATGATGTGGATTTCAGAAGAATTTAAGTTCTCTCGCCATCGGTCAACTCTTACTTTATGATCCGGCCGAGAATGCGGTCGTGATGTAACAGCTTCGACGAATTGTTTGTTGTTTGTGTTTTGAACACGATTGGCCCATGTATGCAACGTCTCAATATGATGTTCCGTGTTTAGGTTTATATTGGAGCAAATATTTTTTGCGAAGCTTATCGGAGAGGCAATTAGTTGTTCGAAACGAACCACAGTTGCTCGGTGTCGAACCGCTTCGTACCCGTATTTATTAATGTACGACCAATGATGCGCGCATTGCTCTACAACCGAGCGACCCAGCCAGTTCTCCCAGTCAGACGGACGCGGGTGGTGGCTCCAACCTTTGCCGATGCCGATTCGTAGTGAAGAAATAGCGTCGAACGGATGGCGGACAATCCAGAAAATCTTTACTGAAGGCTGTTTATCCAACAAGGTGTCTAGCGGGAAAGACAGCCCGGCATCTGCCGGGTAATCATCTGACTCAGTTGGTACTTTTACAGCTTTAGACGGGCCGAACGCCGTGAGCATATCGGCAAAATCAGGCTCGCTGTGATATTCATAGCTGCCCAGACCCTGAAACAACTCACCAAAAATAGATGTTCCGCTTCGGCCGCAGCCTAGAATTAAAACCGGTGGTGGAGTCGAATGAAACGTCATGGATTGGTTGTAGCCCGACTCAGGATTGCGAGGCACAGTTTATCAACTAGAGGCGATATTGCTTATCAAATGCTTCTGGCAAATCGAATGCCAGTTGGGCACTGTTAACATCAGGTGAACCCGCGTCAGCGCATCAGAATAAAATCTTTGTCCTTGAAACTTCTGATTCGCTGACACACCTCGTAACCTTCGCGATCGCCTGAGTCGTTCGTGTTTCCTTCAATTGTTAACATGACAAACTCGTTTAATTTTTTGACAATGCCTACGTGAACCCAGTCCGTTGAGGTTCTGCGACTCAGAAAGAGGTCGCCGGCGCGAACGCCGTCTAAAGAATCGCCGCGTCGGGTATCGACAAACCGATTGTTTCTCTTGGCCGAACCCGCCAGATAGTCGCACGACACTGACGGTGTAATGGGCATATCAATTTCCAGTTCCTCGCAGGCTTGCTCCATAACCAGGCTTACGAAACCGGCACACCATGGCCAGGTAGGGCCCTCGTTGCCGTCCATGTAGAAACGCACCCATGGACCACGATTTTGGCCGCCGATTTCTCGCGGGTGTTGACGCAGATGACGTTTTGCGTAGTAAAGAATCTTTCTTCTCAATGATCCGCTAGTTCCACTTTGCATCATTGTATAGATTAGCGGAGAGATTAAGGAGTCGAACGTAGCTCTGTTAATGCGGCCGTTAATAGGCAAGGCATGTTTGCGCTGGAAAACTTCTACTGCAAATTTTGTGGCTTGGCCGAAGTGACCATCGACCATCAGGCCGAGGCCACGAAGCGACAGCCATTCCTGGCACCGGCGAACGGCCTGTCCGCGACTGCCTATTTTGATTAGACCAGGATAAGTGGTTTCGTCCATTGTTCTCTCCGTAGAAGTCGTTGTCTATAATCGTAGCGGCGCTGAGCTCGTAAATCTAACATAGCTAATTACTTGGTCGTTCGATAACGCTTGCGATCTGTATTTTTCGTTTTATCGCGAGGTTTTTAGAAGCGTTTTGCCGCTATTATTAAGAGAACAAGTTTAAGGAAATAAAATGAATATAAGACTTTGCCTGATTCTGGCTATAACTCTGTTGTTTAGCGGATGCGCCGGGCCTTACACGGTCGTCGCGGTAGTACGACATGCTGAGAAAATGGGCGGACCCAATCCTGCGCTAACAGCCGCCGGCGAACAGCGTGCGAATGCTCTTCGGGATCGTCTTGCCGGTGTGAACATTACCGGGGTTTATTCCACAAACACACAGCGTACACGGCAAACGGCTCAGCCATTAGCGACACTCAAGGGTGTACCTGTCACTATTTACTCAAACCCTTCGACCGTTGCCAACACCGCTCTTAATAGTCACGAGGGTGAGGCTGTGCTTATTGTTGGGCACAGCAATACGGTTGGTGACATTGTGTCGGCGTTTGGTGCACAGTTACCGGCAGGCCTTCCACAGCCTATTAACGAAGACGACTTCGATAATATTGTGATCATTGTGATTAACGGAAACGGTGTTGCAAGCGCAGTTCACGATACTTATGGTATTCCTTCGCCTTAAACACATACTAGAAATTGAAAAAGAGTTAGAGCTCGAATTATCGTGAACTGGTTGGTTTCTTGCATGAGACAAGAAGTACAATCGCGGTTTACGTTGCTCGTTTCAGACGGGTTGTTTCTCTAACCATTGGTCACGAGTGATTCGGAAGTTCAAACCTTCTTCGCCGTAACAGCGCATGGTGCCGCAGTCAGAGAATCCAGATTTTTCAAGAACATTTCTCGACTTCAGGTTTTCCTTATCGAACGTTGCAACCACTTCTTGTAACGGTGATTCTTGAAACGCGAACTGCAGAATTCGTCTACTGGCTTCAGTAGCGTAGCCATTGCCCCATGCTGACTGTTTTAAGTAGTAGCCAATTTCAATATCGCCTTCGGGCATCTCGCCGGGGATCACCAAACTGTAGTTCGTGTCGTCTTCTTCAATTGGTATCGGTAGTAGTGCAACGCTTCCATATTTCTCGTCTGTGTCGATATCGGAAATGGTCCAAATGCCAATGCAGCCATTTCCGCCTCTTTTTGACCAGGTTGACATTTTTTGGGTAATTTCGGTAGCACTAATAACTCCGCCAGCGTGTTTGACCACTTCCGGATTAGTGAACATCTCTATGGTTAGGTCTAAGTCTTCAAGAGAGAGCGGCGTTAAAACCAGTCGCTGGCTGCGTAGTGTGAGATTCATTGCCGGATGATCGAACATCCCTATGCCGATTGTCAATTTCAATTGTACCAAGTAGACCGGGCACACAGACCTGCGACTGCTATCAATTGTTTAGTGATTTTTTTGCTTTCTGAGAGAGTTTAATTTGCCTTCTGGGCATGCCATGTAAATCTCGTCGAACTAAATTGGTTCTGATTTAGTCTTAGAGGTGATCTATGCCCGTCCAATCGATTGAGGTAGACGGTGCCTGTCCAATAGATTTGTACGGATTCAGAGCTGTGCTCAATTTAGAACTACTCTTATTTGCTCACGTTAGGCCAAACCGTGTTGACAGACGATTTTTCTGTTAGCTTAAGGTTAGGCGTGAGGTTAATTGGTTTGGAATATCGCCTCTTGATTGTAGGGAATCGGTTTTCGGTATTTAGCCAAGAACCGAATCAGAACCAATATTGATTAGAATAAAGGGTGGTTAAAATGAAGTCATCAAATCGTACTCCAAGATCGATTTTAGTTACGTTGTTATGTGTGTGTGCTGCGTCGCAGGTTTCGGCACAAATACCTCATGATAGCGGTCAATTTGATGAAGCCATTGCATTAAGCGACGCCAAGCAACATGAGCACCCTGATGCGCTTGAAGCTGCTCGTAACGGTGGACCGGACAGCGACGGGGACGGTCAGGACGACTATGAAGATAACTGTCGGACAGTCTCCAACCCGAATCAGCTTGACGCCGACAGCGACGGCTTCGGTAACGTGTGTGACGGCGACCTGAATAATGACATGACCGTAAACTTCGTGGACTTCTCTATTCTGAGTCAGGCTTTCTTGTCGAGCCCCGGACAGTCCAATTGGAATCCGAATGCCGATTTTAACGGCGACAACGTGGTCAATTTTGTTGATATCGCCCAGTTTCCAAACTTCTTTCTACAGTCTCCGGGACCATCCGGGATGGCGTGTGCAGGCCAAGTTGCCTGTCCGGCGGCACAGCTGACGTTTGCGTGGCCCATGTCTGGCCAAGATGCAGATGAGTGGGTAATCAATAATTATGTAGACCTGAATCCTGGTTCAGGCGTCACCGATTTTACTGGAGGTTTCAAGAGCTACAACGGTCATCAGGGTATTGACATTGATGTGCCCACGTTTCGCGAAATGGACAACGATTTCCCAATTCTTGCCGTAGCCCAGGGTACAGTGCTTGCATTTGAAGATGGCAACTTCGATCGAAATACCAGTTGTACCGGTAGCTGGAATTTCGTCACCGTGGGGCACCCTAACGGCTACAAAACGATTTACGGTCATTTAAAGAAAGACTCAGTCGTGGTTAACGTTGGAGATGTTGTCGATGCGGGTACTGTTCTTGGTGTTGTAGGTAGCTCTGGTTGTTCGACTGCGCCACATCTTCATTTGGAAACTCTTGATGAAAACGGTGTTGTGGTCGAACCATTTGCTGACGGCATGTGGGTTAGCCCACCCGTTTACGACACGCTAATCGATTTCATGGATGCAACGTTGTATGACACGCCTATTAACAACGTCGACATGATTAAAGATCCAGCGGCTAATGTAACCAGCGTCGCGGCTGGCTCAACTTTCGGCATCGGCCTCTCCATGGGCGGCGGTGAAGTCGGCGACGACGTTAATATGCGAATTCTCAAAGCAGGCGCTGTGGTAACGCAAAACACGATTGATTGGCCAGGCGTATTGCGTCACAGCTTTTGGTGGTGGAACTATACGTTTGCTTCAGATGCCGTCGGAGCTCATACCCTTGAAATTCGGGTAAACGGTGTGTTGAAAGCCACTTATCCGATTACCGTAACCACTCCTGGTTTGACAGGCTTTACGCAGGTTCGTCACGGCGTTGCGTCAGCAAATTATCAGGCGTTGTTTGATTTGTTAACAGCCAACGGGTACCGACCAATTTGGGTAGACGGTTATCAGGTCGGAGGCTCAACATTTTTTAATGCAATTTTCAATAAAAGCACTGTTCAATCCTGGTCGAGTGCACACAATCTGACCTCTTCGGGTTATCAAAGCTATTTCACTACTCAGACTCAGGCCGGCCGTCGACTTGTGCACCTGGACAGTTATCGGGTGGGTAACAGTATCCGGTATGCACCAATATTTGTGGAGCAGCCCATTGGTCCACTATGGGTCTCTTATCACAATGCCACGACTGCACAGCATCAAACCAACTTTAATACGTATGCATCCCAAGGCTATCGAGCGAGCCACATTTCTTATGCCGAAGACAGTAACGGGACTCTTAGAGTGTCCGCGCTCTATGACAAGGCACAGGTCGGTGGTTGGGTAGCACTGTCAAACATGACTAGCGCGCAGTACCAAGCCAATTTCACTACCCAAACAAACGCGGGGCGGATACTGAGTTATTTAAACGGCTACAGTGTTAATGGCTCTCCGCGTTTCAGTGCGATTTGGGACACGGTCGTGCCCTCAAATTGGGTGGCACGCCACAATCTCACAAGCGCGCAATTCCAAACTAACTTCGATACTTGGACGAGCCAGGGTCTGAACACACGATTTATCACAGGCTACGATAATGGAAGCGGCATTCAGAACTTCGGCGGCTTCTGGAGCAACTAAAGATGTTTTGCACAAAACCCAACCTTCACTAGAACCTTCACTAGGACAGGCACATGCTCGCACAGGATTTCGCTTTGACGTATTTCGTTAGCGATTTCGTTAGGACAGGCACAGCATCTATCTGGATAGGTTCGTTACTGACCAGGAAGTGTCAAATTTGGAGTGAGAACGGTATTGGATAAGGCAGCCAGATTAATAGGTTTAGTTTGAACCGGGCACACTCTTTGCTCAGGTGCTCAACCTGAAGCTTTAGGTATTGCTAAGATTATTTCTTTATTGAAACCATCGCCGACTTGAGTCGGTGATGAGACTCAAATCTAGTAGCATTTGTGAGCCACTGGCCCTTGCTTATATTTAGTCTCTTCAGTACGGATTCTGTATGAGCACGAATCGCACCACGTTTATCTGTCACGACAGAACGACCTGTCCAGTTTACCAATTCTGTGTAGTCCAAGAATGAAATAGGGAGGCATTCCTCACCTATAGTGCGGTTGGACTCTCTAAATGCCAGCAGCGGTTTGATTGGTAAATCGAAACCCGTAAGGTTCTGATCTTCTACAACTTTAATAATTGTTCGATGTAACGGCCATTCCTCTCTTCGTCTCTCGCAGATACTGGTATGAGGAGACTCCTCTGGAATAGTTGCAATCCCAGCTCGAATTGGATTTAAATCTACGTATGCCATACAGGTAAGCAGTGCGCTATCAGTAAGCAAAGCTTGGGAAGAAAATCGAGCTTCCCAAAAGTGCCCGGTTACGCCATCTTCAGAATTGGCTTTACGGGCAATTGGTTCGTTGAGACATTTCATAAACCAACTCAGGTCTCCTAAACGCCGTGAATACACTGCCAAAATTGATTTGATAGTCTCTATCTCCGCAGGTAAGAGTGCTTCCTGCCGAGCGTATTTTTGAATAAGTAGAGGACCCTTAAAAATATGTTGCCAGCGTTTTGCGATCTCCATGTCTGACCAAAGTTTTGTTTGTGCCGGGTTCAACTTAAGGACCAGATGATAGTGGTTGCTCATAACAGCAAAAGCACAGACATCTATCGCAAATATAGAAGACAGAAGCCTTATTCGGTCCTCTACCCATTGACGACGATGTTCGAAACACTGTCCCGTCAATTGATCCTGACCGCATAGAAAGGCTCTGCGCACGCAGCGAGTGGTGATGTGGTAGTACGGGGTTACGTCCGTACACACTAAGTGTTTTCTCGGTTGGGGCATGTAAGACAGAGTAGATTCTGGCGGTCTCATTAGCAATTTGCGAAACTGTCGAAATATCATAGATTCGCGCTCGCCTGGCAATTAATACTGGTAGCTTAAGTGCCTGTCCAACTGAGAGTCTGTCCAATTGAGAGCCCTGGTAGCTTAAGTGCCTGTCCAATTGAGAGCCGTCCAACTGAGAGTCATCCAACCAAGAGAGCTTAAGTGCCTGTCCAATTGAGAGCCCCTGTCCAATTGAGAGCCGTCCAACTGAGAGTCATCCAACCAAGAGTGCCTGTCCAACCATGAAAGAGTCTCTCGTTAGTAAAATTCAGCAGTTGTCTTCTGTCGAGTACGAGACTCTGCAAGAATTAGACGGACCGTCGGGAACACTACGCGTTAGGCAGGCGGGGAATTATCGTTGGTTGCAGATGGACGACGCGTCTGTCCAGTCGCTTGTCGATGTAAATGCCCCGCATCGAGTGCTCAGTCCTTCAATCGTTTTAATGTTAATGGGGCTGGCGTTTACGTCTGGTCGAGAACGACTGCTTAACCTTGGTCTGGGGGGAGGCGCTATCGAACGCGGTTTGTGTGCCTTTGCGCCCTCGCTGTCGGTGAGCAGTGTCGAAGTAGATCCAAGGGTTGTTGCGGTCTCAAAAGAGCATTTCTTTTTACCTACTGAACAAACGATTCACGAACAGGACGCAGAGCAGTTTATTGCAAACGAATCGGGTTACTACGATCTAGTGCTTTGTGACCTTTTTAAAGACGACCAGCTGCCAGCCTGTACTTCCCGCGGAAGTTTTTTCGCAGACATTGAACGGTGCCTGTCCCCGGGAGGTGTATTCGTCATCAATTTGCTGCATACCGACCAGGCTGCACTCGTCAGCACGTTGCACGCTGTCCGAGCTTATTTACCCGTTACCTGGTTGGTGGAGATTAAGGGCCATCAAAATGTCATTGCCTATTTCACGCGTGAACAAGCGAGTAGCACCGAACTGAAGGCGGCCTGTGGCGATATTCTGCAGACTCTTGAAGCAGAGCCCCTGACATTTGAATGGGAGTTGGTTTCGTTGCCGGTTCGTAAGCCCTGACTTGCTGAGCGAAATGCAGATTGACGAACTTGGACTAAATCTTCTTGCGCTTGTACCCAGGGGCAGTTGATCAAGCTGGATCGTTTAACCAACTAATCAATCTTTCGAAACGGCAAGTCTGATGTAACCGTTCCCGATCAGAAAAGCCAAGGCGACGAAGAGTGAGTAAGAATGATCTTTACACAAAAAAACGGCACCTATTTCTAGGTGCCGTTTTCGTTTCTACTACTTGCTATTCAGACTTAAGGTGCTACACCACTTGGACCAGGAGGGTCCAGGAAGAACGTAGTGAACAATATATAGTCTACGAAGTTAACGAGGTCGTCTCCGTTAAAGTCAGCATCAAGGTCTGCACCGGCGGACGGGAACTGGCCGCTGAAAATGCTGATATCGACAAAGTTGACTGTGCCGTTGTTGTCCAGGTCAGGGTCGCAGGCGTTACCGTAACCGTCACCATTCGTGTCGCGCTGATCCGGATTGGAAATGAGCGTACAGTTATCTGCGCTGTCCTCAACGCCATCGTTATCTGAATCAAGCGTGCAATCACCGGTCGTTTGAACACCAAACGGGACAATGATGCTTTCTACGCCAGCGCCGTTTCTGGCTCTGGCTTGAAAAGCGTAAAGCGTTTCACATTGAAGACCAGCCGACTGCCAGTTGGTACTTGAGATCCAACCTGAGTTGGTTCCAGCTGTAGTGTTTTCAATGTAGTACTCAGCCTGATTACTGTTACCGTTGGGGTTTATCACAATGTTGACTGCTGTGGACGAGCCCGCCGTTACAGAGCCAATGGCCGGTGGATTAGCCAGTGTGAAGCCCGTGACAGCGCTTGAATTGGCCGTTTCATCTGCGTCACCGTTTCGTGCCTGAGCAACGAAGTTATACTTGGTAGCAGGAGTGAGCCCAACCGAATTCCACGCATTGGTAGATTGCTGCCAAGCCGACTGAGAACTGTTGGTGCTGTTTCTCAGACGAAGACCAGAACTACCCAGACCAAGGTTTTGCAACGGACCAGCAGGCGTAACCTGAATTGAGGTAGTAGTCACAGCGCCTAATGAAGGTGCTCCGGGTGTTATCTGTGAGGTATAAGCACACTCAACACCAGAAGGGGTGGTCAGGTTCGGAAAGTTAGCGCTATCTCTAGCCCATACCCGGTAACAATATTCGTCGTTGGGGAATAGTCCGTTATCCACGTAGTTACGTGAAGCCTGCCAACCTGAGTCGGTACCACCGCCACCACCAGAAGGCGAACTCGTGTAGTCATGATAGTACGTAATCTCGTTGTGAAGGTCGCTGGCATTTGATGCAACCATATCCATTGCAACCGTCGACACCTGGTCTGGCAAAACTGAAAAAGTCATTGGATCAGGATTTGGAGGTGTGGTATCCACCTCAACCGTTACCGTCAGGTTCCAGTTAAAGTTACCGTAGTTCTCAAGATATGAAGAGTGGCTGTGCGCAACAGTAAACGTCTGAGCGCCTACGGCTGGTGCTGGTGGTGCACGCAAAGTGTACGAGACCATCGATGTTATTCCACCCGCCAGAGCTGTTCCCACGTTCTGCGTGTCAGTACCGCTGATTAATGTCCAGCCGGCTGGAAGGTTTAGGTCAAACACGTTGTTGTGACTGGCAATGTCTGAATCGTTTCGCAGCCAAAACGTAACGTCGAACACCTCGCTTGGCTCCACCGAAACTGGCCATACAGCAATGCCCTGAAAATCGGTTGGAAAGTCTACGCGGACGAACCCTTCTTCAGTAGCTACGGCCACTTGCTCGGTCGTTCCACCATGAGAGTATGCAGTCGACCACGAGTAGGCTTTTACAACAACGGGTGTTTCAGGCGCACCAGCATTAATGCGTACCTGGTGCACGTTATCCGCGACACCCAGTTCGGAGTCAATCGAGATATTGTTGTTCTCATTGAAGAGACGCAAGTTCATATCGGTGAGAGTGAAAAATTCGTCTGGTGTGTCGCCAGCTAAATAGGTGGCCTGACGATTCCAAACCATGGTTGCGCGATCTCTACCTTCACCGGAAGCACCTTCGTCTTCCATAGTACCGGCGTATAGCTGATAGTCGCCCGACTCCCAGTTGTTCTCAGTATCGCGTGGGTCCAAAGATTCTTGAAACGTATCAAAGCGATGGAAGTACGCCGAATAGGCGTTCATGACACCCCAACCAATCTGGGGGTCCCAACCGTCCGCATCACTTTCTATGTTCATTCCCGGACGGTTCTTCTGCGCTGTGTTAATGAGCAGCGCTTTCAGTGCCAACTCATCAAACACACCCGCGTCCATCAGGTCCATGATGACACCCAATACCATGGGTGCGGCCATACTGGTGCCTGTCTTGTTGACAAAATCAGGTGCAAACAACACCTCCCAATTGTGGTTTGGTGCAGAAATATTGGTGCCCGGTGCAGCAAGGTCAGGTTTTTTACGGCCATTTGCAGTTGGGCCTACGGTGCTACCAGCGTTAATAATGTCATCGTCCAGACTGACGGTGCCGCGGTCATTGTAGTTGGCGACAGTAATGGCGTTGTACGAAATAGCCGGGTCGCTAAACAGTGTGTTATTTGGGCCTGAGTTACCGGCTGATATGGTTACGGGTGTATCGGAGTAAGTCGAAATTACCGAATCCCAAAAGCGACTTCCGTCTGTATCATCGAGTGTGGTTGCGCCTCCGTAGCTCAGGTTAAAGCCGTCAACGTCATCGGCAAAATTACCGTCACCAACTAACGCGTCCCCGTTGTTTAGAGCCCGGTCAACCAATAAGTATTTGTCTGACCAGAACATGCTGGATGTACCCGATGTGTTTAACCAGCCGGCTTTCAGGTTAACCACTTTCTCAACGCCGTGTGACATACCGAGGCTGGCGGCTCCGCCAGGTGATCCGTAACTGGCAACAATACCAGCCACGTGGGTGCCGTGACCCTGCAAATCGTCTTGTGTAAACGCATCATCAAAAGCAGCGCTACCGTTGGCAGCGACCAGATACCACGAGCCGAAGTTAACGCGCAGTGGTGCAACGCTGTCTGTCATCGCAGGGTGAGCGAGGTCGATGCCTGAGTCAATAATGCCGGGATCATAAATCCCGCCTGTTAAACCAGCGTCCCACAAGCCAGACAAGGATACGTCGCTTGGGTCAACCATGGTGGCTCTTGCAGCGTTGGACAGGTGGCCTTCCATAACGCTGTCTTCGACCATACGCATAATGCCGTCAATTTTAGCTACATCGCTAACCTTGCCAGCCGGAAGGGTGGCAACGATCAGGTTGCCAGCAATGGTGGTAAATTCAACGTCAGCACCAATAGCTTTTAGTTCATCCAAAATGGGCTGCTGATCCATGTCGATCATTTGCCGCAGCTGGGCTGTGACTTCTTGCTTCATGCGATACGAAAGCGCTTCGTTACGCTCACCAATACTTTTTTGCATAGCGCGCTCTTCTTCAGTGGGCGCTTTAATTGATGAGTAGTTTTCTGAGTCGATATTCGCATCCAGGTTACGCTGGCTGCCGAGCGCTTTCAGAAAAGCAGTTCGGTCGCTTTCGAGCTGGTCGATTTCGCCACGCATGGAGTTTTCGACTTCACGGAATACAGCAGCATGTGGCTGGTATTCAAGATGTAAGATAATTCGCAGGCTTTCATCAGCGCGTGATGCAGCCACTTTCTGTTCCAGTTTTTGATCAAGTACTGGCAAATTGGCGAGTGGTGAAACGGGAAGAGGTGAGCCATCTTCGCCTAGTAGTCTGTCTTTCGTGCTTGTTTTTTCCACTGCTTTTGGTTCGTAGGTACCCGAGAGATCAACGCCGCGGGCCTCAAGAGCCTCGATGCTGAGTTGTTCAGGTGCAAAGGCTTTGTGCGGTTCGTAAAATGATTTGTCGTTAGTCGGCGCTTCCTGAGCGAAAGCTGGAATGGTTACGAGCATTGGCTGCACGGCAATTAAAAATGCCATGGTCAACGCACCGTTTTTGCGTAGATTTATCACAGTTTGTTCCCCCTTACGTAAAAATGTGCCTGATCAAGCTTCGCTTGAATCAGGCCTACCCGTTATGGCGACAACGCCTAGTCAATTCCCTCAATTAATTTCAGACTTCGTGAAATTAAATGACCGGGTTTGCTGTAGCTGACACTGTCGCTTCGCACGCGCTCTTTTAGACTCAAAATAAGCAATATGCTGACACCGGGCTAATTTCCAGCATACAGGGTTTCGAGGACTTATCATGTTTTGAGAAGTTTATGGTGGATTCAGTCTGTCACCTTATTGGAAATCGATTTTCGAAATTGAAAACGCGGTCGCGGGAAATCAGACACAATAAATCGGACGTGCTGACGTTCGCTCCATTAAACTCAATCTAAGTCGCAGCGAAATAGCGAACTGACACATGAGCTTAGTGTCGAGACTCATGCATAGAATCAGTCCGAAGAAGGCCGTCATGAATTGAAACGTTGTCGGAGCCAAGACGTCTATACTGAAGTAAACCTGCATTGGCCAATTATAATGAGTATAAAAAAACGAGTGTCGTACAGACTGATATACCGGATTGGCGCACTGTTATGCTTACTGGTCTCCGCAACGAGTCACGCCATATTTGTGTCGCCGCAGCCGATGCCGCTCGACCGTTTAATAGCAAACACCGAGAAGCGCATTGCCGCCAACGGTAAAGATCCTCTGGGCTACTACGTGCTTGGCAGACTCCATTATCTGGCCTTCATAAATGAGGTGTCCTTCGTTCGGGCCTACCGCCATTCCAATCAGAATTCGTATCCAGCGGTGCAGAGCTATTATCTGGATCAAGCAGGCGGATACAATCGTGAGCAACGCCGGAAAGACATCGCGTATTCGTTAAGGTATTTAGAAGCGCAGCGTCTGGTGGTCGAAAAAAGAGGCTTCACAAGTCTAAGTGATGCTTACGACAGCTTTAAACCGACCAACCAATTTGACGTGAAGGAGCAGTTCGAAAAGAAACAAGCCTTCCGGCAAGAGATTCAGGACAAGTCCATCGAGTTGGAAACACTGGGCTGGGAGCCACCCAGACTGTCTGAAGCAGAATTGCACCAACATGCCTTGCTAGCAAGACAAGCCTTTGAACGAGCGATTGAACTCGACCACAATCACGCTCTTGCCTTGTTGGGCATAGCGAGCCTGTTCGAACAGTATCTTGATTTCGTCGGAGATCAACCCGATTCGAATTCAATTAAAGGCATGGACGACGTTTTTCCCTACAAAGTCAGGCAAGCCTATTTCAAGGCGCACAATGCGGCATACAAAAAAGACAAAGCACACAGTAACGTACCCATGCGAGGCATGCGTGCGTTAGTCAGCTGGGAAGCGGGCAAGGCTTACGAACGTCATGTACGTGCTCTGGGCACTCGTGCGTCGCCTAAAGAAGAGTTGGCGTACGTAACTGTTCGCCGGCACCTTGACGTGCTTGAGAAAATCCCTCCTGCCAGAGCCATTACGCCAATCGTGTTTTCGCTTACACCACGAGCCAATTTTTCAGAGCTAATTGACAACTCGCTCAACGTCAAATTCGATTTGAGTGGTTACGGACAGGGAAGCAGTTGGCCTTGGGTTAAACCGGAGACGGCTTTCCTGGTGTACGACCAAAACGGCGACGGTCGAATTGAATCGGCCCGAGACATGTTTGGCAGCTATACGTTTAAAATCCCGTTTGCTAACGGTTACCAGGCACTGTCTCTTTTGGATAACAATTCGGATGGCGAGTTGGCCGGAACAGAATTAGAGGGTATTTCCGCGTGGTTTGACATCAACTCCGATGGCGTCAGTGATCCCGGCGAAGTGATACCGATTCAGGGCTTTGGTGTGCTGGGTATATCTACTGAGTTCTCGGTAGAAACAACATCCTATTTACACAATCCTTCCGGGCTGCGTCTCAAAGGCGGTCAGTTTCTGGCAACGTGGGACTGGTTTGCCACGCCAAATTGAAAATGCCATGGTGGTGCGCCGACTAGATGCTTAAGCCGTTTACACTGGAGTACTACTATGAAGTCTCGATGGTTTTTAATTACAGCTTTGCTGCCGCTTTGTATGATTCAGTCAGTACAAGCCGATGATTTCTCATACACCGCTATTGCTAAACGGTTTAGCGATACAAAGCTGGACGCCAAAAGCGTGGAGGCGGCTAAAATGCACGGCGAGTGTATGATTGGTCTCAAGAAACTTATTTTTATCAAGCGGGACAGTTTCGACCCCGTTGCCGAGTGGATAAACTTTCGCACGATTTCGTTGCTCGAACAGTTTCCTCCGTGCAACGTACTCATCATGATGCAGGTAGCTCGTGCCGAGCTTATGGGAGAGGCCAGGCACGCAGATAATCAAAACTCTACAAAATAGTTATCGGCCACGGACTGGCCGTTAGAAAAATTGCGCGGTCCAGGCTTGGGAGCAAATTTTTCTGTAGCGGTATTAACTGACCAACTGTTTGAATCAGTCAACGGTTTGGGAGGCTGTCTTTTCGATTCCGTACCAACGATAAACAGACTTACGGCTCGCTACGATGTTCGATTAACAAGACGCCCTTACCGGGTAGCAGGGCTTGCCAGTCGTTGCTGCTGGTTTCGGTCTGTTCCCCGAGTTTCATTGAGGCGAGTATGGAGCGGCTCAAACCGCTGGCGTAAAGCCTCTGGTAGTAGGGCATTTCTTTTATAAAGAATGGTAGAACATCTTCAAGCACGCGGTCTGTGTCCAGCGTACCTGAAAAGGCTTCGTAGAATCGGCCCATGGCTTCGGAAACAGGATTTCTTTCTTTCAGTAAATCGGATGGATCGATGGTCCACGTGATGTCTCTTTGTAACTGGCACGTTCCCGCAAAAGCTGACCGTCGTTCTTCGGACCACTCGTCAGGAGCAATCAGGCTCAAGCTCCACTCGCCGTTAATCCAGTAGAGGTAGTAAAGCTCGCCCATAACCGGGCGAAACTTAAACGAAGACGACAGTATGAGCATGGAAGTGAAGAACTCAGCCATCAGCTGCGTGCGCGGTTTGGCCACAACGCCACGCGGCGCGCTTTGCTGCCAGTCAAGAGCGAACGCGCTGGCTCCCTTTCCGTCCGGATTGCCGGTCGTCTTGGGGGCAACGGCTGTGCTTATGTTGTCTTGTGGCTTAGTCATAACTGTCTTGAAACCGCTCGTCAGGTTTGGGTTAGCGTTTTTCTATGGACATGTTCAATGTCTGGCAGTGAAGTGAATGTGATCTTCGGACTGCGTCCGTCATTGAGAGCCTGAATATGAACCTCTGAACGGGGTCAAGTCTTCCCATATCCCAATTCGAAGTAGTTGCCGTATCGGTAAGATTTACAAGCTAACGAAATTGGGATATGGGAAGACTTGACCCCTAAATTGGGAAGACTTGACCCCTAAACTCTTGGGATATGGGAAGACTTGACCCCTAAACTTAAAGTTCAGTGAGGTAGCGAAACCGGGGTACGCACAGACATATTGTCCAAACCTTATTCGCCCAACGCATATCGTTCACGCAAAAACCGTGCAATTCCGTCGTTGTCGTTATGACCTATGGTGGCGGTCGCCTTTGCTTTGACGTGTGCTTTGGCGTTTTCTGGTGCGTAGGCTTCGTCGGCCAGCGCGAACATACTCAAGTCGTTATCGCTGTCACCAAAACAGATGACGCGCTCAAGACCCAACAGTGACTTAAGTGCGGTTATCGCTCCACCCTTGCTGGCGTCACTATGATGTACGTCGAGCCAGCTCAGGTTTTCGGCCTCCATTGCCTGGCCTGAATAAGCGATGAGATGGGGCTCCTTTTCAACCCGCTCCGTGATGCTGCGAATTTTGTCAGGGTCTCCTACCGCGCTTATGTTACTAATGACAGCGTCATCGGATATTTCTTCAATGGGCTTGGCAATCAGCCCGCGACCGATCATGTACTTGTTAATAACATATTCTTCCGCACTGTTACGGGTCGGCGTGTGGTATACAACGTGATCGTTATTGCCTACTAACGTGAAGACGAATGGCGTAACGTCAAAATGCGTGTACGCGTCGACGACCAACTGCGTTTCACTTTTAGACAACACGTTATGGTGACTGAAGTGCTCCTGTTCCGGATGCCAGATAACCACACCGTTCTTGTATACGTGTGGCAGCACGAACCCGTGTCCTTCCAGAACGTCGCGTGACGCATGCAACGTGCGTCCAGTTGCGACGGTGTAGGCGATGTTGCGGTGAGCTAAAAGCTGCAGGGTTTCACGCGTGTAATCACTGATTTCCGAGTGACTGTTAAGCAGCGTTCCATCCAGGTCGAAGACGATTAATTCCATGCGTACATTGTACTCAGATTACCCGGGATGTGCTGGGCAGGGCTCCAAAACGACTACCGACTTCTGTTCTGAGACGATTTGTGTCGAGAGGCTCTGTACTGTGGGGCTTTATATTGAGTAGAACAATAGCCGCGGTTTACGCTGTCTTGCCTGAGCGCGGCGTGTTTTGTTTTGCGGGCCGTTACTCGCTCACGCCAGAGTAGAAAGCTGCCAGGTTTGAGCTCCCGACGCATCAGGCTGATGACATCGCCCTCGGCCAACCCGAACGTCGATTGTATTGCTTCAAACGGTGTTCGGTCTTCCCAGGCCATTTCGACGATTCTGGATTTGTCTTCAATGTTGAGCAGTGCGTAATCTGTTTTCATGAGGTTAAGCAACATCCTCTGCTTATGGATTTTATTCAACTCTATGTGCTGTCACGCGATAGCGAGGTGATGGCGGGTCTGTGCAATTGATAGCTGACCTTTACCGCCAGATATCTTAAGCTGCAACCATGGTGTCGAAAGCAAAATTGTATTCTCAGCTCGATCGCCTGGAAGAGGAGCTGCGCGAGAGAATTGTGCCTCATTTGAAAGAAGCGGCGGCGGGGAATAACAATTTGGTGTTTTGCACATCGGATTTCAATTCACTTCCGGGCCGAAAGCAGCAGCCCGATGCTGAAAGCGATGCGTTGGTTCAGCTGGGGCGACAAATTCTGGTCCTTCGCGATAAGTTGGGCGAATCATCAGGCGGCACAGTTGCTGAGCGAATATGCTGGTATTGCCGAGAGTGGGTAAGAAACGCAGACGATCGAAAATCGGCACAAGTCTTAGCCACCGCGTTTTTGCAAGAGCTGACTCCCCGGGTCGAAAACGACTAATTTTGCGCTTTCTTGCGCTCGACGAGTGAACGTTCGACCCGTTTAAACAGTCTCTAACGTTCGGTTTTATCGAGCAAAGCGCAATGACTAGATTCTGCTTTCGGTTTGGTTTCCGCTTTCGATTCGGCCAACTGACATGGTTCTAGCTGAATCCATTTGCAGAACCCACGGATTCATTTGAATTTTTTGATTCCGAATGCACTGTGAAGCACCGTTTCCTGCATGCGTTGTAGCCGAAGTCTTTTTTACGCTTGAGCATTCACTGCCCCAATGCTGTGCGTTAACAAAAAGACGAGTAAAATCAATTGGATGGTCATGGATCGGAACGCTGTCAGCTGATATAAACGTGAGCTTGGGAGCGTCCTCGACAATTTTGGTGTCTCACTTTGTTACCAAGAGTAGCCTTTTCGAACCACTTGAACGCTCTATGCAAACAGGACCTGCAAGCCCTTACCATCAAACGTCGATCGAGTATCTGAAGTTTCGTTGGCTGCGGCGGACCACGACAGGATTGAACTTTAAACGCTGCGTACCCTCTAAACGATCGGTTGCCGCAGTTGACCTTGCCGCCCTCCATAATTGCGGTTCTACGCTAACTTCCCTAGAATCGGTTCCGAATTTAACCATATGTCCTTTCCAGCGATTCACCGCGAGTGAATCCATGTTATTAAGTGGAAATGAGATATGGGCAAATTTAGCCCTCAAATTGATATTCGAACTGGTGAATTCGAATATGATTTTTATATTTCACCAAATTAAATGAGTATATAGAAAATGAGTAAAGGTACAGTTAAGTGGTTCAATGCCGATAAAGGTTTCGGTTTCATTACGCCAGAAGACGGCAGTAAAGATTTGTTTGTTCATCATTCAGAAATCCAAGCTAACGGTGGATACGCAACATTGAACGACGGTCAGGCCGTTGAATTCGAAGTTGGCGAAGGTCAAAAAGGCCCATGTGCAAATAAAGTAGTCGCTGTATAAGCTGCTGCTAATAACAAACAACGTCAGCCGTCTGGTTGACCTTGGAAATTGTTAAGAGTGAGGGTCGAACCGCGAAGTAATTTGCGGTTCGGCCCTTTTTAGTTGTGGCTCCTGTTTTGTCTATTTGGACCACGCCGACGCAAAGTCGCGAAAATAAACGGCGTGTTCCCGTTTTTATGAACGCGATTAAGAAACCCGCGTGATAGCAGCAAAACGCGCTACCTTTTGATAAGACCCTCTCGTCCGAAGTTCAGCTGCCCCCTTTGTAAGTGACATTGCTGGTACAGTTAGCTTAAGCCTCTCACCCGCATGAGTCAGTCAGCATGAACACACCGTTAGACACGTCTCACGCACACGCCATGGGGTTTTGGAAATGCTGGGCGATGAGCGTTGGCGTTATGATCGGCTCGGGCGTGTTTCTACTTCCTGCAGTGCTTGCCCCCTATGGTTCCGTTAGTTTTTTGGGCTGGCTTTTTACCAGCGCCGGCGCCATCACAATTGCTTTGGTGCTCGGACGCCTGGCCAGCCGCACCTCGCGCAGCGGTGGTTTTTACATATACACACGAGAGGCGTTCGGCGACTTGGCCGGTTTCATTGTGGGCTGGAGTTACTGGATTAGCATCGTCTTTGCTGTCGCCGCGGTAAGCGTTGCGTTCGCAGGCTACGCCGGCGCCGTCATTCCTGTTTTGGGTGACAGCAAGGTCATTCAGGCCGTGGTCGCTGTTACTATTATTTGGACGCTCACCGGGGTTAACGTCAAAAGCGTCTCGGAAGCCGCCTCCGCACAGCTTGTTATGACCCTGCTGAAAATTATTCCGCTTCTGGTCATTATTGTGCTCGGTGTAGCGACAGGATCTACAACCAATATTCCGCCGTTTAATCCCTCGAATTTACCCCTCAGTGACGCCTTAGCGACGACGGGCCTTTTAACCATGTGGGCGTTCCTCGGTCTGGAGGCGGGTCTTATTCCGGCGGGGGAAGTTAAAGATGCCAAGCGCACGATTCCACGCGCTGTCATTATTGGCACGTTGTCTGTTGCCGCTCTTTATATAGCTGCTACGGCGGCCGTAATGATGCTTGTGCCAGTCGACGTTCTCGCCACGTCCGAGGCACCATTCGCTGACGCAGCCCGAGGACTTGGAAAAATTGGCGGACCCATGATCGCTATCGGAGCGCTGGTTGCGACGGCCGGATCTCTTAACGGCAACATTTTTCTAAGTGGACAAATGTCGGCTGCTGTAGCGACTGACGGTCTTGCACCGGCGGCTCTTGCCAAGAAGAACGGCGGACAAGCTCCCGCTATTGCTTTGATAGTGTCGTCGTGTGTTGCTACCTGCCTGCTTTTATTTAATTACAGCGGCGGGCTTGTATCCACGTTTACGTTTCTTATTTCAATCTCAACGCTCGCGGTTCTTATGCCTTACGCGGTGTCTGCTTTTGCCGAGCTTAAGCACGCGAGGCAGACTTTTCGCCCGTGGTTAATTATTGTTGTGCTTGCGCTTGCTTACACAATCGTCGCGATGGCCGGAGCGGGCATTAAAACGCTGTTGTGGGGCGTGCTACTAATCGCAGTTGGGTTGCCCGTTTATTTCTGGTCGAGGCGAAACCAGTTGCGGTAGTCGCGATCGAATACGAAGCTGGAACTCAAACCCCAGATTGTTCACAGATGCGAGCGTGTTTTTTCCGAGATAAGCCGGTTATTCTTTTCGAGCTAATCGTATTGATTTTCTTCTTACCAAGTTTAAGTAAGCAAGCAAAGCGACAAGCATCCAGTTGACGCCACCACTGCCTCCGCTACTGGCGGGTGTTGTTTCAGGTGCGTCGACGCGGAGTGATTGAAAATCGGTCGCTTTCAAGTTGGAAAGCAATACATTTGCCAAAACCAAGCGGTCACCGTTGCCAAGATCGATCAAGGTGTCGTCCAGCATCTGGGTCATGTTTGCACGGACCTCGGTGAACGACTGAACACCCGCGGGTAAAAGCAGAATGACGTCGCCACTTCCGGGCGTGAAATCCGCTATCGTATCGATACCGTATCCGTTGCTAAATTCGAACGTGTCCTGGCCAGCACCGCCTACAAGTAAGTCGGTGCCTCCTGCTCCGTTGATGAGATCATTACCGTTGCCACCTTCGATTCGATTATCTTCGTCGCTGCCTTTTAGCTGATCCGGACCTCCGGACCCAATAATGTTTTCCATAGACGAATAGGTGTCGCCGGCAGACGTATTCAAACCACCGGTGCCCAGAGTGAGATCAACTGCCACGGGTGCCGTCTCTTTGCTGTAGTCCAACGTGTCGGAGCCAGGTCCACCATCAATTACATCGGCACCTGCGCCTCCGGCAATGCGGTTGTCGGCATCGTCTCCAATCAACCGATCGTCACTTTCGGAGCCTATGATGTTCTCAATCGATGTATAGGTATCGCCTTCAGCAAAATTCCATGCGCCAACGCCCAGAGCCAAGTCAATAAACACCGGATTAGCCTCACCGTTATGGTCTACCGTGTCGCTACCGGACTGGCCGTTGAGTTCGTCCTGACCTTCACCACCTCTCAACATGTCGTCACCGTCGCCCCCCAGCAGCCGATCGTTTCCGCCGCTGCCGTTGATTGTGTCGGGACCGTCACCACCCTCCATCGTATCCCGGCCTGCAGAACCACCAATTGCGAGTCCCTCTTCTGCGGTTTCGAGGCTTGCCGATCCGTCAACATCAATATCGGCCCCGGGCCGGAGATTTACGGCTACGGGAGAGCCGTCGAAAGTTGTGTTTTCAATTGTTGTATCCGAGACGGTGCCTAAAATGGTCACCGCGCTGGATAGCGCCGAAGCAAGACTGCTTCCTGTGACCTGAGTCGAGGAGACAAATGAACCCGGATCACCAATGCGGATGTTGATCGGGTTGTTGGCAGCCGTGACATTGATAATGCGGGTATCCATGGATCCGTTATGAACGCTAATGCCAGTTGCCGAGTTGTTGCTGTAGGTGCCGCCTTCGATAAGTGAAGCCAGAGAGCCTTTTACGTTTCCATCTGTTGTGACCGCAATACCATTCACGTTGTTCTCTGAAATAGTGTCGCGGACTAATGCGTTAACGTTGTCGTATAACGAAATAGCCACACCCGGAACGCCCGAAACCCTACAGTTGATGATGCGTGAGTTTTCCTGGCTTTCGAGTGCAAGTCCTACGGTACCGTAACCGTTGCCGATTACTTCGACGTTACGAAATTCATTGTCGCGGCCAAACAGATCGAAAGCGGCGATTAAGTCACGCATGGAATCGTCTGCAATAAACGTAACGCCGTCGACAATACTGCCGCGAGCCTGAAAAAATTCGAACAGTCGCGAAGCGGACCCGGTTACAACAGCCCCGTTTCCAAATATGTCTATGTCTGGCTGAAGGGGAAGTACGTCGAGCCGATCGCCAGGACCGAAGTCGTAGAGCACTGGGCGGTCGAGCGTAAGCTCATAGGCGCCGTTAGCCGCAAGGTTTACGGCGAGCACGTCAAACGTGTTGCCATGAAATCCGGAGCCTGTTGCTGTGTCCCAAATACGGACGATATCGCCTACCGATACTTCATCGATGGACTAAATTATGGCCGATCCAAATTCATTGGGTGTGGCTACTGTTGTCGCTAAAACCAGAAATCCTGGTTTGGCAACAAACGGAGCGATATCAACTCGGGTAATATCGGGTGTCAACATGGAGCGTACGATGGTCTGTGGATTCATAATGAGATCGAGACCAGTCGGCAGATTGATCAGGGTCTTCGCCAACCAGGTGCCGTTTTCCAGCTCTAATGGAATGCCAAGTTGTGCTGTTGCCGTTGCAGCCTGCAGGAAACGCTGCCAGTCATCGAGGTCATTGCCAAGCGGCGAAATTGATAAGCTGTCAGACACGAGTGTCCATGATCCGTTGATTGCAGCTGTGGTGTTAACCGCTCCCCAACCGTCTGCGTCCGTCACGGGGTTTTGCGAGAACTGGTAACGCGCGTCCACCTCCGCCACATAGGCCATGGAGCCTTGAGCGTCGCTTGTGCTTGTCAGCTCATCCAGCAAGGCAAGTTCGATATCGCCCGAAGTCGGTCCGCGAAAAGGTATGGGCGGCAGATTGGGCTGCGAACTCGGTACATTTTCGGGTATGAAAATTTCGTTGTCCAAATCTCTGGAAGCTTGATCAGTTGCGTGACTTGCGGGTAAGCAGCACAGGAGAAATGCAACGAGCAGAGCTAGCCGGTTCTCGTAACTTCCCGATAAATTAATGTTCATTTGATAATAGAAACTGCCTTGAAAGAGTGAACCACAGGTTACCGATATAGGTGTAGAACCGCAATAAACCGGAGCCGCCTGAGACTGGCACCACACGGCGAAACCGTGTACCGCGCGGGCTGAAAAGGTATCCATTCTGTAGAAGTACGATGAACCGTCGGTGTTATCTTGATAGTATGCCGGGCGTGAACGTTACTGCCGCGATAGTCACAAGTTCTATTGAAAGACAGTAGCGTTCTTCACAGCTCGTGGCCGAACGTCGGTAAAAAAGGAAGAGATATATGGCTAGCCATAAAATGACGATATACCTTGTAACCTCAATCGCCGCCATTGGGGGGTTTTTGTTTGGTTATGACACGGGCGTCATAGGCGGTACACAACTTTACTTTACCGAGTATTTTGGGTTCACCAGCGGACAGCAGGGCTTTGCTGTTGCGAGCGCAATATACGGGTGTTTTTTCGGTGCGCTGTTTGCCGGCTATCTGACAAATGCCATCAGTCGCAAATACACGCTTATATTGTCAGCACTTCTATTCACTGTTTCAGCCTGGGGGTCGGGCGTCGCCGATTCATACATGGCCCTCATTATTTACCGCATTATAGGCGGTGTAGGTATAGGGTTGGCCTCCATGGCGGCCCCCATGCTAATTGCTGAAATTGCTCCGGCGAAAGACCGGGGTCGACTGGTTTCTCTTTATCAGCTCGCCATTGTGCTGGGCTTTTTCGTTGTCTTTCTGGCGACGTATCTGATTGGTGGAGGTGACACAGCCAGTATGACGGCTGGCCAGATACAAGAACTTAATGCGTACAACACAGACCAGGGGTGGCGAGTTATGTTTTGGTCGGAACTGGTTCCGGCGGGCTTGTTTTTTGTGCTGCTCTTTTTTATCCCCCACAGTCCAAGATGGTTGATGATGAAAGGGCGTAAAGATCAGGCCATTGCCGTGTTACACCGTATCTACGCCAATGAAGCTATGGTTCAGTCTGAAATCGCCGAAATCGAACAATCCGTTTCTGAAGGTCAAACCCGGTTTTCACCAGCGTTGTTTAGAGGTTTGGGAGTTGTGCTGGTCATTGGCGTGTTGTTGTCTATTCTCCAGCAGGTCACGGGCATCAACGCCATTTTGTACTACGGCGCCGAAATATTCGCTAATGCTTTGGGCTACGGTCCTGAAGATGCTCTGAAGCAACAGCTGTGGTTGGGTGCTGTAAATCTGATTTTTACGTTTGTAGCCATTTTTACGGTTGATAAATGGGGGCGTAAACCGCTGCTGATTACAGGTGTTTCAGGCATGTTTTTTGGCCTCTCTGTTCTGGGATGGTCTATTTACACACAGCAGCTTGGGGTGATTTCTTTAATAGCCGTTCTGGTGTTTATCGGTTCGTTTGCCATGTCTATGGGCCCCATTGTGTGGGTCATGTTGTCTGAAATATTTCCGAACCGGGCACGAAGCGCGGCTATGGCGATTGCCGTTGGGGCTCAGTGGCTGTTCAACGCCATTGTCGCCAATACCTTTCCTTTGGTTAACAACAGCTCGTATAACGCGAATGAGTTTAACGGAGCGCTTCCGTACTTTATTTTTGCCGCGTTCTGTCTGGTGACCGTTGTGTTCGTCTGGCGAATGGTTCCGGAGACTAAAGGTAAAACGCTGGAAGAACTCGAGCGTTTCTGGGCGAAGTAATACGCTGCAGTTCGCTGCGTCCTACCTTTCGTATTCTGCGTTCCACCAATAAGAACGATATCCCGGCACGTTCGTTATCTCATATTTTCAGCGGTGAGTGAGGGAAAACTCGCTGCGAAAAATCCTGATATTGAGGCTTAAATTTATATCCAGCTGGATGAGGGGATATGAGTCGCTTAGTCGCCTTTGCTCGTGGGGACGCAAAAAACCGTTTGGTATTTGCTCAAGGAATTTCCCGGAACCCCCATCACGCGAACTGAGTAAGGAGACTCACGATGAAAAAAACGTTAAGCACACTTTCCGCTGCCGTGCTTCTGGGCTTGTCAGCCCCGAGCTTTGCAGCACTCTCTCACGACGTACCCGACGAGCGTTCACAGGCCGCACAAGCCGATTTGGTTTTTGTAGGATCTGTAGCAAGCGTTGAGTACCGTCAGTCTGGTGAGAAGGGCGACGCTCAGCGTGTACCGCACACGTTTGTCACATACAACGTTGAAAAGGTTCTTCATGGCGAAGCCGAAGACAAGCAGGTTACGCTGCGTTTCGTTGGAGGCCGTGGTGACAAAGCGCGCTTTCTGACTGTTTCCGGGCAGCCGATGTTTGATAAAGGTGATCGTGATCTACTCATGGTAGCTGATAACGGTATTTCCGGTTGTCCACTGGTTTCTTGTAGCAACGGTCGCTATCGCTTTATTCAGGGCAAAGTATTCAACGAAGGTGGCCAGGCCATTGAGTTAAATTCAAAAGGCGAGCTGATCAGAGCTGATTTTTACAATCTGCCTGAAGTGATGACTCATAAAGTGTCTCAAACAACGATGACGCTGGAAGACCACTTCGAGCGTGGCGAAGAGCGTCTTGAGTTGGGTGACGTGGAACGTGGAGCTCACCTTGATGAAGCTCAAATGATTACGCGCATTCAAGACATTACGCGTAGTTTGAACAACGCTACGCCAAGCGTCTTCAAGAGCATGAGCATTGACGCCTCATTTGACCTGTCATTTGAAGTGTCGGCTCCGCCGGTCGACGAATATTCGGACCGTAAAGTTGCCGAGGCCGACAAACCCCTTTCAGCACAAGAACGTGCAGAAGTGGCTGCGGTAAGAGCCAGTGGCGGTAATCCTGTTATTGGCGAGTACAAGGAAGGACTCAAGGAAGATAAAAAGGGAGACAAGAAATGAATCACACGATAACAAAATTAGCAGCGCTCGCGCTTACTGCTCTGTGCGCCAGTCAAGCCAGTGCTTACACCACTTGGACCTGCCAAGGTGAGAAAGCAAAATGGGATTCGAATACGGTTAACTTGCGTTACTCGTCTGTGAGTTTTCCGGCGGGTAGTTGGCGTAACTCGATTAACGCGGCAATGGATCGTGTTAATGATAATCCCAGTAACTTTCGATATACCCGCTCCTATGGCGATACGTCTTTGGGACTCGATAACGGTCAGAATGAAACCTGGTTCAGCAGCAGCGCTTCTGTACTGAACGGCAACCCGGCTGTTGCTTATGTGTATCGAGACTGCGTTGACTACTGGATTTTCGGTTTGGACAACGAAATTGTTGAAGCCGATATCATTTACAGCTCGGCTGTTAATTACACGACTTCAATGTCCACCAGCAGTCTGTGGGGATACTCAGGAGCGGCTCGCCCTCTTCAGACAACTGCAATCCACGAGTTGGGTCACGGCGCAGGTCTCAAGCATACCGCGAACACCTACAATATTATGGGTACCGACTGGACGCACATACATGCAAATAATCTCACAGCTCGTAGCTATCTCGGTGAAGACGCAGCTAACGGCCTGGTGTACCTCTACGGCACCAAGAGCAACGCTGGCCAGGATATTGCCGTTACTCATTACAAGCGTACCGGTGCCAGTGGTGAGTACAGCTCGCATGGTAAAACTCGCCTGACTACGTCGGGTGGGGGAAATCTATCAACGCTTACCATTAGTGGTGAGACGGGTTATCGGGTGAACAAAGGCCAGACTATTCGCGCCGAGTTTACGTATGAAAACAATGGTCGTACCACTCAAAATCAGGACGTCCGTTTTGTAGTGTCTACCAACAAGTACATCACTACGTACGACACTACGCTCAAAACCACTACCAAGTCGGTGGGACGTAACACGGTGTACACCACTACAGACTCGATCACTATTCCAGCAAATCTGAACAGCGGTCAGAACTACTGGATTGGTGTGATTTTTGATGCAAATGGCACGTTGGCCGAAACCACGGAGGCTAATAACGCTACCTATCTGCCAATCAGGGTTAATTAAAACCTGAAGCGCACGTTCGTTAGTGTGACGAAGGCCGTATCGCTTGCGATGCGGCCTTTTTTTATGCGGTCAGGTTCGATTATTGAGCGGGAGTGGAGTCGATTTTCTCTGCTGCCAGCGGGTTAACAATCTTGCCGAAGGTGTTTAGCCTGTTCTCGGGATTAACAACTACCACGCGACCCAGCAGCAGGTTGTTTGGATAGATGATCGTTTCGTTCTCTTCGGTTATGAGTTTGAGGCTGAACACAGACAGGTCTGCCACGCTTCCTTCTACGTAATTGTCGGCATCCACAATTCGAATGAACGTTCCGCGGGAGTATTGCGGATGAAACAGTAGAACGAAGTATGCCGTGACATTCGACAGCAATGACCAGCTCGCGAACAATGCTACGCCAAGAAGTGTTATTGACGTTGTGGCAAATAACACGACCGAGCCAAAGTCGATGCCCCAGACAACCATCAACGCTAACGCTGTAAAAAAAGTCGTGACAAGTCTGGCGGCGCTGATCACTTTCTGCGCGGCGTCTTTACGTGAGCTTCTTGAGTCCGCTTGATTGGCTAGTCGGGCAATAAGCCAGTTGAGGAGAAAATAAGCCAGGATCACGGCGCCAGATACGAAAAGCGTAGCAACGTTTTGCGAAAGCCACTCCAGCACGGTTGTGTTAAGTGATTCTGCGTTCATGTTTTGCTTCTCCAAATGAGTGGTGTTTTCGGTTATTCACCTTACACCGTTTACGATTGGTTTTTGGTTTTCACGCATTTGGTGCCGACGCAAAATTGACTTTTTGTTTTTAGCTGGTAATCTCCGCACCCTATGAAAACGCAACGAACTAATATGCGAAATCGCAAACGAGCGCTCAACAGCCAACTGTCACTCTGTGAAAATGTGCTGCCGACGCTGCGTGCTTCCGTGCGCATGCCATTTGCTGTCAGACTAATGTAGGTACTCCAAAGAATTCTTGGAAAGGCTTACATGGAGCCTTCCGATAACCCCCGGTCGGCTCTGCCACCGGGGTTTTTTTATGCCTCAAATAGATACAAATTTTTTACTAACAAGGAAAAACAGCTATGAATTTCAGTAAAACCAGACAAAACCAACATCTAATTTCGACCAGGGCGCACGAGGCGCTGGGTCACAGAGAACGAGAATACGATCATGGCAAAGAAAAGAAAAAAACAGAATGAGAGAGTAGCAGAACAGAACGAGAAGGCGCTGAAGAGCCACCTGTGGAGCCTCCGGCTTTATAGCGTGCGCGCGTATCTGGAATGGTGCCAATCACATGGTTACGCCGCGGACACTAACAAGAGCTGCATGAATTTCCGTCAGGAACTGGCTGATTATAAGAAACGGAGAGCCAAAGAACAGTTACGTAGTTCGAGAATATCGAGAAACCCAATGCATGTAGTAGCGGCTGTTTGTAATGACACCCTGCATTTCAGTGAAGTAGAGTCTGTGCCTCTTCGCGGCGTGTGCGAGAGAATTGCTAATGGCGGGCTGTGTAAGAAAGAATGGCCACTGTTACGTGATTTTATTATGCGTATATGGGTGCGATCCAAACTGCCCGTTAAGAGCGAGCATCGCGACGGACAAACGCTTTATTACATAGACGCGCTAATTAGTGTTTACCGCTTGCGAGAAAGCTGGATTCGACCACTTGATGACTGGCGTCCAAAAACACATAACAGAGAAAAACAGTTTCTGTCTCTGGTGCGCCACTTGTTAGTCTCATACAAGGTGCCGGAGTTTTTCGAATCAGTATGGTTTCGAAGAGACGACTCGGCACAACAATATCAGCAGTGGTACGTCGATATTGGCGCAGGTCAAAGTATGCGAGAGGGGCCCTCGCCCATTCCGTTGACGAAAAAAACCGCTCACCACTTTATGCATGCGCCGCGAGGCTACAGTATTGAACAAGCTGTTCGTTTTGGCCAGATTAGAGCGCTCGGTGGAAGCCGTAAGCTGTGTGCTGCAGTAATTGAAACTCGTCTCGGTGCTGATTTTTCCAATGACCTGTTTTGGCAGAGTGTGCTCCGATTTTTCATCGCGAACCCGACTCTGGATTTGACGCAGGTCGGACCTGTCATTGACTTTTTGTACCATCAAAAGTTTGAGCAGCAAGAGTTGCAGTTAGACGGCGGGGCCGTCCGCCGGGTACCACCGCCACAACCGAACTTGTCAATGCAAAAGCGAACTTTAACTTCGTTGCAGACTCAGGTCGACGAGTGGCACGAGCGTTTGGGTAAGGTCAAAGTGGATGCGGCCATGCGTTGGTCAGCAAGCACTATAAGACCGGCAGCTTATGTGCGCGGAAAAGACGACAAGCAAATAATCTGGCGGATAAATGAGCTGCTTTCACAAAAGGAGCTCTTGCAGGAGGGTCGCGCACTGAAACACTGTGTCGTCAGATACAGCAGTGGTTGTCTGGCCGGGCGCACTTCGATTTGGAGTCTGACTCGGGAAGATGCCTGCGGTAATGTACGAAGAAGTCAGACGATAGAAGTGTCGCGTCATAAAAAAATTGTTCAATGCCGGGGCCTTGGTAACAGGTATCCGACTGAACAAGAGCGATATTTTGTGCGTCTTTGGGCAAAGTCGGAAGCGTTGGATTTAGCGCTACACGGTTTTTAGTGCGTAAGGGAAACTGAAAGCGAACCGTAAAAAAGGGGGTCGAACCGCAACAGATAACTGTGCGATTCGACCCCTTCGTTTTCATTGCCAACTTGCGATTAAACCTGCAATAACCGGGCTATTGAAAGTGTAATCGTATTACGTCCTACTCGTACCTGAGAACGATTTTTCGTACCAGCACTTGCCTGTCCATAGACAGACTCGGTACGCCGAGCAAAACCAGGGCGGTACCATCATCCTGAATAATAAAACCGTAATTGTTCGACGTATTTCTGGCGTCTGGTAAGGTCAAAGCACCCAGAAACATCAGATTGCTGTCGTATTGGTAGAGTTCCATGGGGCTGTCTGAGTCTATGGTCTCGGAGAATAAAGCCCAGAATCCTCCGTCGTCCGTAGTTTGCATAGTATCCACATTAAGCCCGGACGGATTGGCCGAAACATAGTTTTCCGCTATCGACGTTTGGGTTTGCAAGTCTTCGCTGAAAAGACTTACCGAGAGAAACATGGCGTCTACACGGTCAGATACCAGGAGCTGGCCGTCCGCCCGTTGCCTGACGTTTACAATATCAGCAAAAAACGCCGGTCCCGATTGTGACCATGAATTGACGATCGACAGGTCGCTATCCAGTTCGTTCAGGTACATTTCCCGGGAAGAATTATCGGTGCTGTCGGGATCCGGGCTACGAAGTCCGCTCAGAATGTAGTTACCGTTGGCCAAAATCTGCAAGTTTTCAGCCGAGATGATTGTCCGTCCATCGTTATCTGGAAGTACTCGATTTGCCGTCAAATCGCCTGTGACTACGTCCATCGTTGCAATTGATGTGGTGTAGTTGTCAAAGCAGTTTAGGCCACATGACTGGGTGGCTATTTGCTCGAGCGTTAACAAAAGAGTCGCTCCGGTCTGTACGGCTGATGAAAATATGTACCGTCTACTGTCGATACTCGCCGGATAATTTCGGGCCCACAAAAGATTTCCGTCTGCATCCAGTTTGGCAGCGGCAGCTGTGACCGAACCGAAATCGGTGCCAAAAGCGATGATGGAATTGTCGTCCAGCTCAATCAGATTGCTTAAACGATATGAGCCGGGTTTGTTAATCACGGTACTCCAGACCAACGCACCCTCATTGTCTACTTTGAAAATCCAGTCGTCGCCCGAAGCATCTACAGGAGTGGCTATATCATCGGAGTACGTCGTGGCCAATACGACGGCACCGCCTGTTTTGGACTTAATGATTTGCTGTGGGTCTTCCCGATCAGTACCTCCAAATTCCGCGGCAAAGACACCGGCCTCTATTGCAAAGCTGTCGCTGACAAGCGATTCATGCCCAAACTCATTGGTTCGTTTGATTTGCCAGCTGTGATTTCCGGCCGGTAGCCCGGGAATCACAAGCTGATTGTCATTTACGATCTCGAAAGTTTGTTCCTGGCTGTTGCCTTGCTGCATCAGCGTAACGGTGTACGTGTCGTCTGCTCTGGCCAAATCCCAAGATAATGTTGCGTCGAATGCTCCGTTGTTTGGTTCAAGCTGTGACTCGGCGTTCTCGGGCAGGTCAGGTGGTAATATTGTAATGCTGTTTGAAGAACTCCACGGTCCGGTTCTCACAACGCCACCAAACGGAGCGCTCGCCCGATAACGCACCAGGCGTGAACCAACCTGCAGGTCTTCCAGATTGCCTACAGGCTCTGTAAGCAGGGAAGAAACAGGGTTGAGAGTGGATTGAATTTCAAACTCATACTCAGATGCGTTAGACACCGCGGTGAATGGCATCGTCAAAGAATCTTGATCTTGAATTTGTATGTTAACGACCTCCGGGGCTAAGCTCAGTTCGTTTGCGACGTTAGTGAGGACACGCACCGAGCTGAGCTGGGTGCTACGAGCTGTTTGTCCTGTGCTGAGCTCGACTTCGATAACAACCGTGTGGAGGTTGTTATCGGCCCAGTAGTAACTAGGCCAGTCAAGATCCCATGGCGCTCCGTTTTCGTTGGTTGAAACGATTACACCGTCGACGAGCAGACTCGCTTTTGTGACGTTCGCGAAGCTGGGGGTGCTGGCTTTGACAGTGGTATCAACGGTGCTAACAGTTGAACCACTTGCGGGTGCCGTAATAATGATGCCATTGGCAATCTGGGCTAACTCACTTGCGGTAAGCTGCTGTACTTCAGCGGGACCGCTAGAGCCGCTGGAGCAGCCAGCGATAAAAGCCAACGCACAGATTAATAAGAGTGGCGATCGAATCTCCGTCTTCATATCAATATTCTTTCTAATTCTTATCATTTTGTATACGCAATATAGTATTTTGCACGTTATTCACGCAACTATGCTGTCGGATGTGCGTAGAAGGCTATTAACAGTCGGAATGTGTCGGCATAACCCAGATGGGTTGCCGATGGGACTACTGACGATCGTGATTTTCGATGTTTTTTAGCGATGTGATCGATATTTTGTCATCATAACTGCTCCGCATCCGCGTTTGCTGGCCGCTTGGCGGGCTTGAGACAACAGTGAATGCAACAAATGAAACGTGTCAGCGCTGTGTATCCAAGCAGCAAAGAACTATACAACGATCACCTGTAGCGACGGCTTTCAGATTGGCTCAAGTCAAAGAAGTTAATGCCGGGTAGGAGAAGAAAATGAAAGGTTCGTGTTTCTGTGGTGAAGTTCAGTTTGAAATAAACGTTGACAGGGTCGACGCCTATCACTGTCATTGTTCAATTTGCCGAAAAGTGACTGGTTCGAAATTCAATACGGCCTTTACGCTGTCAGCCAGTGATTTTACCTGGATCGGTCAGAATGACGGTGTGAAATCGTTTCAAAAAAACGGTGGGGGCTTTCGTCATGATTTCTGTGGTGACTGCGGCTGTACGGTCCCCAACCGATATCAAGACGTTATGTTCTGGGTTCCTGTTGGCTTGCTGGAAGATGACGACAGAATTGAAGTCAGTAAACATATCTTTGTCAAATCGAAGGCTGACTGGGATGTCATTTGTGACGAACTACCGCAGTTCGACGGATACCCCTGATTTCACTTGAGGCAGAAATAGCCGTGCCGTGAATCATTTAGTGACGGGTTAAAGAACAAAGGTGTCAGTTATTACCGGGTTATCCGTGGCGTGAACGCCTTTGGTATGCGAACATTTCGTGTGATCATGTTTAACTGTAATCGAGAATCAACACTTAGCGAGTGAGACCTTGTGAGAACCGAGACAATCGTAATTTTGGGCATATTTATTGTGTTTGCGCTTGCGGAGGCTATCTCCACGAGCTTTCTGCATAAACCACGTCAGCGTCGCAAAGACTGGATTGTAGAGCTAATCGGATCGTTTACCTTGTTTTTGCTAACGCAGCCGGTTGTGCTCCTCTTCGGCGGTCTGGCTGCTGCAGCCATAGCGCCTGATGCACGCGATAGCCTGGCGTCAATACCTGTCTATGCGCAGATCGGTTTACTTCTCATCTTTGATGACATGGCTCAGTATTGGTGGCATCGAATTACACATTCGGTCAAATGGCTATACGAACTGCATCGGCCTCACCACGACGCTGAATACATGAGTATTCGAATCGTCTATCGCAACAATATTTTCTACTACTTCCTAATGCCCAGTATTTGGTTCTCTGGTGCTCTGATCTATCTCGGTCTGGGTGAAGTTTTCGCTTTCTACCTGGTGGTAAAACTGCTGGTTATTTGTGGCGCACACTCGGACGTGCGGTGGGACAAACCACTTTACAAAATAAAGTGGTTATCGCCCGTCATGTGGGTGCTCGAACGCACAATCTCGACTCCGTCAACACACTGGGCGCATCACGGCCAACATTTGAGCGACGGCATTACTCACTACAAAGGCAACTTTGGCAATTTGCTGTTCTTTTGGGATGTGCTGTTCGACACCGCCAAGATTACACGGCGCTACCCCGATGCTGTCGGAGTAGAAAACCTGGAGCCCGTGAGTGCGAAGCATCAATTGTTGTGGCCGTTTGTGCGTGATCGTTAGTATGTTTCAGACAATTTGATACTTCTATGTTCGACAGTGCTAAAGGAGTGGCATCTTGCCGCGACGAATTACGCCGCGTCGTATCGCTTAAGCTGATTTCGCGGCTGGAAGCTGTTCCTACACAGCACGCACTCTCCTTGGTCCGAAGAGTCAAGCCTGGGAGTCCTCTGGGGCGCGCACTAAAAAAAATGGCCTCACCGTTAACACCGGCGAGGCCAACCAACATGACAGGCAGTCAATGCCCAGGGATCACGTCACACTGTCGTCTATTTTAATAGCTTCTTGAGTTCGTCAATTTCAGCACGCTGTGCTTCCAGCTGACTTTGCTGTTCTTTTAACGCTTCAACCAAAACCGGAATCACACCCATATAGGCTACGGTCTTTAGACCTGTTTCGTCGTCCTGAGTAACGAGCTGTGGAAGCACTTTTTCTACGTCTTGCGCAATAAAGCCAATCTGATTTTCCATTACAAACGTTTCTTCGGCTGATAGCGCTTCAGTCTTATTGTTCATAGGATTCTTGTCCAGCCGGTATTTAACGCCTTCAAGTGACTTGATGGTGTCGAGCGCATTAGACAAAGGAGCAATGTTCGATTTCAAAGAACGATCAGAATAGGTGCGGTATTCCAGTGCGGATTGAGCATAAAACTCACGGCTGTATACGCGCCAGAATGGCCGTCCGCTGAAGCCCAGAAGGCCTTCTTCGAACTGGGTCGATTCAAATAGCGCATTGGTCGGATTTGAACTGGTCGCCGTTATCCGCATGCCACCGTTGCCACCGTTATCAAAATACACGCGCCCTCTAACGTCGAGTGAGTCGTTGTCACGACTTCCGCCGGAGTTAATGGTGACTTCGCCACCCTCGGCCTGCAGAGCTATAGAACTTGCCACGCCGTTATTTCGACCCATGATTTCATTGTTGTCAATCGCAATGTTACTGCTCGTGGTATTACCAAAAATGACGTACCCACCTGTGTTCGAAGCGCTTACATCGGTACCACCAGCAATATGCAGTTTGGCGGTTGGGCTAGTGTTGCCAATTCCGACTCTCTTGGACGAGTCGATTACAAGAGCAGCGCCGTTTGAGTTGTTGGTGTTGTTAATAACGAGTTTTCCACCACCTGCAGCCCAGGCATTTGCGCTCGCTCCGAGGAACCAGTTGGCGCCTCCCGTATCGGGGTTGGACACGTTAAATTGCCAGTTGATATCGGTTGCGGTTAGTTTGGATAGCGGGCTGGACGTGCCGACACCAGTACTGCCTGATACATACAGTCCGTCAACCGGTCCCGCAGCTGACGTACCTACCGAAACACTGCCGTTGGCAGCATGCACACGCAGTTTGGTCGACGAGGCAACACGAGCACGAAACGGGTCTGTGTCGACGGCCGAGTCTATTTGAATGGTTGCCGCTGGAGCTGAAGTGCCTACACCAACTCGTGTACCTGAAGCCAGAAAGGCATCGCCGTCAAAGCTCCAGGGTCCTGCATCGTCGATTTCGCATATGACGTTACCGTTCTGGAGGATTTGATTAATCGACGACTCGCCAGGACAAGAACCGGTGACTCGGTCCTGTTTTGACGGCAGTGAATTTTCAACGGAAGTAATATCGTTTTCAGCCGTGTTGAGATCGGCTTGTAACACGTTGACATCGATTTCTGTGTTACTGATATCTGACTGCACAACGCTCACCTGATTTTCAAGCGAAGCCAGATTACTGTTAGTTGAGTTTAGTGCGGTAGACAGAGCAGCTACCGCGCCTGTTTGATCAAGCTCGAAAGCAGACTTGCCGCCAACCGTGTTCGAGTCATCGGCTTTGTGCGTGAAAGCGGACGAGCTCAGTGGCGTTCGGGGAGTCATTTCAGCATCTACGCTTACTTTGACGCCAAGGAACAGCGGACTGTCGAACAGGCCTGCTGGAAACGGGTTGCCCGCACTACCAAAGGTAGTCGAGAACAAGCCCTGTTCCGGGAAAATATTCTGAAACTCTGACCACAGCGGCGAGCCACCCGATTCTACGTTGTAGAGAGAAAATTGGACTACTACCGGGTCTTCGGAGGCCTGGCCGCTGTCATCGGTCAGATAGCCCTGATAGCTCAGGGTATCCGGTACCTGAGCGTGAATATTAACGGCAAACGCCATCGTTAAAATGGAAATGAGTACGGTTTTTAGTGTGGTTTTATAGTGCATGACGATCCCTTTCATAAAGTGCTATTGCTTGTGATCTTGCGCCACATTCGACGTGGCAAGCACTTGGACACGACCGCAGAGTAACGCAAGCCTCTGTCTGGTCGGGTCAATTAGTACTTGTTATACAGGCATACCGAAACACACAAATAATTAGCTCATTCAAGGCGTATTAGGCGAATAAACAGGGTTTTGGTGTCCGGTTTATGGTTTATTCGGCTGCGCAAGAGTCGCTGCTTCAAGAAGCGAGTTCCTTAATTATTCATGCTGTTCACTCGCGTATACTCAAAACATGCACCGTTGTTACCTTGTACTCGCCAGCCTTCTTGTGGCTGCCTGCCACAGCGAAATTTACGTTAGGGACGGCGTCACCGATGGCAACCGATACTCCATCCCGGAGTCGGTGCTACTGAGTGAAGACCCGGTGCTTCAAAGCTGGGTGGCGTACAATTTGTCCAAGAGTGTTTGTCAGCTGGAGCTTGGCGGTGACAATCCGGCTCGTGCCAACTCGTACGGCTGTGAGCTCTCCTCGAGGATAATTCTTCTGGATACCTGGTTAGAACACCGTGCTGAAGACTCACTGTTAAAGGACGAGTATCTTGATACCTTGACCGCGGTGCGAGACGCGGCGTTTCTGGATGAATACGTGGTGCACTATTTCGGTAAAGCGGACTGGTTTGTGCCAGCCGAGGTAGATCACAAATCGTTTCAGATTTGGCGCGGTAACCACTTACGACATCATTCGCCGTATACGCGAATTGTCGGCGTTTGGGGATACTGATCTCAAAGTTCGGGTAGCTCCCACCAAGCACCATCAGCTCTTACGTTAATTTTTACTCTGTGTCCGTATCAAACGCGACAAGGAAAACTCTAGATGACCGATTTCTTGCTACTGGCCTTTATCTTTTTAATCTCTGGCGTCATTGCAGTTCCCATTGCTACCCGTCTCGGGCTGGGTTCGGTTCTTGGTTATCTAATTGCAGGTATTGCCATCAGCCCGGTTCTAGCCTGGCTTCACGTAGACGTAGTGTCTATTCAACATTTTGCCGAATTCGGTGTCGTGATGATGTTGTTCCTGGTAGGGCTTGAACTTGAGCCCAAATTACTCTGGTCAATGCGAGCGAAATTACTCGGGCTGGGCGGCGGGCAGGTGGCTCTTACTACAATTGCGGTTATGGGTGTGGCCATGGCGCTCGGACAAGTATGGTCTGTCGCGCTGGCTATTGGTCTTGTGATGGCGCTCTCGTCAACGGCAATCGTGCTGCAGACTCTCGGCGAGAAGGGGCTCATGAAAAGCGACGGCGGGCAGTCCAGTTTTTCGGTTTTGTTGTTTCAGGATATTGCCGTTATCCCTATGTTGGCTTTGGTGCCTCTACTCGCGCTGCCGGAACTCACCGAGGCTATGTCCCATGCGGCTCACAGTGCAGACGGCGGTCACGGTGGCGCTTCGCTGAGTCTCGTTGATGGCTTGCCAGGTTGGGGTGTCGCGCTGGTAACTCTGGGCGCAATTGCAGCGGTCATTGGGTTTGGGTCGCACCTCACGGGGCCGATTTTTCGCTTTATAGCCGGAGCCCAGCTGCGAGAATTATTTGTAGCTACTGCGCTGATGATCGTCATTGGCATTGCGCTTCTAATGTCTCTCGTGGGTTTGTCGCCGGCACTTGGCACGTTTCTCGCCGGAGTTGTTCTCGCTAACAGCGAGTACCGCCACGAACTCGAGAGCGACATTGATCCGTTCAAAGGTCTGCTGCTTGGGCTGTTTTTTATGACCGTGGGTGCGGGCATTAACTTTGTTTTACTGGCTGACAATGTGTTGTTGATCGTCGGTTTGACGGTTGGTTTAATCGTTGTGAAAGTCGCTGTGCTGTATCTGCTTGCCGTAGTGTTTAAATTGGGTGGGTCCGACCGGTGGCTGTTCAGTTTGGGGCTGGCGCAGGCCGGAGAGTTTGGCTTTGTCCTGCTTTCTTTCACTGTAGCAAACGCGGTGATTCCAGCGGCCCTGGCCGATCAACTGCTGCTGGTTGTGGCGTTGTCCATGCTTCTAACTCCTGCACTTTTTATTCTCTACGACCGCGTTATCGCGCCGCGTTATCTAGCCACGGAAGAACGCGAGATGGACGCTATAGAAGAGAAAAGCGAGGTTATTATTGCCGGTCACGGACGAGTCGGCGGTATAGTCAGTCGCGTTTTGCGTGGTGTCGGCATAAATCCGACCGTAATGGATTTCAGTTCGAAGCAGCTTGAAATGCTTAAAGCATTCGACGTAAGCGTGCACTACGGCGACGCCACGCGTCCGGATCTACTGCACGCGGCCGGTATTGGCGAAGCTAAGCTATTCGTCATTGCAATTGACGGCAAGCAGCAGATCACCAACCTGGTCAAATACGTAAGTCATCATTATCCAGGCCTGCATATTGTCGCGCGGGCGACTGACCGAAATCATGTTTACGATCTTTGGCATGCGGGCTGTCGCGACATCATTCGCGAAACCTATGACAGCTCTTTACGCATGGGACGATCCTCTATCATCGCGCTCGGTTACACCTTCGACCAGGCCGAGCGCATGATTGATGCGTTTAACGACGTTGATCAAAAGGGCATGCTAATTGCGGCTGAGCACTACGATCCCGACATTCCAGCTCATGAAAACGACGCCTACACCGGCATCATTAAAAAGAGCCGAGGCGAGTGGGAGGCCGATCTCGGTGCCCGGATTGAAGCCATTATGGCTGAATCGAGTTAGCGGCGGGTGTATAGACACTGACTCAGACTGAAGTGCCGGGGAGATATCCGCGTCAGCATCCCAAGTCTGTATACTACCCCTACCCGGGTAGGTCCGTTTCACGTGAGGCAATATGCCAGATTGGGTAATCCGATCGAAACTTCATCCACAGGTGCGTCGGCGTAATCTCGTTGCTCGCAATCGGCTTATTGAACGACTGGATGACGCATTCGAGTCGCGCCTGGTTTTGGTGCACGCGCCAGCCGGCTACGGCAAAAGCACCTGTCTGGCACAGTGGCGAGATACTTTGCAAAGTAGGGACGTGCCGGTTGCATGGTTGTCTCTAGACGAACACGACGCCGAACTGTTTCAGTTTCAAACTTACGTGAGCGAGTCCTGTGTTGAGGCCGGTTTCTCGGCTGGCCGCGATTTCCCCAGAGTGTCCGAGAAATATTCAGTCCTGTCTGCCAAAGAAGTCAGTGCGGCACTAGTTGTTGGCTTTACTCGATGTAAAGGATCTCATGTTCTGATTCTTGATGATTTTCATCGCGCCCAAAGTCCGGAAGTGTCGGGGTTTGTCGAATACCTGCTCAGTACAATTCCGGACAATATTCATATAGTAATGAGCACCAGAGAACTGCCATCAGGTCTGTCACTTGCGGACCTTCGCATTCATGACGATTTGATTGAGATTACTCAGGACAACCTTCGTTTTTCCGACAAAGAAATTCGGACTTACCTCGATTTCTGGGTGGACTCGTCGGCGTCTGATGACTGGTCACGTAAACTACATGACCGAACCGAGGGATGGCCGGTAGCTCTGCAAACCGTTAGACGCTGGACAAGCACGGGTACCTCTATTGAGGAAACGTTAACCCAGTTGTCCGGCCGTACCTCTGACCTTTCAGATTATTTTTTGGAACAGGTTTTTAATTCCCTTTCACAAGAGGCTCGCCGTTTCCTGCTCGCGACGTCCATATTGGAGAGGGTCAATGGCGACGTCGGTGGGGCGCTGTGTGTTGACGTCGACGGGTGGGCCATTCTGCAAGACCTCGATCAGAAAGATCTGTTTGTGCAGAGCCTTGATCGTCAGCGCATCTGGTATCGCTATCATCGACTATTCTCGGAGTTCTTGCAGGAGCGCCTGCGTCGGTCAAAGTCCTCAAACATTTCGGAATTACATCGACTGGCATCGGATTGGTTTCGCCAACACGGTCAGTCAGTCGAGGCTGTCCAACACGCGCTTGCAAGCGGTAACGTTGATACGTGTGCGGCACTATTGGAAAGCCTGGGTGGTTGGCACTACGTTCTACAGGGGCATTTGGTCGTTGTTCAAAATGTGCTTGCGAAAATTGGCGAAGACACGCTTCGAGATTATCCGCGTGTCTGGTTAGCAAAGATTTATCTGGCTATTCGGCTTGGAAAAACGGACAGCAGCGAAGCCGAGCTTAAATTGTTTAAACAGAGGTACGGAGCAGGCGATTTATCCGATTCGGCTTTATACGCCGAAGCTACCGTGATGAGCGCCACTGTTATCGCGTACAGCGACAAGCCGGTGACGATCGAACTTATTCAGGGATTAGAAAAATTAGGTGAAACAATCCCGCTGGACAATAACGTCTTGCATGCGGCGCGAAGCAATATGCTGTGCGCCTGGTATCGTGATGTAGGGCGTTTTGACGAGTGCATGGCAATTGGTGATCAGGCTATTTCGCACTACCGTGCGATGGGGTCACTTTACGGTGAAGCGTTTATATATTTTCACGAAGGCCTTGCCTGTCTTCGACAGGCACGTCTTAGAGACGCCGAGTCTCTTTACAAGGAGGGGTTCGAAATCGCCGTCGATGTGTTTGGTGACCAAAGCGATCTAGCGGCTATCGGGCGTGTCTTTCTGGCAGAAGTCAGTTATGAGAAGAACCGGCTTCACGACGCAAGGCAGTTGCTCGAGAGTTCGATTCGCCACATTGAGAAAGCCGATGCGTGGAGTGACGTGTACCTCGCAGCGTACCTCACTCTCATGAAGCTATCGCGAGCGCTAAAAAAAGACAGTGACATCGACAACACCGTTTTCCGTGCCCGCTCCACGGCGATACATCGCGGAATCGACCGACTTGAAAGCATCACTCATTTGCAACGTCTTGAATTAGCGCTTATTGATGAACCAACTGCAGAGTTGATGCCACCAGTGACATATCCGTCTCGTCCGTTCGATGAGATTAGTCGCCAATTTGGGATTCGCATTCGTGCCCGGCAAATGTTGGCCGCGCTTAAGTACTCGGACGCCTGTGACCTATTGCAAAGAGAGATAGGCGTGACGAAAGACAAAGGCATGCTTCATTTTGGCGTGTCGCTAAGCGTTCTGCTGGCAGCGGCACGATGGATGAACGGTGAGCGTGAGGCCGCTATTTCGGCTTTCGAATCGGCTTTGTCAGTATCTATTTTCGAAGGTATTAAACGTCCGTTCATTGACGAGGGCGAATTGGTGCACAGCGTTATTTACGAAGTCAGCAAGTCCGTCGAAAACCGACGTGGCAATCGTTTGAGGGATTCGTTCATTGCGGAATTAATCGCCGAAATCGATTCGTCCAGAAAATACCTGGATACATCCGGTCACATTTTGAGCCCTCGGGAGCGAGAGGTGCTGCGTTGCGTCATGCAGGGGCAATCTAACCGCGAAGTGGCTGAAGCTCTGACACTGTCAGTCAATACGGTCAAGTTTCATCTGAAGAATATTTTCGAAAAGCTAGGCGTTTCGTCGCGTAAAGATGCGGTGTCCATGGCGGTTCGCCAGCGGGTGGTCTAACGGAGTAACAAAAACGCGTTTTCAACGAGACCTATATTCGAGCTTTGACCTACCCACCTTTACACCCCACCCTACCCGAGGCAGGTGTTCTGCGGGTGAGCATCCCCTGCTAGTTTTGTTAATAACTTTAACGCTTTGCAGTACCACCGCGAAAACACATAAGGGGGTCGCGATGAACCATGCCCACCACTTCACCGTTCTGTTTGGCCTCGGCTCAATGCTTATTGGCAGTTCCGCAGCGTTCGCGCAAGACACACCAGATGGTCTCTCGTTGGAAGAAATTATTGTTACGGCCGAGGCGCGGGCTGAGAACTTGCAAGAAGTGCCGGTCGCCGTCACGGCTTTTTCAGCACAGGATATTCTGGATGCCGGTATCGAATCTACGGCCGACTTCATCGCGCTCACTCCAAACGTCTCTTTTGACGATTCGTTTACGGTTGGTAACAGCTTCGTTTCTATTCGAGGTGTTACTCAGGTGAATAATGCAGATTCACCGGTGGCCATTGTGGTAGATGGCGTGCCACAGAATAACCAGAAGCAGTTGAAAATGGATCTCTTCGATATCGAACGAATCGAAGTACTGAAGGGTCCCCAGGGTGCTCTTTATGGGCGTAACGCTATCGGCGGCGCGATAAATATTGTGACTAAAGCGCCTTCTGATGAGCTTGAGGGCTTTGTGACAATAGGCGCAGGAAACGGTGGCACCAGCAAAATACAAGGTGGAGTTAGCGGACCACTCATTGACGACCGGGTGTACTACAGGTTGTCCGGTTCTTACAAAGACAGTGATGGCCTAATTGATAACACGTTCCTCGGCACTGAAGTCGATTTCTACGAGTCGACCGATTTTAGAGGCAAGCTGCTTGTACAGGCATCCGATTCTGTGATCCTTGACTTCCGGCTATCCACCTCCACGATGGAAGGCGGCGCAACGTACGATTCCGCGTTTTGGGACAACACCGGGCCAGGTAATACGAATCAGGAACGATTACCCATTACAGATATTCTCGGAACAAGCGAACGCAACATTGATGAAGTTACATTCAAACTCGATTGGGAAACTAGTGCTGGCTCATTCATGTACATCTCCGGATACACGGACGTTGAAGAAGACTACTTTGGAGATCTCGATTTTTGTAATCCGGTTGACTGTCCGGGAGGCTTCTTTGGCTTTGGGCAGGTAGATCAGGCGCAAGATCTTCAAGTAGAAATGGTGAGTCACGAACTTCGTTTTACATCCTCGGAAGATCAGCGTTTCAGATGGGCCGCTGGCGCTTTTTTGATTAATACCGATCGATCGTTATCAACGGTTGCGACACTAGCCGATTTGGGTAACGCACCTATCGTTATGAACGCAGAAGACAACGACAATACAGCTTCAGCCTTGTTCGCTCAGTTCGAATACGATATTAGCGATTCGCTTGAGTTGTCTATGTCTCTTCGTCACGACGAAGATGAAAGAGAGCAAACCGATCTTGCGACGGGTGACACACGAAAAGAAACTTTCGAAGCGACTCAGCCAAAAGTAACGCTGACTTGGGCTGCTACCGACGATAGATTGGTATACCTGACTTACGCAAACGGATTTCGCTCGGGTGGATTTAATGGAGTGGGCGGTCGCGCATTTGACGATGAAAATGTAGATAACGTTGAGTTGGGGTTCAAGTCCAAGTGGCTTGACGATCGAGTGTTGTTAAACGTTGCCGCATACCAGGCCGAAAGCGATGGGTTTCAGTTCTTCTTCGTCGATGTCAACGCTGGTGGCGCGCAAGTGATCGATAATTTTGACGAAGTAACGCTATCCGGGGTGGAGGTTGAGTTCGAGGCCTTGGTGCAAAAAGATTGGACTGTCTTTGGGTCACTCGGTATCCAGGATTCCGAGATCGATGCCTTCAACCCATCATTACCTGTGCCTGCTACCCTTGGTAACCGAACTCCCAAGACCACTCGAAGCAGCTTTAACGTTGGAACGCAGTACGGTTTTTCAGTCGGAACGAATATGAACGGCATTCTACGCGTTGACTACGAACGCCGCGGTGACCGTTACTGGCATTCAGACAACATAGATGTGATGGACCCGGTAAGTTTGTTAAATGCCCGTTTAGGGTTTGGTACCGACACGTGGAATCTGACTGTTTGGGGTCGCAATCTGACCGATGAATTCTATTACGAAGATTTTAATGCGCAGCCCTTTACGGGCTTGCCGTGGAACATTGGCCACTCGGCGAGACCTAGAAGCTTTGGTGTTGAATTTCGCTATGAATTTTAATGCAGGAGCCTGCCGTGAATACTTCGCCTAAGCACAATGATGTTTCTGGTCTACGCATCGGTATTGATGTAGGCGGTACCAATACCGACGCGGTACTCATGCAAGGGCGCGAGGTGCTTGCTACGACCAAGCAACCAACCTCCGCCGACGTGCTGACAGGCGTGACTGACGCGATTCAATCCATTTTGGCCGATTCCAAAACAGATTCGGCAGAAATAGATACCGTTATGGTGGGTACTACTCATTTTGTTAACGCCTTTGTACAACGGCGTGAGTTACAGCCGGTCGCCATTATTCGCATTGGCCTGCCAATGACGTCGGGCATTTTGCCTTGTGTCGACTGGCCTGATGATCTTCGTCAGGTTATTGGCGACCATGTTTTTATGGTTGGTGGCGGAAGCTATTACACAGGTGTTGAATACGCGCCGCTGGACAATGAAGCGATTGAGAAAGCCGCTCGTGAAATAAAAAATCGGGGCCTAACATCGATAGCTATTTCCTCTGTATTTTCCCCTATTCGACCCGACCTTGAAATCGAGGCGGGAAAAATTGTCAAGAGCATTATTCCCGATGCAAGCATCACACTCTCACACGAAGTCGGCGGTATTGGGTTAATTGAAAGAGAAAACGCGGCCATCATTAACTCGGCACTACACAAGCTTGCGGCCAAAATTGTCACGGCATTTGAAGATGCCATAGCCGCGTTAAATTTGTCGGCGACGCTGTATCTTACGCAGAACGATGGCACCTTGATGGGCACCGAAACGGCGAAGCGATTCCCAGTCACAACGTGTTCAGCCGGACCGACTAACAGTATTCGTGGGGCTGCTTTTTTGTCTGGCGAAAGCGAAGCGGTCGTAGTCGATATTGGTGGAACAACTACAGACGTAGGCGTGCTTTCAAAAGGATTTGCTCGTGAAACCAGCGACACGTTTGATATGGGCGGCGTGCGTACGAATTTTTCTATGCCCGATGTCCTTTCTGTAGGTCTTGGAGGTGGAACTGTCGTTAGACTATATGAGGACGGCAATATAAAGCTGGGTCCTGATTCGGTCGGGTTTAGACTAACGCAGGAGGCAAGAGTTTTTGGCGGAAATACGCTAACAACGACGGATGTAGCTGTTGCGCTTGGTCTGCTTGATCTTGGCGACAGAAATAAATTGCAAGAGGTTTCTGTTATGCAATGTCAGGCGATTTCGACTTTGATCCACGACAAAGTAGAGACCGCTATCGATCAGCTAAAGACCAGTGCAGCTGAGGTCCCGGTGATTCTTGTTGGCGGCGGCGGGGTACTGATTGACCGGGGTTTGAAGGGGGCTTCTGTTGTACGCCGACCGGAACATGCTTCGGTTGCAAACGCTATTGGAGCAGCGATTGCGCAAGTTGGTGGAAGGGTAAAGCGCCTATTTGATTTCGGCGCCGAGGGTGGTCGAGATCGCGCTATTGAAAAAGCGACAGCTGAAGCCACCGAAAACGCGATTGCAGCCGGAGCTGATCCGGGGACCATACAGGTCGTCGATATCGAGGAATATCCGATTCCGTATATGCAAACCGAGGCGGTCGACGTACGCGTGCGTGTAGTCGGAGACTTGCTATCAATAGGCATGGAGAACGGCGTATGAAAATCGATAACGTCGAAATGATAAAAGATCTTGCTCGCGGGGCCGTTCTTCTTGGCACGGGTGGAGGTGGCGATCCTTACATTGGGCAGCTCTTACTTCAGCAAGAGGTTAGCGAAGGTCGTTTTGTCAACGTTATTAAAGCAGACGAACTCGACGACGATGCACTGGTTGTGAGTATCGCGGGTATTGGCGCACCAACTGTTCTCGTCGAGCACCTTCAAGCGAAAGATGTATGTCGAAGTCTTCTGGAAAAAATGGAGAAGCATCTGGGACGCAAAGTAGACGCCATTATTCCCGCTGAGGTTGGCGGGCTAAATTCAATTATTCCCTTGGCTCTGGGGGCACAGGCCGGACTACCGGTAATTGATGCCGATGGCATGGGGCGAGCGTTTCCTCATATCGAGATGGTTACGTTCAGCGTTTACGGAAGTCGTGCTTGTCCGATGGTGTTGGAGAACGAACTTGGTGATTCGATCATAATTGACCACGCCACTTCGGATCGAAAGGTCGAGGACATCGCGCGTGTTGTAACGGGCACACTGGGAGCGATGGTTTACAGCATGCTGTATCCGATGAGTGGTGCTGATGTTAAGACTAAAGCCATTTTGGGTTCGATGTCATCTTGCCTGGAAATTGGCCGTGGCATTAGACAGTCGAGAACGGAATTCGATGATCCATTCGAAGGGCTGATGAATATCTTGCACCGCCCTGAAAAAGGTCGTCATGCGCGTATTCTCTTTGACGGAAAGATCGTCGATATTAGTCGGGAAACTCGTGACGGCTGGCACTTCGCGACGATCGTCATGCGTGGCCTGGATAACCCCGACGATGAGTTTTTAATCGAAACTCAAAACGAGTATCTCACCGCGCGAAAGAACGGCGAGATTGTTTGCATTGTTCCTGACCTGATCGCAACGCTTGACCGTGAATCGGCCGAACCTGTTACGGGAGAAAAACTAAAATACGGCCAAAGACTTAAAATTATTGGACTGTCAGCGCCATCAATTATGCGTCGTCCAGAGTGTCTGGAAGTCTTCGGACCAGCCGCGTTTGGGATACGTGATCCGTTCGTACCACTCGAAGAACTGGAGTAGCGCCCACGTGGAGCAAAAAGTTGAGCCTGTCTAGACTCAGAATACAAGAAACAGCTCTGTACTCTGATGCAAACAGAACCTTGTTATCACTGGATATTGCTAACGTTAATTATGCTACTAGGCAGCATTTCGCGCTGGAGCGACAAGAACCTTGCCTACTTACTGACAATATTGTCTTGGCAGCGACTCAAGTTGCTATATTTGAGGGAAAATACATCATCTGACGTTCAATAGCCCCGAGCGCAGGAAGGGCTGATGTGCACGGAATTCGAAATTAGTTTCATGTGCTATATTAAGTCACACAAATTCAACAAAATATTCATTAGAAACTGGTAGCTGAGTTAGCCATAATTCAGTTACTAATAATAGAGGGGAATGGATTCATGAAAATGATAAAAAAAGCGCTGCTGCTTTCGGTACTAATGGCAGGTTCAACCGCGACTACATTCGCGACGGGCTACATTCTAGACTTTTCCGGTTCAACAACAGGCGGTACTTTCAACGGTTCCATGATTCTGGACTACAGCGTTGTTGATAGCGACGCCGACGCGTCTCGCGGTCTGTACAACGGAATCGTTACACAACTCGATTTGATGGTTGACGGAATTAGCTATACGAGCAACAACTCAGTAGTCAATTTCGGTGCGGTTAACAACGATACACTCGTTGGCGATTACTTTGGAATCGGCGTAGACGTTGTTGACTCAAACGGCAACAACGATTTGTTTGCGATTCAATTTCAAAATCAGGATGGATCAGCACTGAACAGTGACGCTCTTCCAACTGTCTTTGACCTGACCAGCTTCGACGGTTTCGATCTGGCAAACTCAAATTCAACCGGCGTATTTTTGCCGATTTTTGCTCTTAACGGCATCGACGAGTTTTTCGCTCTCGAGTCGGCACAGCTAAAAGCTGTCCCACTGCCTGCAGGACTGCTGCTCATGTTAAGCGCAGTAGCTACGCTCTTCGGATTCCGATCTAAAGAAGCCTAGGCAACCGCAACACAAAAAAGGGGTCAGAGTGCATTACTCTGACCCCTTTTTTATTTTTGTGACTGACATAACGCCTGAAAAAGTATCTCACCGATTGCGGTTTTCGGACTCTTTATAGCCACCGCAACATTCTAACTACTACCCGCTTTCACTAAAACACTGGCAGGACCCTTATAAACGTTTCCTGTAAATGCGTCCCCGCAGTCGCCCAGTCCTTGTCCGATTTAACTTAATGCTCTAAATAGCCGCCGATCGGGCCTTTAGATACCGCTGAAACAGACGCTACCCTTATAAGGTTTTTAGCGGACGAACGACTTGAAAATAAGACTTTCAATATTATTGATGTCTCTTGCACTGAGTATTCCAGTCGCGGCGTTGAGCCTGCCGATTAATCCGGATCTTCCGTTTCGAATGTACTCGGTCACTGACGGCCTGAATCAAAAGACGCCTCTCGCTTTGGCTCAAGACCACGACGGTTTTATCTGGGTAGCTACTTTTGGCGGACTCAACCGTTTCGACGGACATGATTTCAGCAGCTACACCACGCGCCAGGGACTAAGACAAAACTTGATACAGGCACTCACGGTGGACAGCCAAAACCGTCTATGGGCGGGTGATACGGCTGGAGGTCTGACGCTCATCGAGGGAGGTAACGTTACACGTACGTTTGAACCCGACGATCAAAACATTGGCGTTGTTCGAACAATCGTTGAGGTAGGTGACACGCTTTATGTCGGCACTCAGCCAGGTGGAATGCGCTCGCTTAAACTGTCAAGTCTTGATGACGGGTTTTCGAAGATATCGACCGCCCCTAACGAAGTGTTCACGATGGTCGTGCGCAGCCCAGACGATATTTTAGTACTAAGCACAATAGGTCTTCATACGTTTAAACCGGGCGCTGACCCAGAGTTTGAGCTGATTTACGAAAGTGCATCTACTTTGACCACCGATGAGAGTGGACGTATCGCCGTCGGTGATAAATCAGGACGGATCGGATGGGTTAATCAAAACTCGATCGATTGGATGGATATACAATACGACGGTTCAGTATCCGGTATCGTCATGCGCGGTGGTGAAATTACCTGGGTAGATTTGGAAGCCCAAGGTATGGTTCAGTTTGGTGACCCGACAGCTCACATCGTGCTGCCATACGGCGGGATAGCGCCATCCATTTATGATCAGGAAGGCGTTCTTTGGATTCCGGCGCGAACAGGGCTTGCACGTTATCTGGGGTCTCGTTTTAAGCATTATTCGTTGGAGCAGGACGGCGTTATTCCCGAGGTGTTTTCGGTGGTCCCAGGTATCAATGGTGACTACTGGTTTGGAACATCGAGCGGTGTTATCCATGTTGATCAAACCGGTGTTCAAACCAATGTTTGGAATCAGCTGGGTATTGAGCTACGTGAAGTGCGTGACGTGAGAATATCTAACGATAAAAAAACGCTTTGGGCGGGCGGAGTGCAAACCCCAACTTACGCAATTGATCTTGCAACCCTGAAGATTAAGAAAACAATGGGTGACATTAATACTGTCACGGTTAGCCTCGCGATTGACGATAAGGGTCGGGTGTGGACCGGTTCATACCTTGGTACGCTCAGCGTTTACGATCCGGAGACCGACAGTTCGAAGACCTATACCATTGGTACGGGTGCCTCTGTCTACTCCCTGTATTTGGCAGACGATGGTTATCTGTGGTTCAGTGCCAACTACAAAGGTATTCACCGTCTGAATATCAACGACCCTGAGGCTCAGCCAGAACTTATCGTCGACGACGAAAAGTGGTCTCTTGAAGTCTACGCACAAGTTGTAGTGCGCGGTTCAGGTGACGATACAACGGCGTGGTTTACAGGGATTCAGGGTGGTGTATTTCGTTGGAAAAACGGTGTGACTACCCGGGTTATATCTGAGGTGGCATTATCAGATAAAACTATTTACTCAATAGCCCCGTTGCCGGACAACACCCTGGTTTTGGCAACCAGTCGCGGAGCGTATCGCTACGACATAGAAACCGAGGCGCTTGAGCTGTATACCGCACTCGACGGTTTCGTAGCTCTGGAAGCAAAAATTCACGCTAACTATTACGAAGGCGGCGATACCTTGCTAATTGGTACAACCAGCGGCCTGACCGCAATGGATGTAAGCCAGCCCATGACAGGCGTTGGCACTCCGAAACCGCTGATCACAAAGCAAACCGTTGACGATGTTGTTGTGGATAATCCGAACGCATTGCCGCAGGACGCCAAATTCGCCAAAGTGCTAATTGAGTTTACAGCGGTATCAACTCGCAAGCCATTTGGTGTTGAATACAGCTATCGGCTTGAGGGCCAAGACAAAAACTGGAGCGCACCGTCTGAAACTAGCTCTATGGGCTACTCGAATCTTTATCCGGGCCAGTACCTGTTTGAAGTTCGTGCGCGGCTGCCAGGTGGTGAATGGAGTGCACCGGTCGGTTGGGCATTTACAGTCCCTACGCCTTTTTGGTTGACTCCATGGTTCATTGCGCTTTCGGTGTTTTCGGTATTGGGCCTGATTTGGCTGGGTATTCGCTTACGCTTGCGTGCGATTGCACGTGTTAACCGCAGGCTGAGAGAAGAAGTCGCCGAGCGTACTGAATCCATTGAAGCCGGCCGTCGAGAACTTGAAGTAACAAACCAGCACTTAAGCAGCGAGATTCAAGAACGTAAAAAAGCCGACGCACTGCGTAAGGAAGTGGAGACGCGCTTTCACCAGGCGTATCAGAACTCCCCGGTGGGTATGGCACTCGTTGATACCGAGGGACTTGTTTATGACGCTAACCCGAAAATGAAGAGCTTGTTCTGGCCTCGTTCCAGACCTGAAGATCGTGAGCCTTTGATTGACGTTGTCACCGAAGAGTACCGCGAGCAGTTTTCGAAGTTTCTCTATAACCACTCTAACGAATCGCCTGATGAAAACGGAATGGAAGTCGATTGCGTTACGGACTCAGGCGAAGTTCGCCGCATTGGTTTTCACCCATCTTCTGTTCGAGACCAGGAAGGTGATCTGAATTACATTGTACTGCTGGCGCAAGACGTTACTGAAAGCCGTGCCATGACAGACCAGCTTGAATACCAGGCACGTTTTGACGAACTCACTGGTCTTGTTAATCGTCGAGCCTTTTCAGAACGTTTGGAGGAAGTGGACACAGAGCCGTCGGACAATAGTCAAACGTTCTTGATGTTCATGGACCTTGATCAGTTCAAAGTGGTTAATGACACATGTGGCCACGCTGCGGGCGACGAATTGCTGAGAGTGGTTGCACGGCTGATTGAACGTTGCGTGCGAGAACACGATACGGTGGCGCGTTTGGGAGGCGACGAATTCGCACTGATAATTGTTGGCTGTACTCAGGAAGTGGCCCTTCAGCGAGCCGAGAACGTTCGCCAGATTATTCAGGATCTTGAATTCATGTGGGAAGACGAGGTCTTCCGTATTGGCGCAAGTATTGGAGTAGTACCCGTCGCTCAGTCCGTGCGTGATTTAAACGAGTTGCAGCAGCTTGCCGATGCCGCTTGTTACGCAGCAAAAGAGGCTGGCCGTAATCGGGTTCACCTTGTATCCGGCAAAGAAGATGCCGCTCACGAACACCGGGGTGAAATGCGTTGGGTGCAAAGACTAAATCACGCAATCGACACCGACAGCTTCGTTCTGTTCGGCCAGCGCATCGCCCCAATGAATGAAGAAAGCGAACAAAGTGAACGCGTTGAGGTTCTACTGCGAATGGTTGACCGCGAACGCGATCCTGTTCGTTTGATTCCACCGGGTGCCTTTCTACCGGCCGCAGAGCGTTACGGTCTACAGGGCAAACTCGATCACTGGGTAATAAGTAAAGTAATTGATGTACTGAGCGAACAGGACCCGGACAAAGTGGCTAAGCAGTCGTTTTGGGTTAATTTGTCCGGAGCCACAGTGGGCGATTCGAATATTTCGCACGAACTCATTCGACGAGTGCGAGAAGCCAATCTTCCACCCGGTTGTCTGAATTTTGAACTCACCGAGACGGCGGTGATTCGAAAAATTGACGACGCAGCAACACTCATTGAGTCGCTGCAGAGCATGGGCTGCCGTTTTGCTCTCGACGACTTTGGTAGCGGGCTGTCATCTTTTGGTTACCTTAAGCGCCTTAACGTTGACTACATCAAGATTGATGGCGAGTTTGTTCGCGATATTGTTACTGACCCGACCGATCGAATCTTCGTTAAATCCATCATTGATATAGCTCATACGCTAGGAATGAGCGTGGTTGCTGAATTCGTTGAAGACGAAGAAATTCTTCAAATGGTGCGGTCTTTGGGAAGCGACTACGCCCAAGGTTTTGGTATTCATCGGCCGGAGCCTCTCGAAGCATTGGTCAGTACACGCTCCAAGTCTCAAGCGGTAGGCTAGATACTCTCCTGTTGGAAGTACTCTATCAAGACATCAGGTTGTCCGAAAAGCGCGTGTTTGCCGGAGCTTAACGCTCTGGTTTTCTTCAGTGTTTGCCGAAAATCTGTCATATTTTCTATGTAGCGGTTGATGCAAGTGCCACATATACTGGTGGCGTACCGTTGAACGCCACATGAGAATATAGCTATGTCTTTTGCTTTACCTCGAATTACGCTGCTCTTTGCGCTCGTTTGCGTTGTGTCATGTACAACTCCGCCATTGGTCAGTCCCGAAGAAGCACCGAGCTTCCAACAAACGCTGGCAAAACACATAGCCGCGGTGACCGACAGAGACTTGCTAACCTATCAAAGCACGCTTACTGATAAAGATGATTTGCTGTTAATTTTCCCAAATGGAAAACCAATCGAAACTACGGCAGGCGTTGTTGATTTTCACCGCGACTGGTTCAAAGATAAAAACTGGATTTACGAACCGGAAGTTGTAAAGGTAATTGAAGGCAGCGACATGGCTACCGCTGTTATCAAATACGATTATCGCGATAACGCTCAAGGCGAGCCGCGTTCGTCGTGGCTGGTAATGGTTTTTCAATTAGAAAATAACGAATGGCGGCTGGTTCATGACCAGAACACCCGGATTGATTAGGCAGGCTATTCAGTCATTGTTTAAGGGCGGTCGCTATTTTCACTTGCTCAGCCGATTGCTTCAGACCACAGTGTTTCATTCGTATCATAAGCGTTTCAAGAGTGTGTTCGGATTTGTTCAGGCGTGTGAGTAATTGATTCAGAGCGGCGATTGCAACGGAGGGGTTAGAATCGATTGTGTCAGCAATAAACGTGTCTGAAGATTTGGCTTCGATACCGTATTTCTTTAAGACTCTACGCGGAAAATCTCTCAGATTTTCTGTAACAATAAATTCGGCTTTCGCTTTCAGGGCAGCGGCCATCACGTGCCTGTCGCCTTCATCGGGTACTTTGCCAATTGTCTTCCCCAAGCTGTCGTATCCACTCACGGTAGCTTCCTTAAACGCCTGATTTAGAAGGCTCCGAATGCTTCCGGCATAGACTGCGATATTTTTATGAGAGTGTTTTGCCGCAACTATACTGATGGCTTTTTCCGTTTCATCCATGATTTCATCAGACCAGCGAATATGAAAGAGTCCGGCTTCAGCAAAAGACGCGACGATATTTCGTTTCAGTGGACTGCATAGCACGCAGGCATCGATGACAGCAGTGCAAGGCGTGGTCGTTGGCATTTCTAAATGGAGTCCGAATCGAGAAGAGCTAAACTGTCTAACGCAGAGGCTCTTTCAACGTCTCGGCTATTTTTATACTCGAACACATCCGTGGCTTTTACTCGTCGATGACGCCCCACTGATTCATGCTGGAGAACTTTGGAAGTTAGCAATCCAGAAAAATAACGGTGTGGAATGTTTAAAATATCAGCCGCTTGTTCAATCGTCAGCAGCTGACTGACAGGAGTCAGTTTAACGATGTCTCCCTTGCTGATGTGGTTGAAAAGTTCGAGTAGGTACTGCGTAAGAGCCGGCGTTAACTCAATTTCTGTCTGATCCGATTCGACTGACAATTCCGCAATTTTCAGGCGAGAGCTTCCGTCAGATCTGGTATGTGCACAAAGCACCTGGTGCAACTGGCTGGCCGCATCACGTTCGTTTTCCGACGGTAATCGGTTTCCAAGGCTATTCGAATCGATTTTTGACATAGTCTTCAGTCATCCACTTGGGGTTGCGAAGCCAGGCATTTGTATATCTGAACTCTAGCGTTGGCGCGCCTAGAATGTCACAAAAACAAGGTTTTATGGTCCGATTACGTCCATATGGGTAATCGAATGCCACAAATAGTGAACTTGAGTCAGTGTTGGCGTCAAATAACCATGTTGGTATGTATAATTGCGTAAAAACGTCAGGATTAGTTTATGAAGAATTCCAGTTTACTGAGCTGTCTTTCGGCAGGTGTCGTGCTTTCTTGTGCGCTGACTTCAGCCGTATTGGCCGAAAGCCCGTCGGATAAATTCGATTTGCGCTACTGGAAACTCCAGTTACCCACTGATCGGAACAACGATGGCAAAGTGGACGAAGTGGACGTCAAGAACATTGGAGGCTACTCCCACCCTGATTTTTTTCATCTGGACGAACGCGGATTCCTGGTGATGACGGCGCCGAACAAAGCCGCAACGACGGTCAATTCAACGAACACCCGAAGCGAACTGCGTCAGATGTTTCGTCAGAAGAACACCAAAATTGGAACCCACGATCCGAAAAATAATTTTGCACTGAAAGCCCACAACCGTGCCCGAAAGTTTGCTGACGTCGGCGGTCAGCTCGAAGCCACGCTTCGAGTGCTGCACGTCGCTCGAAACGCAAAGCATCCGGAAAAGAAGCCGGCCTTTGCGGTCGTAGTAGGCCAGATTCACGCTGACAAAAATATGGATGTAGTCAAACGAGGTAAAGGTTTTGGTTGGGGTAACGAACCGATCAAAATTTTCTACAAGAAGTGGCCAGACCATGAAACCGGCTCGGTTTTTTGGACATACGAAAGAAACCTGGATAAACCCAATCCTGACCGTCGCGATATTGTTTACCCAATTTGGGGTAACACGTGGGAAAACACCGAAGACCCTGGCGAGAACGGAATTGCTTTAGGCGAGATCTTTAACTACAACATTAACGTCTACAAGAACATCATGTATCTCACCTTCAGAACCAGGGACGCGGCGCGCACGGTTAAGTACGAGATTGACCTTTCCAACAACGTTGACGCCTACGGCAAGGTTGACGAAAAAGACAATCCCAAGGGTTACTCTGGCGACGCACTGTATTTCAAAGCGGGTGCCTACAATCAGTGCAGCACAAATGACGATCCGGCATTCTGGTATCCAGCGTGTGCAGGTACGGGCGACTGGGAAACGGACAAAGCCAACGGTGATTACACGTCAGTTGCTTTTGCCCGGATACAGCTAAGTCGATCGGTCAACCCGAAGAAATAGGGTCGGAAGAGACAGGTCCAAAAGAAACAGGGCGAGTCTGAAGAGCCAGTAATTCCGGTCCGAAATACCCGAAGGGTTTTCGGTTCACTTGTCACATATTGCCACTAGCTTCAATCCAGGTTAGCTCGGAGCGCTTTTAAACGACGTTCATAATGGTTGATTACCCACCACAACGCGGCGCCCAGGCCAACGTAAACGAATCCGGCGTACACACCAACAGATGGGGGCATCGCTATTGCAAACGCTGCGGACAATAGGCCAAAACCCAGTTGGGTCAGCCAAATCGCGCGACTTTGTTTGGCCGTTACCATTTCTATTGCGTTAAGCCCCAGTTCCTTGCTGGCACGCAACGCGGTCACATGTAGAAGAACAAACAAAGTCGAAATGGCTGCGTATCCGAAGCCGTAGACTACGAACAGGCTTGCTAGTTCGCTGAATGATTCTACGGCGAACTCGGACGGCAGCCATCCCAGCGTGAAATAGGAGCAAAACGACGACACGATCAGACGTAACGGATAGACAAACACCAAAACCACAAAGATGAGTCCGAGTGTTAGAAACGTGGCCGTTGTGGTCTCGAGCCCGTAACGCTGACTCCACGACCGGTGCTCCGACCAGAAAAGGGCAATGAGCGAAAAGCTAAGCAGTAACGCCGGTATACCTTTCAAAGCGACCATTAGCTCCGCATGATTTTCCGGAATTTTTCCTACTGAGACGACGAGCATGGTCATGGCAAAAGCGAAAGCAGCATCTGAAAACACTTCGAGCCGAGTCATGTTTTCGCTTCGTAGTCGAAAGCCATCTACTGTGTTCAGGGCATCAAGATCTGAAGGCGTCCATTTAGTCATGGTTTAGTCGTCGCTTATTTTTTGGTCACGGTTCTAAGGTGAATTTAGCAGATTCTCATACTGACGTTCGATATCATATTCAGACTAATCCAAGTGCTTAAAATAAATAGAACAGCGTTTCACTTTGAAACATGGGTGTTTTCTATGTTTATGTCGTTCAGCAGTCCATAATTAGTAGTATGTTGTTTCTTGTGCATTCACCTGAATTTCCATTATTTAGTGTAGTTTGAAACGGTCAAAAGCTGTTGTTCTGAAGCATGTGAGGAGATTGTTATTACTTTCGATATACGTAACCCATCGCGTTTGGCTGTTCGGTGCAGTTTGGCGGCAATTAGCCTGAGCATTTTGTCAGCCTGCAGTTCGCTTCATTCACATACTGACTCTGTTCAAGCCATAAACATTGGCGGCGCCAGATACGTTGCCAGTTACGGGACCGTCTATACGCCGGAGCAACATGTTCAAGGAGGGCGATCAGGATTTATCGATAAGGTTAAGGGTTCTTCCGACTCACTCCTGTTTCAGAGTTACCGCGAAGGCGATGTCTCTATCGAGCTGCCTGTCGATAACCAAAAATACGATGTAACGTTCTACTTTGCCGAGCCACGAGAGATTGAGGGCGGTGAACGAGTGTTTGACGTGTTTGCAGAAAACGAGTTGGTGATTGACGATATTGACGTAATGGCTTTTCGTGACGGCAAAACGATTTCAGCGTTAACAGTCACCGTGCCCAATATTCTGGTTACCGATGGAGAGCTTTCCATCGATTTTGCAGCTTCTGCGGGTCAACCAGTTATCAGCGCCGTCTCAGTTGCTCAAACGATGCCTCGCAGCGACGACTGGAAGTTGGCGTGGAGTGACGAGTTTGACGGGCCTGAACTTGACGCCAACAAGTGGTCACCTGACATCTGGAAAGCCGGGCACGTTAACGACGAAAACCAGACGTATACGCCACGCAAGAAAAATTTGCGTGTGGAGAACGGCAATCTGGTTATCGAAGCACACAAAGAAGACTACAACGACGCAAATTATACGTCGGGTCGTATTCATTCGCAGGGCAAGGCCGACTTTCTCTACGGTCGCTTTGACGTGCGCGCCAAGTTGCCGAAAGGACAAGGTACGTGGCCAGCCATATGGATGTTAGCCAGTAACCCGTTCACTTACGCGACAAAGTGCACGAGTGAAACCGAGTGGCAAGGCAATCCCGACTGTGATGCCTGGCCAAACTCCGGCGAAATCGACATTTTGGAACACGTGGGTTACCAAATGAACCACGTCCACGGCACAGTTCACACCAAAGCTTATTACTGGGTCAACTGGGAGCAGCGCAAAGGCCGAATTCTGCTGGATAAGGTCGACGAGAAATTCCATGTTTATTCAATGGAATGGTCACCTGAACGCATCGATATGTACGTGGACGACTCGTTGTACTTCACTTATGTAAACGAAGGAAAGGGCTGGGAACATTGGCCGTTCGACCATCCGTTTCATTTGATTATGAACGTGGCTGTCGGAGGATACTGGGGACGAGCTGGCGGCCCCATTGACGATTCAATTTTCCCTCAGCGCATGTTGGTTGACTACGCCCGGGTTTATTCGAAAGCAGACTGAAGAGATAAATTGGGGACACGGTTTCATGGAATCTGGCGAATCGCTAGAACCGTGGTCTGTCCCCTATTAACGTGGATCACGTCAATACACAGCTACCGATGGCCCTGAGCGCAGCGCGTATTGCCGCTGTACTGTCAACCGTCCTGGCTTTTTTTATTGTCTAGCATTACCAGCAAAATCAGCCGGTGAACGATCAGACACATCGCCAAGTGTAAATGTCACTCTGAGTCAATGTTACCTTTAGTTTAATTCTCAAGGCGGAGGACTCGCAAACAGGGTTATTGGGCCATCAGGTGCCGTTATGCGCATAGGTTTGTCGTAAACACCGGGGCTCGTGGGTACAAAATTGTTTCCAGCAGCGCTTGCCCGTACTTTTACCTGTGGCATAGGACCGTCAACAAACTGTTCGCTAAACGCGTAACCAGCGTCGAAGGTCTTGAACGGAGCAAAGGTGGAACCATCTTCGGAACCGGTGTTTCCCGAATCGACGTATACGTCGTCGGGAGAAATTATGGTGCTAAGCGTCGTCTGACACTCCGCGAATCCACCGCCAGCGTCTAAACCTACACCAATCGAGCCGATGGCTACTTGTCCGATGAGGTCACCTTCTTCGAATGGTGGTGCGAAGACGGCTGCGACTATTTGAGTCAAAAGCGTTCCTCCTCCAGCCCAAAAAGCCTGGCTGGTTCCGTCGATATCTTCATACCGATTCCATTTACCCTGGGTGCCAAATACGCTAACGCCTAATGAAACACCAACACCGAGGCAAAGCGACGTGTAGCAGCCGTAGCGTCCGTCGGTATCGTACGCGACGCCAATCTCGCCTGCCGCCGTACCACCAGCGGCTGCTTCCGCGCCCGTTCCATAGGTAACGGCACTAAAAGAGGCATTGTCAGACTCTAATTCTGCAATAGCGATATCTCGCACCAGTTCATTATAAAAGGCGTGACACGCTTCAGGTTCTAACACGTCGCTTGCGTCAGGTACGCAGCGCTGAACACCTACGGCTATCCACGGCATAGGCAAACAAAACGCTCCGTCAACACATGTGTTAATGACATCGCAAGACTCTCCAACAGTCTGATCGGCAAATGACTGCGGTAAAAAGCTTGCCAGTACTAGCCCGGCTACGAAAACCCGGCAGCGTAGAACCCCGACGGTCATTCTTGAGGCCCTGTGATAGTGAGAGTCTCGACGGTTAAACCTCCAACGGTTAACTCATCGCCAATAGAAAAAGAGGACGTAGCCGTGGTGACGTTTCCTTCACCACCTACGACCGTTGAGGTTGCTCCACTGGCAAAATTCTGGCGCCCGCCCGTTACGGCTGCAAAATCACCCGTTACCAGGTTAAGTGCACCACCGGTTACTGAGGCACCCAAGCTCGCCGCCGTATTTCCGCCGCCGCCGCTCACTGAAGAAGAGACACCGCTTGCTGTATTTTCGGCACCGCCACTAATACTGGATCTCTCTCCACTTGCAGTGCTAAAAGATCCGCCACTGACACTCGACATCAGACCTGTTGTCTTGTTAGTCCGGCCTCCACTAATGCTTGATGCAGCTCCTGTCGTCGGATCTTCGCTATCTCCCGTTGTATTATTTCGGCCACCCGTAATCGTGGAGTAGTCGGCGTAAGCTATATTTCGATCAGTAGCTGAGTCCGCGCCACCTCCACCACCAACAGAAGCGTAGCCACCAGCCGCCCGATTGTTTCGGCCGCCCGATACGCTTGATCCCTGCGCTTGCGCCACGTTTGCTTCTCCGCCAGTAACGCTTGCGCCGCGCGACGCATTAGGTTCACCCGATATGCCCGCTTCGTTATCAACACCGCCGGCTACTGCTGTACTGTCACCGAAGGCGCTGTTTCCAAAACCACCAGCAACGGCGGCGTTCAGGCCTGTCGCCTGATTGTTCCTTCCGCCGAGAATACTGGCACCCTGACTGGTAGTTGTAGAGTCTGGGTCACCAGCTATGTTTCCTTGACCGCCGGAAACACTCGAGAAACTTGATGCGGCCCGGTTGCCTTCGCCGACAATAAATCCGCCTCCACCGCTTACGGTCGAATGATTGCCGCTGGCCCAGTTTTCATAGCCACCAGAAACCGCCGCTGAAGTACCTGTTGCTCTGTTTCGTGCTCCGCCGTTTACCACCGACGAGACTCCGCTAGCCGTGTTGAGAATGCCACCACCCACGACAGATCTTGAACCCACAGCTGTGTTGCGCTCACCACCAATTACGGTACTGGCGTCACCGCTCGCCGTGTTTTGAAAGCCACCAATGGTGACTCCGAAGTTAGCAAACGCATTATTCTCGGTGCCACCGATACCGGTAGCGGCACGACCCTGGTCCGGATCGTTTGGATTGCCTGCCTGGTTAAGCTGCCCACCAACCACGGTAGTGAATCGGGCGTGTGCTGTGTTGCCGACACCTGCGCCGCCGCCGCCACCACCGACAGCCGTAGCCCAATCGGCACGTGCGGTTACGAATCGTCCACCCAGCGCGCTTGCGGCCGTTCCATTTGCCACGTTGTTTTGACCCGCCACTGCAGTGGACCAGGGACCAGCCGTGGTATTTTCAAAGCCGCCTAGTACACCACCAATGCTTGAGTAGTTGTGACGGTCACCGACCACAAGATTGTGCGAACCGGATTTGTCCGACGAACCACCACGCGCTGCGTCGTAACCAACAATAAGGTTACCTAACCCCAGTGGTGCACCACCGCCGTCGTCGGTTGAGCCTGATCCGCTGACAATTTGTAAATTTCTACCGGTTATGCGAACAACCGTTGGTGTGTGAGCGGTCAATATGCCGTCAAGTGCCAATACTGAATTTGCCTGTATGGCACCAAGAGCCAGATCTTGAACGCCGTCGGCTGCAACGCGCGCGGCCTCCTCGGCCTGATCCGCTGATAGGCGTGCGGCTGTTTCAAGTGCAAGATCTGCTTCAAGCTGAGTAATCGACGCTGCGTTTTCCGTCTGGCTGGTCTGCAACGCAGCAATCGTTGACAGAGCGGCGTTAAGCTGCGACTGCAACAACGCAATGTCAGCGGCTGAAGCAGCGCCTATCTGCGCCGCGCTAACGGCGTGTGGATTATCGCTTGAATCAACGTGGTCTGACTGATCAAGACTTGCCGCTCCCTGACCTTGCAGAGTTTGGGCGTTTTCAGCTTCAAACGAAAATCCTACGGAAGTCATCGGTTGCCGCGGAGTCATTTCTGCATCGCCCTCGACCGCAACTCCAACCCACAGCGGGTTGTCGAACAATCCGTTTACTAAAGGGTTGGCTTGACTGCCCAGATTTAACGACACCAAACCCTGATCTATATCGATAAAATAGGTATCTACCCAAAGTGGCGAACCGCCAATCTCAACGTTGTATAGCGAAACGGTCACCGACGTAATGCCGTTCACGGGACTCCCGGAGGCATCGGTGAGGTACGCCTGATAAGATATAGACGAAGGGATTGCCGCTTGCGCGACTATGCCTGTAAAAATGAGAAAAGTTAGCAAAAGTAAGCGCGCGCAGTGAGTCATGACTACCCCCAGGAAGTTATAATGAGTGCTGCTTTATTGATTCTTCTTTAATAAGGCAGCCACGAAACTACAGTAGCATAGAATTAAAATCAGACGGCTTGGGAGTAGTAGACACTTCCGATCGGAAATACGTAGCTTATAATATGAAGCGACACACATAAGTGCATGCCAAACTATAGAAGCTCTACCCTTTGTGTAACCTAATTCTGGGCAGATATAATTTTGGCTTATAGCGATCCGTTCAGACCCAAAAAAACGCTTTAGCATCGATTAACCCATCTCTTTTTTCATAATTATTCGACATTGACGACTGAAAAACTGGATTATGATTCCTTGATCATGCTCACATAAGAGCGAAGCATATGTACAAGAAAGATATCGACTCCAAAGTATTTGAGCTTTACGACGAGTAATTCCGGGGACAGTTTACTCAATTCAGATTTGAATCTAGCCTGAGAAGACCGCTGTGGACAGGCACATCAATCTAATGCCAGCCCCGAATTTTGACCAGCGACCAAAGCCAGAAAGAACGATAATCAGTCATACACTCGCTCATAGAAGGGCCAATCGCCCGGCAAGCTAACCGAAAGATCGGTTTGAAGGGAAACCGTGGTCTGTCCCCTATTGACGATTGATGCCACCCCAAGGGTTGAGCGACTAAAACGAACTAATACCACTGGATTCCATAAACCACGCTAGAAAACGATGCCACAACGAGTCGTCTTGATAGGCGGAATAGTCGGAGCTGTAGAGTCGATCGTCGTGATTATTCCACATATCGTTAAAGTAGGTTTGAGCGTTGGCAATCACTGCAGAATCTGATCTACCGCGAAGAACGACGTCCGTTTCAAGGTTGTAGTCGTCCAGATTGCGGCGCGTAAAATTGGCGCTGCCACTAATAAGCGTAGTTGACTGATTTGCTCGCGTTACCAGCAGCATTTTCGTGTGGCACTGCTCACCTTGAGAATTGCACCAGCGAACATCGAGCCCTGTGCGATGCAGCTTTCGTGCGTTGGGGCGGTTTGGAACGCCGTTTTTTTCGCGGCCAAAAGCGTCTTTGTTCGGGTCTAGAATAATTCGGGTTTCTGCTCCTCGAGTATGAGCGTCGATGAGTGCTTTCTTTACGTGTCGGTCTGAGAGATAGAACATCATCAAGTCTACGCGGTCACCGCGCGTCGCCGAGTTCAGCGCTTGTAGAATGGCATCCTGAATCTTGGTCTCGGTCACAACCTGTACGGTGACCGCGCCGTGATTACTCTGCACTGTGGGAATGTTGTCTAACAAATTTTGTGGTACGACTACAGGTTCCGCATCCGACATCTCTAGCGCGGCATTTTCCGTACTTAGCAGGTCTACAACGGCCGGTCCACTAAAACGAATTGCCACGTTACGATGTGCACTGCTGCCGTCATGAGGATTAGCGCTGCTGACGAAGCCAATAAGGTTTTCGCCCTGATCGACAACCAGTGTTTTACGGTGATTCGCTTTGAAGTTAAACAGCTTTAGGTAGGTTCGAACAGAGACGCGTCCCGGGCCGATTGGGTTTGGCAACAGGCTGCCCTTGCTGTTCCCAAACGGCTTGAATAACAGACGCCAAAACGGCGAATAAAGCGTGTTGCTGTCACGCAAGCGGTTAAGATTTGTTTGAACAACTTTAATGTTGCCATTACGTAACGACTCAAACTTCTCTGAACTCAAGCCGTTATACAATGTATTGACCGGGTCAGTGATAACCACAATAGGCATATCGGGGTGGTTTACTCTTGCTTTGAGCAGACGGCTAGTCAGTTCGTCAGACAGTGCTCTAGTCGTTTCAGGAATCGGTCCCTGCCAGTCATTGAACAGGAACATATCCAGTACGATAAGTTGACGGGCACCGTCAATCAAAGAGAATAACTCATCAAATACCTGTTGCTCGACAAAACGCTCGCCGGATTCTTCCACCCAGGTTCGGTCGGCAAAAAACGCTACGTCACTGGCTTGTCGCTCAGGGCCTGCGAAAGATGTCCCCTCAGGCATAGACTTCAACGAGTGACAGCCACTCAAACTGATTAGAATAATGAACAGTGTTGTGGCCGCTATTCCTTTTAATCCAATGCGCGTGTGAGAGACACTTAGTGGTGTGCTCATCAAATACGAATGACGTGCTCTGTAGTGTAGAACCATGTCGTAGCGCTTCCTGATGCTTAATTGAATCGGACGTTGAGGAAGACCATTCTACACTGCCCCTCGATTTTACAGCTCAGAAATTTTCGTTGTTGGGAGCGGGCTGGGTCTTTGCCGGGTGTTCTACGTTCTGAGGGTCCAGGCTACGTGCGGATCACTAAAGCATAGCTTCACGTGATGACCTCTAGTTAAACCGCGTAAATTTACACATACCGGCTGTGAGAAGCTAAATGTTTTACGTAAATCAGAACCGCCACACTTGCGGCAGCTCCAGGCTACCCGACTAACCCAGTTTTCGAAGCGTGCCCACTAACCGGCCGATCTCATCACTACTGTTGAACACTTGTGGGGTAATACGAACACAGCTACCAGAGGCGAGTCCGTTGCGGATAACGGTAAAAAGACCAAATTCTTTTTCGAGTCGTGCCTGTAGCCGTTTGGCATCGTCGACAGTTGTGCGTCCCTTTAACCTAAACGACCCTATGCCGGTCCACGAAGCTTCGTCGCTCCCGCCTAATACTTCTATTTGAGGCATCTGACTAGCTTCGTCAGTCCAAAGGCTGCGCAGATAGCGTAGTCGTGCTTCCTTGTTGGCTGGACCCACAGAGTCATGAAATTCGAGCGCTCGGGGAATTGCTCGCCTTGCCGCAAAATTAACTGTTCCGGAGTGGATACGGGTTGCTATTTTGTTGTTGTCTGGATCTTGCTCACCAGGATACGGCGCAATCTTGCCGAGTGTGCCGCGACGCATGTACAAGGCGCCAACACCTAAAGGTGCGCCAATCCACTTGTGCAAATTAAACGCGGCCCAGTCTACGCCGAGTTCTGTGACTTTGTAATCCAATAATCCCCATGACTGCGCCGAATCGCATATGACGTCAATTCCCCGGCGACGTGCTTCGGCTGTAATGTCTGCCACCGGAATGACAAGCCCATGTTGATTTGAAACGTGAGTGATTAACATCATTCGAAGATCAGGGTTGTCGTCGAACGTGTTAACGTAAACGTCGCGTATCTGCATTTGAGTGGCACGCGAGGGCAATGCAATTTCAACGACGCGTGCGCCACGACCCTCAGCGAGCCAGCGCATGTGTGTTTTAAAGCCGGGATAATCGATGTCGGCAAGTAATACAGTGTCGCCGGGTTTGAGAAGTTTGTACTGGCGAATCAGGTTCTGACAGGCTTCGGTTGCGTTACGTGTGATGACAATTTCGTCTTCGTATGCGCCCAGCGCTTTCGCTATGTAACGCGTCGCCGTAACTTCATCGGCGTTGTAGTCTTTGCGCGCATAATACGAGTTTTGTGTGTTCACCATGCGCAATGCGTCGAAGTAAGCGCGCTGCACGGGAAGCGCCATTTTCCCCCAGTAGCCGTGTTCCAAATTTAAAACGCCTTGAGTGCGTTCGTAGTTCTTGGCCACGTCTCGCCAAAAGGATTCATCGCGAGCAAGTTCAGCTGGGGAAATACCAGTTGGTGTGTCGAAAGAACGTGGTGGAGCAACGCGATTGGCACAGCCAGAGGCAAATAGAGCTGAGCTTGCCGACAGGCCGGTCAGAAGACGGCGGCGTGTGAGATTAAAGTGCTTGATTCTGATTTCCCCATCTTAGCTTCGTTTGTCACCAGTCTACCGAAAATCGGGTCAGAGTCACTGCAGTTCCACGTATCGTCGGCAAGATACAACGAGAAAATGGGGTTAGAGTCGCCGCTGTTTGACGTATGGTCAGAGAGATACAGGGCGGTACACGGCGATATGCTGCTCCCACCACCCCAGTACGAAAGCGTCTTAGCGTCACTGTCGTTCAGATTTAACGCACGTATTGAATCGTGCACTAACTCAAATTGAAAGCGCTTTTAAAGTCGATTGATCGCATTTCCAGAACAAACAGTATCCGAAAAGCGTAATTATCATGTATATCACGTTCAATTATACTCAATCTTTAATGAGCCGACCTGGTCAAGTCTTGATGCCGCACATAACGCAATTGCAGGATCGAAGGTTTTTTCCAGCTAGGTCAAATGTCCCGGAACTGAACTCATTAGTACCTCCGATGCTCGGTTGAGTGCGTTGTCAAATACATGTCGTTCGAACACGCTCTGACTCATTCTATCGACGTCACCAGAGTTGAACGGGTTGTAAGTGACCATCTGGTTCGCATGGCGAATAAAGGCGAACCGACTGTGAGTTTGAACAGATGCACGATCACTAAAGATTCGAAAATCACTTATACAAAGGATGACAAATGAAAACGATGACAATTTCACTGCTTACGGTGTTTTTAATGGCAGGCTGTGCAACCGCAACCGATATGAAAGACGATAACTCAGACAAAATGGCCAGTTCCAAAACGCTCAAAATTGCCCAGTCATTTCTGGGAGCGGCGGGCATGGGAGACATGAAAACTCTGAGTGCTTTAATGAGTGACGACTTCGTATGGCATAACGAAGGCGATTCCAGTATCCCGTGGATTGGTAATTGGGAAGGGAAAGAAACCGTGCTGAATACATTCCTGCCGGCTTTTGGTGCTGGTCTGAAAACCACGGGTTGGACAACCGACTACAGTTTTGCCAACGGCGATCAGGCGGTCTTTATGGGAACAATGAGTGCTAATGCCAATAGCACCGGTCAGAATACCGGCACGTTTAGCTGGGCTGTTCGAGTCCATGTTGTCGACGGCAAAGTGAAAAGCTGGAACTGGTTTGAAGACAGCTACGCTGTGTCAAAGGCTTATCATGGCAAGTAGAAAAATCGAGAACGCAAAGGGACTGTACATGGATGGCATTCGCGACGGTAATGTTCGCGAGGCAGTCACCAACTATACGGGCGATCGATACACCCAGCACAGTACGGGTGTCGCTGATGGTATAGAGGGCTTCGTTGCGTTTTTCGATGAGTTTGTTGTGCGTAATCCCGTACGGGATATTCGTATTGTTCGAGCGCTTGAAGATGGTCAGTACGTGTTCGTACAGGCATATCAGGATATCAACAACGGACAAGCGAAATGGATTACAACGGACCTTTTCGATACGGATGAAAACGACAAAATCATTGAACACTGGGATGTGATTTCCGCTGTGTCTGAAACAAGCGTTTCGGGTCATACTCAGATCGACGGGCCAACAGAGGTTACCGATCTGGAGGCTACAGAAAAAAACAAAGCCGTTGTCACCGAGTTTCTTACCGAAGTGTTGATTAACGGCAACTTTGATCGTGCCACCGAGTACGTGTCTGCAGAGACGTACATTCAACACAATCCTCAAGTGGCCGACGGGCTGGACGGCTTTGCCAGGTTTGCAAACGGGCTGGCAGAGCAAGGTCTGTCTATGCGGTATCACAACATCTTTAAACTCATAGGCCAGGGCAACTTTGTAGTGAGCTATAGCAAGATGTCGATGGGCGATGATCAGTTCGCCGTGTTCGATATATTCAGACTGGAGAACGGTCTGATCGTAGAGCACTGGGACAACATGGAGATGATTTTACCTGAGGATCAGTGGGGCAACAGCGGTAAATTTTAATCGACTTGTTCTGGAGGTTACGCGGTTACTATGTGCACCAATGACGCGTCCTGTTTCGTTGCCGAAACGTTACTCGTAACTCTCCAGTAACAAATTGGTCTCCGTCGCCGTAACGCCGTCAATTAATCGCAGTACACCGATGATCTTGTTGAACGACGACAAAGAGTCGGTTCTGACTTCCGCAATCAAATCCCAGCGGCCGGTCGTGTGATGCACGGCCGAGACGTGAGGGTTACCTCGCAGTTTTAAAATCACACTCGCTTCGCTGGCGCTGTCTGCGCTAATACTCATTAGCGCGCGAACGTTGGGTTTCTCTATTTCGGCACCAAGTAACACGGTGTAGCCGGTGATGACGCCGTCTTCTTCAAGGCGTCGCAGTCTGTTCTGTACGGTGGCGCGTGATACGCCGAGTCCCTTGGCTAGATCCACGATGGAGGTCCGCGCGTCGGCTCGTAACATGGATATCAGTCCTTGGTCTTTGGTATCGAGTTGCAGCACCTTTGGTCTCCAGTATGTACATTTCGCTATTTATAAATACCATTATGGCATTTATTTCGAAAAATAATACATTATTGGTCATTTTGACTGACCATTAAATTACATACACTGTGCAGACTGATTAAATTTGAAGGACAAAAAGACATGACCCGATTTGTAGACGTTCCGACCTTGTGCCGAATGGTTGACCGCATTGGTGTTGAGCAATTCCTGACTGGAATTGCGCAGACGATGCGAGACGATTTTAAGCGCTGGGAGTCCTTCGACAAGTGCGCCAGAGTGGCCAGTCACAGCGACATTGGCGTAATTGAACTCATGCCTGTTGCTGACGAAAACCGCTACGGTTTTAAATACGTCAATGGTCACCCGGCTAATACTGCAAAGGGCGTCTCAACCGTGATGGCGTTTGGCGCGTTGGCCGATGTAGAAACCGGGTATCCCGTTTTGCTGTCCGAGCTGACTCTCACTACGGCCTTTCGTACAGCAGCTGCATCGGCCATTGCCGCTGAGGCACTAGCCAGAAAAGATTCGACCGTGCTTGGCATTATCGGCTGTGGTGCTCAAAGCGAGTTTCAGTCGATTGCGTTCCATACTCTTCTGGGTATTGAAGAAATACGCATCTTCGACATTGACGACGCAGCTATGAAAAAGGTGGCTAGAAACTTGTCGCGCTTTCCTGACCTGACCGTCATTCAGGCCGAAACCGCGGCCGCAGCTGTGAAAGGTGCCGACATTGTTACTACCTGCACAGCAGACAAAACCTGGGCCACGATTTTAACGCCTGACATGGTCGAGCTTGGCATGCACATTAACGGCGTTGGTGGAGACTGCCCGGGCAAGACTGAGCTACACGAAGACGTTCTTCGTGCCGGTAAAATCTTTGTTGAGTTCGAGCCGCAGACACGCGTGGAGGGTGACATTCAACAGTTACCGTCGACGCATCCTGTTAACGATCTTTGGCGTGTGATTGCCGGTGAAATGGTCGGTCGCGATGACGCCTCTCAAATAACCATATTCGATTCGGTCGGTTTTGCACTCGAAGACTTTTCGGCACTAACGTACGTGCACAAAATGGCACACGAGTTAAACGAAGGCGAAGACATCGCTCTGATCCCTGAACTTGAAGATCCCAAGGATCTTTTTGAAAAAGTCATCGGGCTTAGCGGCCAGGCGCAGTCACGAAAAGTAGCCTAGTCAGCCGCCAGAGAAATAGGGGACAGACCACGGTTCTAGCGAAACCTCGCGATTCGCTAGAACCGTGGTCTGTCCCCTATTACTGAACCGTGGTCTGTCCCCTATTACTGTGGTCTGTCCCCTATTACTCCTGTCCCCTATTACTCAGCCAAGCTGTTTGAAATACCCTGTAGACCGGGATTATGTTGAGGGCTAAAGAAACGATACCTTTCAGACACTTTAGAGTTAGAATGGCCGCCTTCAAATTCCTGATTAGTCTCGCCTGTAAGTGATGCCTGGTTAATTCTCAACAATCGCCGGGATTTCCAAACCGTCCGGCACCCACTTCAACGAGCGAACCATGTCTGATTCCGATACGCCCACCATTCATTTCAAGGATTTAAACCTTCCTGAGCACCTGATAACCGCCCTCGATGAGGTGGGCTACGAATCACCTTCGCCGATTCAGGCTCAGGCGATTCCGCATTTGTTAGCCGGACTCGATCTACTGGGGCGGGCTCCGACCGGCACAGGCAAAACGGCGGCTTTCGCGTTGCCTTTGCTGTCGCGAGTAGATCCTGAGGCTAAACACGTGCAAGTTCTGACGCTGTGTCCGACACGAGAACTCGCGATTCAGGTGTCTGAGGCGTTTCAGCGTTACGCGTCCCACATGCCCGGATTTCATGTGTTACCGATTTACGGTGGTGCTGAATATGGCGGTCAGCTGCGTATGCTTAAACGTGGCGTGCAGGTAGTTGTTGGCACGCCAGGGCGAATCATGGACCACATGCGCAAAGGAACGCTTAAACTGAATAAGCTGCAGGCTCTGGTGCTGGACGAAGCCGACGAAATGCTGCGCATGGGTTTTAAAGACGAAGTTGAATGGATTTTGGAGCAGACTCCGGAACGTCGCCAAATGGCGTTGTTTTCGGCGACCATGCCTAAAGGCGTTGAACGCATAGCGCGTGCTCATCTGAGTGATCCACAAGAAGTGTCTATCCAGAGTAAAACAGCTACCGCCGAAACCATTCGTCAACGGTACTGGTTCGTAAGTGGTTTGCATAAGCTCGACGCGCTGACACGCATTCTTGAAGTGGAACCGTTCGACGCTATTTTGATGTTCGCGCGTACCAAGATGGCGACCACGGAGCTGGCCGAAAAACTGGAAGCCCGAGGTTATCCCGCCGCAGCTTTGAACGGCGACATGGCTCAGGCTCAACGAGAGCAAATGGTTAATCGGCTTAAGCGCGGTTCGCTCGACATTTTAGTCGCAACCGATATTGCCGCGCGCGGACTTGATGTCGACCGAATTAGCCATGTTGTGAACTACGACATTCCTTACGACACCGAATCCTACATTCACCGCATTGGACGCACAGGTCGGGCGGGCAGAAGCGGAGAAGCAATCTTGTTTGTCGCGCCGCGTGAACGTCGTATGCTTAAAGCAATTGAACGGGCAACGCGACAGCCAATTGAAGAGCTTGAGCTGCCAACGACCGAAGTCGTGACCAACAAGCGCATTGGAAAATTTAAACAAAAAATAACCGACACGCTGGCAGCCGGTGAAACGAGTTTCTTGCAGAACGTCATTGAGCAGTACGAGCGTGAACACAACGTGCCAGCAATTGAAATAGCGGCCGGCCTTGCCAAAATGCTAACCGCCGATAGACCGTTAGAAGCCAAGGCAATGAAAGAGCGTAAAACCAAAACGTTCGACGATTTCAAAGACCGGCCCGACCGCAAGAGTTCGAAACCAAGGAAAGCGAGAGACAGAAGCAGTCCTTCAAAGCCTGATGATGACAAAAACCGCTATCGCATTAGCGTCGGTTATCGACACGGTGTAAGGCCCGGCAATATTGTCGGCGCTATCGCCAACGAAGGAAATCTCGACTCAGATAACATTGGCCACATTGAAATAGAAACCAATTTTAGTCTGGTGGACCTGCCTAAAACGCTGTCTAAAGACGTGTTGGAAAAACTGAAGAACGTCAAAGTCAGCGGCAAGCGTCTGGATATTGTTTTGTTCGACCCCAAGAAGTTTAAAGGCAAGCCTGACGGTGCGCCAAAAGCCGGAAAGAAACCGTTCGGTAAATCGGCTAAGAAAAAGCCTTTTAAGAAAGCTTCTGGAAAACCAGGCGGCAAAAAACCAAAAGTGAAGAAGAAGCCAGGTGCGTCCAAGGCAAAGAAAAAACCTAAACGTAAAGATAAAAAATCGTAAGCAGCCGCTGGCGCTAGAAAAAAATCAAAAGAGAAAAACCCCGCCGAAGCCGGGTTTTTCGTATCAGTCACTCCGTCTACTAATTACCAGCGCCGGGTCCTGGTGGTTGCAAGAAGAAGCTGGGCAAGATTGTGTAGTCAAGAAAGTTGACCAGACCGTCTCCGTTGAAGTCGGCGTCACCGCCTTGGTTTGTGTTGAAGACTTCCGCAAACAGGCTGACATCGAGAAAGTTCACGGTGCCGTCGTTGTTCAAATCCGGATCGCACGCGTTGCCGAATCCGTCGTTGTTCGTGTCGAGCTGACTTGGGTTTGCAACGTTGGTGCAGTTGTCACCAAGGTCCAGAAAGCCGTCACCGTCACTGTCTTGGGGTTCATCGAGACCAAAAGCCTGAAAGTCGTCGATTGTAAACGTTGACTCACTCGAGGTGTCGTCCAGTTTGAAAATGTTTTGCTCGTCAGGATTAGGTAAACCTTGCTCGTCAGCCGCGATGATCAATGTAATACGACCGTCAATGTCACCCTCGTCGTCACCCAGTGCATCTACGAAACCGGGTACGCGATAGCCACCCAGTTCACCGATATTTGGATCGAATTCACAACCCAACTCACCGCAGTTGGCCGTGAAAATAAACGGCACACCGGCTTCTTCGTCCGAGTAAAACGTCATTTCGTACAAACGCGGGTTTCTAAATTCGAGAGGTTCTGCCGGCGGATTCAAATTAACCTGTCCGGGAATGTCCTCAGCTGGCTGAATAGGTTGTACGTCCACTGAACCTCCTTCATCGAAGCGCGCAAAACCAATGCCGGAGCGCGGCCCCAGTGGGCCCAGTTTCATAATTGAAACCCAGCCCGCGTTAGCCCATTCGGGAACTTCCTGGGGAAAAACAGGGTTCGGAAAATCGGGGTCATCAAACACCGGTGGATTATCAAATGGCCAGAACCACCAGAAGTCCCAGAGAGGAATAAGCTCAATGCAACACAGTACGAATGACTGCGGCTTGTTGTAACCAATGTAGTCCAGAGCGTGATTGTCAGGCCCGTTGATGGTCTCCAGCACATCAGGTGCAAGGGTCGGATCCATCAAGTTTGCCTGATCGTCACTCCAGTGACTCGCCTGACATTGACCGCCGCCCCCTCCACAAAGTGGATCAAACGTGAAAGCGCCATGAGACAGCGTTTCATTAATGAGTGTGCCATCGTAGTACTCAGCGTCGCCTTGTGTGATGAAGCGACGTTCGCTTGTCAAGTCATGGCTACCGCTCGTTTCCTGAAAGCGCCAGATGTCGAGTGGAGTCGCTCGAAGTGTAAAACCCTGATTGCCATCCTGAACATCTGTTGTGCTGATAAAACCCAGGCCGTGTCCAATTTCGTGCAGGGCCACTGCGACAAAATCAGTTTGACCGCTGTCGATATCATCACTTTGGTCATAGTCAAACGATTCGGAAAAATCCGTGTTAAACGTTATACGCATGTCAACGCCCACGGGTACGCCGCCTCCGTAGACCGGGTCAAGTGCGGTACCGAGTCCCAGCGCTTTAGCGGTGGCTGTTCCCATCGTAATGGAAGCGTCGCTCCGCGGGCCGTTAAAGACAGTGACCGGAAGCGAGTTGAGTGGCAAAGAGTCAATAGACGTGCGTTCGAAACCAGACCCCAGGCCATAGTAGTAGCTTGATGCATCTGTGAGCATGGCCGCTCTCACGGTAGGAAAAGAGTGCGTTGTTCGAGCGGTGACTGTACTTCCAAGGATACCGCTATCCAGGTTGGCAAAGGCTATTTCAATGTTAATAGTGATTGGGTCGACGTAGGCGTTTTCCCACGCATCGGCCGCTGCGCGAAACGCATTGAACTGCTCTGTTGTCATGGGGTTTGCGCCAATGTCATTGAGCACAATATTAAGTGCGCTACTTTGAGCGCACAGTAGTAAGGCTATGCTTGCACATAACCAACGTGACTTTACATACAGGTTAGAAAATTTCATGAGACCTCCAATGTGTCATGAGCTATTGATGAATAGCGCACAAACCCACGGCGGTGACTCAATCTTTCACCGTGGCGAACCTGTTTGTACGCCGTCATAATAAACAGCGAGGTCTGTGCGTGAATTCCATCAACGTTTGGTGTCGCACTGCTTGGCGCACGATGTCTACCCAAGGTTTTTGCAGAAAAGACGCCTGACTTCGGCGACGGTATTATGGTTTCTCAATTGCATTTTCTTCTCAAGTAAGCCACCTTTGAGGGCATACCATTAACAGGAAACGCTCATGCCTTTGTCTCGACGTACTCTACTTGCCTCAATTGCTGCTACGGCTGTTAGCGCCGCGCTGCCAGGTTGCGCGAGCAACACAACCACTGTTGCAAATTCTAACGAGCTGTCTGGCGCCGCGGCACTGGACTCCGCACAAAAAATACTTGAGCAGGCTACCGATTTGCTGGTCACGTCTTATCCTGAAACAGCGTCGAGTGCTGGAATTGACAAAGACGCGTACGCGTACCTTAAAGCGAAGCTCACCGATCGCTCCCAACGTGGACAAGCCAAAATTGAATCAGACGTTCGTACGCTGTTGGGTAAGCTGAAAACAATTGACACCTCTGCATTACCCGCCGATGTTGGTCTTGACGTTGACGTCGTTCGTACCATGTTCGAGACGACCGCCGAAGGGTTTGATTTCGACTTCGGCGACAACGCCATGCTCAACTACAACTGGAGTTACCGCCCAAGCCCGTATGCGGTGGCGCAAAATACAGGCGCGTTTGTCGAGATTCCAAGTTTTCTGGATGCCAGTCATAAGATCGACAAAGCCAACGACGTCGACGCCTACTTGTCACGTCTGGAAGCGTACGCGGGCCAGCTCGACGGGGAATCAGAGCGTGTTTTAAACGACGGTAGCAAAGGCTATGTCTTGCCTGACTTTCTACTGGAGAAAACCATCGCGCAACTTGAGCGCGGTCGTTCAAAAGCTCCGGAAACGTGGGGCCTGGTCAGCGGTCTTGAGAAGCAGGCGGCCTCATTGAACGCAACGGCGGGGCGGCAAGCGGCCTCTATTGCCAGTGAGCTCATTCTTCCGGCTGTGGGCCGGCAAATTAACGCACTGTCTACGTTTAAATCTAAAGCCAACAGCGACGCCGGCATTTGGGCTAAACCTCGCGGCGACGAATACTACGCGTGGGCGCTGCGTGCCGGAACGACCACTAATTTATCACCGGACGAAGTTCACCAGCTTGGCCTCGACGAGTTAGCCAGTTTGCAAGCTCGTATGGAACCGATTTTAAAGAGCATTGGCTACACGAAAGGGACAGTGGGAGAAAGAATGTCGGCGCTTGGCGCTGATCCTCGCTACCACTTTTCCGATGGTGACGCAGGTCGTGCTGAAATCATGACATTCATCGAGGACGCGCTGGCAGAAATTCGCGGCTTAATGCCCAACGCGTTCGAAACACTTGTGCCTGGCTTCCTTGAAGTAACGCGTATCGATCCGGAAGTGGAAGCGGGTGCACCGGGCGCTTACGGCGGAGCCGGTTCCATTGACGGTACCAAACCTGGGCACTACTGGATTAATCTTCGTACGCCGGCGCTTCACAATAAATTTAATCTAAAAGATCTGACCTATCACGAAGCCATTCCGGGTCACGTGTGGCAGGGCGAATATACGTTTAAGCAACCGCTTATTCGTTCGCTTCTGGCCTTCAACGCCTACTCTGAGGGTTGGGCTTTGTACGCACAACAAATAGCCGACGAGCAGGGTGTCTACGACGACTTTCCCGTTGGCCGGCTTGGCTACCTGCAGTCGTTAGCGTTTCGAGCCTGTCGTCTTGTTGTTGACACCGGGTTGCACGCAAAGCGCTGGACACGCGAAGAGGCGAATGTCTGGTTCGTTGAAAACAACGGTTCCAATCCCGAAGAAGTGCGTGGTGAAGTCGACCGCTACTGTGCATGGCCGGGGCAGGCGTGCGGTTATAAAGTGGGTCACTCTACGATTAATCGATTACGTAATCGAGCCGAAGCCAGGTTAGGCACACGATTCAACTATAAGCGTTTCAACGATGCGGTGGTGTTGGGTGGCGCGGTACCCATGGCCGTGCTTGAGCGCGTGGTGGATGGTTACATTCAGACGGAACTTGGATAGGGAGCGGTGAGCAAGCTTAAGCCGCTGTTCGTTCATAGATAAAAATTCTGATGTATTGATCGCGGCAAGATACCGCCTTTACAAGCAGGTACGGAATTCGTAGGAGCGGCTTCCAGCCGCGAAAAAATACTCTACTATTCAATGGGTTAGTGCATTTCGTCCCGGCAAGATTAACCGTGCAGTCTGTCCGTATATCGGCCAGACAAGCAAATGCCCTTGAGGTGCGTCAACGCGTAACCGGCTTAGTCTGAATTATCTGTCGGTGACCAGGTTTGCCCCTGACCTTCTACCAAGCTGTGTTGATGCGAGTTGCTGTTAGGAGTAACCGTAAAGAGCTCCCGGTCGCCGCGTGGCCAAATGACGCCGAACTGCAGTTGGGCATCTTGCGTTGCTTTACTAAAATCACCGAGACCAAACCGCACTCGCTTGTCGTTAGCGCTCAGATAACTTCCGTCCGTGCTGACCTGGCGCCAGACAGGAGGTTTGTCGGAACGCAGCAAAGCAATTCGTGCACCGGTGGCGTCACGGCTTGAGTAAGTACCTTGCAAAACCAGATCAACCCAGTCGCCACGGTCTGCGGTAACGTTGCGCAGCAGCCGGGCACGGCCGTTGTTATTAGTTAGGACAATATCGGTACCGCCGTCGTTGTCGAGATCACCAAACGCGGCACCGCGGCTGACTTCGAGAGCGTTAATCGCTTTACCTGCACGTGTTGACACATCCAGAAAGCGACCTACTCTGTTAACGTAGAGTTGATTGGGTTGTTCGAGTGGATAGTCGGAAACCGCCACGCGTTTCTCTTCAAGTTTCACGTTGCCGTTGGCGACGAACAGATCGAGCCACCCGTCATTGTTCAGATCGAAAAATCGCGAGCCGAAGCCGGTGCTCGGCAGGCTGCTTGCACCCAGACCCGCCCGGTCGGTGCCGTCGAAAAACTGTGCGTTGCCGTTGTTCACGTAGAGCGTGTTGGTTTCTTTAATCAAGTGCGTCATAAACAAATCAAGGTCACCGTCGTTGTCGTAGTCGCCGGTGGTCACACCCATGCTGGCCTCGGCACCGCCCATGGCGTTGTACGCTGTTCCCGAACGCAGGCCGATATCTTCAAAGCGCTGCCCTTCGTCGTTAAGCCACAAACGATTGGCTTCTCCGTCGTTGGCAATAAACACATCGGGCCAACCGTCGCTGTTAAAGTCGGCCCAGACAACGCCCAGTCCCGGACCAGCCATTCCGGCTATGCCCACCTCGTCGCTCACGTCGCGAAAGACGCCTTGACCGTTGTTCTGATAGAGCTGGTCCGCCATGGGCGGGTAGACCTGTGGTCCACAGTAGTCGCGTCTACCACCACTGCTCGTGCACTCTGTGTTGCGGACAACATCAAATTCCACATAGTCGACGGAGAGTAGATCGAGGTCTCCGTCGCGGTCGTAGTCTGCAAAGGCCGCGCTTGTGCTCCAACCAGGTGAGTTAATGCCACTGGCCTTGGTTACGTCGGAAAAAGTGCCGTCTCCGTTATTCAGGTAAAACACGTTGTCGCCGAAGTTGGTTAAATACACATCAACGTCGCCGTCGTTATCCACGTCACCGGTGGCCGCGCCCATCCCGTAACCGTCGTGGTCAAGACCGGATGCCTCGCTGACATCGGTAAACTCAAGCTTGCCCAGTGGCACCATTTCATTGCGAAACAAGCGGTTGGTTAACGGCCCGTCAGGGATTCCGAAAACGGACTCTGAAACGTTGAGTCGAGCGTCGGCCATAGCCCCCTGAATAAGATAAATGTCCAGGTCGCCGTCGTTATCGAAGTCGAACACCGCCAGCCCCGACCCCATGACTTCGTTCATTAAATACTCGCCGGTAGCTCCGATAAAATGCTTAAAATCAAGACCAGCAGAGCTTGCCACGTCCTCAAATAAAACGCCGCTTTCAGCTTTCTGGCTAGTGTCGGCGGCCGCAGAACTGTCACCGGAGTCAGCGCTTTCTGAAGCGGTTTTAGTACTGTCTGTCTTTGAGTCCGCGGACGCATCCGGTTTGGATGAGTCTCCGCAGGCCGTTAAGCCGATGGCCAACAAAAGCGCGCCGTAACGCAGTATACTCAAGGCGAGTTACTCCCCGACAGCTCTTCTTTATAGTGCTTTAACCTGCCTCGAGCCAGACTGGCGGTGTCCGGGTTATTGAAACGCACTGCCAGGTTCAGTGACTCTTCGACGGCAACGACGGCTTCTTGATAGCGATTGTTGTCAGCATAGGCCTTAGCTAAATCGAGCAGGATTTCGGGTGCTGCCGGATCCACGAGGTCACGAATTTTTTGCAGGTGAGCGAGCGCGTCTGTCGCGTTGTTTTGAGCCAGCAAAAGCTGGCCAATACGCCAGTGCGCAATGCGGTGGTTTGGTGTTTGGGACAGAGCACGCTGATATTTTTTCATCGCAGCGGCAGGTTGTTTTTGTTGTTCAAGCAAGACGCCCAGCTGAACGTGGGCGTCCGGGTTACGCGAGTCGATTAACAACGAACGTTCAAACGCTCTGGTCGCTTCAGTACGTCGCTGTTCAAGAAGTCTTGCCACACCAATGGCGTAGTGTAGCTTGGGATGATTCGGGTCAATTGCTGAGGCGGAGGCGATATGTTGGTCTGCTTCTTTAAAGCGTCCGTTGGAAGCGTAAATGCCTACAAGTGTGACGTGTGCCGCGAGGCTTTCAGGGTCGTTCTGAACGGCCTGCTCTAACAGCGCGAGCGCCGTTCTATTGTCTCCTTGTGTAACCCGGCGCTTTGCGCGCTCCACCAACGCATCTATGCTCATACTTAAATCGAGTACGCGACTCAGCACGGGGTCGACGACGTGAGCGGTGGTCTCGCGGTACTGTTCGTAACGTGCAAGGTAAGCATCGGCCTGTTTGTCGTCGCCGAGTGCTCGATAAAGCTGAGCGTATTGATAATGAAGAGCAGCAAATTGACCCGACAGTTCCTCAACGCGCTGCAAGTGTTTGAGGGCCTCTTCGAACTGTCCGCTGCGGTTCGCAAGCTTGGCCAGAATAAAATGGGCCTCGGGTCTTTCAGGTTCCGTTGCTAAAACACGTTCTACTGCCGAGCGCGCCTCGTCGTCACGACTGGCTTTCAAAAAGAGCTCGGCTAGCTGAATGTTAATGGGGCCGTAGTCTGAACGAAGTTCAAGCGCTCGACGCAGGGAGGCTTCAGCTGACTCTGTTTGCCCAAGCTCAGCCTTTGCTCGACCGGACAAATAGGGCCATTCAAATTCTTTTGGTTTGAGTGCTCCCGCGCGATCAAAGAGTACGGCGGCGGATTCGTACTGCTCGTAAACGTAAAGAAGCCTGCCTAACTGGCCGTTGGTCGCCGCCTTGCCCGGGAACTTCTCAACCTGAGTTATGGCAGTAGCGAACTGCTCTTTAATAACGGGCAAATAGCGAGACGTATCGATTTCTGGAACGGGCGGCAGCTCGGCCACGTTTGTGTGTTCACCGCAGCTGGTTAGCAAGCCCAAGACCAGAACGAGCACGAGAGGGAAGCAACGTCTGAAAAGAGTCTTTGTATTATTCATAGCCGTCGCGTTCATTGATTGAGTCTATCTTCGCCGGTTGGGCTCACGGTTTCAACTGCAGCACCGTTATTTCCATGCTAATCGGGCTTGAATAGGTTGTGCCTCACGCAGGTTTTAGGATTTGTCGTAGGAGTGCCCCAAGGGCATTTGCTTGCCTGACCGATGGCCGGACAGGCTGCACGGTTCGTCTTGCCCCGATTAGCGCGTCGATCTAAATAAGTAATCGCGTAATTTATCACGGCAAGATGCCGCTCCCAAGAAAACCGGACTGACGCGTAGCAAGGCGGTACAGTTTATATGCAACTGATAAACATAGTTGGCGAAGTCATACCTTAGCGGTACTATTTAACTTTGGTCGGGATGTCGGCTTTTGGAAAAGGACTTTTAGAATGAATCACTCGCAATGTGCCTTGGCATTACTGCTGCTCACCGGCGCAAGTGTCGCCACAGCCGATACTATTCCGCGTTTTGAAGTTACGCCTTACGTTGGCTATCGAGGTGGTGGTAACTACCTGAGTAGTACCGGTGATGCCGATTTCGATACGACCACGTCGTTTGGAGTGGTTGCCAACTACAAGGCGTCGTTTAAAACGCAGTGGGAGGTTCTGTACGGACACCAGGAAACCGATATCAGTGACGGATCGGCAGAGGCTTTCGACAATACGCTGGACCTCAATATCGACTACCTGCATGTTGGCGGCAGCTATGTCTTCAGTACGAACAAGCTGGCTCCGTTTTTGTCGTTGACCGTAGGAGCCACTCGACTTAGTCCAAATATTCCCGAGATTAAATCGGAGACCTATTTTTCCGGTTCGCTAGGCTTGGGCGTACGCTACGACCTCACGCCTAATCTCGGACTACGTCTTGAGGGCCGCACAATCGGAATTTTTGGTAAAACCAACTCACTGGTTTTCTGCGGTACGTTAGAGGGAGAGTCGGGTTGCCTGTTTGGCGGTGACGGTTCTTATATCCCTCAGTTTGAAGTATCCGCAGGGCTTAGCTTTCGCTTCAAGTAAACGGTTTAAGTAAACGATTCGTTCACTAAACAACGCTTGCCGACAGTAATCGATAATGTTTGAAAATCCGGGTGCCTGCAGCAAGCACCCGGTTAAGTTTTTTTACCAAGAACCTTCATTCGGCATCGATTGCCAAGGCTCGGTTATAGGCAGTGATTCGCCTCTTTGCAACAGCTCGATAGAAATTCCGTCGGGAGAACGAACAAACGCCATATGACCGTCTCGCGGTGGACGGTTAATGGTGACGCCCGATGACTGCAGTTTCTCGCACAGTGCGTACAAGTTGTCGACTCGAAACGCGAGGTGCCCGAAGTTTCGTCCGCCGTCGTATTCTTCTGTGTCCCAGTTGTAGGTGAGCTCCAGGAGCGGCGCGCTACGTTCGCGGGCCAGCTCTACGTCTTCGGGGGCCGCGAGAAAAATTAAGGTAAACCTTCCAGATTCACTTTCTTTACGGCTGGTTTCAACCAGGCCCAGACAGTCGCAGTAGAATTTTAGCGATTGATCGAGGTCGTGTACTCTGACCATTGTGTGCAAATACTGCATGTTCCAGTTTCTCCCGAAAAATTGAATGCTCTGGTTATTCTAATAGTCTAATCTATTTTGAGTGACAAAAATGTCATCGCGCAAGCGGTTTGAGCCTCTTCGATCGACAGAGTGTCTGCGGCTGGTATTGCCTACCACACCCATTTGCCGGCTTGCTTGAGAGCGGAGTATTCGCTTGATAGAGAATACGGTCCAATTCTCTTAGTAAAGGCCCAAGTCGTCCTTAAAACACTAAGCCTGAATAAGTCGGCCCCCAAAATGATGCGTTCTGGTTTTCGCTACGTGCGCGTATGCCAAGCGTAATGATTTTCACGTGCTCGCAAGTTCTTCTTCGAGCTCTTCAAGCGAGCGGCCGCGCGTCTCCGGCATTAGCCACGTGAGTAATATCAGACAAATTACAGCGAATAGTGCGAACACGATGAATGTGCCCGCGCTTCCAAGCGTGGCGAGTTCCCATGGGAAAATGAACTGAATAAACCAGGAAACAGCGGCGTTCACGAAACTCATAAACGCGATGCAGACGCCGCGAATTCGATTAGGGAATATCTCCGAGAAGAGTACCCACATGACCGGACCTAGCGAGAAAGCGAATGAGGCTACGAAACCCATTATGCCGGCCAGAACCACCGTAGAGTTCATGTTTACGGCGGCTTTAATAATGTTAGCCTCGTTTGCCCGCAGTGCAGGTTTGCCAATGGCTTCTTCCACGGCGGCTTTAAACGCCAGATCGTTCTCGTAACGAATGCCGGCTATTGAGTTCAAAGCAGACAGGTCTTCTTCTGCCGAAAGAGAGGCTACGGCGTCGGCTGGCAGCTCGTAATAAGCCGAATGAAAGCCATAGGACGAAATGGCCATGCTGATGGCTACGCCTAACAGGCCGGCGAGCATGAGCGGTTTACGCCCAAGTTTGTCGATGAGCAGCATGGCGAGCACCGTAAATACCACGTTAATGATTCCAACGTAGGTGGCCTGCGCAAACGCCGCATTAGTGCCAACGCCGCTCTGTTCAAATATGGTGGGCGCATAGAAAAACACCACGTTAATGCCACAGCTTTGTTGCGCAATGCCGGCAATGAGTCCTATGACAATCACCTTGCGTAGTTCTGGTCGAAACATGTCTTTGATTTTCGCAACGAGTGAGCTGGTTACGTTCCGCGAGCTGTCTTTTATGCTCTGCAGTAAGTCCTCAATCTGCTCGGCCGGCGATATTCGTTTCATAATGCGCCGCGCTTTCTCCACTTCGCCCTGTAAGACAAGATAGCGAGGGCTTTCTGGAGCAAGCAGCATAAAAAAGAAGTAGGCAATAGCAGGCAAGGCTTCGAGACCGAGCATCCAGCGCCAGGCGAACTGATCGAGTCCTGTGGAAAGAGCAAATGCCGACCCCGACTCACTCGCAATGCGAATGAAATAGTTGGCGAAATACGCGGCTGAAAAACCAATGACGATATTAAGCTGGTTAATGGACACCATTCGCCCCCGTAGGCGAGCCGGTGCGATTTCGGCAATATAAATTGGCGCCAGCATGAGCGTGCCAAAAGCGAGGCCGCCGATAAATCGTGCTCCGAGCAGAGCCGCTGCGTTGGGAGCAAAGGCGGAGGCGACTGCCGACACGGTGTAGAGCAGGGCCAGTACCAGCATGACTTTCTTGCGGCCTATGTAGTCGGCGATTGGCCCAACCGTGAGGGCGGCAAGAATGGCCGCCAGACTTGGTGCGCTAACAATGGCGCCTTCCCACCAGCTGTTCAAACCGAATTCCTGAACGACGTAGCCCGTTACTCCCGAAATAACGGCTGCGTCAAAGCCAAACAGAAAGCCTCCGAGTGATATGACGGAGGCGTAGAAAATCGCGGTGCGGTCAGTGTTGAGCATAAATGTGCTTTCCAGTCAGCAATGGTTGGGGTGATACGCTGGTCTATTTCAAGTTACAGTTCGACAAGCCCGTGATCCTGAAGCGTGCTCGCGTACCTTGCCCCACCGACAGGCGGGGAGTTCTACTGAGCGTTAATATAGGCTACTGCGTTGTTCACGTCTCTATTGTTTTCGACTGAGCCACTTACTTAAGCATTGCGTCCAGTTCGAATTTCATTGACGCGATGATCGTTTTAACCGATGTGGCTATGCTGCACTGAATCTTGTGAGTCACTCAATTGTCCTTCACTATAGCGCTCAACTATCGCTCAGAGATCTTCGTTATGCTCAATCGCTCCACCGCCTTCTTACCGGCTTTCATTGTTACGTGTCTATCGTTACTCTCGGGCTGTGTCCAACAACCTGGCAGTCTCCCAATGTCGACTAAGCAAACCGGTACACTTTTGACCAACGAAGCTATTTTCAAAGATCTTGAGTACCGAGATAAACGCCCGGGTGCGGTGCGGTGGCTGGAAGACGGATCAGGCTACTCGGCTCTTGAGACCGTTGATGCATTCAAAGACGCAGAGCTAGAGCTGGACGAGCTGGGTGACGACATTAATCCGTATCGTGAAATTGTCTACTACGACCCGGCCACGCTTGAACGAAACGTGTTGTTTTCACTCAGCCAACTGACTCCGGCTGGCGCGGAGCAGGCCTTGGCGATAGACGACTACCAGTGGTCTGACGACAAAAGCCAGCTTCTTATTTTCGCTAACAGTCGAAAAGTGTGGCGTAAAAGAAGTCGCGGTGACTACTGGATTTTGGATATTGCGAACGGAGAGTTGCGACAACTCGGCGGCGAGATGCGCGAACCGAGCCGCATGATGTTTGGCAAGCTGTCTCCTGATGCGAGCAAGTTCGCTTATGTCTGGCGCAACAATATATACGTACAGGATTTGTCGACCATGCGGGTGGTCGCGTTGACCAATGACGCCTCTGACACCGTTATAAACGGCAATTTCGACTGGGCTTACGAAGAAGAGTTCAGTATTCGCGACGGCTTTCGCTGGAGCCCGGACAGCCAGAGAATTGCCTACTGGCAGCTGGATACGCGCGCGGCACGTGATTTCATGATTATTAATAACACCGACGAACTGTATCCGACGATTTCAAAAATTCCGTATCCGAAGGTCGGTGAAGAGAATGCGGCCGCTCGCATTGGTGTGTCGAGAGTCGACGCTCCTCAAACGGTTTGGGTTAAATTACCGGGCGTTGCCAAAGACATGTACGTCCCCCGAATGAACTGGGCTAATAATTCCGAAAAGCTTCTGGTTCAGCAAATGAACCGCAAGCAGGATGCTAACACTGTTTTCTACGCCGACGTGCAAACGGGTAACGTTCGTGAACTGTTTGTTGAACGGGAAGAAACGTTTATTGAAGACGTTATTGATCCACACTGGCTGGACAACACGGATGCGTTCATTTGGTCTAGCGAACGCAGCGGCTGGCGACACATGTATCTTGTTTCGCGTGACGGCAGCACGTTCAAGAACCTGACGCCGGGAGAATACGATGTTATTCAGTTCATTTCGATTGACGAAGCGAAGGGTTGGTTGTATTTCATAGCATCGCCTGACGACGTCACTCAGCGTTACCTTTATCGCAGTCGCCTTGACGGCAGCGGGCAAGTGAGCCGGGTAACGCCCGAAGCTCTGTCGGGGACAAATCGCTACCAGGTGTCAGTTGACTCAAAATGGGCTATTCACAGCCACTCGCGATTTATGCAGCCGCCAGTTTACAGTCTTGTCTCATTGCCGGATCACACGACAAAGCACGTGCTCGAAGACAACGCCGAGCTCACCAACAAGCTTGCCAAGCTGGCTCTTGGCAGCGTGGAGTTCTACTCGGTGGACGCGCGTGACGGCCTGAGTCTGGACGGCTATATGTTGAGGCCGCCGGGGTTCGACGCCACTCGCAGCTATCCGATTATTAATTTCGTCTACGGTGAGCCAGCCGGTCAAACGGTTACTGACACGTGGGGTGGCAGCAAGACGCTCTGGCACATTTTGATGTCTCAGCGCGGCTTCTTAATTTCGTCAATTGACAATCGCGGTACAAAGTCGCCTCGCGGACGGGACTGGCGTCGCTCGATATACGGCGGTGTTGGAATTTTGAGTTCTCGCGATCAGGCCGACTCGCTCAAAGCCATCTGTAAACGCTGGCGTTACGTTGACTGTGACCGTGTAGGAGTTTGGGGTCACTCCGGCGGCGGTTCAATGACTCTGAACCTCTTGTTCCGTTATCCGGAGCAGTATCATGTGGGTGTGTCACGAGCACCGGTTGCCGACCAGCGACTGTACGACTCAATTTATCAGGAGCGATACTCAGGTTTGCTGTCCGAGTACGAAGAAGGCTATCGCCTCGGTTCACCGATTAACTTTGCTTCGCAGCTGAAAGGTAAGTTGTTCTTGATTCACGGCACGGGTGACGACAACGTTCACTATCAGGGCACTGAACGACTTATAGATGAGTTGGTCAAACACAATCGGCCGTTCGATATGTTGGCGTATCCAAACCGGCAACACGGCATTCGAAAAGGCGAGGGTACTGAATTACACATGCACTCGATGATGACGAATTACTTCGAAGAGTTTTTGCAGTCAGCGGATGGTAAGTAGCGTGTAGGAGCGGCATCCTGCCGCGATTGAATTTGATATGTTAGGTGTCAGAAATTAGGTGCCGGTGTAGCGCTATGACGTACTTTTTGCGCGGTAATTCGAGCAGGTTAACGCCTCGAGACAGGGTGCTGCACAGTTAAGGTTCGTGTCGATGTGACAACTCTGAAGTTGGGTGAAACGTTATCGACGGTACCGATGAATGTTGGATTAAACGGGTTTCCCTAAACCCCATTTTCCGCCAGAACAAGCTGCGTCTTAACGCGTGAGACGCCTTTTAATCCTGATATTTCATCTCGCAACTCAGCCAATCTGTTCGTATCCGGGCAAGCGGCTTGCACCAATAAATCAATTTCACCCGAAAGGCACTGTGACCCGGTAACGTCTCGCAGTTTGTTGATTTTTTCTGCTATGAGAGGGTTCGGATCTCCGTTGACAATGCTGACAAAGAAAACGGCTTTCGTTGGTTGCGCCAGCTTATCAAGAACGACGGTATAACCTTTTATAACGCCCTTGCTTTCAAGACGATTGATGCGATCGTGGGTGGCACTTCGAGAAAGGTTGATATCTTTTGCCAAGGAAACGAGGCTAGCCCGAGCATTCTTGCGTAGTGACGCAATGAGCAGCTGATCTTTACTATCGAGTTGGTTCATTTTGTTGATCTATTTTGATGACTGATTAATGTCTTGGCTAAAACACGCGTTTGTCCTGTGAAACCGGTATTCCGCTCGTTCAAACCGGATTCACTGCTCTATAAAATGAACTAAGTTCTTAAAAAATAGGGTAAACGGATTTAGCTATGCTTTCAATCGAAGTTCTAATTTTATTCTCGGTTACAACGTTCTTTGTTGTTTTGGCTCCAGGCCCTGCGGCTTTGGCCGTTGCAGTCGAGGCGGCATCAAACGGCTTTCAACGGTCGTTACTGGTGACATTTGGGATCGCGTTCGCCAACGCCGTCTTATTCATTTTGTCTGCGGTTGGAATAGGCGCGGCTATCGTCGCCTCTGAATCACTGTTCTTGATCATTAAATGGGTGGGTATTATTTATCTACTGTATTTGGGGTTCGGAGCTTTATTCAGCGCTACGCGTGCCATGACAATCCAGCCTAAAAATAAGTCGACGGGTAATCTATCTCGATTGTTTTTCAGAGGTTTCACGATTGAGGTGACTAACCCTAAGGCGCTTCTCTATTTTACGGCTTTGCTCCCGCAATTTATTAATTCCGATTTTCCGATTGTCCCGCAAATTATTATTTTTATAGTGATAACAATCGTTTTCGACTTTGTTTGTTATAGCTTATATGGATATCTTGGCTGGAAGACGGTAAAGGTGGGAATGAGCGAACGATTTGTGAAGATTATAAATAAATCCGCTGGTGTGACATTAATTATTGTGGCGATATTGGTGGCTAGCGTAACTGCGGCCTAGCGCTCCAAAAACCACTTCATGGATTTTTTCTTATCATCACTGTCACCTGTATTAAGTGGTCGTAACAATAGAAAAACAAAAATTCGACATTCGATTTATTACTCGAACTGCGTATAGCGCTGATTATGACAAATAGATAGCGATTCAACCGTTATACGAAAATCTCTAAACCTAGCCTGCACTTTGCTATATCTCCTTTATATTTGAGCTCGCCGATTCGTTGCGCACCTTGTGAGCTTAAATTTGATTGGGCTACGCCTATACAACTAGAGCTCCAAAATAGTACCAATCAACTGGTTATTTTAAATTGAATGCCAGTCCATTCTTAAGGATTTTCACCATGGAAAAACTAAAAGTCATCGCACGTACGCTGATAATGCCACTTTTACTTAGCGCACCTTGTGTCTTAGCCCAAAGCTCAGAAACTGTAACTTTTGAGACAATACCGGGTGGGACGCCGACCGACGGGCTTCCGATCAATACCCAATTTCTCGCCGATTTTGGGATAGCGTTTTCTCTTGAGGGAGGAGGGTTTCCTGTTCTGGCACAAGTAGGTGAGCCTCGAACGGCCTTTCAGGGCTTTAACTTATTGGCGGATCAACCGGCGCCAGGCACCAATACTGGCTCCTTTTTTCTAACCGATGATGGTGGCATTGCCGGTCCGCCAACACCGATTATCATCAGCTATGCAAATCCGGTCGCAGCTGCAAGTGGTGTACTTCTTGATATCGATGGAATGGAAGGTTGGCAGATACAGGCTCGAGATGCGAATGATAGCGTCATCGATACAGTTGACCTGGTGCCCAATCTAATATTGGATGGTTCGGCAACACTTTGGTCATTCACTCGCCCAACCGCAGACATTCATTCAATCCGTATGGTTTACACGGGCACTCAAACAAATTTCGTGGGTTTAGCCTTCGACAATTTTTCCCCTGCGGCCCCGACGGGCCTATTCTGCAGTTCCCCAGATGCCGCCATCCCTGACAACACCCCTGGTGGTGTGAGCGATGTACTGTCAATTACAGAACTGGGTTCGGTTATCGACATGTCAGTGTCTTTGAATATCAGTCATCCTTATATTGGAAACCTTGTGGCTAATCTGACCAATAACACGACGGGTGCCAGTATAGAGCTGATTAACAGTCCTGGGTCTGCAAATATCAGCGGTGGCTGTCCTTTTGCCGATGTAGATGTAGCACTGGATGATGACGCTAGTGAGCTGACAAGCAACGCATGCGATAACGCAAGCCCGGCGTTGGGTGGCTCCTGGAAACCCAACGAAATGTTATCGACCTTCGAAGGTTCTGACTTTACCGGGGACTGGACCTTGCAGGTCATAGACACCACGGCTTCGAATGCTGGCACGCTTAATCAATGGTGTCTCGATATTGTCGCCGGTCCTCCAGTACCTGATACCGATGAAGACGGTGTAAATGATGAACTGGACAATTGTACTGTGATTGCCAATTCAACCCAGATCGATACTGACGGCGATGGCTATGGCAATAGTTGCGATGCGGATTTTAACAACGACTGTATCGTAAATTTCCTGGATATTGCTTCGTTTGCTAACGAGTTCCTGGGTGTTAATCCACTCTTTGATATTAACAGCGATGGGAACGTCAATTTTCTAGACTTTAGCTTCGTTTCTCAGCAGTTCTTACAAGTGCCCGGTCCAGGACAAGGCAGCTGCCTCTAAGAGAGGAGGTAAGAGGGGTAACTCAAAACTCTGTACCAAAACTACATCTGGTTTGCGGTCAAGGTTCACTCTGTTTCAAAAACGAAGGTTCTTGTGGCAGTCAGCAATTAGGCAGAAGCTGTCCTTCCTACGGACTCAAAAAAGCCCCGCACTCGGCGGGGCTTTCTTCGGCCTATTAGAGTGTTTGTTTTCTCAGGCTCTCTTTTTGCGTCGGGCCAATTCCATTCCCATTCCAGCAAGACTCAGTCCTGACAGAGCGAGGGTGCCGGATCCTGGCACAGCAACGGCTGCGAAAGTAAACGAAAGATTGTCCATCGCTACACTGGTGTTACCAGCAGGTGTTAGTTGAACTTCATTAAATAGAATATCGGCGGATCCGAAGAAATTGTTTAGCTTTGTACTTAAAGTGTTGTTCGTGAAGGAGTAACTGAACGTCTCAACAATCGATGCGGTATTCCATAGTGCAGAGCCTGAATCTGGTGTAGTGTCTCCCTACTTCTTTACTCCGAACTAAAGGAAACTCATGGATAAGACTACGCTTGCCGAATCGATTTTCGAGGCATTCACACACGGTGACACTGATGCCGTTAGAACCTTGTGTAGCCCTGACCTCAAAGCGATACAGAACGGCGGAGTTCCTATGGATTTAGAGACGCTTATTGGTTTCTCGCTGGCTGTTCGGAGCGTAGTGAAGAATTTCCGCTACGAGGACGCTGTCCGATCAGAGACGGAGTCGGGTTTCGTTGAAGAACACAGTGTGCGCGGCGAGTTGCCGACCGGTTGTGAGCTTGATCTTAAGGTGTGTGTCGTAGCCGTAGTGTCCGACGGAAAGATAACTGAAATGCGTGAGTATTTTGACAGTACAGCTGCAGCCGGCGTGGCGGCTGCATTGGGTGCGGGCAAATAATTCTGTAATTGTATTGTGTTGGTAATGGGTTTGCGCGTGAACGATAAAAGAAGAATAAGGATGAAAGTACACAATGGATTCAGAATCGTTTAGAAAATTGCTTCCGGTCGTAGATGGTTTTCCCAAGCCCGACTGGGAGGGTATTTATACTTTGCTGGATCCTCTTCCAGAGAATGACCCTGACGGTGTGTGGGTTGAGTTCGCGCGCACGTGGGTGAATGTGATGGCGGAATGTGTGGGTCCAACATACACAGTGTCCGAGACAGACGAATTTTTGATTTTGTCCAGCATGGAAAGCAAGAAGCTAAAGCTATTTGAAACATTCGTTGAAGAAACTCGGCGATCTGTTCTGCGCAAGTTAAGCGACATTGCTGAAGATGAGGGTGAAGGAAAGCATGTGCTGTTTCTCTTTGCCGACACCGACACGTACGATCGTTACATATCTCATACGTATCCTTCGCTCGAGGAAGAACCTGATTTCGATCGCTTTCTGGACGACTGGGTATTGACACCGGACGACGATATTCAGGGTTTTCAACCCAGAGCGTTTAGTACTGGCTATTTCTGCAATGAGCCTTACGGACACATTGCTTTTTCACATGCGGATCTCTCTGGCACGCAGGCCGTTTTTACCCGAGAACTTACTAAGGCGTTTCTTCGCCAATCTCCAATGCCTCTTTGGCTAAAGCTTGCTTTGGCGCAAACACTCGAAAACGAAGTGTGTAACAGTAGTCCGTTACACATGGACGTCAGCAGCATTGCTAACCACCAACAGTTTTGGGACGCCGACACCATTCAGGAATTCTGGAGCGGAGAATCGTTTCATCGACCTGACGCGGGTGGGGAGCTTAGCTATGAGCTAGGTCGATACTGTCTTCAGGCGCTGTCACATGACCTTGATGAATTTAAAGCGTTTGCAAATGAGGCAAGTTTTGAAGACGGTGGAGAAGCGGCCGCACTTAAAGTATTTGGTGGTAGCTTGGGTGGCTTACCGTTCCAGTTTTTTGGAGAAGGCGACTGGAGTCCCAA
>JBGCFV010000002.1:0-172549 GCA_045107075.1 Gammaproteobacteria bacterium
TCGTGAAATGGGCAGTTGGCTTTAAACTCGCGTCCCGCTTTTTTCAGCGGAACCCGATTCCCAATGACCTCGACAATGTCGACTCGTGCCATCAGGCCGTCGATAAAGTGTTGAGGAATTTTTCCCATGGGCGGCGATTCAATATGGCGGGGGACAGGCCGCTACTATAAAACATTTAGTGCCGCTGCGGTGACCGCAGACGCATTCCCTGCTAAGGTCATGGCCGTAAACGATCCGGCCACCCGAGCATGAGAACCGTCCCATGAGAATAGTCTTTTTAACGCTTCTTGCCGTGGTCGTCGCGGCCCTCATTCGTAAAGCCTTGCGCTACAGCCATTTAAGTCCGTTGCTGCCGCGCAAATACAATTTTGGCAAGCGCGGGGTGACCTTGCGAGAAACGCTGAGCCTGCTAACCGAGCGCCGCTGCAAGGTTCTTGTTGAAACCGGGGTAGCGCGCAACGGCCTTGAAAAAACCAAAGGCGACGGCGCTTCGACCGTCGTCTTTGCGCTGTGGGCCAAAGCGTACGACGCAAAACTCTACACCGTAGATATCGACGGAGGAGCCATTGCTACGGCAAACTCAACGCTTGAGCGGCTCAGACTTGACGACTGCGTTGAGCTGCACACTTCTGATTCCGTAGCATTTCTTGAGTCATTCGAAGAGCAGGTCGACTTCTTGTACCTTGACAGCTACGACTATCACCGCACCGACACGTCCATTCAGCAGGCCAGTCAGGAACACCACCTGAAAGAATTCAAAGCCATTGAGTCGCGCTTGCATGAAGGAACGTTTGTACTGATTGACGACTGCGACCTGCCAGCCGGCGGTAAGGGCAAGCTCGTCATTGAATACATGCTGGCGCGAGGCTGGAAAATGCACATGCTGAGATACCAGGCGTTGCTGACCCGCTAGTCTTAGCCGGGACCGGCCATGGTCGACCAGAAGGTCTCCGCTCCCAAGCGACAGTCGCCCTAAGCAAATGATCTTAGTACGAAAATATTCGTTATCGTTTTGTGATTTTACGTGTAGAAAGTGCCTAAACCGCGGTCAAATTGGTAAAGTGTGCAGCACAAACGAATACGAAGGACAAAATAATGACTCGATTGAGAATTGTGGCGCTGTTCGCGACTGCGCTGGTGGCTGCGTCAGCGTTTGCCGAAGGAGCAAGTACACCCGGAGAATTACCTCTGGAGGCCTTCGCTCAACTGCCCCTTATGCAAGACGCCGAGCTGTCGCCGGATGGTAGCCATGTGGCTTTTTTCTATCCGCTGAAAGGTCGAAATCATCTGATTATTCAGCCGGTGTTCAACGCCGACCAACGCAAAGTGATCCCGCCCCCCGGTGAGCTCGAGTTTCGCTGGATTAACTGGGCCAACGACAATCGATTGGTTTTTTCGGCGCAGTTTTCAGGTGAGCGCTACGGCGTTGAAACAACCGAAACGCGTCTGGGGTCAATCAAGCGGGACGGTTCCGATTCACAGTGGATCATCAAAGCCAAAGACCCGGAGTCATCAACGGGTTCCAAATTAAGTCGCACCGCTCAGGGCGTAGCGCCGCAGATGCAAGACGATATCGTGTCCTGGCTGCCCGACGAGCGGGATTACATTCTGGTTTCGCTCGACGACGACTTTGACGCCAAAGACGAAGTCCGCAAAGTGAACGTCAACAACGGCGACTACAAGAAAGTACGCGGCGGTTTTCGTGGCGTGCAGAACTGGATGGCGGACAAAGAAAACGTTGTGCGCCTCGGGTGGGGATACCATCAATCAGAATTTGTCGTCATGTTTTTGAACGCAGAGGGCGACTGGACTAACGCAACTCGCAGCGACTGGTGGGACCGTGGTTTTAGTCCGCAGGAATTTACCGACGACCCAATGGTGGTGTACGCCGTCGGCCCTGGCGGCAATGGCAGCAAAGTTATTGTGAAAATGAACATTAGCGACGGCACGGTACTCGAGACGGTCTTTAGTAACGGTGAAATGGATGTGGCCGGGATGCAGACCGACTCCTGGGACGGCCGTCCAATCGGGGTCAACTACGTCAGTCACTTGCCGCGTACAAAGTACTTTGATAAGGAATACGACAAGCTGCAGCGCACGGCCGAAAAAGCCTTCGCCGGCATGTCGGTCGAAATTGAAAGTCTGTCTGCCAATCACAAACAAATTCTGGTTAAAGTGTCTAGCGACACTGATCCTGGTGTCATGTACTACTGGGACCGTGAGGCGAAGAGCATGGACGTGCTGGCTGAGCTTATGCCCGGACTTACGCCCGAGCTTTTAAGTGCGGTCAAGCCCGTCAGCTACCCGGCGCGCGACAACTACAGCGTGCCTGGCTATCTGACTCTGCCAACAGGTGGCGGTGAGAAAAACCTGCCCGCTATTGTACTGCCGCACGGTGGTCCGGCGGCTCGCGACGACCAGCAGTTTTGGTTCTTAACCCAGTTTCTGGCTTCCCGAGGGTACGCCGTGTTTCAGCCTAACTTTCGGGGTTCGACCGGCTACGGCTAAGCGCACCGTAACGCGGGTCGAAACGAATGGGGTGGCGTTATGCAACACGACGTGACTGACGCGGCAAAGTGGCTGGTCGAGAGCGGTATAGCCGATCCTGAACGCATGTGTATCGTGGGTTGGTCTTACGGTGGTTACTCAGCTGCCATGGGCGCCGTTATGACGCCAGACCTGTTCAAGTGTGCAGCCAGCATTAACGGGGTGCTGGATCTTCCAAGACTGGTAAACGACGACCGCAAATACATTGGCGGTTCGGCGTGGGTTAAAGACTTTGAGCGAGAGGGCGTGTCTTTGAGTGACATTTCGCCCTACCATCAAGCCGATCGCATTAGAATTCCAATGTTGATTATTCAGGCTAACGACGACGTTCGCGTACACCACGAGCAAGGCGAAGTCATGGCCAAGAAATTACGCAAGCTTGGAAAGCCTGTGGACTATGTGACGGTTGACCTCGGCGGTCACAGCATGTCCAACACGCCTGCGCGCACGGTGATACTCAAGTCGCTCGACAAGTTCTTGAGTGAGAATATCGGTACTTAGTTTTAACAGCTCGTTTCGATCGAACGAAAAGCGCCACTGCCCCAGGGTAGTGGCGCTTTTTTATGCGAGCGCTTAATGCACTATTCGAAGGGCTGAGAACAAAACGTTATAAGCGAATACAAATAAGTTCGTTCTCATAGAGCGTTTGCTCAGCTACGTTAAACCACAGTTGATACAGGAAGATCATTGTGGCCCTAGAAGCAGTAGTGCAAATCAACCCCGCGCTTATAGCGTTGAGTTCCGAGCAGAGTAGCGCCTTACAACACGCCGTATCCGGCTTGACGGCCGAGCAGCTCATTTGGTCGAGCGGTTATTTGGCCGGGCTCGCGACGGCGCAGCCGAGTGCGCCGGAGAGGAATAGCGCGGCCATCGCGACGCCGGACAGAGCCGCTGTCCCCGGCGAACATCTTACTATTTTGTACGGATCCCAAACCGGCAACGGGCAGCACATCGCAGAACAACTGCATAAAGATGCCCAGAGTGCGGGCCTTGCCACGAAGCTGGTTAACATGGCCGACTTCAAAGCGCGTGATATTGCCAAAGAGTCGTGGGTAGCCATTGTCATCAGTACGCATGGTGAAGGGGACGCTCCTGACGACGCGGAGCTTTTGCTTGAGTACCTTGTGAGTAAGCGTGCGCCAAAGCTTCCTAAATTAAACTACTTTGTGCTGGCGCTGGGTGATTCAAGTTACGCGCAATACTGCCAGAGCGGTCACGATATAGACCATGCGCTTAGCGCGCTGGGTGCGACGCGGGTGGGTGAACTGACCGAGTGTGACGTCGATTACGAAGAGTCTGCGCAAAGGTGGTCTGGCAACACGCTTGCTACTGCTACCGAAAAATTGAAGCACACAAAACAGCTGGGTGAACAGCTCGGTAAAGAGTTGGCATCGGGTTATGAGTCCCCGGCGATCATTCCGCTTCAAGTCGTCGAGAACGCTCCCGTCTACGGCAAAGAGAATCCGTTTCCAGCTGAAGTGTTGCTGAACCAGGAAATTACCGGAACCAGCTCAAGCAAGAAAGTTCATCACCTGGAGCTGGACCTGACCGCATCAGGGCTTCAGTACGAGCCGGGTGATGCTCTGGCGGTTGTGACTGAAAATCCTGAGTCCTTGGTCGAAGATGTTTTACAAGCCACCGGACTGGACGGCGAGGTGCACGTAAGCGTGGAGGGCGCAGAGCTGACGCTGGCGGACGCGCTAACCTCGCGATTGGAAATCTCTGCGAACAGCGGTGCTTTTATACAGCGTTATATTGATCTGACCAACAACGCAGAGCTCGCCGGACAATTTGCTGACGCTAATCAAAAGAACCGGCTCTTAAGTGATTATCAGGTTGGCGACGTGCTGTACGAATGGCCGCTGGAAGCAGTGCCTGGTTCACAAAATGCGCAGGAATTTGTTAACACGCTGCGGCCGTTAACGCCTCGTGTGTACTCCATTTCTTCTTCGTCTCTGTCTACTCCCGACGAAGTGCACATCACGGTTGCCGAGGTGAATTACACCGCCTTTGAACGTCCTCATGTAGGCAGTGCTTCTACCGCGCTTGCCGTCAGCCACAAGGAGGGCGAGAAGCTCGGTGTATACGTCGACCCCAACCCACGGTTTCGCTTGCCTGCCGATGACTCCACGGACGTGATTATGATTGGTCCGGGAACGGGCGTGGCGCCGTTTCGTTCGTTTGTTGAGCACCGAAGTGCGCGTGAAGCGAGTGGAAAAAACTGGTTGTTTTTTGGTGATCGTAATTTCAGCGACGATTTTCTGTATCAGCTTGAGTGGCAGAAACACATCAAGGACGGAACGTTACATCGTTTGGACGTCGCGTTTTCACGAGACCAGAAAGACAAAATTTATGTTCAGAATCTTCTTAAACAGCGTGGCGCAGAGGTGTTTGAGTGGCTGGAAAGCGGGGCGCATCTTTATATCTGCGGTGACGCCAAACACATGGCGCCTGACGTGCACGAAGCGCTTCTTAACGTAATAGAGCAGGCTTCCGAATCCGATCGGAAGTTCGCTGAAGACTATCTTAAAAACCTGAAACAAACGCGACGCTATTTGCGCGACGTGTACTGAGGTAAGACGACATGAGTAACAAATCATTTAGCGACGTTGAACGAATTAAAACGGCCAGTCACCATCTGCGCGGCACGCTGGTTGAAAGTCTCGCCAATAACATTACGGGCGCTATCGCTGATGACGACACGCAGCTATCAAAATTTCACGGCACGTACATGCAAGACGACCGGGATTCGCGCGGTGAACGTAAGCGCCGTCGTCTGGAGCCGGACTACAGCTTCATGATTCGCGCCCGCCTGCCGGGTGGTATCTGCACGCCCGAGCAATGGCTGGCTGTTGATGCATTGAGTGACGAATACGCCAATTCCTCTATTCGACTTACCACACGACAGGCCTTTCAGTTTCACGGTGTTATCAAGCGCGAGTTAAAAGCAACCATTCAGGGTATAAATCAAACTTTGCTGGACACCATTGCGGCCTGCGGCGACGTGAATCGTAACGTCATGTGCAGCCCCAACCCGCATTTGTCTACGGCTCACCAGCAGGTGCATAAGTGGGCTGACAAAATCAGTGCCCACCTGACACCTCAGACGCAGGCTTATCACGAGATTTGGCTCGACGGTGAAAAGCTTACCCCGGAGCCGGAGGTAGTAGAGCCGATTTACGGCGATACGTATTTGCCACGCAAATTTAAAACCGGCGTTGTCATACCTCCGCAAAATGACATCGACGTCTATACCCAGGACCTGGGTTACATCGCGGTAATTGAGAACTCGCAGCTCGTTGGTTTCAACGTCACCGCGGGCGGCGGCATGGGCAGCACACATGGCGATGTCACGACGTTTCCAAGGCTTGCCGATGTGTTGGGTTTTTGCCGCCCGGAACAGGTGCTCGATGTCGCCGAGGCGGTAGTCACAACCCAACGAGACTTTGGTGACCGCACCGACCGCAAACACGCCCGGCTAAAATACACGATAGAAACGCATGGCGTTGACTGGTTTCGTGGCGAAGTTGAACGTCGTCAGGGTTTCAAATTTGAGGCCGCACGAGATATTACGCTGCGCGGAACCGGCGATCGTTTGGGTTGGACTCAGGGCGAAGACGGGCTATGGCATTTCACCGTGTTTATCGACAGCGGTCGCGTTAACGATCAGGCCAAACCGGGGCGTCGACTGAAATCGGGTTTGGCGGCCATAGCGAAAGTGCACCGCGGCGAGTTTCGGCTTTCACCGAACCAGAATATGGTCATTGCGAATATCGATTCAACGCAAAAAGCCAAGATTGAAGCGTTATTAATTAAATACGATATGCATGCGCCAGTCTCGGCTCTGACGTCTCACGCAATGGCCTGCGTTGCGCTGCCAACGTGCGGTTTGGCCATGGCCGAAGCGGAGCGTTACTTGCCGGATTTTGTTGGACGTGTTGAATCGCTAATGCGATCTCACGGCGTTGAGGAGCAGCCGGTGGTGCTGAGAATAACCGGCTGCCCAAACGGCTGTGCGAGACCCTTCGTTGCCGAAATTGGCTTAGTGGGCAAAGGACCCGGTCGGTACAACCTGTATCTGGGCGGAGGACATAGCGGTGAGCGCTTAAACAAGCTGTACGCCGAGAACGTAGACGAAAGGCAAATACTGGACGCACTTGATCCACTGTTCGAACGTTACGCACTCGAACGCGATAGCGAAGGACAGTCGGGTTACGAACCCTTTGGCGATTTTCTGGTTCGCACAGGCGAAATAAAAGCCACCTCGTCGGGTTCGAACTTCCATGATGACACCCACGCGCACGGAGGTGACGTATGAACGCAGTAGATTGCTCGTCCATTAACACGCTTGACGAAGTCAGTACGCGGAGCAAAGCGTTGCACGAAGCGAACGTGTGCTTAAGCTCAAAGACGGCGGAGCAACGAGTTACCTGGGCTTTACAGACCCTGCCCGGAGTGCACCTGCTGTCATCGAGCTTTGGCGCACAAGCGGCGGTTAGTTTGCATTTGCTCACACAACAAGCGCCCGATTTGCCAGTCGTGTTTATCGATACGGGCTATCACTTTCCGGAGACGTACCGGTTCACCGACGAACTGTGTGAACGGCTCAATTTGAATCTCAAGGTGTACCGCCCTGAAATGAGTGCCGCCTGGCAAGAGGCCCGTAAAGGGCAACGGTGGAAGCGCGGGCTTGAAGGGATTGAGTCGTACAATTTGGAAAACAAAGTAGAGCCCATGCAGCAGGCGCTCGAGGAGTTGGATGCAGGAGTCTGGTTTGCCGGTTTACGGGCGGTCCAGTCGACTACTCGCCGGCAGAGGCGGGTGGTTGAATTTAAAGATGGCGTTGCTCGCCAAAATGACATCTGGAAGGTTCATCCGATTATCGACTGGACGGATAAGGACGTTTACGACTACCTGAAAAAACATCGGCTTCCTTATCACCCGCTGTGGGAAAAAGGCTACGTGTCCATTGGTGACAAGCAGCTGACTCGGCCTTTGCATGAAGTCGGTGACATAGAGTCTACGCGGTTCCTGGGGCTCAAGCGTGAGTGCGGTCTTCACGATGTGTCTGAAAAAGAGGGGGTGTAACTGCTATGGACTATTTCCCACTTTTTGCGGACCTCGAGAACAAGTCCTGCCTTGTGGTCGGAGGAGGCGCCGTCGCGCTGAGAAAAATTCGGCTTCTACGAGAAGCCCGTGCCCGCGTCACGATTGTTTCGCCAACGTTGCACGACGAGCTTGTGCCGTTGTTAACTCGAGACGACATTGCTCACATTGATGCTGAGTTTAATCCGGTGCACCTGAATAACAATTTGTTGGTCATCGCGGCCACCAACAAGCCGGAGATCAACACCTGGGTGTACGCCGAGGCGAGTGCACGAAACATGCTGTGCAATTCAGTTGACGATCCGCAGCATTCAAGTTTTATCACGCCGGCCATTGTTGACCGGGCACCCTTAACCATCGCGATTTCCAGCGCCGGGAAAGCGCCGGTTCTTGCGAGACTCATTCGTGAGAATCTTGAGCGAACTTTGCCCGTGTCTCTTGGGCTGCTGGCTCGAGTTGCCGGTAACTGGCGTCAGCGCGTCAAAGCAGCGCTGGGTACGCTAACAGCGCGTCGCTATTTTTGGGAGGACGTGTTTGGCGACAAGCTGGAGAGTATTGCTCCCGGCCTTACCGAGCAGCAGGTGGACGAACTCGTGGCCGAACAGTTACGTGTACACAGCAACGGTTTGTCATCAGCCGGAGTTGGAGAGGCCTGGCTGGTTGGGGCTGGACCCGGTGACCCGGCTTTGCTGACTATCCGCGCACAGCAGTTATTGCAGCGTGCGGACGTTATATTGCACGATCGACTGGTGTCCAAAGAGATACTTGCACTGGCGCGACGAGACGCCGAATTTATTGACGTCGGCAAGCCTCTTGCCGGTACCGGTTGTGCAAGCGCCGTACAGGACAGCACGACACAGCTTCTGCTGGAACTGGTGGGTAAAGGCCTCCGCGTTTGCCGGCTCAAAGGCGGCGATCCGTTCATTTTTGGGCGCGGCGGCGAGGAAGTTACGGCCCTTGCTGAAGCCGGGCTTCCTTTTCAAATCGTGCCGGGTATTACCGCCGCCGCCGCGTGTGCCGCTTATGCCGGGATTCCGCTGACGCATCGCGACTTTGCGCAGTCGGTTGTACTGCTCACCGGGCACGGCAAAAATTCGATTGATCAACTCGACTGGGCGTCCTTGGCGCGGGATCGTCAGACCCTTGCGGTATACATGGGCGTCGCACATTACACGGAATTGTCGCGCAACTTAATCCTGCACGGTCGCAGTGGCACGACGCCTATCGCGGTCATTGAGCGCGGCACGACGGCTCAGCAACGCGTTCACACCAGTACCCTTAAAGAGTTGGCGGGGCTGGTTGCTTCTCGGCGTATTCAGGCTCCCGCTATGCTAATTATTGGTAGCGTTGCGAAGTTCGCTGATTCTCAAGGTTGGTTTATGCCAACACCTGTTGAGCAAGCGCCGCCGCTTGCGTTGGCAAATTGAGCAGCGAGTATCGATGTCATTTGACTGAGGGCCTTGCCAGCCGCTAGTCTCGAAAGGCGCCGATTTGAATCAGCTTGCGGGCGCCTGACAAATACCGCTAAAGAGGTGTAGCTCACCAAACCCGGTGAGTGAATCAGGCTTCACGGGACCATCTCACGGCGAATTTGTTGAAAGAATTTTCAACGTTGCGGGGTCTATAGGGTGATATGAAGCTCCAACAGCTCAAGTTTTTAACCGCAGTAGAAGACAGTAAGCTCAGTATTACTGCGGCGGCTGAGCGCCTGCACACTTCTCAGCCCGGTGTCAGCCGGCAAATCAAGCTGCTCGAGGAGGAGCTAGGCATCGAGCTGTTCGTGCGTAAAGGTCGTAGTCTTGTAGAGGTCACGCCTGCCGGTGCCGAAGTGATCAAACATGCGCGTCGTATTCTGAGCGAAATTGACAGCATTAACGCCATCAAAGACCAGCATCGTGAAGACGAAGAGCGTGTGATCTCGATTGCCACGACGCATACTCAGGCCCGCTATGTTTTGCCCTCGATTATTACTGAGCTTAAACGACGATATCCAAAGCTCAAGCTTAACTTGCACCAGGGTACGTCCGAGCAAATTGCCGAACTGATTAGCCGCGACGAAATCGATTTTGCGATGGCCAGTGGTTCCCAAAATCAGTTTCAAGATCTCGAAATTGTGCCGTGTTTTGATTGGGACCGCATTGTGCTGGTGCCGGCCGATCACAAGCTGGCGCAAACAAGCAGTGGTCTCACCCTCGAGGCTCTGGCCGAATTTCCACTGGTTACCTACGTATTCAGCTTTGGCCGTGAAGCGTCTTTCTTGAAGGCTTTTGCCAGCGAGAATCTAAAACCCGATGTCGTGTTTACAGCGAGAGACGCAGACGTTATTAAAACGTATGTACGTATGGGCATGGGTGTAGGCGTAATCGCCAGCATGGCCTTCGAACCTGAAAAAGAAACGGATCTTGTTGCGGTATGCGGTGCGAGTTTGTTTCCCAGAAGCACGACCTGGATCGGCTATCGAAAAGACCGCGTGCTTCGGCCGCACATGCAGGACTTGATTAGTCTGGTTAGCGAATACGAACCATAGCGTCAATATGCGATAACCTGTCAGGCTAAATACGATGCCAAAGAGACTTTAATGAGCCAAAACATACCCGCAACCATGCAAGCCATGCTTCTTACAGGCCACGGTGGTTACAACAATCTGGAATTTGTTAAAAACCATCCCGTTCCGGTTCCGCAAGCGCGTGAGGTGCTGATACAGGTTCATGCCTGTGGTCTGAACAATACCGACATTAATACGCGTGTTGGCTGGTATTCAAAGGGTGTGACCTCGAGCACCAACGAAGATGCACAGGGTGATGCGGACGACGGTGACTCTGGCTGGGGTGGTGCAGGGATCAATTTGCCGCGCATTCAGGGTGCCGACGTTACAGGTACCGTTGTGGCTTTGGGGGCGGGAGCCAAAGAGACGCTGTTGAACCGACGAGTCCTTGTGGATACCTGGGTGCGCGACTGGAACAAGCCTCACGACAAAAATAAACCCGGCTACATTGGGAGTGAGTGCGATGGTGGTTTCGCTCAATACGTAAAGACAGACGAACGTAACGTGTATCCGGTTAACACTGATCTGAGTCATGCGGAGCTTGCTACATTCGCTACGTCATACAGCACAGCCGAGCACATGTTGTCTCGTGCGAACGTTAACGCGACCGACACGGTGCTTGTAACTGGCGCTTCAGGTGGTGTTGGTTCGGCACTCATTCAGTTGGCCCATCGGCGCGGTGCGAACGTTGTGGCGCTGTGTGGTGACGAAAAACGTGATCTGGTAGCCTCGCTTGGTCCGCTTGCTGTACTGCCGCGCTCACCTGAAAATCTGGCGGCGGCGTTAAATGATGCGATTGGCTCAACAAAAGTGTCCGTTGTTGCTGACGTTGTCGGCGGCGAGCTGTTCGGTCAGCTAATTGACGTGCTCGAGCGGGGCGGGCGTTACGCGTGTTCAGGGGCTATTGCAGGTCCCATAGTGGCGCTGGACCTGAGGACGCTTTATCTGAACGATTTAACGTTCGTTGGTACCACGATTGAGCCGCCTGGACTGTTCGCCGAACTGGTTTCGTATATTGAAAAAGGCGAAATCAGGCCGTTGCTTGCCAAGACGTTTGCGTTAAAAGATTTGGTCGAAGCGCAGCGTATGTTTGTGGCTAAAAAGCACTTAGGCAATATTGTTGTTGAGCCTTGATTGGAGCTATCGCGAAAACATGAAAAAAGTGTACACAAACGCCAACCGCACCGTAGTGCTTAACGTGCAGAACCTGCTCGAAGGTCAGGGGATTAAGACCTTTCTTCGTAACGAATATGCCGTCGGCGCGATGGGTGAAATGTCGCCATTCGATGCCTGGCTTGAAGTCTGGGTGGTAGATGACCGGGATACCAAGCGGGCCAAAGAGTTTGCCGATTCCGCGATCAGTCAGCAAAACGCAGCGCAGTGGATGTGTAATCGCTGCAGCGAGTCCAACGATCCCTCATTCGAATTTTGCTGGAACTGTCAGAGTGACGCCAGTAGTACCGCAGGGGCCGAGAGCTAATTAGCGCCTCGGCTCAAGCTCGTGCACATTGTTGTTTTTATCGCATTGAGCATGTCGCCTGATTTCACCAATCACTCACCCTGAAGGCGTAATAGTAATCGCTCGAGAAGTGCTGAACTAGTACGTAGGAGCACCCCAAGGGTATTTGCTTGTCCGGCCGGTGGCCGGTCAGGTTGCACGGCCCATCTTGCCGCGATCAAATGCGCTCTGCGTTGCCTAAACCTGAAAGTCACTTTTCGCGGCAGGATGCCGCTCCTACGCATCGTCTTGGTCCGAAGGATCGTGCATGGAAGCGCTGTTAGAAGTGACCCCTCACTTGAGTCGGAGCCAGATCCATGCCTGAAGGACCAGAGATACGTCGCATTGCCGACAAACTTGAAAAAACGGTGTGCAAAAAACCGGTGCGGGGCATCTGGTTTGCGCGTCCGGATTTAAAGAAATACCAAAAAGATCTGGCCGCCTCGGCAGTTGAAAGCGTCAAAACAAAAGGTAAGGCGCTGCTCACCGAGTTTGACTGTGGGCTGACCGTTTACAGTCACAATCAGCTGTACGGACGATGGTTCTTCAAGCCCAAAGGAGAGCGGCCTAATACAAGTCGCTCACTGCGCTGGAAAATCGATACGGATAAACATTCTGCGCTTTTGTACAGCGCTTCGGATATTGCCGTTCTTCCTTCTGACGAGCTGGATGCACATCCGTTTTTAGCCAAGGCCGGAATCGATATTCTCTCTGACAAGCCGGATATCAAAACCCTGAGCGAATACCTTGCCCAGCCGCGCTTTGCGCGTCGAGCACTGGGAGGCTTGTTGCTGGACCAGCATTTCGTTGCGGGCATTGGCAACTATTTGCGTTCCGAAATTTTGTACACCGCTGGTTTTCATCCGACACAGAAAATAGGTGACCTTGACGGTCACGGGCGACGTCGTTTGGCACGCCAGATTATTTTAATTACCGAGCGCGCCTACCAGACCGGTGGCATCACCAACGATGCTGCCCTGGTTAAGCGCCTGAAAAAGAGCGGGTGGACTCGTGGGCGGTTTAGGCACTGGGTGTTCTCGCGAGAGGACGAGCCCTGTCACCGCTGCGCAGACAGTATTATCAAAACGGTTATCGCGAGTCGCCGCCTGTACTACTGCCCGGGTTGCCAGGGAAAATAACCAGCTGTTCCGCGGCCTTTCCTTACGGTTGAACCGTATGGCCGCGCCAGTCCAGCATGTTGCCGCTATCGCTCGGTTCGGTAGCGTCGATTACGGCCAGCAGCTGACGTGCTGCGCGAGACCGGTCGAACAACTTTCCATCGGGAACGTTGGCCTGAAACGGTTTCGAGAGGGCCGTGTCTACCGTGCCGGGATGCAGGGAGATGACAGACGCGGCCGGATTGACTCTGGCCAATTCGATTGAAGCCGTTTTAACCATCATATTTAGCGCGGCCTTCGCGCTTCGGTACGCGTACCAGCCCCCCAACCGGTTATCACCGATACTGCCGACGCGTGCGGACAAGCTGGCAACAACGCTACGTTCGCCGCGCTTTAAGCTTGGCAAGACGTGCTTGAGTACCAGTGCGGGACCGGTGCAGTTGACGGCGAACGAACGTGCCATCGTTTGCGGGTCGATTGAGCGCCAGCTCTTTTCCGGCTGCATGTCATCAGCGTGCAGTAGCCCGGTTGCGGTAATAACCAGCGAAAGCGGCTTGTCCCGGCTGGCGATCTCAACCGCGTTCTGCACCGACTGTTCGTCATTCAGGTCAAGCATGAGTGACTGCACTTTGGGGTTCTCAAAAACCGGAGTGCTGCGCCCGCTCGCGAAAACGCGGCTGAATTCGGGCGCGTCGGCTAGCGTGTCCACAAGCGCACGGCCGATGCCGCCGGTAGCGCCAATGACCAGTGCACTGGAATTAGATGTAAACGAGCTCATCGAAAGCGCAGCGTTGTCAGGCATGTCGGGTGCTCCAAAACACGATAAAGACACGAGAATCTAGCGTAAAGCGTATCAGCGCGCGATGAATTTTGAGGCGCGGATATGTACGCCGCAGGTTTTTGATATATTTGAGATAACAAATCAACTGCCGGAAAGTCTTTTAACATGAAATCACTGCCTTATATTGCCGTGTCTGCCGCGCTGATACTCGGTGCGGTGCCTGCTGGCGCGCAGACTGATGCGCCGCTTCCGTCCAAGCTGCCGCTTGACGCGTTTGCCCAGCTGCCTCGAATGCAAAACCCGGAGCTTTCTCCAGACGGGAAGTTCATTGCGTACTTTTACCCAATCGACGGACGCAACCACATTGTGATGCAGCCATTGGCCGATGGAGACAATCGCCAGATTGTTCCACCGGCAGGCGACCTCGACTTTAAATGGCTGCAGTGGGCCAACGACGACCGCCTGGTGTTCGCGGCGTCCTTTTTTGGCGAGCGCTTCGATACCGAAACCGAAGAAACACGACTGGCGTCGATTAAGAAAGACGGTAGCGATCTTAAATGGATTGTGAAGTCCGCCGAACCCAAGGTTGTGTTTGAATCGCAGGTCACTTCCTTGCCCGATATTCCCCCACAGGTTCAGGACGATGTCATAAGCTGGTTGCCCGAAGAGCCTAACCACATTCTTGTAGCACTCGACGCCGACTTTAACGGTCAGGATGAAGTGCGACGCATTGACGTCAGTTCAGGAGACTACACGCTTGCGCATGAGGGTCTGAGCGGGGTCCAAAACTGGCTGGTCGATGCGAATAACGAATTGCGTATGGGTTACGGCTACAACGGCGACGCCTTTGATCTTAAATTTCTGGGTGCGGACGGAGACTGGACAAGTGTCACGTCGACAGACTGGTGGGGTCAGGGGTGGCAGCCGGTCGCCTTTACCGACGACGCGGCGGTGATGTATGTCATTGGCTTGGGCCCTGACGGAGGAGATGTCGTGCGTAAAATGAACGTTGAGTCGGGTGAGTTTATCGCCGATGTGTTTAGCGCGGGCGAGTTCGATGTGGAAGGCGTCCAGCTCGATAGTCGTACACGCCGTCCTATCGGGGTTAGCTACACCGACGATGTCCAGCGCATTAAATATTTTGATTCCGATTACGATCGCCTGCAGCGCACCGCCGAGAAAGCGTTTAAAGATATGCATGTGCGTCTGCTGAGTCTTTCAGAAGACAAGTCGCAGGTGCTTGTACGTGTTTCGAACGACACCGATCCGGGCGTTTTGTATTACTGGGATCGCGAGGTTAAAAGCATGGACGTTGTAACGGAGGCGATGCCCGGCCTTGCACCCGAGCTGTTAAGCCCCGTGAAATCGGTTAGCTACGCCGCGCGTGACGGTCAAACGTTACCGGGGTATCTGTCGACACCGATTGGTAGAGAAGCTAAGAATTTACCCGCTGTGATCCTGCCACACGGTCGGCCGGCTGCACGCAGTGATAAGTCTTTTTGGTATTTGACCCAGTTTCTCGTATCGCGCGGTTACGCTGTGTTCGAGCCCAATTTTCGCGGCTCAACCGGTTACGGTTCGGAGCACTTTGAGGCCGGCATGCACTGGGGCGGGCGTATGCAAGAGGACGTTACCGACGCGGCCAAGTGGCTCGTAAAATCGGGTGTGGCTGACCCGGAGCGACTGTGCGTAGTCGGGTGGTCGTACGGAGGCTACGTAGCGGCGATGGAAGCGATAACAACGCCGGGCCTTTATCAATGTGCGGCGAGTATTAATGGCGTGCTCGATCTACCCCAAATGACCAAAGAAGACCTTAACTATTTCGGTGGTCATGGAGGGGGTTCAGGCTTTGGTCTTCAAGGTGACGAACTCGAAGCGGTTTCTCCTTTTCATCAGGCTGAACGCATTGCGATTCCGATGTTGCTGATTCAGGCGAATGACGACGTGCGGGTTCACAAAGAGCAGGCTGTCCGCATGGAGAAGCGCTTGCGGGGACTAAAGAAACCGGTAGAACTTGTCACCGTCGAAACGGGTGGGCACGAATTGGGTCACGTTGACGCGCGCGCGACGGTGCTGTCGAGTCTCGAACAGTTTCTGGAAAAGCATATTGGTGAGTAGGTAGCCCACGAGTAGATGGGCTACCGGAATGAGCGAGGACCGGAAGAGGGCGGTTAGCCGAGTTTGCTTCGTACCAGAGCGCCCGCGGCGCTCATGTCTATGCTGCCCTGAGCTTTCGCTTTGAGCTGGCCCATGACTTTGCCCATGTCTTTCATTTCGCTAGCGCCGGTCGCGGCCATAATCTCGTCGATGAGTGCGGCCACTTCGTCTTCGCCCAGCTGCTCCGGCAAGTAGGGCGTCAGAACGGTAATTTCCCATTCTTCTTTTTCGGCCAGTTCCGGACGGTTGGCGTCGCGATATTGCTTGGCTGATTCGCGTCGCTGTTTGACCAGCTTCTCGACGACGGCCAGCGTATCGCTTTCGCTTAGCTCTTCGCGTTTGTCTATCTCAATGTTTTTAATCGCAGCGATAGTCATGCGAATAACAGTCAGCCGCTCTTTTTCCGCTGCTTTCATGGCAGCTTTCATATCGGCGATGAGTGTTTCTTTGAGTGACATGTTTCAAACAACAGCGGCTATCGCTCGAGTGAGCGAACAGCCGCGGAAGAGGTTCGAGTTAGTACAGGCGCTTGCGACGTGCGACTTCGCCCGCCACTTTCTTTGCGTGACGCTTAACCGCAGCGGCTTTTTTGCGCTTGCGTTCTTGCGTGGGCTTCTCGTAGTACTCACGACGGCGCAGTTCGGTCAGGATACCGGCCTTCTCGCATGCGCGCTTGAAGCGACGCAGGGCTGAATCAAAATACTCGTTTTCTCGAATTCTTACGCTGGGCATAGTGTGTCCGCTGTCTTTAGTTTATGGTCTGTGTTTTCCGAAACGGCATGCGAGCGCGAACGCCCTGGGCTGCCCCGGAAGGATGCGCATTCTAAAACGCGGCCTGCGAAAATGAAAGGGCCAAGGTGAAAGGATTTGGGAGTATAAATGCGGGTTTTAGGCATTGAGTCGTCCTGTGACGAAACGGGAGTCGCAGTTTACGATTCAAAACAAGGACTTATGGCGGAAGAGCTATACAGTCAGGTCGAGCTGCACGCGCGCTACGGCGGAGTCGTGCCTGAATTGGCCTCCCGGGATCACATTCGCAAGATTTTACCTCTAATAGACAAGGTGTTACGCGCCTGTCCGGCCACCAAAGGGCGGTCTCCCGTGGACGCTGTGGCCTATACGGCAGGGCCCGGATTAGTCGGCGCACTGCTGGTTGGCGCCAGTCTCGCGCGCTCATTGGCCTTTGGATGGGGTATTCCGTCCATCGGCGTGCATCATATGGAGGGACACTTACTGTCCCCGATGCTCGCCGAAGAGATGCCGGGGTTTCCGTTGATAGCTCTGTTGGTCTCAGGTGGCCACACCCTGTTGGTCGATGTTCAGGCTCACAGTGAGTACAAAGTATTGGGCCAGTCTCTTGACGACGCCGTAGGGGAAGCCTTCGACAAAACGGCTAAATTGATGGGAATGCCTTATCCGGGTGGACCTGAGCTGGCCAAGCTTGCCGACAGCGGCGATGCAGACCGCTTCGATTTTCCGAGACCGATGCTTAAAAAACCCGGGCTCGATTTCAGTTTTAGTGGTCTGAAGACCAGTGTACTTTTGGCGTGGCAGGCGAGTGATAAGTCCGAACAGGTGCGCGCGGATGTTGCCGCCAGTTTTCAGCAGGCGGTTGTGGATACGCTTACCGCTAAAGTTGTCCGTGCCCTAAAAGCTACCGGACATCGTTCTGTAATGATAGCGGGCGGCGTGGGCGCAAACCGTCTGCTGCGTGAGCAGCTTGACGTAGAGTGTAGAAAAATCGGTGCGCGCGTGTTTTTTCCTCCCATGCGATTGTGCACGGATAACGGCGCCATGATTGCCTACGCCGGTTGGTTGCGACTACAGCGCGACGGACTCGGGGCCAGCTACGATGTTCCGGTTAAGGCGCGCTGGTCGCTTGAAGATTTACGCTAAATTACCGGCTTCCGGGAAGGCGTAAATTATCCTCCGCGTCACGGTCTTTGCGTTACAATCTAAGATGATCGAAGAACAGATCACCGTTTCTGCCTCAAAGCTGTTAGACAAAATTTGGAAACCTAAATGAGCGATCGCATTTTTCTTGAGGCCCTGGATATTCAGGGTGTCATTGGTATTTACGACTGGGAACGCACCACCAAGCAAACCATTCGCGTCGACCTTGAAATGCCGGCGAACGCGTCGCTGGCGTCAGGCTCTGATGACATTTCCGATACGCTGAACTACAAAGACGTTGCGAAGCGCATTATTTCCTACGTGGAAGGAACCGAGTACCAGCTGATTGAAACGCTGGTTGAAAACATCGCCTCAATTATTCTGGACGACTTCAAAGTCAGCTGGGTTGAAGTGAGCGTTAGCAAGCCCGGTGCCATTCGGGGTTCGCAAAACGTCGGCATTAAAATTCGCCGAGGCGTAGCCGACGACGGCGCCAGACGCGACGTTTACCTCTCTCTTGGCAGCAATATTGAAGCGAAGAAACAGCTAAACATGGCGCTGGCCGGTTTGACGGAGAAGTTCGGCTCACTTCGGCAGTCGACTGTGTATCAAAATAAAGCCGTAGGCTTTGAAGGTGACGATTTCCTGAATATGGTCGTTGGCTTCAAAACGCGCGATGGACTGGCGGACATCAAGGCCGCTTGCGCCGAAATCGAAGACGCATCGGGTCGCGACCGAACAGCGCCCAAATTTTCCCCGCGGACGCTCGACATTGACTTGTTAATGTTTGGCGACACCGTATTAACCAAGGGCGATACTCTGCTGCCGCGTCCTGAAATTCTAAAATTTCCGTTTATGTTAAGACCTTTAGCGGAACTTGCAGGCGACGTTCGGCATCCAACCCTTGAATACACGCTTGCACAGCTTTGGAAAGAGCTTGAAGGCGACAGTCACGGTGGACACGACATGCAGCCTGTTAGCTTGACCTCATAAGGTCAGGTCTTAAGTTAAAACAGGGCCTTATGTGGCGAGGTTTCGCGTTCAGCTCAACTTTCTTCTATTCTTTCCTGTGCACCGACACCGTAATTTGCTCGAGGAAAAATGATGAATGTGACGCGATCCGGATCCGCCCTGCTGCTAACCACTGTCCTCATGCTCGGTGCTTGCGGTGGTGGAGGCGACGGCGTTTCTCAGGTGGTAGCTCCACCCATTGCTGGTTGTTCGGTGACGGAGCAAAACCAGTTTGTAATTGACCTCATGCGCGACATTTACTTTTGGGTCGACGAACTGCCTGCGTCAATCAGTGCGGCCGACTACAATTCGCCAGAGGAAACCATGGCGGCCATTCAGTTTAGTCCCCTTGACCGTTTCAGCGGTATTCGTGACCAGGCCGCCAACGACGCCTTTTTCTCCGAAAGCCAGTTCATTGGTGTAGGCATTACATTGAGCTTTACCGACGACGACCGGGTGTTTCTCTCGCAAGTGTTCGGTGACGGTCCTGCGGCTGCGGCTGGTCTTGTGCGTGGTGATGAAATTCTCAGCATCAACGGTCAGAACGTGAGTACGATTATTGCCGCCGGTGACAGCGTTAGCGCCGCGTTTGGCGACAACGAAGTCGGGGTCAATGTCGATATTCGCTACCGTGACATGGCGGGCAGCTTACTCGACGTGAGTTTTGCCAAAGCGCTTGTCACGATCGAAACGGTTACCACTGCGAGCGTTATTCAAGTTAACAATACGCCCACGGCCTACTTGGGCTTTCGTAACTTTGTCACGCCGTCCTTCGAAGCGCTGAATGACGCGTTTGAGCTGTTTGCAGCCGAAGGTGCCACGGAGATGATTCTGGACGTGCGCTACAACGGCGGTGGCTTAATTAGCGTAGCGGAATTTCTGTCCTCTCTTATTGGTGGCAGCGTGACCGACGGATCCTTGTTTACCCGGCGCCAGCACAATCAGTTTAATACCAACTTTAATGAAGACACGTTGTTTACCGGCGAAGTCAATGCGCTCAATCTGAACAAGTTGGTCGTGATTACCACAGGCTCTTCGGCATCCGCGAGTGAGCTCGTGATTAACGGTCTGCGGCCGTTTCTGGATGTAACGCTTGTGGGTGAGAAATCGTTTGGCAAGCCGGTTGGATCATACGGCTACGATTTTTGTGACAAGACCGCAGTGCCCATTGCGTTTAACAACGTCAATGCTAACGGTTTCGGTGACTACTTCGACGGGTTCGAAGTCGACTGTCCCGCAACCGATGACCTGACCCAGCCGTTGGGCAGCGAGCTCGAAGGCATGTTGGCCGAGGCGATTACGGTGATGTCTACCGGTAGTTGTTCTACCGCTGCGGTGCAGGCGAAGTCGCAAGGCGTTGTGGTGTCGAAAGCGCGCAACGTGTTTCGTCAGGAGCCGGAGTTCCGTGGGTTGGTTGGTGCGTATTAAGCAACGACGTCCAGGTTTTATACCTTAATCCCGCAAACTGCGCCCACCATCAATCGCCAGTATTTGCCCCGTTGTAAACGTGGCGTCGCGTAACAGAAAGCGCGCGGCGCGGGCAATGTCGTCGGGGTTGCCGCTGCGCTGAAGCAACGTGCTGTCGACAATGGCTGTCTTGCTCGACTCGTCCATATCGTTTTCGGGCCACATCACCGGGCCGGGTGCAATGGCGTTAACTCGCACGTCCGGGCCGAGGTCTTTCGCAAGCGATTGCGTCAGCATTACGAGCCCCGCTTTGGCCGCGCAGTAAACCGGGTGATCAGCAAGAGGGCGGGAAGCGTGAATGTCGACCATGTTCAAGATTGCGCCTTTGCGCAGCCGTAGTTCGGACGACAGGGCCTGACTTAGGAAAAACGGCGCGCGCAAATTGCTGGCCATCAGGTCGTCCCACTGGCTTGCTGTCACGGTGCCAACTGGCGTTGGGTAAAACGACGACGCGTTGTTAACCAAAATATCAATTTGACCAAACGCTTCAATAGCTGCTTTGGCCAGTGGCTCTATGGCGTCAGGGTCACTCAGGTCGGCCTGCACGCTTTTGGCTGAGTCGCGGCGCAACGCATTAAGAGAGTCGACCAGTGCGTCGGCGTCGTCGGACGAGTTTCGGTAATGAACCACTATTTTCGCACCGTCGGCGTGCAGATGAGAAGCCATGGCGGCTCCCAGTCGGCGCGCCGCCCCGGTAATGAGGATGACTCGGCTGTAGAGGCTGAGTGTTGGAGCAGGCGTCGGTGTCATGATGTTTCCTTTGGTCGTGTAGCGTCTGGTGCATGGCTGTTATAAGCTCCGCGCGTGTATTTGTCCACGCGGGCGTTTTTTGTCAGGTTCTTGTACATGTTTGCTTCAACTACCGATACTGCAGCGCTGCCGGGCCCGTCTGACGAGGCTTTGCAACACAGCGCCAGTCTGGTTCGACTAATTCGCGAATCCATTCAGTCATCCGGTCAGCCGCTGTCGCTTGGCCAGTACGTGCATCTTGCGCTGTACGCGCCAGAGCTTGGCTATTATGCGGCGGGTACGCGTAAATTTGGTGAGCAAGGTGACTTTGTCACGGCTCCAGAGCTGGGTTCTGTCTACGCGCAGTGTATCGCGCGGGGCATTGCGCGCGTTTTTTCCGAGTTGAAGCATACCGCCAGTCGGCATGCCAACGTGCTGGAGCTGGGCGCGGGTAGTGGGCAGTTCGCTTACGATTGTTTGCAGGCGTTACACGCGCTCGATGCCGTTCCGGCTCGATATCAGATACTCGAAGTGAGCGCTGACCTGCGCGAGCGCCAGTCCGAACTTCTCGCAACGCTTCCCGATAATCTGGGTGAGCGTGTCGAATGGCTCAGCCAGCCACCCGAGCAGTCTTTCGAGGGGGTAATTTTTGCCAACGAAGTCATTGACGCTCTGCCTATGGAGCGTTTTGGTGTGACCGAAAACGGGCAGATTCGCATGGAAACTATTGGCGTGACTAACGGGGAGCTGTGTTCGCAGCCGGGCGAGGCGACACCTGTCGTGGCCGACGCGGTGGCCAGTCTGCGCTCGGAGCTGGGCGATGACGAGCTTTGGTCACGGCCGTACGTCAGTGAAATTCGAACCGGCTTGCATGAATGGCTACGCTCGATTACCGCGAATTTGTCGCGCGGTGCCGTGCTTATGGTGGACTACGGAGCGGACGCGGCCGAGCTGTACCGGGGCGATCGCAGCGTAGGCACCTTAATGTGTCACTACCGGCATCGTGCCCACGACAACGTACTGCTGTGGCCTGGTCTGCAGGACATCACCAGTTGGGTCGACTTTACTCAGGTAGCGCAAGCCGGAGTTGATCTGGGTTTTGATCTGAACGGCTATACCTCTCAGGCGCACATGCTGATCGACTTTGAGCTGGACGCGGTTGTATCAGCGCGTTTTGATGGTGCGAGCACCACCCGTCAGCTTCGGCTGGCAAGCGAAGTCAAACAATTAACGCTGCCGGGCGAGATGGGTGAGCGTTTCAAAGCGATATCCTTGTCGCGGGGCATAACTCGTGGCCTACTATCGCCCGCGCACATGGGTCTCGAACGCAGGCTCTAATATAAGCTGGCAGCACAACGGTTTTTTATCATGACAATAGTACAAGTTATCGTTCTCGCACTCGTTCAGGGGCTCACCGAGTTCCTGCCCATTTCAAGTTCGGGTCACCTGATTTTAACGCCGCATTTTTTGGGTTGGGAAGACCAGGGTCTGGCGTTCGATGTCGCTGTGCATCTTGGGACCTTGTTTGCCGTGGTGCTTTATTTTCGCAACGACCTGATCGATATGGCCAGCGCGGGCCTCAAGGTAGCGACCGGCGGGCCCATGACCCAGTCGGCGCGCATGTTGCTGTGGGTCATTATCGCGACCATTCCGGCTGGCCTTGTAGGTCTGCTGTTTGACGACTTCATTGAGGGCAATTTGCGCTCACCGTTTGTCATTGCCATGACCACGATTGGTTTCGGCGTGCTGTTGTGGCTAAGTGACGTGTTCAAGCGCGAGCACCGGGCTGAGCGCGACCTGACTTACAAAGATGCGCTGCTCATCGGTTCGGCGCAGGCGCTGGCGCTCATTCCTGGAACGTCCCGATCGGGCATTACAATGACCGCCGGTTTGGCTCTCGGTTTGGGCCGGGAAGCAGCTGCTCGCTTTAGCTTCCTAATGAGCATTCCAATCATTGTGTTGGCTAGCGGTCTGCAGGTGCTAAAGCTGATTAAATCGCAGGAAGCGGTTAACTGGGTCATGCTCGGATTAGGCGTCGCGTTTTCCGCGGTGGCGGCTTACGTGTGTATTCGATTGTTTTTGAAGTTCATCGGAACCATCGGCTTTCTACCGTTTGCGCTGTATCGCATTGCGCTGGGTGCTCTAATTTTGTGGGTGCTCGTCTGATAACGCGTCGAGCGTTCTAAGCTGACGCTTGTAGAGCTCAAGAGCGATTTTCTCGCCAATAAGATCCGGTGTGATGAAGTCTTTTACTTTCACCGCGCTGGCGAGTTCCAGAGCTTTGCGAAGGTAGTCCGCCTGTGGGTACGGTTTCGTTTCGAGGCCCAGGCGACCACGTGAATCGGCCTCGCAGGACAGCAAGAAGGCCTCAAAGCGTTCCGGCTTTCTAAACGCGTCTGTTTTTTGCAGCAGCTTGAGCACGGTGTTTTTTCGCAGATCAAATACGCGATGTACGTTACCGTGGAACTCACCCACAATGACGGCCAGGTCTCTATATCTATTGGGAATAGTAAGTCGTTTGCACAGCTTGATTGTCAGGTCTACGCTGCGTTGCTCGTGGCCGTAATGGCTTGGCAAAATGTCTTTCGGTGTGGTCGCTTTTCCAAGGTCGTGAACCAGTGCGGCAAAACGAATTTCCGGGTCGTCTGATAACAGGCTTGCCTGATACAACACCATCATGGTGTGAACGCCGGTGTCTATTTCCGGGTGCCACTTCGCAGGTTGTGGAACACCGTAAAGGGCTTCCAGTTCTGGAAACAAAACGCGTAAAGCGCCACAGGCGCGAAGCACCTCAAAAAACACTTGCGGATTGTCGCCGGCAAGAGCTCGCTGAGTTTCGGCCCAGACACGTTCGCTAACCAAGTGGTTAACTTCGCCGTTGTCGACCATGTGTTTCATAAGCGCAAGCGTTGACTCGTGTACGGTGAAGCCGCGCGCGTGAAAGCGCGCTGCGAATCGGGCTACTCGCAGTATGCGCACCGGGTCTTCGCTGAACGCTTCCGACACGTGGCGTAGCACGCCGGCTTCAAGGTCGCTATGTCCGTCAAACGGATCGATGAGTTCGCCGTCTTCGGTCTCAGCCATGGCGTTAATGGTCAGGTCACGACGTGACAGGTCTTCTTCGAGCGTGACGTTTTCAGAAGCGTCAAATTCGAAACCCGCGTAGCCGTGTCCAGTTTTTCGTTCGACTCGTGCCAGAGCGTATTCTTCGTGACTTTCGGGATGAAGAAACACAGGGAAGTCTTTACCCACCGACTTGTAACCAAGCGCAATGAGCTTGCTTGCGTTGCCGCCCACAACCACCCAGTCTCGGTCCTTGACCTCGACCTGCAATCGCCGATCACGAACAGCGCCACCTACCAAATAGATTTCCATTCGCCATTGTAGAAGGCTTGGGAACTTGCGAGCAAGCGCCGCTTGTTATTTAGATACGCCCGGCATCACGCGTCATTGCGAGACCGCGCAGCACTAAACGCCATAGCGAGACGTCCAGCACCAGACGTCACTGCGAGGTCGCGCAGCACTAAACGTCATAGCGAGGCCGCGCAGCGGCCGTGGCAATCTCGTTCAGGTTATGTCGAGTATTAACGGGCAAGTTGCTTCGACAAGAGATTGCCACGCGCTTCGCGCTCGCAATGACATTGTATTTGGCTTGCAGTTGCGTTGAGCTCAGCGTCTCAATTTGAAAACGGGATATGGGAAGACTTGACCCCTGACTGGCGTCACGTTGCTGGATGTTGCACATTAGTACTATGAAAAAATTGTCTACCTTTTTAATGCTCGGAGTTCTTCTGGCCGCGCAAGGCTGTACAAGCGTGCGCTATTACAGTCAGGTGACGCGAGGTCATCTCGACTTAATGTCGAGGCGGGTGCCCATTGCCGAAGTGCTTGAGGATCCGGAGACTGACGAAACGCTCAAAATACGCTTGAAAAACGTGCTCGTTGCGCGCGACTTTGCCGTGCAAGAGCTTAAGTTGCCAGACAACGACAGCTATCGCATGTACGCGGATCTTGAGCGGCCCTTTGTGTTGTGGAACGTGTTTGCGACCGAAGAGTTTTCAACGCAGGCAACCACCTGGTGCTACCTGTTTGTGGGCTGCCTTGGGTACCGGGGCTACTACTCGCAGGACGAGGCAAACGAAGTGGCCGCTAATCTGAACACCGACGGCTATGACGCATTCGTGGGCGGCGTGCCCGCGTACTCGACGCTGGGCCGGTTCGACGATCCGGTGTTGAATACCATGCTTCGCCGAGGCGACGTTGAGCTTGCGGGACTGTTGTTTCACGAGCTGACTCATCAGGTGGTTTACCGCAATAGCGACAGTGAATTCAGCGAGTCTTTGGCGTCTTTTGTTGAGATGGAGGGTGTACGACGCTGGTTAATTAAAAATGACGATCAGGAGCTGATCGCCCGCTATGAGTTGGCACAGCAACGAGAGGAAGAGTTCGTCGCGGTGGTCACCCGTGCTCGTGATCGTCTGACCGCGCTGTACGAGGTCTCAATGCCGCAGGACGAAATGCGACTGGCCAAAGCCGAAGAATTTGAGCAGCTGCAGCTCGACTACGTGGAGTTGAAAGACAGTTGGGGTGGCTACGCCGGTTACGACGGCTGGTTTGGCCGTGAGCTGAATAATTCGCATCTCGTGTCTATTAGTACGTATAACCGTCTTGTGCCCGCGTTCGCAGAGCTGCTGCGCGAGTCTGATGGCCGCTTTGATATCTTTTTCGAGCGCAGCCAGGCTCTCGCCGAGCTTGAGGCCGACGAGCTAAAAGTTCAGATGGATCGGTTGCTCGGACTGACGGCTGAGCCTGTGTCCGATTAATGGTCCTACTTCGTGGGTTTGCGTCCGGCCTTGGCTCTCATGCGGCCATAGCGACGTGATTTTATCGCGTCACCCAGGTAGCGCGGCATGATGGCGCCCATTGAGCGAGGTTTTATCCCCATTTTGGCAAAGCCGTCTGAATCGCAAATGCTGTGCACCATGAGCGATTTAAAATTATCTGACGAGAAGGGCTTTCCCGGTACGAAGTCCATAACCGCGGCTTGCATACGTGAAACCGGGTCGGGCATGGAGATGATCGGGCGCGTGATGTTGAGCTGAGCGCGAATTTTCTCAACAATTTCTTTGAGTGAGAAAACCTGTGGTCCGCACAGCTGGAACGTGCAGCCGTGCGTGTCGTCGTTGTCGATGCAGTACGCAATGGCTTTGACGACGTCTTCAACGTAAACCGGTGCAAAGCGCGCGTTGGCTCGTGGTAGAGGTAAAAACGGTGCGGGTAATTTGAGTAGTCCTGCGAAGCGATTCACAAAAGAGTCCTCGGCTCCGAATATGACGGACGGTTGCAGGATAGACCAGCGAAAAGAGCCGGTTCCCTGACGTTTGATAATGCCCTCAGCTTTGCCTTTTGTGCGCAAGTAATTGCTCGGTCCGTTTTCGGCGTCGGCTTTGAGCGCGCTAACGTGGACCAGTTTTCCAACCTTGCCGGCTTCACAGCACTTGGCGATAGACTCCACCAGCTCAACGTGTACCCGTTCGAACTTTTCGTTCTTGCCCCCAAATTCGTTGAGAATGGCAACGAGATTCACCACCGCGTCTGAGCCTGTCAGTTCGCGCTGTAAAAATTCCGGGTTGTGCACGTTGCCTTGCACGACGGAGACCTGGGGTAATACACGCAGGCTGCGGCCGTTGTCGCGGTAGCGCGAGAGTACTTTGACGTGGTGGCCCTGATTGGCCAAATGCGCCACGAGGCTGCGACCGACGAAGCCGGTGCCGCCCAGTATGGTGATGTGTTTGCCTGACATGTGATGACATCCAACTGTTCGGAAGGCGAATTATAGAGTAACTGTCGTTTTCTGAAAGGGGTAAGTGGGCGCGGATTGGTTCGGAATGGGCGATGACAGCGTCAGGTCGGCGTCTTAGCCTGAAAGGCCCAGAGTTCGGCCGGATCCGACAGGCGGTTTAATCCGGCTATAGCCACGGTGCAGCGCTGTTCGCGACCGCCTAGCGCTCCGCAAAGCGGTTGGCTTCGCCCGGGTTGCTCAAAATAGGTGGCATCATGCCCGCGAGCCGCTGTTCTTTGCCCGTCAGCCGCCAATGCGTAACTGCCTGCGCAGAAAGAACTTTCTTAACGTAGCGTCGGGTTTCGGTAAACGGAACGTTCTCTACCCAGATGTCGGCGTGCCAGGTTGAGTCTGGCAACCACGTTTTTACTCGGTGGGGGCCAGCGTTGTAGGCCGCCGTAGCCAGAACCTGATTGCTGCCGAATTGGCTGTAAACCTGTCCGAGGTAATGGGTGCCGAGCTTGATATTGGTTTCAGGGTCCAGAAGCGTAGAGGTACCGCGATATTTAATGTGCGCTTGTTTGGCCGCCAGTTTCCCTGTGCTTGGAATGAGTTGCATCAGGCCGTAGGCGTTCGCCTTGGAGCGCACGTCTGGCATGAACAGGCTCTCGGAGCGGGCAATGCCATAGGCCCAGGTGCGGTCAATGCCGTTAGCGAGCGTGGCTTCGTGAAACTGGGCTTTGTATGGCGTTGGGTACGAAATCATGACGTCGCGACCGCTGGTGCGAGCCTGTGTGTTAATCGCGCGTGAATGCCAGTTCCACGAGTGCGCCAAGAGCGCGGCCTGTTCACGTTGCTGACTGTCCAGCTCGTCAATGACCCGGTTCCACTCGGAGCGGGCTGCCCCGTAAAAGCCGACCAGAAATAACTCTCGCGCACGGATAATGCGCGGCTCGTTTTCAAGCGGTGTCATTATTTGTGCGTCGACCTGAAGTGGCGTGTGGCCAAAGTCGTACGGCACGCCGAGACGGTCAGCGGCCAGAAAACCGTAGTAAGAACGCTCGTTTGAAATGGTTGCGTAGAGCGTTTCCGCGTCGCTCTTTTGGCCAAACGCTTCAAGCGCTCGAGCGCGCCAGTAGCGCCAGGTCGTGTCTTCGCGAATGCTGTCGGGAAGAGCGTCCAGAGCCCGCATGACCGTGGGCCAGTCGCCGCTCGCGAGCGCTCTTCTTACGTACCAGCCACCGGAATCGTCGTTATGTTCGTCAATGTCTTTGAACCACTCAAGCGCTACAGGTAAGTGGTCGCGGGCGGCCGACAGCGCAATGCTGCGTTCAACGTCGCGTCTTTGTTCGCGATTAAAGCGAAAGCGCTCTTTCAGTATGGGCCACATTTTGTACGTGCTTTCAGGATCCCGTCTGGCGGCCCGTTTGATGCCGTACAACAGGAGTTCGCGAGTAGCCTGATTGTCGCGCAGCTTGCGCTTGCTCTTCAGTTCGCCAATGGGGTCGCTGCGCATTCGTGACCATTGATTGGTGCGCTCTACGTCTGAGCGCTGACCAGATTTTGCCAGGTAGCGGGCAAGCTTAAAGTTGCGCTCATCGATGGCAAGGTCTATGCGTTGGCGTATGCGTTTGGTCGTGAGTAACTTTTCGTCCTTAAGGTGCGCAAAAACGGGGTCGCATTCCTCTGGCAAACTGCTACCACTCATCCAGATGTCGAGTGCCTGATTGTTGCTCTCTTTGCCGGGCGCAATTTTTAACCGGGTTCGCGCCGCGTAGCATCGCATGACGTCGTCGGTCGTGTTGGCGTAGTGCTGAGTCAGCAGTGTGTTCAGTCGCTGCCACTGACCGCGTTTCACCAGGCTTTTGGCGAAGCGATATCGCAGCGTGTTTACCGCCGCTGAACCCGCGTGTTCATCGATAAAGTTATGAACGGTTTTATCCGATATTTTGCCAAGCTGCGAGCGGTAGTGTGCCGCCTGAACGTCTGTCCATAGCGGGTAGGCTTTGAGGTCTGAGCTGGCGTTGCGAATGGCTCTTGAATTACCGGCTGCGGCCTGTGCGTAGGCCTGTTTAAACTCTTTCCTGACAGCGTCGCTGTACGGGCTGGTTGAGGCAAATGCTGAGGCAGCGGCCAGGGTGCTGGCCAGTAAAGTGATTTGAGTAAACGATCTAAATATTGGATGCATGAGGTTGAATATAGTGGGATTTATGCTCAATGACCAGTGAATTGGTCGCGGATTTGTTAACCAATTTCTAACTTCCGAATCAAGGCGGGAAAAGGAATGCGTTCCTTTTCATAACATAATATGACAATATGTTAAATATGATGTGGACCTCCCCATCATCGCCCTACTTAAAGGGCATCTCTCCCTAGCCGCGGATTCGCTTGCGTTGATGCGGCATTTTTTTTGTCCGCGAAGTCAGGCTTTCATTCTGCAGTCATTAAACGTTAGGAGTGGTTGAGGCGCCGTCGTCCGTGACAGACGCCTCGATAGGGTTGCCGAGTGCTGTAGGTCCCGCTCCTTGTCGTTGTGAACACGCTCAGGATTTTGCCATTGCAAACGCGTCATAGTCCTCGTCATTGCGAACCCGCGTAGCGGGTGTGGCAATCTCGGTCAGGTTGCTTCGAGTCTAATAAAGACACGCGTTCGTAACGTTAAGAGATTGCCGCGCGCTTCGCGCTCGCAATGACGGTGCTTGTCAGGACTTGCAATGAACCGCTCCGCATCGTTGCACAACAGTGCCTTGCCGGATGCCGTGCTGCGGGCATCCGGCAGGCAGGCGTCTAACCGATTCGCAGTAGTCTAAGTGAACTGCCGCGCAGAACGGTGAGCATTAGAAGCCCGTCTCCGGAAACCTGATTGCGGAAGGCTTCAAGTGAGGCCACTCGTTTGCGGTTAACGCGGGTAATAATGTCGCCTTGTTCAAGGCCGTATCCTGCGGCTGCCGAGTTGGGGTCAATGTCGACAACCAGAACGCCTTCTGAGTCGGAGCTGGTGCGACTGTCTCGCAGGTCGGCAAAGGTTGCGCCACGCAGTCCTGGGTGTAGTGCTTCGTTGTTGCCCTGAAGGCCGCCCTCGGACAGTTCGTTCTGACTGCCAAGCTGAGCAGATACTTTGCGGAGTTGGTCTTCGCGATAATACTCGATGGACACTTTTTCGCCCGCGGGTCGTAACCCAATTGCGTTTCTAAGTTCCAGAGCATTCTTAACTCGATTACCTTCGACCGACACAATTACGTCGTCGATTTGAATACCGGCTTTTTCAGCCGCTGAACCAGGTGACACGCTGTAGACCATGGCGCCGTATTCAACGGCAAGGTCCATGGTGTCGGCAATTTGTTGGTCCACGCTGCGAATGGATACGCCGAGCAGTCCGCGGCGCACTTCACCGAACTCTAAAATTTGTTCCATGATGCTGCGTGCCATGTTGATTGGAATGGCAAAACCAATGCCAACGTTGCCCCCGCTGCGAGAAACAATAGCGGTATTAATGCCAATAAGTTCGCCGCGCAGGTTGAGCAAGGCACCACCAGAGTTGCCAGGGTTAATGGCGGCGTCGGTTTGAATAAAGTTCTCGTAACTGCCGGCTGTTAGTCCGTAGCGCCCAAGTCCTGACACGATGCCGGACGTAACGGTATGTGAAAAACCGAACGGGTTACCAATGGCGACGACAAAGTCTCCCACTTCGAGCGCCTCTGAATCGGCGTAAGGAATTTGTGACAGCTTCTCAGAGTCGACTTGAAGAACGGCCACGTCTGACGACGCGTCAGAGCCAACTACTACAGCGCTAAGCTCGCGGTCGTCGAACAAGGTGACCGTGATTTCGTCGGCGTTCTCCACTACGTGGTGGTTGGTGAGAATGTAGCCGTTAGCCGAGTCGACGATGACGCCGGATCCGGCACTCATGGTTGGGCGTCGGCGCTGCGGTTGCTGTCGTTTAAGGAGGTCCCCGAAGAACGGGTCGTTCATAAACGGGTTTGTTCGCTGCGCGCTAGCAGTGCTCTTGACAGCAATGTTTACGACGGCGGGCGACGCTTGTTTGACCATGGGTGCCAAAGAGGGCAGTGCCTGGTCGCCCACGGCGAACGGAAGCGCCGCGTTTGAAGCGCTCGCGAACAATAAAGGAATAAGAAACAAGAAGGGACGGAAAGCGGTTTTCATTTTGGTCATTCTCCGACATCAAAAGCTAAATCGTTGTAGTTATTGATCGGACCCGATTTTTGAAACAACGTTCCGCGACACGAACAATTTAGGTTTGCCCGTTTGGTCTGCCCGAGAAAGGTTCGGTGGCGGAGGTTGTGTAGTCCAACGTGCGTAAACACACTCGCGTAAACCTGTGTGAATTAACCATACACCTGTTTTGCGAGTTTGCTCCTAAACTTATGGGGCCTCCGGGAGCGGCAGGGGGTTCCGCCCCCGGAGGTTTTGTCACGCTTATCCCAGACTTACCGGGATGCGCTTGGGTTGAACTTCGGCCTGCTTGGGAATAGAGATGTGTAGAACACCGTCTTTACTCACAGCCGAGATGTCTTCGGTATTGGCTGTTTTGGGCAGGGTAAATTTGCGGTAAAACTCGCCAAACACGCGTTCTAAGCGGTGTTCGGTGAGGTTTTCGTCATCGGACTTGCCGTTGGCTTTGGTGCCTTTAACAATCAGGTGGCCGTCTTCAGACGTGATTTCAATATCGTCGGCCTGAACGCCAGGTAGTTCCGCGGCGAGCAGCCAGCGTTCACTGGTTTCGCTAATGTCGACAGCGGGCGCAAACGTGCTTCTGTTCGTGTCTGTGTCGCGGTAAGCATTCCACACGCGATCAATCTCGCGCTGGACCTGACGGCGTACTGGGGTCAGTGAATCGTATGTTGTGTATCGCATGATGATCTCCAAATGGGTTGAACTTGCTTGACCCAGTATTTGGGGATCGATTTTTTTGGTTTCAAGGATTTTTTTTTCAGAAAATGCGTTTGGGGGCTTAACTCGCTGTTTCCTCGAAGGTCCTGACAGGCCGGTTGTCAGCCTTTTGCTCAGTAAATACAGTGTTTGGCGGGTTTGGTGTCGATTATGTTTAATTGGGCGGCGTCATGGTTAGGGTTAAGACTAACTCTTAGATTTGGTAGACACTATATCTTGTGTTTATCTGATATTGACAAATGGCCGCGGGTAGATTATTGATATTGAATAAATTATTAAGAATATTTTGTAAGTTATTGTTCTGGTTCTATAAAAGAAACCTGCTTATTCATTTGAATATCACTTGACAGCGACCTGCAGGGGGCATACTCTACCAATCCTCAACACTACATATAGTGTTTAGCATTAAGTCCATAATCGAACCTAAAACAACCCCCGGCAACCGAATTTTCATCACATAAGTTGCTGCGTTTCTAATCGATTATCTTATAAAAATCGCAATTACAACCCTACAGCCCTTTGGGAGGCATCGCCCGACGATGACTACAGCCTTAAAACTATCCGCCGCCACCGTTTCAGACATTCCGTTTCAGCCAGCTTCGCTTGATATCTGGGATGTTAAATACCGTCTTAAGTCAAAAGATGGTCATATTCTCGACACCGAAATTGATAACACCTACGAGCGCGTTGCAAGGGCGCTAGCAGAGGTCGAGAATCCAGATCACCAAGATCACTGGTACGAACAATTTATCTGGGCGCTGCGCCGCGGGGCGATTCCCGCTGGCCGCATTACGTCAAACGCTGGCGCGTTACAACACAAGCCAGCTACCTCGACGATTAACTGCACCGTTTCAGGCACTATCACCGACTCGATGGACGACATTCTGGGCAAAGTCCACGAAGCCGGCCTGACACTCAAAGCCGGGTGCGGCATTGGTTACGAGTTTTCGACTCTGCGTCCTCGTGGTGCGTACGTGTCGGGTGCCGGTGCGTTGACCTCCGGACCCCTGTCGTTCATGGATATCTACGACAAAATGTGTTTCACCGTGTCGTCAGCTGGGGGCCGTCGCGGCGCTCAAATGGGCACGTTCGACATTGGCCATCCTGACGCGCTTGAGTTCATTCGTTCAAAGCGCGAAGACGGTCGTTTGCGTCAGTTCAATTTGTCTCTCCTTATTACAGACGAATTTATGGACGCTGTTCGCAACAACCAAGACTGGCAGTTTGCGTTCCCGCTAACTGAAAAAGAAGTGGCCGTTGACGATATTAACGTTCACGACATCAGCACCGTTGTGTGGCGCGAGTGGCCGCACCGCGAGAACTACGTGTCGAACGACGAAGGCCTGGTTGCGTGTCGCATTTACAAGACCGTGCCGGCCAAGCGCATTTGGGACTCCATCATGGCGTCGACCTACGACTTTGCTGAGCCAGGTTTTGTGCTCATCGACCGGGTTAACGAAATGAACAACAACTGGTTCGACGAGAACATTCGTGCGACTAACCCGTGTGGTGAGCAGCCTTTGCCTCCTTACGGCTCGTGTCTGCTGGGTTCTGTGAACCTGACCAAGTTTGTGGTTGATCCGTTCACTGAGCAAGCTCGCTTTGACTGGGACGAGTTCCAGAAGGTCGTTAAAATCTTCACCCGCATGCTCGATAACGTGGTTGAAATTAACGGATTGCCTCTCCCTGAACAGCAGGCCGAGATTTACCGCAAGCGTCGTCACGGCATGGGTTTCCTGGGGCTGGGTTCAACCTGCACCATGCAGCGTCTGAAGTACGGCTCACAAGAAGCGGTTGAGTTCACCGAGAAGGTGTCTAAACAATTAGCCATTGCCGGTTGGGAAACCGCTCTGGATCTGGCCAAAGAAAAAGGCGCGGCGCCAATCATGAGTGAAGAGTTCACCGTGACCAAGGAAATGCTGCGCAAACGCCCTGAAATGGCCGCTGACGGCTGGCGCGAAGGTGCAAAAATTCCGGGTCGTGTGTTGCACGCGAAATACAGTCGTTACATGCAGCGGGTTGCGAAAGAAGCGCCTGAGCTGGTTGACGAGCTGGCCGAAGTTGGCGCACGTTTTACGCACCACAGTTCCATTGCGCCAACAGGCACCATTTCGCTGTCGCTTGCCAACAACGCCAGTAACGGCATTGAGCCAAGTTTTGCACACCACTACTTCCGCAACGTCATTCGAGAAGGCAAAAAGACGAAAGAGAAAGTAGACGTGTTTTCGTTTGAACTGTTGGCGTATCGCTCCATGGTGAATGAATCCGCCATGCCGTACTCCGAAGTTCCGTCAGAGCAGTTGCCTGAGTACTTCATCACGGCTGACGAAGTAACGCCTGAGCAACACGTTGACATGCAGGCCGCTGCACAAATTTGGGTGGACTCATCCATTTCGAAAACGGCTAACGTGCCTACAGACTTCGACTACAACGAGTTCAAAAACATTTACCTCTACGCGCACGAAAAAGGCCTCAAGGGCTGCACTACGTTCCGCTTTAACCCAGAAGCCTTCCAGGGTGTTCTGGTTAAAGAAGACGACCTCAAAAACACCAAGTACAACTTTACGTTGGAAGACGGTACCGAGGTTGAAGTGGCGGGCGACGAAGAGATTGAATACGACGGCGAGGTTCACACCGCAGCCAACTTATTCGACGCATTGAAAGAAGGCTACTACGGCAAGTTCTAAGTCATCCGGCTCAGAACTTATCGACTAGTCACTTAACAGATTCAGGACAGAAACATGGCTATTAAAATTAACAGTAAAATTGTTGGCTACCAGGTCAACAAGCCCGCCGAAGAGGCGCCGAAAGAAGCAGTGAAAGAAGTTGTTGTTGAACAGCTTAAAGTTGAAGACAACGTCATTCACATGCACGAAAAAGTAGACCGTCCCGACGTGCTTATCGGTTCGACCTACAAAGTGAAAACACCGGTGTCCGACCACGCGATGTACATTACCGTTAACGACATCGTGCTCAACCAGGGCACCCAGTACGAAAAACGCCGGCCGTTTGAAATTTTCATCAACTCAAAAAACCTCGACCACTACCAGTGGATTGTGGCACTCACGAGAATTATCTCGGCCGTGTTCCGCAAAGGTGGCGACGTCACGTTTTTGGTTGAAGAACTCAAAGCCGTATTCGATCCACGCGGCGGCTACTGGCAGCCTGGCGGCAAGTTCCAGCCTTCTATTATTGCTGAGCTCGGTGACGTCATTGAAGAGCACCTCATTAGCATTGGCATGCTGGGCACCCCTGAAATGTCTGATCATCAGAAAGCTGTTCTGGAAGAGAAGCGCGCCGAGTACGAAGCAGCTAATGCTCAGACTGATGCGTTTGCTAAAAGTGCTTATCCCGATGGCGCTCAGCTTTGCCACAAGTGTAATACGGTTGCGGCCATTATGATGGATGGGTGTAAGACGTGTTTGAGTTGTGGGGATTCTAAGTGCGGTTAGTGTTAGCGCGGTAGCCTGACCCGCGTTAGATGTGTGTGGGGGGGCTCATAAGCTGGGATTTGGCCGGCATATGATGGGTTTTGGACCTCATAAGTTGGGGTTTATCTAGCATTAGGCCTCTCGGAGCCCCCCTGTTTGCAGGGGGGGGGTTCTACCCTGATTCCACGGATGCTTTTGAGTGGGCTGATAGCCTATCTCGCTTGACAAAAATTTTGGAATTTCCCCGGCGTTGGTTTCGCAATTAGGCGCCCAGCGGCTGATGCCCTGGCGCCTTCCCCTCTATTACCTTGATGCTCAGTTCGATCCTTGCACCGTCTTGCGCTGGAGCTGAAGTTTGGGCAACGATTCTTAAGTCGCTCTACAAGTTCTTAAGCCGAAGATTCTGTAGAGAGGACAGAACTTGATAGCACTTGTGCCGAGCATAATTGCGCCAACAGCAGCAGGGGCGATGCGTTCCCAGCCCCATCCACCAGACTCTGCGATTGGCCCGACGAAAACCAGTGCCACGGCGGCAAGGCCAAGAAGCGCGCGTAGCGCCCGATCGAAAGTACCTATATTCACTGTCATGCTGTTCTCCTGACTAGTCGTTGAAAGTGCAGGTCCGCGATGTCGTCGGATTGTTACGGGACCGCGTAAGAAAATGATGAATCGCCATACCCGCGATCATTGAGACAAGGAAGATGGCGGCGGGCGTTCCGCCGATCGTCAGTGCAGCGATCGCAGGTCCTGGACAGAGGCCAACAAGACCCCAGCCCGTACCAAACATGAGTGCGCCTATCGCTAGGCGAGCGTCGATTACCCGGTTCTGCGGTACATGGAATTCAGAATCGAACAGCGGCCTCGAGTATCGCCAGGATAGTCGATAACCGATCGCGGTGACTATCAATGCCGAGCCCATAACAAACGCAAGTGACGGGTCCCAGTTACCCAAAACATCAAGAAAAGCTAGGACCTTCGCGGGGTTTGTCATCTCTGCGATGGTCAGGCCTAGCCCGAGGGCTAACCCAACGATAAGGCCGGATAAGTTGCGACCCATCGTTATCCACCTCCCAGCGATTTGACGGCTGCGACAGTTGCCATCCCGGCTACCATGAACACAGCCACTGCGACCATTGAGCGCGGTGAGAGGCGGGACAATCCGCACACCCCATGCCCACTTGTGCAGCCTGAGCCCAGCCGTGTTCCGAAGCCGACGAGTAGTCCGCCTGCGGCGATCAGCCCGACGTCCCCAGTCATCTCAATTGGCACCTCGTTACCCGACGCTATTTGCCAAAGCGGTGGTGCCAGGGCTAACCCGGCGACGAAGAGAATTCGCCAAAGCCGGTCCCCGGCATCACCTGTCGCCGCGCCACTAAATATTCCACTGATTCCGGCGATGCGCCCGTTAAGTGCCATGAGCCCAACAGCCGCAAAGCCTATTAGAGCCCCACCGATTGACGCCGCTAAGGGAGTGAAATTTGTCATGGTTTAGAGTAAATCCCAAATTACAGTTGACAATATCGTAAATCGTATATTATAAATTAGCAACTATGAACGATCGTACTGAAAAACACGTAGCCAACGATGAGTCCACGCGCTCAGGCTCGGCACAAATTGACGATGCGGCTCCAGATTTCGTGGCCAGAACCACCCGCGGGGAAGTTCAGCTATCTGACTTCCGCGGTCGCTGGCTGGTGTTTTTCTCGCATCCCGCCGACTTCACGCCGGTTTGTACCTCGGAGTTCGTGGCGGTGGAGCGTGCGCGGTCGAGATTCGAGGATCTGAACTGCAGCCTGCTTGGGCTTTCCGTGGACAGCCTTTACGCGCACATTGCCTGGGTAAAGGACATTGAAGCGCGTTTCGACGTCAAGATTTCGTTTCCCATCGTCGAAGACATCTCGATGACCATCAGCCGCGCCTACGGCATGATTCACGAGTCATCCGCAACGACGGCCGCGGTCCGATCCGTGTTCTTCATCGACCCGGAAGGCATCATCCGCGCGCTCCTGCACTACCCAATGAACATTGGCCGCTCCGTCGAGGAGCTTCTCCGTGTGCTGCAGGCTTTGCAGCTCACAGACGATGCTCAGTTAGCGACACCCGAAGGTTGGCAACCAGGCGACGATGCCGTCTTACCGCCGCCGCTGGATATATCGGAGGCGGACAAGCGGTCGGCAACGGAAGGGCACGCTTGGTATCTAACAGAGGCGCAAGTGGTGCAATGACCGGTTCGTCCGAAGAGCTTGCTCCGCTCGCTGATGAAGCGACGCAGCTACTCAAAGCGCTCGCGCATCCTGCCAGGCTCTTGATCTGCTGCCATCTGCGCGACTCGGAGATGTCAGTAGGCGATATCGAAGAGTCGTTAGGCATCAAGCAACCCAGGCTCTCTCGCGAGTTGGCGAAATTGCGCGATGAGCAGCTCGTGACAACCCGCAAGCAATCGAAGCTCGTCTTTTACACATTGTCCGATCGCCCGCGTGTTCGCGCGATGGTCGATGGGATTTGTGGGGCAATGCTCGGTGAGTCCAGCACACAGGTAAACAAATCTACCGATGAGCCACCGTTACGCCCGAACAGAGCCGGTGGCTACGGTGTCTTTGCCCGCACAGTAGGTGACTTAAACAGTCAGAAGTGGGAACCCAAGAGGGTTGCTCCGAGAGGAATCAAGCGATGAATAAACCGACAGTTACCGGCTTTTTTGACGAAGCTACCAATACAATCAGCTACGTCGTTGTAGACGACGAATCCAGGCAATGCGCAATCATCGACTCTTTGCTGGACTATGACCCTGCGGCTGGACGCACGGCCACCGATTCTGCTGATCGGCTCATTGATTTTGTGCGCAAGAATGATCTGACATGCGAGTGGATTATCGATACGCACGTTCATGCAGATCATCTAACGGCAGCGCCGTATATCCGTGACAAGCTAGGCGGAAAAACCGCGATTGGCGATCAGATTTCGGTTGTCCAGAAGGTGTTTGGGGATGTGTTCAACGCGGGTCAGTCGTTCCACACCGATGGACGCCAGTTTGACCACCTGTTCACAGCTGGCGAGAGCTACCAGATTGGCAACATCCAGGCGAAAGCTATTGCAACGCCTGGTCATACACCGGTTTGTACGAGCCATCTCATTGGTGATGCTCTTTTTGTTGGCGATACCATCTTCATGCCGGACTTCGGCACGGCGCGTTGCGACTTCCCTGGCGGAGATGCAGGCGTCCTGTTCGATTCAATTCAGGCGCTGTTTGAACTGCCAGACGATACCCGGATGTTCCTTTGCCATGACTACAAGGCGCCAGGGCGTGATGAGTACGCCTGGGAAACAACAGTTGGCGAGCAGAAGCGTTCGAACGTCCATGTGAAAACCGGCACAACCAAAGAAGCATTCATCGCGCAGCGCACCGCTCGAGATGCACAGTTGGGCATGCCCAAACTGATTTTGCCATCAGTGCAAATCAATATGCGAGCCGGCAACTTGCCGCCGGTCGAAGACAACGGCAAGCACTACATGAAAATCCCGATTAACGCGCTGTAGCAACGAGAACAAGTGGGGCATCTCAATTATGGACATCAAAACCATTTCACCAGAACTATCAGTATCAACCCAGATTTCCCCTCAGGATGTCAGCATTCTGGCGAGCCAGGGGTTTCGGTCGATCATTATTAATCGGCCCGACAACGAAACAGGCGACCAGCCTGACCATCAATCGATTATCGAAGCTGCTACGCGTTATGGGTTGGAGGTCAGATATGTGCCGGTTGTGTCCGGCAATCTGACGGATGCCGACGTGACTTCATTTGACAAGGCTATGCGCGAGCTGCCTGCGCCCGTACTTGCCTACTGCCGAACTGGCACACGATCAACAACGTTATGGGCTCTTTCCAAAGCAGGTCGGCTATCGATCGACGCAATCTTAAGTACCGCGTCAACGGCAGGCTATGATCTCTCCGGTTTGCGTCCGCGCCTTGAGTCACTGGGAGAGTCCGAGCAGACCAGAGCGTCTTCAGTTCGGCGGCACGATATCGTCATTGTCGGCGGTGGCGCTGCTGGTATCTCGACAGCAGCGTCAATTCTGAAGCGCCGTAAAGGTGCAGACATTGCCATCGTTGAGCCCCGCACGGAACACTACTACCAGCCAGGCTGGACGCTTGTTGGAGGTGGGGTGTTCGATCGCGCGCAGACAGAACGGCCAATGGCAAGCCTTATCCCCAAAGGTGTCCAGTGGCTTCGGGCAGCCTGTGCCGGTTTCGATCCGGAACACAATCAAGTGATTCTCGAGGATGGAGAACGTATCACCTACAAAACGTTGGTCGTTGCTCCCGGTTTAAAGCTTGACTGGAATCAAGTCGAGGGACTTAACGAGTCCTTGGGCAAGAATGGTGTCACATCAAACTACATGTTCGATATGGCGGCATACACATGGGAGCTGGTTCAAAACCTGAAGGACGGCAAAGCGCTGTTTACACAGCCGCCTATGCTGATCAAATGCGCGGGCGCCCCGCAGAAAGCAATGTATCTCGCTTGTGACGCATGGCAGCGTCGCGGTGTCCTCAAGGATATTGATGTGCCCGGCAGTCAACCGTATCGATGCGAGTGCGCTTGAAAGCCTTGAAGCCATAAACGACCGACTGGCGGATGCCGGAGTGAATCTACACTTCTCAGAGGTGAAGGGTCCCGTCATGGATAGGCTGCGGCGAACAGACTTTCTCGAGGAGCTGACAGGCAGCGTCTATTTGAGTCAATTCGATGCCATTCGTGAGCTTGATCCAGCGAGCGCAAGAGCGGCCGAAGACCCTGCGGCTGAAACGACAGACCCAACCGATCAGCCGTGTCCTTCTCTTCGGATTGCTGGTCTGGAGCCAATGGCTTGATTATTTCATCAATGTCGATGTTCGCATCAGTTGCCGAGCAGTTTTAGCCATGACTAAGCGAATGCTCTCGTGTTGGTTCGTCGCAATTTTGCTAGCGACAACGGCCTGCGCAGACCAGATTCGAAAACCCTATCAAGGTATGGAGAAGCGGGGGATTGCCAGTCTGTCTGAATCGGACATTGCACAGATCGAGCAAGGAGCAGGTTGGGGCCTGGCGTTACCTGCCGAATTGAATGGATACCCAGGCCCAATTCATGTGCTCGACCTGCAAGATGAGCTAGGGCTTTCGCCGGAGCAAATCGCCAAGACTGAGAGCACCTATTCTCGGATGAACGAACAGGCGATAAATCTTGGCCGAGAGTTTATTGCCGCCGAGGTAAAATTGACACTGTTCTTCAAAGATGGAAGTGTCGATCTGAAAGAGCTTGAAAAGCTCACTGAGAAAGCTGCTCTCATTCGCGGTCAATTGAGACTGATTCATCTAACAGCGCACATTGCGATGGTCGAGATTCTCACCGAGGAGCAAATTGAGCTCTACATGCAGTTCCGAGGCTACGAAAAAGACAACTGTTCAATCGTTCCAGCTGGACATGATCCATCGATGTGGCGTGAGCACCACAATTGTTCGGAATCGTCTTCCTTCAAGTAACGCCCATTGCTGAAAAAGGGAATTGGCGGATCAAGAAAGGAGGGTAATCATGGAAACCAACGGGGAGTTGCGGTGAGTAATAAAATACTAAAAGTCACTTTATTGGTGTTCTTCGCATTGGTGGCAACCGGTTGCTCTGAGGGTCCGCGTGATAGAGATGAAGCGGCCGATTTTGATCATTCAGCGATGAGGTCTTCCATTTCCGTGCCAGATAATGCCGCAATAGAGCCCTCACTTCCTTCGACATTGGAGGAATATCGTAACTACGGTCAGCAACTGGCCATGCAAACGCAAATGGAGCTTGGCAGTAATTTGAAGCGCGCACTTCAAGAAGGTGATGCGCCGGGAGCCGTGGGCTTCTGTAACATCAGGGCCGAAGCCATTGCGAACGAAATGTCGCTAAAGCTTGGCGCGAAAATATCGAGGGCAAGCGATCGGCCGCGCAACCCAAACAATCAGGCAAGCCCGGCGGAACTTGAGGTACTTGATCAGTTTCGTAGTTCACTGAAGGCTGGGGAAAAGCCCATTCCGAGCGTCACTGAACAAGCGAACTCCATGATTGGCTATTACCCAATTTTGACCAATGGTATGTGTCTGCAATGTCACGGGTCACCAGACCGCGATATCGCAACCACGACTCTGTCGGTTATTCGTGCCGCTTATCCCCACGATCAGGCAACAGGGTACCGCGCCGAACAGTTGCGCGGTATGTTTGTTGTACGCATGAAAAAAGCCGATGGGCGAACAGAAGCACAATAATCGGATGACGAGCGCTAGCGAGTGCCGAAACGTAGGCGAGCTTTGCTGCATTGACTTGATCTGTTCCGAATAGCCAGACAATCCAGAGGCTCAATGAATCCCTGTTTTGAAAAAAACAGCTAACGACTCTTAGCATCTGCAGGAAGGTTCAAAAGTTGTCTCACCTTCGGTTCACGAGATGTCAGCCCGATCGCACGTGCTTCTTCGATCGCAACAAATGAGTCAACACGCTGTTGGTTGCGATAGAGTGCCCATAGGGCACCGACTCGGTTGGCTGATTCGCAATGAATAAGTGTTGGGAGATTTTCTTCGTCGCTTAAGATCGTTTCGATCCTCGCTATCTGATTCAAGGCGGTATCGTCGGCAGCAAGAGGAATATTTACGTATCGGATCCCGACGCGTTTTGCTGTTGCTTTTTCTTCGGTTGCGCCGTCTTCGTCTGGCAGTCGGAGATCAATGATCAGCCGAAAACCCAGGTCCTTTGCTTCCGAGATGCCGGGGTCGCTAATCAACCCAGCCGTGTCGATATACGAGAAGACGGTGCCCGAGAAGACGGTGCCGGTGGTAACTTTATAACCTTTCATTCGACAGTGGTTCGATAGTGTCTTTTAGCATGAAAGCTTGAGCCAGATGACCTTGGTGCTGATTTCTGAACCCTCAAAAAAGTTATAAGGTTACCACCGGTACCGTATTTCCCGTTTGCTATCAGCACGCCGGGACTGGTGTTCGAGTCGTCGCCTGCAGGTTGGGGGCAGGCTTTCTTGGGGCCGCTGCAGTGGTGTACGTTCGGGGACTGCTTTGATAACACCGGAGGTATCATGCCCGGTCAGAACGTATCCGGTTTTGTTGCTACCGGTTCGACCTCCAGTCCGGTTTCTGAAGTGGCTTTTACTATCGCGATTATTGGTCCGACTGTGCCCTCACTGGGCCTGCCGGGCACCAGTGGTGATACCGCGCCGTTGTCAGACGTCACGATAAACGAGTGTGCCGCAGCTGGTGGCTCGAACGTAATCGGGCTTCAAGGTTGTTACTTCTTGGGGAACTATGGAGAAAGCTGCACCTCCGTTTGCCAGGCTCGAGATTTGCAGTACTCGGACCTCACTCGAACCGAAATTGGCAGTGGAGCAACGCACTTTGTCGGACCTCCGGGCGCTGAAGTTGAGACGCCAGCTTGCACCGCCACTTTGGAGGTTCTCGCTGCGCCTTTACTAAAGTTTTGTAGCGATGTACCTTCACTTCAGTTAGCAAGCAGTGCCTTTAGTAGTGGGTCAGATACAGCCGTCGGGTGTGTTGTACGAGACTTCAAAATGGGTTTCCCACCGTTTGGCCCGGACCATTGCGTCGGAGCCGAATTCCCAGGCATATTCAGAACCTGGATCAGTTGGCAAAGTATCTCAAACGTGGAAACCACGGCCGATGCGAATGGGTTGTTTGGGACCGCGGCGCGTGCCTGCGCTTGTGAATAGACGGGGTTGGCCGAGCTGAAAAGGCGGTCGGAAAAATAGGGGACCACGGTTAAAAATAGGCAAAAATAGGGGACAGACCACGGTTCTGGCAAATCGCCAGAACCGTGGTCTGTCCCCTATTTTTTTCTGTTCGTCAGTTAAACGTTGTTTGGCCAGATGAGCAGTGGTTCGAGCTGTATACGTCTCCGCGGGTACCTTTTTCTCGCTAGATAGCGGCCGACGGCCAAGCCATTGAAATCACTGAGGTTCCAATCATTGGTTGACAGGTTTAATATATGGGGGTATTTTCCCTATATATGTCATCCAAATTCGATAAATTACTCGATACGCTGATTAAGCGTCTAATGCGCTCGCTGGTTTCGCTGTTTATTAAAAACAACGTTCAGTTTCGTCGCTTGTGTAATTTGATCAAAGAAGTCTACGTAGAGGTCGCGGCGGAGGAATACGGGAAGGGCGCACGTCCTACCAACACTACCCGTATCGCGTTGCTTACTGGAATTGACCGTAAAGAAGTCAAACGCATACGCGACAGCTCATCTGCCGACTCTAAGGTGGAACCTAAAAACCAAAGCGGTGCATTGGGTCGAGTTTTGTCTGGTTGGTACCAGGATGAAAATTTCAGTCTTAACGGAACGCCCAGCGCTCTGCAGGTCGACGGGGCCTTTGCGGCTCTGTGTAAAAAGTACGGCGGAGATATTACTCAAACCGCCATCTTGAAAGAGCTGTTGAGAGTTAATGCTGTTCGTCGTCTGGAAGACGAGTCGGTAGTTGCGGTTAGCCGGTATTACATGCCGGAAAAAGCGGATAACGAAGCAGTCACTCGTAGCCTCGACGTATTCCACGATGTGGGTTCCACGCTTGCGTACAACTTATACCGACCAGACTCGGCTCCGAGTCGTTTTGAAGGTCGCGCCAGCAACGCTTCCATACCGCAGTCGCGGGTTAAATTATTTAATGAATTTGTAGAGCAAAAAGGGCAGCAGTTTCTTGAAGAAATTGATCAAAAACTGACTGAGTACGAAGAGCCTGACTTGGCCAACGAAGACAAGGTACGACTTGGAATCGGCCTATACCTAATAGAAAATAAAGCGGAGAGACCAAGTGATACGTAAAGCCATGAATGCGAATGTCATGTTGATGACATTATTTTTTCTCAGCGCTTGCGGGATCGACCGCGGCGGGATTGACGGTCCTCCTATAGTTGATATGCCCACTGACCCTGTCGCATCGGTTCCATCCGGGGCCGTGGTTGGGGCCATCTCAAACCTTGATGTTACCGGCCTTTCCGCATCGGTGAGTGGGAAGAGCCTTAATTTATCGTCCACTACGGTTTTCATAAACGGTGTTGTCAGCAATTTGTCGGACGTCTCCGAAGGCCAATTCGTCACAACCTATTCTTCGACTTCTCAACTCGATCCGGAAGAACTGCGTGTCGATTACATTGCGGCCGGCGACGAGGTTACAGCGGTGCCCGATGTTGGTTTCTTTGTATTCGGACAGCCTGTTTCTTTGGCTAATCCGTTTAACGACGACCCTGTTGGTGTTGTGCCAATACTCCCTCCTGGTATCACGCCTCCCGTCACGCCCCCCGGCTCGGTTATTAACGACGGTACAGGTGACCTGGTCGGTATTGGGCCTGTTGTCGTTAGCGGCTACGTGTCTAAAGGCGGCAATGTTATTGCAACCAGTGTTACCGAATACGACAGCAACGAACCGCTGATTGTCACGGGCTCTCCAATACAAGTGGATCAGGCCAATTTCTCTTTTACTCTTGGTGCGCAGCAGTTCGATTATTCAGAAACCATTACCCTTAGCACGGCCAATGGCATGGTTAACGAATTCGAGCGCATTCGGGTTGTTGTCTCTACCGATGACGACACGGACCTCAATGTCCTTGGCGTAGAGGCCGTGCCGTTGCTTGACCCCAGGCTGCCCGCAGGTTCTCAAATCAGTTTGACGGGCTTCACAACAGAACCGATTTCAAATGGCGAATTTGAAGTGTCGTTTATAAAAGCGCGGACAGACTCAAACACTAATTTCGTCAATCTTGAACCAGCCGAACTTACCTTGAATCGTTTGATTACGCTTGACGGGCTGCTGCTAGAAGACGGCGGTGTGTTGGTTAATAGCGTTCAGTTTTTTGAATAAAGGCTCACTATGAAAAATTTACTTTCTCTGACCACGCTCGTACTGGCTCTTTTACTTCTAAGCGGTTGCGGTGGCTCGGGTGGTTCTGCCCCTGAGATTGAAGAGACTAATAATAATCGTCCCCCGGTTGGGTCCGTTGGCAGTGAAAAAGCAAGCCTTAAAGAGGGCATGAGCTGCACCCAACTAGGCACGTATCTTGCGAACACAATTGCTAATAACTATTTCTCAAATGTCGGGGTCGCCTCAGTTGCCGCGATTACCTCAGACCCCTCACCGAGTAGTCTCGATATTGTCGTCTCGCAAACCAACAATCAGGAGGTCGGCGTCGACGAGGCCGATATTATTCAGGCAAGCACTAACGGCGTTTTTTATATCGCTCGCGACAATATTCTGGCTATTGCGAATGGTTATCCTGCGAACCAGCTTACAGTGCTCACAGAGCTCGACTTTGGAGATTTGTTGTCGATCAAGGAAATTGTCCTGGATGAGCAAACTAATCGCCTGGCCGTAATTTTCTACAGGCTTACGGAGGTACCTGTTGATGGTTCGCTGACGTTATTTTCAACGTCACTGGCCGGCCCTGTGGTGACGGTTATTAAATTTTTCGACATAACCGATCCCGCGTCGCCGAGCGAGCTACGTGAAATCAGAATGTCCGGATCGTCATTTGAAGCCCGTCTGGTTGCAGGTGAGCTACTCGTGCTGGCGAAGGACTTCGTGACCTTGCCGGGACTGTCGTGGTCGGCGTTGAGGGCCAACGAGGAATTCTACCAAAGCCTGGTTAGCTACACGGCTGCAACCAATGCACAAGACTTTGACCTGGCGGCTCAACACGAGCGGGAGGCGCGCCAAATTATTGCAGATCTCGTTAGCCAAGTTGATGTGAGTGAGCATCTGCCCTTCGCCAACGAATGGACGAACGGCGAGGTTTCTCAGGAGTACATGGCCGCGTGCGAAGACGTTTACATGCCAGAGTTGAGCGTTAATGGTGGTCTTTCTTCGGTTTACCGACTGTCTATGGATGGGCAGTTAACAGAGGGTCTGTCTGCTGTGATCTCACTGTCAGGTCAGGCCTACGTCAGCGACAGCAGCATCTACCTGTATCAAATGAGCTCGGACTGGTGGTGGGATCCTGAGCAGGTTCACGAAACGGCTATTCATCAAATTAGCTTTGGCGGCGACTCGCTAGTGTACGAGGGAGCAGGGGTCGTCCCGGGCGGGGTAAATAACCGAATGAGCCTGAGCGAATTTAACGGTCACTTAAGGGTCGTTACAACCGAATGGATCAATGATGAAAATATCCAGAACGCTAATGCGGTTAACCATATGCACGTGCTCGCTCTGGATGGTTCTGGCGAGCTTAAGATTGTCGGTTCAACCCCTACCTATGCCCTCGATGAAACTATTCGCAGCGCACGCTTTGTCGAAAACACCGCCTACGTCGTGACGTTCCGCCAAATTGATCCACTGTTTACCTTCGACCTCACTATTCCCGAGTCGCCGCAAATTGTGGGTGAAATAAAGATACCGGGTTTTAGTGAGTACATTCATCCGGTCGGCACAGACAGGTTGGTGACAGTGGGTCGTAACGGTGACGACGACGGGTTGTTACCCGGCGTTAACTTTCAGCTTTTTGACGTGAGTAATCTGGCGGACCCCGTGCTGCTACACAGCTACGTCCCCAAAGACGGTAACGGCGATGTTACTTACGCCTGGTCATCTTCAAGCTACGAGCCGTTAGCCTTTAACTACGTTGACCAAAGTAATTTGCTGGTTGTTCCTTTTGTGATTAATAACTACTCAAGTATTGACCAGAATTTCTCGGGCTTTATTGCGCTGAAAGTCAGTGACGCAGACGGGTTTAGTGAACTGGGTCGCATCGATCACGAGGACCTGCTGCCTCAGGCGGCCATAACATCCGCGAAGCTGTCACCTGCTCTGGGTTGTGTTTTTACTACCGTGTGCTACTCGGTTAACCCTTTGCGCTCAGTGGTGATCGAAGACAGCGCCAATACCCTGATTTACAGCTTGTCCAATATTGGGCTGCAGGTTCATGAAATTGGCGATCTCAGTCAACCCGTAAGTGAAATCATATTTTAAAAGTCTTTACGGTGCAGCGGTTGTTGACCGCTTACCCGACTATGCAAGGCGCTACGCATTATCGCCTTGTCGTTATTCGAACAGGAAGTTACCCATGAAAAATAAAATTATCGTAAACGCACTTTCGCTTTTCGTCCTTGCTCTGGTTTCGGGAAACGATATTTTTGCAAGCTCATGGATAGAGCCAAACGCAGGGCAAACACATGACGCTTATAAGTTTGTCGCAAGAGCGGGTGGAGTGACCGCACTTATCGCTCCGGACCATATTGATTTTAGCCTGTCCGTTCGTGCAACGAATGAGCCTCATCAGGCTGGAATACAAGACCGGATGGAGTTGACTGATTCGGCTACAGCCTACGAGCATACGGCTGTTCGCTTACACTTTGTGAATGCCAGCCCAAGCGCTTTGGCTATTCCCGGCCAGCCTGCCGCGGGCGTGAGTCACTACTTTACGGGTAATCGACAAGACGCCTGGGAGACTTCGGTGCCGCACGTTTTAACGGCAAGGCTGCACAATGTTTACCCGGGAATTGATGTTGTCTACCACCTCCATGACGGCAGGCTTGAGTACGACTTCGAAGTTAGCCCCGGTGTCGATCCCAAGCAAATCAGAGTAGAACTTCAAGGTGCTTCGAAGGTGTCGCTAGATGAGGACGGCAACTGGGTGGCACACACTTCGGTTGGTGAGCTCAGGCAACTCGCTCCGGTTGTATACCAGACTGTTGAGGGCAAACGTCACGCCATCGCGGGCGCGTTTAAACAGCTCAATGACGGCTATATGGCATTCACTCTTGGTCACTACCAGGAAGACGAGACGCTGGTCATAGACCCGGTGATAGAGTTCTCCGGATACGCCGGTGGCTCAGGTGTGGAACGCAGTGCAGAAATGAAACAAAACTCTGCTGGTAACTACGTTATTTCCGGCGTTACCGACTCAGTCGACTTTCCGCTGGCCGGGCAGCCGTCCGGTGATCTGGATGTTTTTGTGATGGAAATCGATGCGATTTCTGGTGCTGTCAATTGGGTGACGATTGTAGGTGGAGCGGGCGAAGATAGTGTTCAGGGTATGGCTATCGATAGTCAGGATAATATTGTTCTGGCCGGCTACTCCGAATCAGACGATTACCCGACGCTCAACGCTTTTCAGTCTCAGAAGGTGGGTAATGACGATGCTGACTCAGACTCTTTCGATTGGGATGCCACGGTAACCAAGCTCAGTGGCGACGGTTCTATGATGTTGTTCTCGACCTATCTGGGTGGAGCAGACCTCAGCTTCGCATCCAATGATGGCGGTCGCTTTGGATACGAGAGCTTATCCAGCTTAGCCGTTGATGTCAGTGATAACATTTACGTAACAGGACAAACCGCTGCGCCTGACTTTCCCGCAACAGCGACCATTGCAGGAAGAGCCTGCATGCAAACTGATATGCAATCGGAGTCAATATTTGTATCAGATATTGTTTTTGCCAAGTTCTCTGCAGACGGTACCTTGCTCGCATCCGGTTGTATAGGTGGCGAAGAACGCGAATTGGCTACCGACATAAAAATCGGGCCTGATGGTTCTGTTTACGTAGCGGGATCGGCGCGCTCCAATAACTTTCCAACGACTGCTGGTGTTTTCCAGTTACAGCCTATCGAAAATTTACGTTACAGCCCTGTAATAGTTAAGCTCGCACCTACGCTGGATGCCATTGACTGGGCGACTTACACAGGTGAAGGTTTGGTATTGGAAATTGCGATTGACGCTGAGGGAAGTGTTTACGGTAGCGGTAATTCTTTTACTAATTTATTCCCTACAACGACTGGCGCCTTTCAGACTCTGGTGACAGAAGATGATCCCGATACCAATTTACTTCAAATTGACAATCAGGTTGCGTTTAAGCTTCAGGCTGACGGCAGTGACTTTATTTTTAGCACGTATTTAGGTAGTCCCGGAGACGACAGAAATACCGCAATGGAAGTTGACGCAGAGGGGCGTATGTATCTGTCCGGAGTAACCAAATCGCCAGAATTCCCGGTGAAGAATCCGCTCTTTGCCACCATCGGACCAGTCGTGTCGACGACCCGGGTTTTGCAGTCAGTAACGCACGTTAATAATCTGAGAAGAGAGTCATTTAATAGCGATCCCGAGAACGCTTCCTACTACACGCTAATGGCTCGCAATGGAGTTAATAAGGTAGCCGTAACAGGTGACACTAATTCCACAAATCGTTTGGTGCTCGGAGAGTTCTCGGACTTCGGCACGTCTGAAAGCAACTCGTCCGATATGACGTTTGTTGTTATAAACGGCGATACATTTGATCCAGGAATTTTAGTCACTAATACAGATGACATCGACGAGCTTCACCAATGGGATAACGTTGCCAAGGACTGGAGTTTCGTTGCGTCACTTGGAACCGTAGACCAGGACACGAGAGCGGCCGAGACGATATACGGTCGTAGTTCGTTTTTACTGGCACGCTACGGTGAGGCTAACCAGTTAGTTTCTGTGTTTAACAACGGTAATGTGTCGGTAACGTCCACTGACTTTGGCCGTCCTGATGGAAATACTACGGCGTTGGCCGTCGGTAAAATTGGTCCTACCCCGTTTTTTAACAGCGTCGTGTTTGCCAACGAGGGGCAGGACATCAGGCTTTATCCAGACTCAGGTTCCTTCACCCATGAAGACGCCATTATTATCAGCAATACGGCTGGTGATGTCAGTGCGCTGGATATTGGTGACGTCGACGGAGACGGTGCCAACGACTTGATCGTTGCGCGTAAAGATGGTCCTGTCGAAGTGTATCGCTTTGTCGACGGGGTATTGCAAGCGCCGATTGTTTTGACCGAGTCGGGCGTTGGTAATAACGATGTAGTGTTGATCGATGCTGACGACGATGGCGACAGAGATATATTCATTGCAAGAGACGGCATCGATATGTATTTCGAAAACAGTGACGGAACTACCTTTGAGCGTGATACGTCGTTTCGCGGTGGCGAGGGCCGGAGTTCATCACTTTCCAGCTTTTTGTCGTTCAACCAGCTACCGGTGTACTTTGCTGGAGACGCAGCTGTAAGCGCGACCATTTCTGGCCGACCCGACATGACGCTGTCGGTTTTAAACCCGTCGGGCACGGATCTTGAGTTTTCAACCTTCTTACCCGGAGGAGGGTCTGAAAGACTAACTCGCGGCATGAACTTCGCAAGCGGCTCAGATTCGAAAATTCTGATAACCGGCAGTTCGGACGGCGTTGACTGGCCACAAGTTAATACGACTTTATCGCCCGCTGGCCTTCAGGATATCGTTTTCATGGTGCTCGAACTCGATCAGGATAGCGACTCAAGCCTGGACGGCTTGGACAACTGCCTGCTCGTTAGCAATCCGGATCAGCGAGACAGTAACGGCGATGGTTTTGGCAACGCGTGTGACGCCGATTTAAACAACGATGGCATCGTGAATTTCCTCGACCTTCACCTGTTTTCACAGGTCTTTCTGAGTGACAACGCCGATGCTGATTTTAACGGCGACGGTATGGTTAACTTTGCAGACATACAGTTGATACGTGACTCGTTCCTGCAATCGCCAGGGCCCGGTGCGCAGTAAAAGCGTACCTTTGGGCACCGCGTTCACGTGCCAAAGCCGTCGGTTGAGAATTAATGCTCACGGCTAATCAAAAGATGAGGCAGTTCTTTGACAAGAGCTGCCTTTTTTCTTTGTTAAAGGGGTCGGAGTGACTGCTGTCTCACATAGATATTCAAGAAAGCGTATGTGGGACAGCAATGGCTCTGGCCCCGTTTAGGCGGAGAGCACGCTTACCAAGAAGCCATCTTGACGCAAGACGTGGGCGGCGGCGCAGCTGTGCGTAATGTCGTTGCAGCAGACAACGTGATGCTGTTGTTTGTTGAGAGAGCCACATTTGTGTCGCAAAATTTGCATCGGGATGTGCGCTACGTTTGTGCCTCTTGACAGGTTCTCCAGCCGTGACGTGCCAACGTCAAGCCAGAGCCCGCCCGCCGATATGATTTTATCGGCCTCGTCATTGTTGATGAACGTTATAATCGGGTCGGAGAGTAGCTCCTTGAAGTCGTCTTTGCTAAGTTTCATCACGGTTCCTGCGGTCAGCATGGTCACGGTTGACTGCCGCTTAGACCCGGTAATGAGTGCCTCTTCACCAAACGTGTCGCCTACGTTCAGCTCGGCCAGAGTAATGCTGCGTTTGCTGTTGGACAGCCGACGAGAAGCTCTGCACCGGCCATCGGTAATGACGTAGAAATATTCGGCAGGGTTTCCTTGCTGAATGACAACCTCGCCCGCAGTAAAATGTTTGGGTGTGAAGCGTGCAAACATGGCGTGCAAATTAGCGGCGGGCACCATTTGAAACTCGTCGTTTCGCAGTAGCTTGGTCATCCAGCCCGCGTTGTCTGCGGAAGCGCTGGCGCGAAGATCTACTACCTCGTAGTTCTTGGCTGCGCGCACTCTCTTTATCTTGAATTTGAGAGCTGGGGCCAGCTTCGGCCCAGTGTTCTTTGCGGTCATTCGTGTTTCCTTAATTCAAGAAATTCAACCGTGCCTGAATCGATAAGTAGTCGGGGCTACGGCTGTCTGCTCACAGACTATCTGAAAAATAAGTGTAGCAGCGGTTTGCTTCGAATTGTTATTCAATGTTGGGATCATGTCGGCCCGGATTGCTTAGGTTTTATGTAAAGCTTAAAGAGTTGTCATCATGAGGAAAGCTATTGGAACAACGCATCGAGATTCGAATACACGCGTTGCACCGATTCAGACGTACAGCCCTGCTCAAGGTGCGATTGCACAGATACGCGTTTTTCTGTTTCACTCTTAATCGTGACGTTAAGGTCTCTTTGGTTACGTCGTAGATCAGCTTCGCTTCTGATGACCATTTTTGAAATGGCCGCCTGAAACTGTTTAGGATCGAGCTTTGCGTGTTTTTCGTAGATTTGTTTGTAGCGCTTCGCATGAACGCGTTCAACGTAGGTTCGGTCTCGCTGAATTTCGTTTGCGAACGTGCCCGCGTAGGGGTCGGTGGTGTATTCGGTGACCACGTAGTCGAACGGCACCGGGTTGCTGATTTCATCCGAGCAGTTGTTCGAGTATCCCTGCAGGTAAATAACAAAGAAATTTTCTTTGTAGAAAAGCGAGGACTCCAGTTTAACCACGGGTTTGTCGAGCTGTTTTATCATCTGTGCGAAGTTGGACGGCATAAGCAAGTTTGAATCCGCTTCGTCGCAGCCAGGGTGCAACGAGCCGGAAGGGCTGCTACAGCTTCTACATGTCTCAGCTAGCCGGGTGTAGAGTGTGTTGTCTTCGGTGAATACGTCAAAACGCTCGGCAAGACGTGAGAAGTCTTGGGTATAACTTATGAACTCGGCTTCTGGAATTCGCTCGCCTGTGCCGAATTTGTAGGTCATGCATACGCAGTAGTCGCTTGCTTCCATGACGCCGTTTATTGAAGGAGCTGCACTCATGCAGCTGTTGTAAAAGGGCTCCAGGCGATTAAAGTCTGCGTTCTTTTTTAAATTGCTTAGCTTTGCACTGCGACGAGCATTGTCGTTTTCTGTTTCCATCTGCCGCGCCGCCTTTTCCGTTGCCAGCAGCTTCGTCTGATCAAGCGATTTATTTTCGACGGCCTTGCTGCTGAATAAACTGGCTGTAATCATGCGTCCAAGATCATCGTAGAGTCGCAGCATAATCCTGCGATTGGAACGTTGGTCGTCCAAAGCCATGGGAAAGAGGAGGCCGCGGGTAACTCGAGGTTCACAGCCGTTACCGGTGCCTGGTTTAACGGTGAGGTGCATCAGGTAACCGTCTTCCGAGCGATGTGATTCTTCCAGTTCTCCCACACATAATGTGGTGATCTTGCTATCGAAATCGAGTTGGAACGCAGTTGGTTTGGATGGTGAGCGGGCGAAGGTTCCCTGTGTTCTTACCGAGGCGTAGACCGTGCTATGCGAGTTCCAGCGAAACTTGCCGCGAAGTGGGGACTGGAATAATCCGGCAAATACATCGGAGCTGGCAGTTTCCGTTCTAACGGATGCTTCGTTTGTAGTGGGAACTGTGGTTGGCGCTGCGGTGACTGACGTTGTAGGTGTTTGAGAAAGGGCTGACGTATCAAGGCGTGACAGCAAAGTGCTACACGCTTTCATTGTTGGCGTAATCACCTCGTCAAGCATTCTGCGAGGATCTCCACCGGCCACCCGCATGCGTTGGCTTAACCGTGTTGTCGCGTTTTGCATCGCGCTTTGCTGGGTCACAGGGTCTCGAACGTACTCGGTAACGAGCTCTTGCCAGCGTTCGACCGAACGCAACATGTCAGCGGCTTTGGACCGATCAGTCATCAGCGCGCCTTGCAGCTGCATTTCCATTGTTTTGGCGTAGTAGCAGTAGATCACCTTCTCGCCGTCTCCGTTGAGACCGGCCAGTTCATCGGCAGCGTATGCGGTGATTGCATTTAGTGTGATCAAGCAAAGTGCGAGTAGGCGCATCCGGATTCCAGGGGGTTCATGAGTGTTAGAAAGCTATGAATTACATAGGGCAATCTCGGCCCTATAGGCCAGATTTTTCGACGACCGATATCGTATCAAATTCTAACGTGATCAAAGGTGTTTTAAACGCGGTTATATCAGCGGTTGAATTCGCATCTTGCAGAATATAATTAGCATAAACCATGACCAATTTGGCACTGCGGTGAGCCTTTGGGAACTTGCTCCTATTTTTCCCTGGAAATAGCCTCTGTTGCGACTCAGGTACAAGTTCATAGTTAAAGATCGCGAGTTTGCCCGGGTGTTGTAATTCCAGCTGGGGTCTCAGAGCAAACCATTGCCGAGCTGGGTAGCGTACCAACTGAGAGGCTAGAGTTTCATCGAAAACAAAGACTATATCTATGGCGACCCCGATGCTCCGGTTGACGTCACCTGTGGCGACCATGTGGACTTCTTCAATTCGATTGTCGTTGTATAACGGAAAAACGTTTCCAGTCGAATTGCACCCTGCGCACATGAACAGGCTTAACATTACCAAAAAAGCAGTCTGTCTATTCTTCAATTTGTATACACCTTAGTTTTAATCCGTCCATATTAATTAGATGTAGGGGTCAAGTCTTCCCATATCCCATTTTCTTTTTAGGCCCACATAGAATTAAGCTACCGCGTTGAAAAATGGGATATGGGAAGACTTGACCCCTATACTATACTGCTGTGATATCGTGGAGCTCCCCTTCGATAAGGACAGCTTTAGATGCCCTTGAAATTGTCTACGATTATCTTCTCGGCTCTGATGCTGTTCGCCTGTTCTTCACCAACGCGCGATCAGTCGTTGCCAAATTCCGGTACAGCGCACTATCTTGGCAACGAAGGGTTACTGATTACGACCCCTCACGGAAAGGTGCTTTTCGATCCGTTTTTTCACAACAGTTACGGTCATTACACGCTTGTGCCAGAAGAAATACGTCTAGCGATATTCTCAGGAGAAGAGCCTTACGATGACATTAGCGCTATCGTTGTAAGCCATGCGCACGGTGATCACTTTTCAGCCGAAGATACGCTGCGCTATTTGAAAGCTAATGGAAAGGCCAGCCTCATTGGTCCGGATCAGGCGATTGATCAACTGCGTTTACTCGAGGGCGCATCAGCGGTGGAGTCTCAGTTGCGCTCTTTGAGTCTCGAAGTTGGCGACCCCGTTGTCGAGAGTCGGGTCAATTCAATTTTGATCGAAAGTATTCGTATTCCGCACGCGGGATATCCCGACAGGCAAGAGGTGGCTAACCTTGTGCATCGCGTTACGTTTGGCGACGAGCTGAACGTTATTCACATGGGCGACGCTGACCCTAACGACATTCACTTTGCGCCGTACAAAGCCCACTGGGAGAAACGTGAGAGCGAGTTGGCATTTCCTCCCTACTGGTTTTTTACCAGTCGTTTTGGCCCCGGTATTCTGACTGACAGAATTAATGCCGTTGAGTCTATCGGTGTCCACGTACCCACGAAAATACCGAATGATTTAACGCTTACCGACGAAGATTTTTTGTCCGTTCCCGGAGAAATCAGGGAGTTTTCCCTACGTTAGTCGACTTTAGGCCGTGAAATCCGCCGGCTTTCACATTGGAAACTACAGTGCGGTTGATAATATTCGGTCTATCCTGAAGTCAACAGCGATTGCAGGGCACCTTTTTCCTTGGCAGACTGGATTCATCAAATTACGAGAGTGCGAGATCGTGCGAGTTAAACAGAAGCAAGTTGTCTTTACCGTTTTTTTGGCGGCTGTTCAGGTCGTTAGTTTGGGTTCAGGTTTTCATGCCGATGAAAGCGGTGCAGCGGGCGCATCGAGCTCGCCGACCGAGTTGCCAATCGTCATTAAGGGCTCGTCGACCTCGCAAATCGCGTGCCGCGACGAAACACCTACCGGTACAAGAGTAGAGAAGCGGCGGTGTCAGACCGTGACGGCCTGGAGAGCGGAGGAGGACTTAACCAATGTGCTGAGAAACATTGAGTACGTGTCGTCTCGCAGAAACTTTAGATCGGCTACCTTTAGTCCATCTGTATTGTTTGATGGCAGTGGTCCTATCGGGTGTCGCGAATCTTTGCGCTCCGACGACTTCGATGAAACGATCAGATTAGCCGGCGCCGCTCTGAGGCAACCTCAAAGCGATGATAATCCAGACCAGCGTTTCGACGACCTGGTTTGCCGGGCTAGCGCTTACGAAAGTACGGCCAAATTTTTAGCGGCCGAGCGTGACTACCGTGACGCTCTCAATCTTGCGGCTCGGCATTTCGATCCGTTTGAAAAACGATTGTTAGAACCTTTGTCGCGCCTGGGTCGTTTACGGCTCGCTGCCGACGATACGGATGACGCAGAACTCTTCTTGCTGCGAGCGCAGGACATCACCCATCGCAATGCCGGCATTTATAATGTGAAGCAAAAAGAACTCGCGGACGATCTGTCCAGGGTCTACCTAAAACAAGGGAGGCTTTTTCAGGCGAATCGTCAGCAGGAGTTGCGACTTAAATCGGCACGCGAAACATATGGCAGTTCACCTGAGCTAGTCGGAGCGCTGCATGACTACGCAAGGTGGAACGCCGCGCTTCAACGTTTTGTCGACGTCGGAGAGGCCTTTGACGAAGCCATTTCGATTTTGGAAAATGCATACGGTAAAAATGACCTTCGGCTCATTGAGACACATCAACTGCGGGCAAAGCTGTACACGCTGCATCCGACTATTAGTACGCCACAGGCCGGTAAGGAATCCATGGAGAAAATTGCCGAAATTTACGCTGCGCAGGATTACGTCGACCAGGTCGACTTGCTTGAGGCTCGCACTGCAGTCGGTGACTGGTATTTGCAGAGCCTTAGAAAACGCACAGCGCTGAATCATTACAGCGACACCGTTCAAAAAGCACTTGCCCAACGGCTTGACCCCGGAATGATTGACTCAGTTTACGGAGTGCCAAAGCTGTTTTTTCTCGATACAAATAAGGCGTTTTTTTTCTCGCCACCCGGTGCGGACGCGAGTAACGAAACAGGAATAATTAGAGTGCGATTCAGCATTACTTCTAAAGGGCTACCCACGAGGCCCAAGGTTGTCGAAGACACGGTGAACAACGCCGCCGCCAGGTCAGAAGTACTTAAGCGTGTCAGAACAAGTGTTTTTAGACCGCGCTATGTGAACGGCAAGGCCGCCGAGACATCCAGAGTGGAGCAAGAATTTCTCATTACCCGCTCCGGTGACAGTCTGACAATTGGAAAGTTTTACTCGCCCGTCATCACGGCATTTTAGTTTCCGACTACATGAGCTATACCGTTATTGTCCCAGCGTTTAACGAAGCACTCTTTTTGCCAGCGACCCTGCAAGCCCTAGCCGAGGCGATGACGTTCCCGGACATGGCAGGCAACGTGATTGTAGTTGATAACAACTCGACAGATGAAACGGCAAAAGTAGCGACTGACTTTGGCGCGCACGTGGTGTTTGAGCCGTTGAATCAAATATCGCGTGCTCGAAATGCCGGCGCTGCCGCTGCAACTACGCCGTACTTAATATTTGTAGACGCCGATACACTGGTGTCAGGCGAGCTGTTATGTGCCGCGCTGAATAGTCTGAAGTTGGGTGCATGCGGTGGAGGCTCAACGCTTACCTTTGACGACGTGCCACGAAGCGCAATTGTAATGGCGCGGTTATGGAACTGGGTTTCCAGAAAAAATAAGCTTGCAGCGGGCAGTTTTGTTTTCTGCCTCCGGGAAGGGTTCGAAGCGGTTGGTGGTTTCAGTGAGGCCGTTTACGCGAGTGAAGAAATCTGGTTTTCACGCAGCCTTAAGAAATGGGGTCGCAAGCGTGATTTGAGTTTTGAGGTGGTTGATGTTGCACCGGTCGTTACGTCCGGGCGCAAGCTGGAATGGTTTTCACCTCTGCGTCTGACAGCTCAGTCTCTCGCGCTCGTTTTTTTTCCTTTCTTGGTCAGATTTAAAAGCATGTGTGCAATCTGGTACCGTCGGCCAGATAAATAGCTGGCCTCGTTAGTGTCGCATGAAATCGTTTCAGAATCTGACATGAAAAGGGTCTGCGAATCAGGCTCACGCGGCTGAGCTTTGAGAGCCTAACGTGTCGGCTGCTTCGGCATCGTTGAGAGGAAGATAGACACGGAATTCGGTGAATTTGCCGAGCTCGCTGGACAGCTTGATCGAGCCGTTATGACGCTCCACGATTATTCGATGAGCAATGGTGAGTCCTTGGCCTGTCCCCTTGCCGACTTGTTTGGTGGTGAAGAACGGATCGAATATGCGATCAATGGTTTCTTTCGGAATACCGCAGCCGTTATCGCGAATGCGCACTTCTATTTGATCGTCTACTACCGAGGTGCCAATGTGTATCGTACCGGGTTCGATCGAGTCAGGATCAGACAAGCGAGTTTCTATGGCGTGAGCCGAATTTACAATCATGTTTAGCAGTACCTGATTCAATTCAGATGCGTACGCCATGATAGCCGGGAGCTTGGGGTCGAAGCTGGTCTCAATTGAAGCGAACAGTTTCCACTCGTTTTTCGCTACGGCCATAGCGGCTTCAATTGAGTGGTTAATATCCATGCTTTGCTTATTCGTCTGACCAGGGTGCGAAAAGTCTTTCATGGATGAAACGATTTTCGAGATTTGCTTGATGCCGTCAATGGACTCCGTTATTGACGACGACAGTTCTTCCTCCAGGAATTCAAAGTCAATGTCGTTCTTGACGGTTTCAATATCAGCCAGTAGTTCGGCATCTTTTTCAGGGTCGGCAAGTTCGCTTACAGCGCTCATGCATTTGGAAAGAAGCAGCTGCTGATCGAAATTCGCCGTTTTCAGGAATACCAGATTGTCCCTTACGAACTGTGAGGGAGTATTAATTTCATGCGCAATGCCGGCCGCCAGTTGCCCAATAGATTCCAGTCGTTGTGCCAGCCGCAGCTCTTCTGCCATTTTCTCTTGTTCCAGGGCACTGCGCTGTACGTCTTTTAATGCTTCGTGGAGTTCTTTCGTGCGTTTGTCTACATTGACTTCGAGTTGCGCACGTTCCGCACTGAGCGCTTCCAGTGCTACGTTTCGTTCGGTGTTAGAAGCGCGTATTACAAGACACGTCAGCATGAGCATGACGGCGTAAGGCTGTACGGCAAAATACCGCGCTTCTGACGCGGCGCCATTTGCGTTTAGCATAATAAACATTGTGGCCATGATGGTGGCCGTCAGCAAGACCAGGCTGGAACGGGGTTTATCGCTAAGGGCCAGCCAAATGCAAAGCGGCATAATGAGGAGAATGGTTGGAAACTGCCCCAAGCCGTTGGGCTTCAAGAGTGCCAGTGCACCAATACCGCACATGACAGCAACGGCGGCTAATATCGATAACCCACCTTCTGAAACTATATTCCTTAGCCGGTTCCTCCAGCCTTCGTTGCGGAATTTGAACAAAGCAAAGAACGCGGGAGCAACCAAAACAACGCCACTGAAATCGGATAGTGTCCAACGCCACAACAGCGGTCCGTAATGTGAAAAGGGCAGGTCCAGAAAATGGAGGTAGAAAAGTGACGCGCTGGCACCTGTAATGAAGCTCATGCCTAAGGCAAATGAGAAAATGAACAGCAGCGTTTGTCGCAGGCTGTCGAATATGTTGTGAGTGCCGCCAAGACGTTGGTAGATCAAGGTTACGACAAAGTAACCCACCGCGTTGCACAGATTGACCGCTAAATGCATGCCGCCATGATATTCAGGGCTGAGGAAAAAGCTATGAATCTGATGAGACAAGAATACGACGGGTACACATTTCCAACCGTATCGCACAGCCACCCACGAACAAATGCCGGCAGCCGGCCATATCAATATCAGAGACTTGGCCGTAAGCCCTGATGCGTAACCCCAATAAACGCACGCGTACGCCGCCAAGGTGTACGCCGTCAGTGCCATCCATTCCCGCGCGGTAGCGCTCAGATTTATGTCACTAGTGGTTAGAGTCATTTTAAACTCGCACTTTTTTTCCTAAACGGTTAGCGACCGCTGCACTGATAACTTTACGCAAGATTGTGTGGTGCGCTTAAGCGTTTGGTTATTGTTTTGCCGCGTCTTGTGTCAGTTGAGATGGGTTTGGTTGACTAGAAGCCCATAAATTAAGGTTATGTCTTAGTTCAGGCGCTGCGAACGTCAGAAATCACATATTGATCACAGTTGAGGCTCTGCTCTCACAGGATTACAGGACGTCGCTGTCTTATCATGACAGCTGAAACTACTGGTAGCCGCATACAAAACTGGGTCGATTCAGATTGCGACTCGCCGGTGATTTCTGCGTTTATAACTGCCGACGACAATGTGTCTTGGCCAACAAGAGGAAGTGATATGAAAAAAGCTGGACTATTGACCACTGCTACAACCGTTGCGTTGTTGAGTTTTTCTTCACCCACGCTCGCAGAGGAGGTTGACCAGCCAGTCATGGAAGTCAATCAGGAAGAAAGCCTCGAGAGCGGTGCAAATCAATGGCTTCCTGATATCCCGGACATGTTTCAAAAACTGCTGGGCTTCGTGTGGGGCGGACCTTAATCGCTAGATGATCAGTGGCCGGAGTCGGATGACTCCGGCCATTTTGTTTACCCAATGTGGGTGACGCTGACAATCGCCAGTCTCAGAGTGTCTCGAATGCACGCTTGACGAGTTTCTTAAGCTCGGTGACCGGAACCTGCTCAGCGTTCTTGAAATTAAAGCACGACTTTCCTTGCATTCGTTTTCTGAGTTCATCAGAGATATCCGTCAGCAGTTCAGGATGACAGTAGACGGGAAACAAATGAAAACTCGTATAGTTTTTCTTGATTTGTGCCGCACCAAACATTTGCGGTTTATCCGATGAGAGTGTCTCTTCCAGATAGAAATTAGAATCCGTGTTGTGTTTGACGATCATTTTTTTGGCGTAAGGCTGCAACAGTTTCGACAATACGCTGAATGGGCTTGATTCTGTCATGTTCAGGTGCTCTTTACTGGGTAAGTTTTAAGACGGTTCCAGCGCCGATGGCTGGCTTTTCGAGTGACTGAGATTGAAAAAGGAAGGTGTGTTTTCGCAATGATTGTTCGTAGTCTACAAGAATTTTCTGACCAGCAGAATTCCGATGGCGACAGCGGGGCCTATACCGAATGCGAATAACAAAGTGCCAGCGCCGACGACACCGCCTAAATACCATCCGATGGTTACGACGGTGATTTCAATCGCAATGCGGATGCTGGCAATGGGTGCGCCGGTTTTGGCCTGTAGCCCTGTCATTAGTCCGTCTCTTGGACCAGTGCCCAGGTTGGCCGTTAGATAAATTCCGGACGCCAAGCCGACTACCAGTACGCCAAGTGTCGCTTGGGCTATTTGCCCAATGACTTGCTGCGGATAAGGCAGAAGCACCAATGAAAAGTCGATCATAAAGGCAATGATCAAGGCATTGAGAATAGTGCCCATGCCCGGCTTTTGCTTTAGCGGAATCCATAGCGCTAAAACACAAAAGCTAATAATCATTGTGGTAAAGCCGATACTCCATCCTGTTTTCAGTGCGATGCCTTGTGACAAAACTATCCACGGACTTACGCCTGCGCCGCTTGAAATAAGAAGAGCCTCACCTAAACCAAAGAGCACCAGGCCGAGATTTAGATAAATAAACGTGAGCGCTTTTGGTCTGAGATTAAAGGGTGTACTCGAACTCCACTTGAGCGTTGGCACTCCTTTAACGGAAAAGATTTTTAGCATGAGTGAGCTCAGTCACCGTTAGCTTTTGCTTTACCCAGCACGGTGATTAAAACGGCTCCGCCAATCGGTAACAGACAGGCGATAAAATTCAGACCCAAAGGACCGTCGCCTGCTATTCCTGAACCGGCCAGTAACGCAAGCCCCAGACAAATTGCTGCTGCGCCAAGAATGATTGCGGGTGTTGGGGTTGAGCGAGGCCGTGTTGTTCCGGATGCTTTTTCGAGCCATAAAAAGACGGGCAGCAGCATGATCATAGCCACAAAGTAGACAAGCACCCACACCGGTCGCATCATCCACCAGTGTTCGCTGCCCGGCTGTGCGCCAAGCAATCCGGGGGCGATAAGAAAAAGGCCGCCAATGATTAAGATCATTACCGTCGAATGCCACAAGTAGACAGGCATGATTATACCGTTCACGAGTACCGTTGCCGTCCACGCTTTACCGCCGGCCAACCACTTTCGCATGGGTCCTTCCAGCGAGAGCAAAATGCCTATTTGAGCAATCGCCAATGCCAGTATGGGTAGTTTCGGCGGGCTTGTGTTACTGATTTCCTGTCCGGGCACTCCTACGAGGCTGAGAGGGTAGGGTCCAAAAACAGTGAGTGATACCAGAGCTGCAGCACCCGCGATAGCCATGCTCAACGAGATAGTTAGTCCACCCAGACGTTTGGCCTGCCATGCGTAGCCAAGCTGATGCACAGCGCTCCAGATGAACAAAAAATTAAACCAGGCGAGCCATTTAAAATTGAAGTAGAAAAACACCCAGTCGCCGAGAACGGCCAGTAGCGCCGGGACAATTACGCTTGCGTACCCAAAGCGATGCCATGCACGTCGAGTCCACGGCACTAACATGACAATGAAAAAATAAATGGCCAGAAACCACACGGGAATGAGTGAAACCTGTGAACCGATGCCAATCATTTCCGGGTGTACGCCCAGAAAATTTCCTGCAGCGCCCAGTACGCACCACAGTAAAATAAGCGGTATTACCGGACCCAGCAAGCGGCGGAGACGGGACTCCAGCCAGCTCGAATACGTTCCGTTCCTCCTTCGCAAGCTGTCCCAGGACACGCCGTTAGAGAAACCACCGACAAAGAAGAAGATTGGCATGACCTGAAATACCCAGGTGAGCCAGCGCGACCAGGGTTGAATTTCAAGCAGGTGCACCATATGCGGTGAACCCTGTTCAAAATAGGGTGCGGCCATTATCCAGTGTCCCAAAACAACGGCGCTGATTGATACCGCGCGCAACAGATCAACGTAACGGTTGCGTTCAGTCGGCGTCTTGTCGGCCATTTCTTTGGCGCGTTTCCACATTTTGCTGCGAGTCATTATGTGTTTCCATTTTGAAAAAACGGAGTGCCGTTCCAGGAAGTCAGCCTCTGGCTAACGCGTCGATTCTAAAACACCTCACCGTTCGCGTAAAACCAGCGGCCCTTGACGCGTTCAAACGAAGACTTTTCGTGGTGGAGGCTCTTTGTTCCGTTCTTGTCGACATACGCAGCTTTGAACTCGACGGAGCCAGTCTCACCTTGCGTAGATTTACTGACAATTTCAAGGCCCAGCCATTCAAGATGCTTAATCGACAATTCGCCGGCGCTCATTTCTGAGCCCTGCGGCTTCCAGGTTGACAGTAAATAGTCTCCGAAGCCTCCAAGCGCATAAGCCGTGTAGCGAGACCGCATTAGTTGAATCGGCGCTTTGGCTTTTTGACCCTGGTTCAAGAAACGGTCGCAACACTGCTTGAAGGCTCTGCCGCTTTGGCAGATGCAGGGTTTGTTCATAGCTAAACTCATATTGTTTCTTTCAACTTTCTACTTATATAAAAAACAGCCGTACTTGCACTGATTGCACGAAGTTCGTGTAGTTGGAACTGACGCGAACAACGACGATACGACGTACAATAATGTATTGCCGACTCTTTTGCTAAATACTTATCATTCAAATTGCTTTTGATTTTCTTTAGTACTATTCTCTCGCCGATTTCGACGCATTTTTAGCGTCGAAGCAGTGCCTTTGCAGGTCATCAGAATACTCTCATTACAGGACTTAACTATGAACACTGAGACGAATCCATACGAACGCCCCGACGCTCCGCTTGCTGACAGCCTCGACGCTCGCCCGGTCGGGTTCTGGATGCGAGTTGTTGCCTCAATTGTTGATACGATCTTGATGGTGCTGGTCATCGCTCCCATTTTGTATTTGGTCTACGGCCCGGATTATTTTACGTCCACGACACTTAGCCACGGTGCTCTGGATATTATCATGCAGTACCTGATTCCCGCGGTCGTGGTGATCGTGTTTTGGGTATATAAGTCGGCTACACCCGGGAAGATGATTATTGGCGCTAAAATAATCGATGCCAACACGGGAGGCCCCGCGTCGACCGGCAAACTTATTTTGCGATACGTCGGTTACTACATTGCAGCGATACCACTGGGGTTGGGTATTCTGTGGGTCGGATGGGATCGCCGCAAACAAGGTTGGCACGACAAAATTGCTGGAACGATGGTGGTCGGCAAATAAAATAGAATGGATTAGAAACTAAAAGCCACCCGTGAGCGTGTGTCACGGGTGGTTTTTTTTGCGTTTAGGTTGGGGTTGAGATTGGGATTGCTTCCGTGCAACCGTTAACCAATAGGCTACTTCTCTGAGTCTTTCTCATCTCTTTTTGCTTTTCGCTCTACGGCGTTTTCGCGGGCGTCTTTCATAGCCGACTGGATCATGGATGTTAACTGTGATGACGGTTCTGCATCTCGCACGAGAAACGCGGGTGGCAGGGTTGTCGTTTGCAGCTGCGGCGAGCTGTCCCAGTCATCTTTTTGAAGTTTGGGGATCGCGTAGGAAATGACGATGAAGCCCAGAACCATGGCCGCAGTAATTGTGTTCCTGGCCCGCGACTTTAAATTGGTGCTAATGATAAGTGCTGCCGCGACCCCTAATGCCAATATCATCGCGTCTTCGGTCTGACTTAGCACGTCCGCGAATGATCGGCTAAGTGTATTAAAGGCGATGCCGCTCCGCAGGTAGCTCGAGAGCTCCGTCAGTATTACCAATGCCGCCATGACCCACAAGAACGCCCAACCACGCATTTTGTCCTTGAACAGTTTCGCCACGCCGCCGCCGATTAGAGCGGTCATGATTAACAGTGCTCCTAGTGACAGAGCGCTTTCCATTGACGCTTCCCATGAGAATTTTCTAACGCCGTCGAGATAGTCACCAAGCGTTGTTAGCAGTATTGCAAATGCGGCTAACATAAGTGCAGTCATGGGTTTGCCGACGCGCGTCAGGAATCGCTCGGCGTTACTGTAGGCCGTTGCCGGCGCTACTTCGTCGCTGGCTCTGTTTACACTAAATGTGGTTTGCCCAATGGTAATGGAGTCGCCAAAGTTGGCGTGATGAGAATTTTGTACGGAATGGTTTTCTACCTGAATTCCGTTACGACTGTTCAGGTCTTCCAGCAGAAAGCTACCTGACTCCGGATCAATGACAATGCGCGCGTGTTCGCCGTCTATTTCTCCGTCCACTAACACGAGGTCGCAGTGCCAGCCGCGACCAATCAGTATTTGGTTTTGTTCAAAGCGATGTATCGTTGGCAGTCGGCGACCCGGCTCTTCGCGTGCGATGATTATTTCCATTTCACCTCCCGTGCGAAGCGCTCAGTAAATTTCGCGACCGTTTCTTCATCCACTCCAGCCAGCGTAAAGTGACTGGTCAGCGCGCTGTCGGCGCCTGCGCTTTGGCGGTAGTACAGTACGTCGTACAAGTCGGCAAAATCGAGGTAAGCTCGCGAACAAAATCCGACCTGAATATAGTGGTCTTCGGGAGCACCTTCATCTCTCTCAAGATAGGTTTGCTCGCACGAGTAATTCGATACGCTTTCTGAGGATCCGCGGTTGTCAGGATAGTAGCTGCTGTCACCTGTGTGGTTATGAAACCGGAATTTGCCCAGTTTTTCGCGCTCCCGGTAGTCGTATGAATAGTGAAGCACGCCGGTACTGAAGTACGGTTGCAGATAAATGTTGTTGCTGTTTCCACATGTCAAATTTAGTCTTTTGTGCAAGGCGTCCTTATTCTGCTCGTTTGACTGGCCCCAGCACGTGGTGTCGAGACCCATTTCTCCCGGGACCTGAGCGGCGTCGCCCAGGTCTTCCAGCGTCCAGTCGCCGGCAAAAAGCTGGGCAAAATAATCTCTTTGAAATGTCGCTATCTGTTCGCGAATGTGTGAAAAATAGTCTTTAACTTGAAGAGGGGAATCAACTTGGCTTAGCAAGCTTACGACCTGCGCGACGGGCACTAGAAAGCTCAGCTGGCTTCCGGCTGTTGAGACGTTAACGCCAACCACTTCACCGCGTTCGTTCAGTGTCGGACCACCGCTCATGCCGGAGTTTAAAGAGCCGCTAAACAAAATGCGTGGAGTGTAGTCGCTTTCAGCCAGGCCGTTGTAGGCCCCCGATACCATCAGCATTCCAATGTCGTGCGGGTTACCGAGCGAGTAAATTGAATCGCCACGACTCGGAGGAGCCGTGCTCAACTCAAGGTGAGGTGCCTGCCCCTCAACACGACGCAAGATAGCCAGGTCGTTAATCACGTCAAAGGTAATGAGTTCCAGAGCTCCCTTTTTTTCATCTTTATCGACAAATTCAACACGATGATTTTCCGGTTCAAATACCAGCTGAGAAATCACATGATAGTTAGTGACTACCAGTCCGTCCCCGGAAATTTGAAAGCCGGAGCCCAGCGCCGACTTGTTGTTGGTTTCGTCTTCCAGTACCACTATTTGATAGACGCGATCGTAAAAGCCGGAGAACTGGGGTTCCGTTGCCTCCTGTGCCACGACTGAGGGTCCACTGAGCGACGCAAATAAAGCGGATAGCAGCATTAACCCGGCGTAGTGGGAGTGTTTAACGAGTCGGGAGCAATAAGACAGCAGCGACAGGTGTCGCAAAAAATGGCGTTTCATTCTGTTCCTTTTCTTATACTGCACGGGGACCGATGGCTTGGTCGTTTTATTTACGGTGGTCCTATGCGGAGAATTTATGCGATCCAGTGTACACAGACTGGCTATCCAAATGAAGAGTAAAGCTCCCGGCGCGGGCTAAGGGGTATCTCCGTCTAGGACTGCCCTGTATAGCGTTTGTTCCAAGCGAGACGGTGTCCGAGGGATAGGTCAGTCCAAACGACCGTGGAACGTGCAGGACGTGTTGCCTGATTTGGTTTGATCCCCGTCGTGAGGGTATTGAACCTTGAATTTGGGGCGTTTGTTACACAGAAGCTTGAGTAGATCCGGTTTCGTGAAGGGGTGACTGTTCACACCTTGCCAATCTTTACTCTTGGAAGAAGGCTAAAACCGTTGCACAGACAACGATGTGCTGGGTATGGTGTTACGTAACGACGAATACAGGCGGTGTTCGACAGTTTCTGTTTTGGGGTCGCGCCGCATTCGTCAACACCTGTGATGGATCACCAAGGGATGTCAGCGCAATGAGCAATGAATCGTCTAAAAAAGCCAAGACAAATTCGGTCGACGCCGAACACGGCGCGCCCAATATCTTCGGCAGCTTAAAAGCGCGCAGGCACGCGCCAGAGAGTACGGCGTTTGCTCAGGTTTTGTCGGAGGAAATTAGACAGGTCGAGGAATTGCGCAGTGCCTCTGCACCGCGCACACCCGATTCCCAACAAGATGTTTACACCAAAGCGCATGACAGTAATCTTGCCGGTTTGGCTTTTTCCGGTGGCGGGATTCGAAGCGCTACCTTTAATCTGGGCGTCATTCAGGCGCTGTCGTATTTCGGTATTGGAAGCCAGAATTCGAAGAGCCTGATGTCTCGGTTCGACTATTTGTCGACCGTTTCCGGGGGCGGCTACATTGGCTCGTGGTTTTCCGCCTGGGTGCATCGCGACGCACAGGAGAATAGTGATGGACTGGCGGATGAGGATCATCTGAATAACATGCGGGCCAAATTTAGCGCGCATCCAACGTCAAGTTCACCGTCTTCCGAAGACCTCGATAAACTGCATGAATCAAGCGTAGATGCGAGACCGGAAAAAACTTCGCCAAACACGAGCGGATTTGCGCCAATGGAACACAAGGCCATTCGCTTCCTGCGCAGTTACAGTAATTATTTAACGCCGAAGCTTGGGCTGTCTGGAGACATGCTCGCGCTGGTCTCCATTTTTATCCGTAATCTGGTTTTAATGCAGCTGGCACTGATTACGTTTCTGACCTCTATTCTTTTGTTCTTGTATTTGCTTGCTTCCGTATCGGTAAAAATTATCCATTCGGACAAAGTATTTCTTGGCATGGCGGTGCAGGAGCTGGCGCTTGGTATTGGACTGGTCTCCTTGCTTATTGGACTGGCCTGTTTTGGCTATCAAGTAGCCGAGGTTCGAACTGAGACTGTGGCACCGTCAGGAACACCTCCGCCTGACAACGCAGCTATACCGGTCGTCATGTTAAACGGTGTGCTGGTTGTTTTGAGCGTCTTTTCGAGCTGGCTTATCGCTATTAGTGCGGTGGGTATATCCAGCGTGGCACCGCTCTCAAGTTATTTGTTGATAGGAGTCGTGTGCTACTCGCTAGCGTGGTTCATTGGTCGAGGGATCTACTGGTTTAGAACGCGCAAAACGGGAGGTGCGTTACAAAACCTGACGCTCAATCAACGATTCGCTTCCTTCTTTTCAACGGTTATTGCAGGTGCCGTGTTTGGCGCCTTGGCCTACAGCTGTGCTACGGCGTTGAATACCGATTGGGCCAGCGCGCAGAGTAATACGCTGGCTATTATCACGTTTGGACCGCCAGCCATGCTGCTGGTCATGTCCTTTATTGTCACCATTCACATTGGTACTGCCGGCGCCATGTTTTCTGAAATGCATCGGGAGTGGTGGGCGCGCCTTGGTGGCTACGTTCTGTTCGCAATGATGATCTGGATGACAATTTGTCTGATTGCGTATTACTCTGCGCCCGTAATCAGACGACTGAACGCCGGTGGACTCACGGCTCTTGTAACATGGGCGAGTGCTTCAGGTGCGGGAGCGCTGTTTGCGCGCAATGCGTCTCCGGAGGGTGGCGCCGGTATCGGTTCAACTGTGAAAACGCTAGTGTTGCGATTGGCGCCGTGGTTGTTCATGTTAGGCATGGCGGTTCTTGTATCGTTTGCCGTTAATACCGCGTTCCTGACGATTACCAGTACGTCTCACGCTTGGCCTGAGGCGCTTCCTTTTGCAGAGGCCATTATAATCGCCACGGACGAATTTCGTGGTGTACTGATTTCAGATTCCGTGTTGGCTCTGATGGTGTCGTTGGCAGCGTTCGTGTTTATCACGTTCGGTCTTGATATCAATATTTTCTCGGCGCATGCCATGTACAAGAACCGGCTGACCAGGGCTTATCTCGGTGCGTCACTTGTGAAAGGGCGGCACGAACATCCTTTTACCGGATTTAGCTCAGCTGACGACGTACCACTTCAGAATTTGAGCAAGCAGCGACCCATACACATCGTAAATACCACGGTGAACATGACAGGTGGAGACGATTTGGCCTGGCAAACGAGACGTGCGGCTTCTTTTTCGTTTACGCCCAATTTCGTGGGTTACGAATCGAAGTGCAGCAACGGCGTGTACCTGGGTGGGTATCGGCCAACGTCGCACTACGCTTCGGGAATCGATCCGCAGTCAGTTTCCGCACCGCAAGAGAGCAGTCAAGCCTCAACACACGTAACCGCCGAGACACCTCACGGCATTGATCTGGGTACGGCCGTTGCTATTTCAGGCGCTGCTGCGAGTCCCAATATGGGGTATCACACATCCGCAACGGTAGCGGCGCTACTGACGGCCTTCAATATGCGTCTTGGCTACTGGGGAGGTAACACGTCCGACACTCCAAAACAGAAAACGAGAGCTTTGTGGACTGCCTGGTGGAGAAAGCGCCCGCTGTTCGCTGGCCGACCAATATTGGCGGAGTTAACCGGGTCTGCGAATGCGAAATCTGACTGGATTAATCTGAGTGACGGCGGACATTTTGATAACCTCGGTATCTACGAATTGGTCCGCAGACGCTGCCGTTTTATTGTTGTTACCGACGCTGGCTGTGATCCTGAACATCAGTTTGACGACCTGGCCAATGCCGTGCGTAAATGCTGGACAGACTTTGGCGTACACATTTCGTTTCCACGTCTCGAAGAGGTGAGCTTCCAGGACGGCGACTCGCGGTTTGTAGAACGCCACGGAAGTCTGGGAACCATTGAATATGCCGAATTCGATCGCGGCGACAAACGACGTTTTGGCTTGATTCTCTATTTGAAGTCTTCTCTTGCGCTAAGAGAATATCAAAAGTTCGTTGACATACGTCAATACGCAGACGCCAACGATAGCTTCCCGCACGAATCCACCGCCGATCAATTTTTCGATGAAAACCAGTTTGAGGCCTATCGTCATTTGGGGTACCGCGTCGTGGAAGATAGCAAGCTCGACATTCAGCGGTTCTTTGACGATACGTCAGGGTGTGTCAATCAGGATGAGGTTTACAAGGTAGCTAAAGAGCTTCGTATCAACAGAAAGGGTGAGGAGGCTATGTAGGTCGGCATAGTGACACAGCCTGCATCGGCCGACCGCCTCGAAAGCGGCCGGCCCGATGTTGCCCCCCCTGGTGCTAAACCTTAGAGCTCAAAGTCTTTCGAATAACCGATGACAAACTTCATCTCGTCGTTGTCGAGATTGTCAGGCCCGGCGTCATCCAGATCTGTCATCGTTATTGCGAAGGAGAAGCCGTCCTTGGCCAATGAGACACCAAGGTCCACGTATCCTTCCGGTACACCGTTAAACGCTTCACTGAAGTCGCCGTCGTGATAGCCAACATGTAGCCCAAGTTCCAGACCTTCTCTCACTTCCTTGGCGTAGTCGGCTGACACGTAGAAGGTTTGTCCGAAGCCAAAGTCCTGACCCGGAGCTTCGTCGGCCTCTGTGTTGGCCAGAATGTTCAAACCCAGACTGAACCCGCCAATAGACAAAGAACCGTAGACTTCACCGAAATCGAATTCGGCCTCTTTGTCGTAGTTGTAATACAGATAACCGACGTCCCAGCCGACGCCGCTACCAAACTCACCCGCCACGCCAAAGTAAACGTCGTGTTCGTATGAGTAGACATCGCCTGGTGCGTAGCTGACATTTGATACCCAGGTGCCGGCATAAAAGCCGTTGTCGTTGGAGTAGTCAATACCACCGGAAATGGCTGCGTCATTCTGGGATTGTGTGAGGCCTCGCCAGATGTAGTTGTTACTGGCTGCGGCATTGGCCGTCCACTCGTCTGCCTGAACACTGTTGATACCCAGTACCGCCAATGTCCCAACCATGGCTACCACTATTGTTCTGTTATGACTAGTCGCTTTCATTACCGTTTCCTAATGTGAGGTGCATTTACTGCCAGCTGATGCTGACGATAAAAACAAGCAAGAAGCGAGCCAATTTTGCTAGTGATTAATATTTTATAAAAATCAGTATGTTAAGAAAACAGTCGTTGCGATAACCGTCAAGAAAGCACTAAGTCGGTGCATTTTTGACGGTATAGCGCCTGCATATGACGCTTAATTGGGCGCGGCAAAAGCGTCTGCATTGTGCTGGGATTCGTGATCTGTGCGGTAACGATCAGGCGTGCTCGGGGTGCGCTCAGGCTAACTCAGTTTGGTTCAGTGTGTTTGCAATGGCGTCTTCAAGCTCATCGATCGAGAAGGGTTTGTGCAGGAACGTACAGTCTTCGTCAACGTCTTTGGTGTAACCAGACATGAGCACGACAGGTAGATCAGGGTTTATTTCACGCAGTCTGGCGACAAGGCCAAGCCCGTCGAGCGCGCCTGGCATGACAATATCGGTAATGAGAATGTCCGGTAGTCCTGTGTTAGCCACCATTTCAAGTGCTTCGTCAGCACTTGAGGCGCATGCAACGTGAATACCCAGTCCGGTCAGAGAACGCTTGAGCACGTTAAGAAGCTGAATGCGATCTTCGACTGCAAGCACCTGAAGACCTCTCGAGATGCGTTGCGCCTGATCTTCGATAGCGGTTTTTTCGGCTGCAAAATCGAATACCAGTGGCAAAGAAAGGGTAACGGTAGTGCCTTTATTGAGCTCAGACGCAATGGTGAGATCACCATGGGATTGGCGTGCAAAGCCGTACACCATCGACAAACCCAATCCGGTGCCTTCCCCAATATCCTTGGTCGTAAAAAATGGGTCAAAAGCGTGCTTTAGATCGTGTTCGCTCATGCCTGTTCCATAGTCTCGCACTTCAATTCGAGCCTGGCCTTTGACGTTGTGCAGCGTTACGGAAATTTTACCGCCACTGGCCATTGCTTCTTTTGCGTTGAGAAGGAGATTCAGTATGGCTGTAGTGAGTTGGCCTTTGTCGACAACTACACGGCACGTTACCAGGCTGATTTCCAGCGTGAATCGTTCCCCTAGAGTATTTCGGAACATTGGCAATGCTTCGCTTAAATACTCATGAAGTTGCAGACTCTCCGGCTGGAGCGGTTGCTCGCGTACGTAAGCCAGCAAGCCGCGAGTAATCTTGGCCCCTGTGTCTGCGGCGCTGCGAATGTGTTCTATGGTTTCAGCGGTGTCCGGATCGTCGGCGGCCATGAGCTGGCTCTTCAGTTGGTCAGCGCCGAGCGTGACGACAGTCATTAAATTGTTGAAATCGTGTGCAACTCCGGCAGTGAGCTGGCCCATCGCCTTCATTTTTTCACCTTCGTACATTCTTTGTGCGGTATGGCGCTGTTCGACTTCAACAGCCATGCGTTTGCCCATTTCGTCTTCTAGTTCCTGTGTTCGTTCTTGCACCTGATGTTCAAGGCTAGTACTGGCCGCGCGCTCGGCATCCGCGATGCGTTTTTGTAACCGACGGGAAAAGAACAGGGCTGTGAAGGCGATTAGCAACGCGCCAATCAGCCACGATTGACGTCTAAGCTTGGCTTCGCGATTGGCTACCTCACGCAAGGCGATCTCTCTTTCTCCGGCTCGCTCAAGTTCGAATTTCCGGCGGTCGTATTCCAGTGCGGCATTAAGGCGCGCTACCTGATATTGGAAACTGGCGTCCCAAAGACGGGACTCAACGCGGGTCGCATTGTCGGCTGCGGCTTTTGCGCCCTGTGCGTCGCCGGTTGCTTCAAGAGTAAGCGCCAGCTGTTGGTACGCGTCAGCTAACAGCTGGTCGGGTTCTTCAGGTGGCACAGTGGCTATCACCCTATCAAGAAGACTGCGCGCCGCGTCGATCTGGCCGGATTCGCGCAATGCCGTCGCGTACGGGACCGCCATGAGCTGGATGCGTGAGTACTCGAGGTCCGTTTCGAAATTCTTGCCGGTAATGCTCAACACTTTGTTAAAACTCGCCAGAGCAGCCTGCGGTTGGTTTTCCGCTAGTTGAATAACCCCAAGTCCCGTATATCCGAACGTCATCCCGTCGGGCAGTACGGTGCTGCTGACTTCGTCTATTACACGTTGTAAATTCTGAGCGGCTCCGTCCGTCTCACCAATAGCTGCACGCGCCTGGCCAATCATTGACTGGAGCACGAGGCGTCGGTTTGCATACAGGCTGACGACTGGCGATTCTCTTGCTTCTTCAAGCATCTTTAATGCTTCACGGCCTCTCCCAAGGTAGGTGTAACTGGAGGCGAGATTGAGTTGGGTGATTGTTTTGGCAGCCGTATTAGGAAGGCGTCCCGCGTGCTCCAAAGCACTTTCGAAATGAGGTAGTGACATCCGTGGCAATAGCTTGGTTGAAAAGTACAATCCAATCATGTTGTGGGCGGCGGCCAGAAGGGCATTGTCGTCGGCCATTGTTGCAAATTCCAACGCTCGTTCGGCCTCCTCAAGAGACTGTTTGTGCTGGCCGTCGCGATAGTAGTAGTACATGCGGGTTGCGTGAACGAAAGCTCGAACAAATCCACTTTCAGATGAGAGATCAAGATCGATTATCCGGGCGCAGGTTGTCTGAGCTATGGGCAGTGCCTGTCGTTGATCGAGCTGACAGCGAATAGCGTTGCCAACCAGCTCGGCGTCGGTGCCTGATTTAATGACCGCTTGAGCGCGCTCGAGGTAACCCTCTGCCTGTTCGACAGATCGATTAATCGCCAAATCGGAAAGCGTCAGAAGGGCGCGAATACGTACCTGTTCAGTCGCTTTGGAGTCGGCTTCCACTGTATTTAGCAGGACGTCTCTGCTTTGGCTTCGGGTGATGGCCCAGTCGGCGCTTTCGTCGGCCAGACTCGCCATAGAAAAGAGCGCTGGAATTAAAAGTAAACAACGCATGCGCGACGAATTCAGCATTCTGTTCTTTTGCAATTTATTCCCCAAGACTACATAGAAGATGACAGAAAACGTTGGATATAGATACGAGAAGTTTAGTTCAATTTGCATCTGTCTTTGGCTACTTGTCTAGACAAATTTGTGGAGAGTTGAACACCGGACACGGTCTTGTTTTAGACGATGTCCAGATCAGTGTTTGTTCATACCGGCACGATACCAGCTTTCAAAAACGCCGAATTGCACACAACATTTTCGCCAATAGAGCTGTATACTCAACAACATAATAAAGAAGTTAAAAGTCCCACATCAAAATACGCCGTAGGCACGCCAACGATCTCGTAAGTGGTTTAACGTAATCAGCCAATTCATAAAATATAACCGTGAAGTCACAGGAAAGTGCTGCACTAATGGATGACACAACCACAAGTCAGGTCGACGGCAAACGTAACAAGAGCGTTCTGGTCGTCGATGATCATGAACTGGTCTTGAAAATGGTTGTTTCCATGTTGGTGAAGGAAGGTTTTACGGTGCGCTCCGCATCTTCGGGGCAAGAGGCTCTGGACATAGCACGTAACGACAACAGCGTTCAATGTGTGCTGCAGGACCTCTCAATGCCGCTCATGAGTGGAGAAGAGGTCATTGAAGAACTTGCCGGTTTTCGCCCGGAGCTTCCGGTCCTTGTCTACAGCGCCGACGAAGAGAGCGCTGTGGCTCACCGACTCGTCCATTTGGGGATCGCAGGCTATCTGCAAAAACCATTTGATCCGGAAGAGCTGGTCGAACGGCTAACTGTACTGCTGGGTGACTGAGTGCTTTTTTTTGGATTACGCTACCGCAATTTCGGCCTCGTTGCTTTCTGCGCTTGTTATGGATAGATAAATTTTAAACTCGGTAAACTTGCCCGCTTCACTGTTTATCTTAATCGTACCGTCGTGTCGCTCGGTGACAATACGATGGGCGATCGCCAAGCCCTGACCGGTGCCTTTGCCTACCTCTTTTGTGGTAAAGAATGGATCAAATACGCGATCAATAATATCTTTCGGAATGCCGCAGCCGTTGTCGCGAATACACACTTCGACTCGTTGACCAACGACTTTTGTACCTATGTAAATACGGCCCGGTCCACTCTTCGGGTCGTCTGCTTTTCGTTTGCCGATCGCATGGGCTGCGTTGACAATCATATTGAGAAACACCTGATTCAATTCCGATGCATGTGCATCAATGGTTGGCAGATCGAAACCGAGATTTGTCTCGATTTCTGCGACGTATTTCCATTCACTCCGGGCTACCGTCATGGTGGCTTCAATGGCCCGGTTTACATCCACGGTTTGTTTGGTTTCCTGTCCCGGATGGGAAAAGTCTTTAATTGAACGTACGATCTTTGATATTTGCTTTACGCCTTCGAGCGAGTTAGCCAGGGCTGAGGGCACTTCTTCGTCGAGGAACTCAATATCCACCTCTTTCTTAACGGTCTCAAGTTCCAACAAGAGCTGTTCGTCCCGCACCGGGTCAGATAACCGGGTAATGATTTTCAGGTATTTATTGATCAAAACGGCTTGGTCTTCATTGGCGTTTCGCAAGAACTCCAGATTGTCTCCAACAAACTGAGCGGGTGTGTTGATTTCATGAGCGATACCAGCCGCAAGCTGGCCAATGGCTTCGAGGCGCTGTGCAACGCGTAGCTCTTCCGAAATTTTCTCTTTTTCTCGAGTGCTACGTTTGAGCCCTTTCAGCGCGTCGTTAAGTTCTTGTGTCCGCTCGGCAACTCGCTGCTCCAGCTGACCAATCAATTCTTGCAGCTGCTTGGCCATGCTTCCCAGTGTTTGTGAGAGCATTCCAACTTCGTCTTCGCCATGCGGTGGGAGAGGCGCATCCCACTTACGTTCACCGATGTTCTTCGCAGCTTCGGTTAGCTGCAGTAGCGGAGCGGTCAATCGATACGCAAAGAACATCCCGATTGAACTGACAACGACTAGTAATGCCAGGCTAATCGGTAAAAGCCAGGTTCGCGTCAGGTCGCGAGTCACATTCATTAGCGACGTTTCAAGTGCTGCGACGTCGGCAAAAATAACCTTCGAGTCGACCACAGTTGCCTGGCTCCAGTCTGTGCCTGCGACGCGCGCATAGGCGATGTATTTATCCAGACCCTCATCATTTACACGTGCCATTCCCATCTCACCAAGGCGCATGGCTTTGAGTACCTGAGAAAACGAGCCCTCGATGTTTGCCAAATCGACGCCGAATTCACCGACGTTTGAATCGCGACCAAGCATGTCGAGATAGGCTTGGTCCGGCATAGCGATTGCTCGTCCTCTCTTATCAATCATGAACGAATAGCCCGCTGCGCCGAAGTTCATTTCTTCAATTTGACGCGCAAGGTTGTCAAGATGGAAATCGACGCCAACCATACCTATGAACTCGTGTTGTTCGGTATAAACGGGTGCGATTGCCGAGACCATTAACCCTAGCCCGGCGCAGTCGTCGTACAGTTTTGACTAACGAGTTTCTCTTTCAGGGTTGTTCGCGGGAGCCACGTCGGTGTACAGAAAATATTCGCTTATGAGAAGGTCTGGGGGTATGTCGATTTGGTTGCGTCCATGAAGACGGGTCAGGTTTTCCTTTGTGGTTATGTACGCAGCGACTGCGTTGTTATCGGCCTGCAATACGTTCAGAAGCAGTGGGTCGAGCAACGACGCCAGTTTCCACGAACGTAGCGAATTTTCATTAAGCGTTGCAGTATTGGGCAAATGTACGTACGCGACATCACTGTCGGTTGTACCGTACTGGCCTTCGTCATATTGAACAATCGCCTGTTCGATGTGTGGGCTTACCGCATAAAGGTAGGTTTCGGGCTGACTGAATATCTGGCTGGCGGCAGCCGATAAGAGCATGGTTTCTGTTCGTGTTCTTTCCAATATCAAGGCATTCTGCTCGGCGTTTTCCGAGGCTCACTGAGTGAGATACGATCTTGCATGTCTTTCAATTGAGTCTCCGCTAACGGCCTGGGCAGTCTGACTGGCTTGCCGCACCGCATTTAGACTCAGTGGCACCAGGACAATTACCAGAGTGCACGTGATCGCCAATAACGAGTATCAGTAGTTTTTTTGTAAACTCAGTTTCATTGAGACGCCGTCAGCTGAACGTTCAGCATCTACATTTACCGCAGACGCCTTGGTTTATTAGCGGCAAGGCGGAGCCTTTCTTAACGTTATTCCTCTCTGAGGATGTCCATTATGTTTAATAAAAGAGGTGGGCCAGAACGTAATTCGAGGCTATCGACTTGGGCTCGATGCGCTGCCATTTAGAGAGTGCTATTAGGCGTTGTGAGCTAAGTATCTGGGGTACTATGTAATCTGTGCCGGGTTTTCCTCGAACCGAATGTTTTTAAGTGAGGAAATTCAATGAAATTATCAGTTTTCGTTTTTAGTCTGGTTTTGTTTCAAGCGGGCGCCAGTGAGATGCCTTTTATTCACGATATTCCGGATTTCACACAGACGCACGTCATTGGGAAGAGCCGTGGTAATGGGCAGCAGTACTGTGCCCCTACAGCCGTTTCCAACTCACTTGTCTGGATGAGTGGCGGTGAGATTAGTCAGCTCGCCCTCATTAAAAAGCTGGCTTCAAAACGCTACATGAATACGAGTTTGAAAAACGGGACGGGAACAACAGGAGTATTGCGGGGAGTCGAGCGAATTTCAGAAGAACTGTTTGGCCGTTACAAGGAGTTAACGTACGAAGGCTGGAGAGTACATCCAAAATCGTATTCGAGTGGCTTGAAAAGACCGGATATTGCAAAAATGAAGTCGTATATATCTGCAAAATCTACGGCCTGGATAAATGTCGGTTGGTACAAATACAATAAGAAAAACGATGAGTATCAACGAATCGGCGGACACTGGGTAACGTTGGTGGGTGCGAAAGGAAATCAGCTGATTCTTCATGACCCAGCGCCGCGAGCCGGGCAAACGTTTTCTAATGAATTCGTCACATTCAGTGAGGTTAAAACGGGCACTCTGACCGGAGAGAAAACCGGTTTACCGGCAGACGCGCGCGGGTACTATTCGCTTGGAAAGGGCATGCACATAAAGTCACGAGCCGATGTTGCCCTTATTGATGGCGTTGTTTATTTCAAGATATAGATTCCGGGGTTTGTCTGTTCCGGAGTTTCAGCCGCTTCAGTAACCCAGCTGACGTGGTTTGGGTAGTAGCAAGCCTCGTTTTTCTAGCGAGCGCTGTCACAACCTGCTATCCAATCCATAACGGTTGTAGTCAGTTGAATTCTCGACCACGAAAAAGAGTGGTCGCCTGAGATAACAGTGTGCGTCAAGTCAATGTTGGGTTGCTGCTCGTAGGCCGCGACCAAAGGGTTATGGAATACCTCTGGCGAGAGCGTTGTGTCCTTATCACCCGCAATGAGTAATACGGACTTCCCGTTCAGCCTGGACGCGTTGTCAACGAGGCTCATCGCGTCGCGATTGTTTTCCAGTTCGGTGAGTACTTTTTCACCGGACCACCCGTGCAGCATGGATAATGCATCGGCTCCCGCAGAAAATGATTTGGCCGCGTTGGCGTCAGATTTGACCAGGTCGGCAATCAATCCTACGTTAGCTGGTGCAATCGCAACTACGCAACTTACGGCCTTGTCTTGTGCAGCGCCTTGCAGCGCCGCAAAGCCGCCCATAGAGTGACCGACGAGCAAGAGTTGTTCGGCGTCGACCCGATATTGTTTCGCGTTAGCGCGTAAAAACGCCAATGCGCTACCGACGTCTGCTACCACATTCATGAAAGAGAAATTGCCTTCGCTGCCCCACGCGCCACGGTAGTGAAAGAACAGTACGTTATAGCCTGTGCGTCGCAGAGTTTGGGCCAGGTCGAGGTTTTTTTCGTTGCCAGGATAACCGTGGAGTAACACAACAGTTGGGTGTGGTCCGGCGCCATTGGCCTGATACAAAATTCCGTTTAGCCGTTGACCATAGCTTTTAAAATTAAGCTCAACGAGTGCCGGTGGATGCGTTTGGTCAACCTGTACGGGATCGCGCTCAAGTCGTAAGTAAGAAGAACTGGTGCCGGTGGTACATCCCGCTAGCACGGCAGTCGCCAGCAGTATCCAATACAGTGTCAGTTTCATTGGTGTCATCCGTTAATGTAAGCGTGCAAGTCGAGAGTACACCATCTGCGGGAATCGGATCGAAACGCGTAAGCAGAGGCTGTGTTCATTGCATCCTTTCGGACCGTCTTGAACATCAATTGGACAATGTGGTTTTATCCCAGATTCCCGGCGATACAATTTGACACTCTAATCAATACTGGGTTACTTTGCGGTCCGGCGCTGAGGGGCGCCGCTGTCCGAGAAAGACCACCGTCACCCTCATTGTACTTTTTGGGATAGCTCCGTGAGCTCCCTGCACTGCTAAACGTCGGACACTGGCAGAATGCAAGGAATATAACGATGAGCAACGATCAATCCAAAAGTCCAATCACTAATCCTGTCCAGAATCCACAATTCTATCGCCGCAAGGCGCGCGCTTTGCTTCGGGCGATGCGCTCAACGCAACCCGAACAGGCGTCTCAAGCGATTCAACGGTTTCTTCAGCTGCGGAGTTTCGCCGGCAAAACAGCCCTGGAGTTGGCTGAGCCCAAACGTATCCGATTGAAGCACGCGCTAGCCGTTATTGCCGAAGAGTCTGGTTACGTTTCCTGGTCGGCTCTTGTTGCCAGCTGCAACGAAAAGGGCCAAATTACAACGAGTCTTGAAGCCATGTATTCCCCGGCCATGGCGGCGATGATGAATCGCTGGTTTTCAGACTACAGTGAAGCCGTGGTATCGCTTGAGAGCATGGGTGGCTATTTGCTGCCCTATGGGAAACAGTTTTTTGTGACTGAACGCGGTGGGATCGAGGTTATTGGGCTCGATCCGGAAGATAGCGACTGGCCTAAAATTGGATTTAACTGGCTGCAGCCCAGGGATTATTCTGCATGGCTGCGGCTCTGGAAAAAGCGCCGCACTCTGATGGCGGCTAACGGTCAAGACTCGTCATGAAAGATTTGAGTACGGGTTCAATACCGAAGCATCTCATCAGCATGTCTGTACCGATCGCTGTCGGCATGTTTGTGCAGACACTTTACTATCTAGTCGACCTTTACTTCGTTGCGCGACTGGGCGACGTTGCTCTGGCAGGCGTTAGCGCTGCGGGCAACGCCATGTTTGTCAATATTGCTCTAACTCAAATACTCGGCGTTGGTAGCGTTGCACTTATTGCTCAGGCGGTTGGCCGTAAAGAACGTGATGATGTAAATCTGATTTTCAATCAGTCGTTGTTGCTGGCTGTTGTGCTGGGCGCTGTGACACTCATTGGGGGTTATTTTCTCGCCGAGTTTTACATGCGCGGTGTTGCGGCTGACCTGCCTACAACGGCGGCTGGTGTGACGTACCTCTATTGGTTTACTCCCTGCATGGCGCTGCAGTTCGCGATTGTTGCCATGAGCTCGGCGTTGCGTGGAACGGGTATTGTAAAACCGACAATGGTGGTTCAGCTGTTAACGGTGGTGATCAATATAATACTCGCCCCCGTTCTGATTGCGGGTTGGTTCACGGGTCTACCCATGGGTATTGCAGGAGCCGGTTTAGCGAGCAGTATCGCAGCGCTTGCCGGTGTCGTGATGCTGTGGTTCTATTTTCGGAAGTTCGACAATTACATTGTCTTCGATCGAACACAGTGGCGTCCAAGACTTGGCGTTTGGAAGAAAATGCTCTGGCTGGGTGTGCCCGTTGGCGGCGAGTTTCTGCTCATGTTCGTTTACATGGCCTCTATCTACTGGGCAATCAGTGATTTTGGCGTAGCTGCACAAGCGGGTTTTGGTATTGGTTCGCGTATGATGCAGGCGCTTTTTTTACCCGCAATGGCCGTGGCGTTTGCGGCACCCGCGATAGCGGGGCAAAACGTTGGTGCTGGTCAATTTGACCGCGTTCGCGATACGTTTCGCTGGGCGACAATCGTGAGTGTCGGTATCATGTTGGTTCTGCTGGTTTTTTGTCAGCTGCGACCTCTGTGGCTAATTCTACCGTTTACAAATGATCCCGATGTTGTCGATGTCTCCAAAGGTTTCTTAACGATGATCTCCTGGAATTTCCTGTTTTCTGGCGTTGTGTTCGTGTGCTCAGGTATGTTTCAGGGGTTAGGTAACACGTGGCCCGCTATGCTAAGCACGGCCTCCAGGTTGATCACGTTTGTGCCGCCGCTAATATGGCTGTCTTATCGAGACGGTTTTGAGATAGTGCACGTCTGGTATTTATCGGTAGCCACAGTAGTACTGCAGTGCTTTTTAAGTCTCTGGCTACTACGCGGAGAATTTCAGCGACGACTCTCCGGGAAGCTTCCGTCTGGTGTGGCTTAAGCTTGCTCCATACGCTTTTGAAATGAGCATTAGGTTTTGCACATGAATAAATTTAATCCCAAGAAGTTGCTGAACAGCAAGTGGACAGCCGTAAAGCCTGTTCGTAAGGAAAAGCACTTTATTGTGTCGAGCATCGAATCTATGGACGACGGCACAGTTGAATCAATTTCACTGGAAGCGGTAATCTCCAAACGGACGGCGCAGGTTGACTGGAGGGAGCTTGAAGACTCAAGTCAATGGCGGCAAGGTTGGAAGTAGGCTGGGTTTGCTGCGGGCCATTTTCGCTGCGGTTACTGAGGTTTTGAAGCTTCGCAAGTTTAAACCACAAATAGATATGGGCAACGGCAGGCGCGGCACTCTCAATCGAAAGTGCCGCGCAATCAAGTGTGTCTGCGCGTCGTTCGCAGTGGTCAGACTAGTCCTTGATTTCTCTTTCGGTGTCCGTAGCTACATCCTGAACCTTCTCTCCGAACCCTTCAATATCTTGTCCTGCGCCTTTGATTGTGCCGCAGCCGCTGAGTAGTGCAGCCAGAGAGAGTGAAATAGTAATGGGTGAAATTTTCATTGTTACTCCTTAAAAAATGTCTGGTTCGGGGCACTTCTCAGCGCCAGCAGGCATTAAGATAATCCGAGTGCAGATTGTGGGCATTAAACTAGGTTAAGCCGCAGTAAGTTTGGAATGGTCACGTACGGGGCGGGGAGCCAGCCGGGAATCAGTGAGGCGGGAAGTGTATGCTTGCCGTGCACCTGGATGGAATGCGATTAGAAAGTGATAATAATGAATTTGAGTACATTCCGATTTAAACGGTCGCCGCTAATGGGGACGCCTGATCAGGTCTCGGTCCTCAGGGTGCGTCGCACCGCTCTATTGATGTTAGCGCTTTTGAGTGGCATGACTTCTGATCCCGCTTTTGCCCATGGCGGTGCGGAAGAGCTCGAAGAGGTTGTTATTACGTCAACTCGTACTCATCGCAGTTTCTCACAACAACCGACGCGCGTAGAAGTTCTGGGTGCTGAAGAGTTGAATGAGAAGGCGAATATGAAGCCTGGCGACATTCGCATGTTGCTAAATGAAAGCACCGGCATTTACGTGCAGCAAACGTCCGCGACCAGTTTTAACTCCAGTATTCGAATTCAGGGCCTCGATGGAAAGTACACGCAGTTGTTGCGAGATAGCCTGCCGCTCTACGGCGGCTTTTCGGGTGGTTTAAGTTTACTCCAGATTGCACCGCTGGACCTGCAACAGGTGGAACTCCTTAAAGGTGCCAACTCTACACTCTTTGGCGGTGGTGCTATTGCGGGGCTTGTGAACCTCGTTAGTAAGACGCCAGGGGAAGAGTCAGAGCGGTCAATCCTTCTAAATGCCACGTCAGCCGGTGGTCTGGACTTAAGCGGCTTTTTCTCAGGAAGTGAAGGGCCGTACGGAGCGACGCTCTTTACTTCCTATAACCGCGGTGAAGCCTATGACCCGGCTGATAACGGTTTAAGCGCTATTCCGGAATTCGAGCGATGGACCTTTAACCCTACTTTGTTTGTTGAGAGCGAGACACGCGCCTTCAGGTTTGGCATAAACGCTGTGACCGAGAACAGATTAGGCGGTGATATGAGTTTTATTAATGGCAACACCACACAGCCTGCGTATTTCGAAGACAGTCCAACAACCCGCCTGGCTACTCATCTTCAATATTCACAGCAGCTGGCCTCCGGGAAAGAGTTTGTGTTTAGAAACAGCATTAGCCATTTTGATCGCCAGCTTCGAGTGCCTGACTTTGTGTTTTCTGGTACCCAGCTGTCGAGTTTTACGGAGGCTCATGTGTTAGGAAATTCTGGCGAATTTGACTGGGTAGCCGGTCTTAACGTGTGGACAGAGGATTTCGAACAGGATGCCGTATCTTCACCCGCTCTGGATTACAGCACTCACACCGTAGGCCTGTTCGTTCAGGGCACGACTTCGTTAACAGACAGGCTGACGTTGGAAAGCGGGCTGCGAGTGGACCAGACATCTGATTATGGGAGTTTCGTCTTGCCACGAATATCTCTGCTTTACACTCCTTCCACCAAAACAACTCTGCGTATCGGAGGAGGGTTGGGTTATAAAGAGCCAACACTTTTTACTGAAGACGCCGAGCGTATTCAGTACCGAGGCCTGCTTCCGTTAAAAGAAGACGGGCTTGAGGCCGAACGTTCCTCCGGAATTAATGTCGACCTTAACCGCGCATTCGATTTGGGAAATGAACTATCACTGAATCTGAATTGGTTGTTGTTCTACACGCGAGTGGAAGATCCGCTACGAATTGTTCAGGTGGAACCAGATCAGTTTGCCTACCAGCAGATAAACGACTACGTTGACAGTCGGGGTACGGAAGTTAACGCCGTTTTCAAATGGGAGAGTTTCAAACTGTTTCTGGGGTACACGCACGCCGACGTACGCGAGCACGGTGTCGACGGCGGTGCTGCGTCGCTTGTTCCCGAGGATCGGGTCAACACGGTGTTCGTGTATGAAAAAGAGAATGACGTTCGGGTCGGACTTGAAGCGTATTACTACGGCCAACAAACCCTGAATGACGGAAGAACGAGTCGTGACTATTGGATATTTGGATTGATGGCGGAAAAAGTATTCAGTGACAAGTTCTCCGTTTTCCTGAATTTTGAGAATTTTACCGACACCCGTCAGAGTCGCTATGAACCAATTTTTACCGGATCTATTACAAACCCACTGTTTAATGATATTTATGCGCCGCTCGACGGGTTTGTGATAAACGGTGGATTTAAATTGAGTTTTTAGTCGAGGGGGTCAATGGTTCATACCAATGTAAACCCAGAGTACCAATTCATCGCCTGCGCAAAACTATTCGGTGGGGCCGGGCGGCGGCTCCTGCTTCAATTCGGGGGTAGGCGCGGTAAGTTTGAAATCGGCGCCAATTATTTTTGCAACCTCTGCCCGCTTTCGCCGGCTGACCGGAACGGGTGGGCCTTCCACCATCTCGAGATGCCAGCCGCTGCCTGATTTTCGTAACTTCGTAATGGCGTTCAGGTTTACCCAGTGAGACCGGTGAACTCTTAATCCGTGTTGTTCGAACGCCTCTTCGACTTCTTGTAGCGAACCCAGAATCATGGCATGTCCCTTGCGTGTAACGACCTTGAGATAGTGTAAATCGGAGGCGACCGAAACGAGTTTGTTGCCGACAATGGGTGGCAAGCGGTCAAGGAAAGCGTCAGCGCGACCGCCTGTGTTTTGCAAACCCAGCTCATCAGATCCCGTCGGTTCGTCTAATGTGCAGTCGGTCGGAGTGCTGTTGTCAGTGCCATTGAAGGGAGGTGTCGTTTCCAAGCCCGGTTTGACAGGTTGCAAATGCTCGGTTAAGAGTTTTTTGAACGGGACGTTGAGAGGCTCGAGGTTTATCAAGACCCAGGCGGCCAAATAGGATGGCGCCAGTTCGATTGCCTCTACCAGCACAGCAGCAAGCAGTGATGATTGTGCTAGCCGGTCGGACCATTCGTGGTCGGCTCCGTCAGATGTTAGCGGAAAAATAAACTCAAGCGCGTAGGCAATGGGCGCGAACAGAATGAGTCCGCCAATACCCGAGAGTATAATTAACCGCCAGTCCAGAAAATTCGACACACGCTGGCTTAAAAACAGAGCGACCAACACCGCCGTCGCAAGTCCAATGCCGATATGCAGCGTCCAAAAAGCGGCACGCTGCAGAAGAGTCAGCGGCTGCGTTATTTCGGGCGCCACCACTGTGAACAGAAGGATCAGGCCGACCCCCACCGTTACCAGACGACCTGCAAAACCTGTGCCCGGGCGATTTGAATCGAATACTGTTTTCATGTCCAAAAACAGTAGCTGTCCGAACGTAAACCGTTCGTGAAAAAGGCCGACCGCTTGTGAAATTGCAGCCCTTTCGTTACGCGAAATTGACTTAAACCTGTTCAGGATTAGGTGCTTAGCAAATCACACATCGAATCCAACCAATCGAGGCACTATCCATGAATAAATCACTAACAACACTCACGATCTTAACCTTCTCCAGCTTGCTGTCAGTTAATACGGTAGCCGACGACCGTCAAGGCTTCTACGCCTCAGGGTCGGTTGGCGTCGGGTTTTTGGGGTCTGAGAACCTCAGCTATCAGGACTCTGCAGTCAGTAGTACTGAAGAGGCTGACTTTAACCCATCCTTCACAGGTGGAGGCGCGATCGGCTATTACTTGAAAGAGAACATCCGTCTCGAAGGTGAAGTGATGTATCGACGTAATGAAATGGAAGCCCTGACTATTGACGGTATTGGTGCCAGCACGGAAGGGGATTTCGCTTCCTTAGGGTTTGGTTTGAGTGCCCTTTATGATTTTCGGCCCGTGATGAATGACCGATTATCGTTCTACGCGGGAGCGGGTGTGGTTTTTGTTCAGGAAATTGATATTGACTTCGAAGTAGACGGCAACGAAATTGAATTCGAAACGGACGAAACCGGTTTTCAACTTCAATTTGGTGGGCGCTATGACGTCAACGAAAGAGTATTTATAGACGCTGGTATTCGTTATCTAGCGGTTTCAGGTGCCAAACTTGAGTTTCCGGCTGATAGCAGTCGAACCGTTGAGGCCGACTATTCGCCCGTGAGCCTCATGATCGGGGCGGGTTGGCGTTTCTAAAGTATGCGAATTGGCCCCGCCAGCCTGGCCCTGTTCGTTACGGCGTGGGTCCTGATGCGGGGAAGATTGTAAGCGTGAAGATGGCCACATTCGACGCGCAGGCTCGCAATCATGAAGATCTAGGCTCTTATCAGGGTATACCCTAAGATTAGAAATGATCATGCCGGTTTTGTCAGAGATTCACGTTATCAAGCCGTATGTGTAGGGTAACGATCAATATTGTGATGCTTTCGATGTGGCAAGCTGGCCACATAACAGTCTGTTGACGGGCGAAAAACCTCGCCACTTTATTTTACAAAGTGAATGCTCAGTAATGGTTACTATCGAAAAACAAAGTACGACAAGAAGATCCATTCTTCCTTTGTCCTGGGGGTCGCGACTGCTTCATGGTTCTTGCAGTTCGTCAGAGCGTACTTGAATTGCCCGGCCAGCCGTCTCAAGGGAATGGATGCCGGTTGAGTTTATTAGATCAACGTTAGGACGGTACAATGAGTACGACTCCAGAAATCCACGTACTGGTTATTGACGACGATATTGAAATTTACGAATTGATTGCGGCGCTATTGTCTCAGTCGAAGCTCGCACGTTACTCGCTTGAATACCAGCCGGACGTTGACCGTGTTGAAGAGCGTCTGAGGTCAGGAGACGCCGACGTTTGTTTGGTTGATCACAACCTTGAGCAACATTTAACCGGTCTGGATTTAATCGGAAAGTTTGGTAACTCGTTGCTGCCTTTTGTTCTGGTTACATCAGAAGATCGTCCCGAACTTGACTACGAGGCCCTTAGAGCCGGAGCAGCTGGTTTTGTTTACAAGAAAGATTTATCCACTTCTGTTCTTGACCGAACCATTCGCTATGCGCTGGCTCATGCAGGGCAAATTCGAACACTTCGGGACGAAACTGCAAACCATCGAAAACTGTCGATGACCGATGTATTGACCGGCATGCCAAATCGGCGGGAGTTCGATTCACGATTAAACCGCGCCATTTTAAGCTCAACTGAAGCGGGCACAGAATTCGGCATGTTGTATATCGACCTTAACGGGTTTAAGCGGGTCAACGACTCTTATGGTCATGACGCCGGTGACAGGGTTCTCCAGATACTCGCCTCTCGACTGCTTCACGAATTTCGTTCGGACGACAGTATTTGTCGCGTGGGTGGTGATGAGTTCGTTGCGATTATCTTTAACAAAGGGCGAGAACTGACGATCCGTAATCTGCTCAGTGTGGTGGCATCGCGCCTGCTCGACAGAATCACCAAGCCGGTGATGGTCAATTCCGTGGCCATCGAGATTGGCGCCAGTTTCGGTTCGGCTGTGTTTCCTCACGATGGTGCTGATGCGGCTGAACTGATTAAAACAGCCGATAATAAAATGTTCCTGGAGAAACGCAGCACGGCTTAGCCAGTAGCATTGTTTCTAACGATAGTTGCCGAAAGCATTGATCAGGGCGTCTAGCTCTGCGTTTCGCGTTTTGATCTCATTGCGTAGAACAACAGCGCTAGCCCGGACATAATCGCGGCAATAACAAAGGGTGACCCGGGAAAGTCCACGACCGCGTTATCACCCGTGGTTAAAGCAAACGAGCCGTTGTAAATCAAAGGCGACAAAATCATGGCGACGCTGGTCAAAGCCGACAAGCCTCCTTGCAGCTCGCCTTGCGCGTTCTCGGGTACGCGCGACGACAACGTCTGCCGTATAGCGGGGTCTTGTATCGTTGTAATGAGAGCCGTGGTGACCATTAAATAGACAAACCATCCTGCGCTCGCGATGCCAATTGCGAACAGGGCAAATGCTTCAACAAGCAGTGCAATCCAGATGGCCTTACGGACACTAATGCGCGGCAGTACAATTTGAATGATCACAGCCTGGGCGATGAACGAGATCACGCCGTAGTAGGCAATCGACCAGCCGATCTCGCTTTCTGTCCACAAAAACTTTGCTTTCGCAACGAAGGACCAAACGGTTGGATATACCCATGACGACAACGTCGCGAGGAAATACACTGGCAGCAACGAGCCAAGGTCGGGCGTGCGAAAAAGTCGCACCAGTGTACCAATCGTATTGGCACGGGCCCATGTAAACGGTCGTCTTTTTTCCGGAGAAAGCGACTCGCGAACAAACAGGGCGCCAAATATTGTATTTATGGTGGCAACAGCCGCACCGGCGTAGAACGGATACCGTATGTTGATGTCTCCGAGCAAGCCACCGATGGCGGGTCCTGCGATAAAGCCGGCACCAAATGCAGCGCCGATAATAGCGAAACGGGCGCCGCGTTTTTCGGGCGGTGTGACGTCGGCGATATACGCGTTAGCGGTAGAGAACGTGGAGGCGAAAATGCCGGCAAAAGCTCGAATAACTAAAAACCAGGGCAGGGTCTCAACCAGAGCGAGCAACATCATATCGACAGCGAACATGCTGAGTGACATCAGCAAGATGGGGCGTCGACCAAAACGATCAGACAATGCGCCGACTATTGGGGAGAAGATAAACTGCATCAATGCATAGCTGATCAGAGCCACGCCGCCCCAAAAAGCGGCGTCGGCAATGTCACCGTCAGTGATGTCGAGTAGTAACGACGGCATGATAGGCGTGATCAGGCCCATGCCCATCGAATTAATAAACGCGGTTGCGCCCAAAAAGATGAGTGCCAGACGGTTGTCGGTTGTTTTTGACATGAGTGGTTTCTTGTTCGTCGTGCGGGAGAGAAGGCGTCTGGCTGATTGGCACGACGTTTAATGAAACCGGGGCAGGCCGTAGTCTGCCCCGGATGTTCACTTGTTACAGACCCGGGTGTTCGTCCGGGTTTTGTGCAGGTGTACTGCGCTAGGGTGCAACTCCACTAGGTCCTGGGCTTCCCAGGAAAAACGCCGGGAATACGGACAGGTCCTGAAAACTGATGACGCCGTCACCGTTCAGGTCGGCGTCTTCGTTCCAGTTTGGATCACCGGGGACGCTTAGAAACGCCATAATCATGGCGGCGTAGTCAGAAAAAGCGACGGTGCCGTTGTTATCAAGGTCCGGGTCGCACAAGTTGCCAAAGCCGTCACCGTTGGAGTCGAGCTGGGACGGGTTGGCTACCAGCGTACAGTTGTCCATCGTGTCAGTAACGCCGTCGCCGTCGCTGTCTATGCGTCGTGCAAACACAAGTGTCCCACTCGACACTTCGCCTAATCCGAAAAAGGTTGTTGTGGCAACCCAGACAGAGTTTGTGGCGTCGAGCGTGATAATGACTTCAGCATCACCGAGTCCTGTGTCGACGGTCGTTGAAATTTCTCCGCTGCCCGACACAATTTCCCCGCTGGCATCGGTTGTCAAAGACGTACCAGCGAACGGACCGGGTAGTACGCCACTGCCGAGATCACCTACTGACACTTCGCCCTGAATAATGTCGTCTCCGGTGAACGTGCTGTTCGGCTCTGAAGCCGCTGTATCAACTTCAAGAAAGCCACTAATTTGATTACCAATGCCAATGCCTGCCAGATTACAAGCGAAACTGTTGCAGCTGGTTACTTCCCCTTGCACATCAAAAAATGTCGCGTAGGCGCCTGGAGCGAATCCCATTGCCACCAGGATTGAGGCCGCGATGGCGGCTGTGCGCGTGCGATAGTCGTGTTTTACGTCCATTACAGATTCTCCTTATTAGTCGTTGATCAGTCTACCCAAAATTCACTGATTAGGTAACATGCGATTATCGGGCGTCGTGAATGCGCGGCGAAGACTTCTTCTGTGTAAAGATTGTTTATGCAGGTTATTGTCAAGTTATTAAGCTCCTGCCGGTTTGTACCGCACAAATACGCTGGATCAGTTTGTGTGAAATGACGTAAACGCAGCGCGGAAAAAGTGGTTTGGAACGGGCGGTTAGCTGTTGCAGAACGAAAACCGTGACACAATAAAGACTCGTCAAATAAACAGGCTTCGCCCCGTATTTCGCGACGCACTATCCCGTTTTTTTTCCGATAAGCTCAGGGGGACGGATATGTCCAAACAGCACGATGACGCCGGTTGCCCATTAGAACGGCTACAAGCCAGGATGAAAAAAACGCTGGATGAAAATCGATCTGAAGCCATTGCCAAAAGACACGAAAAAGGTTACCGCACGGCTAGAGAAAATCTCGCGGATCTCGTTGACGAAGGCTCGTTTGTCGAATACGGCCAGCTTGCCGTTGCCGCTCAGCGTTCGCGACGGGAGTATACTGAATTGCAAAGTGCTACACCGGCGGACGGTATTCTTACCGGGCTTGCATCGATTAACAATGATCGCTTCGACGATAAAGCCTCTCAGGTTGCGGTTGTGGTAAACGACTACTCCGTGCTGGCGGGCACTCAAGGTTTCTTCCATCACCAAAAACTTGACCGTCTGTTGGAGGTGGCCTCTCGAAGTAGACTACCTTTGGTCATGTACACAGAGGGTGGCGGAGGTCGCCCGGGAGATACAGACGTGCTGGTGCAAATGGCTGGCCTCAATACAACTGCTTTTGCGACCTGGGCGAGACTGAGTGGAAAGGTGCCACGTATTGCAGTCAACAACGGCTACTGTTTTGCCGGCAACGCGGCCTTGTTCGGAAGCGCTGACATTACTATTGCCACAAAGTCTTCCTGTATTGGAATGGCGGGTCCGGCGATGATTGAAGGTGGAGGTCTGGGAAGTTTTGCGCCGACGGATATCGGTCCGATTGACGTGCAGGCCCGAAACGGTGTGGTTGATATTGTGGCTGAAAATGAGAAACACGCAACGCAGTTGGCGAGGTGTGTATTGAGTTATTTCCAGGGTAGTGCTGATGAGTGGCAGTGCAAAGATCAAGCGAAGCTGCGTGACTTAATTCCGGAAGATCGGCGCTGGGCTTACAAGATAAGAGAGCTCATAGAGATACTTGCGGATACAGACTCGTTTCTTGAAATTCGGGCCGAGTATGGGCAAGGAATGGTGACCGGCTTTATGCGTCTTGAAGGGAAACCTGTGGGTGTCATTGCCAACAGTTCGATTCCACTTGGAGGCGCAATTGATGCTGTGGGTGCGGAGAAGGTAGCCCGGTTCATGCAGCTGTGTGACTCTTATAAGCTGCCCATTGTGTCACTAACCGACACACCCGGATTCATGGTCGGTCCCGACAGTGAGAAAGAGGGTGCAGTTCGAAGAATGTCCAGTCTGTTTGTCACGGCCGCGGCGCTTACAGTTCCGGTGGTCACCATTGTGCTCAGAAAAGGTTACGGTCTTGGCGCTATGGCGATGGCCGGAGGTTCATTCGTTGAACCGGTGTTTATGGCGGCTTGGCCCAGTGGTGAATTCGGCGGAATGGGTTTGGAAGGTGCGGTCAAGCTGGGTTATCGAAAAGAGCTTGAGCGTGCTTCTGAAGGTGCGGAGAGGGACGCTCTCTTTCAAAAACTGGTTAAGCAGCTTTACGAGTTGGGCAAGGCAACAGAGGCCGCCGCTTTTTTGGAAATTGATGCTGTGATCGATCCGGCCGATACTCGGGAGGTCATTATGCGAGCACTTGCGTCAGCCGGTAACGGCAGAACGACTTCTACTTAAACTTCATACGAGAGCCGCATGGTTTGCAAAACAGAGTATGTGGTCCCCCGGAACAGTGCGCTCACCGGTGAACAACGTCTTCATGCATAGGGGCAAGCAGCGCGATGAGTCTATTTTGCGGTCCAACAGGAACCCGATGCGTCCTCATTGCCTGCTGTAGCAGTTCAACCACTAGATTGAACTCACCATGCGACACGTTCATGCCCTCATGAGATTCAATCATGCCTCTGCCCGAGTAGGTGCAAGGGCCGCCGCTGAGTTCGCAGAATTGATCCTCGAGGTGACCACGAAGTGTCTCTATATCCGTAAATTCAAACAGCGAAGCCAGTTTAGGATGGGTCGCCATGATGTATACAAACTCATCAACTATGTTTTCGATGCCTGAGTCACCACCCAGCTGCTGGTAAAGAGCAACCTTGTTGGACGGTACTGAAGAGCAGCTAGTCAGCATGGTGAATGCGGTCGCAATTACCAAGCATTGCATGTCGCGACGAAACTTAGTCACCAATAGCTTCCTTGAATCGACAGGTACATGCCTCGTTGGTCTTTTAATGTGGCGATGTCACCGAGATGTGACCAGGCCAGCACGGCCGAGACGTTTTTGTTGAAAAAGTAGGCGCCAAATAGGTCGAACCAATCGTCCTCTTTAGCAAACGACAGGTTATCCGGTTTCTGTCTGTACTCAAACCCGATCGCCGCCTTGTGGTTCAATAAAACGGCCGTCGAAAACTCTGCGTTTAGGCTTCTCTCGCCTTTGTCACCACCGAATCCGAGTAGCCCCAGCTGATTGGCAGAAGTTGACCGCAGCGTACCGTTGACCAGAAGGCTGCGTCCGAATGGGCCGGCGATAAACAAGCGAGTTGCGCTGATATATACATCAGTGCCGGAATCAAAGCGGGCGCCGGCGACGGACGGAATGCCGAATGTTGTGTTCTTTTTGTGCTGCACGCCTACGGCAAACTGTGGCCAGCGACCGTAAATCAGGTCTCCATAAAGTCTGAGTTTGACCGCAGCAATGTCTTGCTTGAGCTGTGTGTTTGGATCAATTCCCAACGGCGCAGAAAGTGCGCCAATATCAAGTTCCTGGCGCATAAAAGAGAACTCGATCTTGTTCTTGACCGAGAACGAGGCGCCGAAAGCGTTAAGGTCGTAGTCGTCACTGCGCACGCCGGTGGTGGCAACCGTAACGCTGTAATCGTCTTCCGTAGCGTAACCACCCAGCACGGCCCAAGGGACGAGACCGCCACCTGCGGCACCTTCAAGTTGGGTTGCGCCTCCGGTGCCTAGTAGCCGACCGTCTGCGCTGGCAGCGGCGGTCAGGCAACACAGAGCAAGGCCGGCAATTAGGCTGGGCAATCGCTTCATCATAGGGATCACGCTACGTCTTCTTTTCGTAAGTTTCGATTGGCTAGCCAGGTCTCGAACTCGCTGGCTATTACGGGGCGGCTGAACAGGTAGCCTTGCAAGTTTTCGCAACCGTAGCTCGTCAGCATGTCGCGATGGCTTTCCGTTTCTACACCTTCGGCTACCACGGTCAGACCCATGTTGTGCGCGAGTTCGATAGTCGACCGTACGATGACTTCGTCGTCGGAGTTTTCGGTCATGGCCATAACGAAACCCTTGTCAATTTTGAGTACCTGAACCGGTAATCGGCGCAGCTGAGCGAGGGAGGAATGGCCTGTACCGAAATCGTCAATGGAAATAGTGGTGCCAAGGTCGCGCAGCTGGTTGAGTGTGTTGTTGGCACGCGTGGCGTCTTTCATGACAGCGCTTTCCGTAATCTCCAGATCCAGCCACTTGGGGTCTATGTTGAATTCTTTGAGATAGCTTTCAACTCTTGCCGGTAGCTGCGTGTCGAGCAAGTCGAGTGCGGACAGGTTGACTGCCATGCTGATCTCGATGCCTTGTCGATGCCAGGCATGCAGCTGTTGCAAAGCGGTTCGAAGCACCCAGTCGGTAAGCAGTCCTATGTTGCCGGATTCCTCTGCCAGCGTGATGAATTGATCCGGAAAGATCATCCCGTGTTCGGGATGATTCCAGCGCACCAGCGCTTCAGCGCTTGAAACCGTATCGTCGCAGGAGCGAACTTTGGGTTGATAAAACAGTGTTAGGGCGTCGTCTTCAATGGAAGAGCATAAATCGGCAATCAGGCCCAGCTTGTGCAAGTGCTCCTCATCCTGACCGCTGCGGTACATGGACAGGTCAACCTGTGCCTCTTTCGCGCTGTACATTGCAATGTCAGATCGCCTTAGCAGCGTGGTCGCGTCTTTACCGTCTTTTGGATAAAGAGCAAGGCCCATGCTGACGCGCACGTTAATGACAATGTCGTCTATCTTGCACGGTCGGGTGATTTCCTCATGTATCCGATGGGTCGTTTCACGGCAATTTTCGTCGTTGCAGTTTTCTAAAATCATCAAGAACTCGTCACCACCGAGTCGGGCAACGGTGTCCGATTTTCGCGCTACGTTGTCGAGACGTCGGGCGACTCTGATAATGACTTCGTCGCCCATGGCGTGGCCAAGCGTGTCATTAATTTCTTTAAACCGGTTAAGATCAAGCATGAGCACCGCAAACTGTTGCTTATTGCGGTCCGCTCGCTTAATCGCTGTCGCAAGACGGTCGGATACCACTGAGCGACTAGGCAAGTCCGTTAGCGAATCGTGGTGGGCGGCATGCAGAATGCTTGATTCTCTTTGCGCAATACCTTTCTGCATGTCATTTAACGTGCTGGCAAGTTCACCAATTTCGTCCTTGCGTTCCACCTTGATCGGGTTCTGATAGTCACCTCGTCCAATACGCCTTGCGGCTTTCAACAGCCAGCCAATAGGTTGAGTTACACCGCGAGACAGCTGCGAGGCCAGCAGTAAAGATAATAACAACGTAGCTACACCGATTAGCGCCATTTGCCATTTGAGTGTGTGATACGCCTGCATGGCGACATCCAGCGAAACATGGAGCAACGCCTGCAGCCCGGCCGATTCAGAAAGCATCAGCGCATCCGTCAGGAATTCCTGCTTGTCCATTTCTACCGTGGCGGGGAATACCTGATTGCCGGTTTTAGACTGGCTAATTGACTCGGTGCCGCCGCTCAGGCTGAGTGAGGTGCCGTATACGACAGTGGGTAAATTAGCGGACACAAAGGAAATATCCATGGCCGACTGTCCCTTCACGTTGTTCGCAAGGTCGCTGTCTACCAAGAAGCCAGCCATGACCCAGCCCAGGTGAGAGGGTGCAAAAATAGGCTTAGCCAGAATTTGGTAAGGGTGTCCGTCGAGCAGCATGTAGGTTTGAACCGTATCGGGTTGTTTGCCAGACGACTCGAGCAGGTCGAGTAACGTTAGCGAGTGTTTACTGCTGAAATCGTCGTGGAGCGCTACAACATGTCCGTCCACGTCTTGAAAGAACATGGCGTCAGCGTTTATGCGCGACGCCTGATTAATTAGCGCTAGCTGAATGGTTTCGTCGTCTGCCGTTGCTACTGCGCTTTTAAACCCAAAGTCATTGACCAAAACACCCACTGTTTCGGAAACCTGCGCGCTTCTGGATTCCAAAATGTCGTCAAAAATACGCGTACCCACTTCAAGGTCTTGCAGAGCCTGTTGTTGCGCGCTTCGCTGGGTTGCAAACAGCACGGCAGCCATAGTGACCAGCTGTGAAACCAGCAGCAGGCTAACGATGACGGCGAAAATTCGATTGCGAAACGAGAGTGTCATTCGGTGGTTTTGATCCTTGTGAGTCTGGTAAGGGACGGTTGAGAAATTAGTTTGAAGCACTTCTACGCGCTATGGGTTTAGGGCGTTGCGGTCGTGGCGTTTCGACTCTTAGAGGTAAGGCAATAGAATGCAGTTTATTGGCTTCAGACACTAAGATCGTTTCGACTACGTCTTTCTGAGGGTGCCGCGGATGCCAAACGGCCAATTCAAAACGGTCGTTTGGCAAGTCGGTGAATACCGCAAGACCTTTTTCGTCAGTGAGTGCTGCGTAAGGCGAATCCACTATGTACGTTACCGCATACATCCAGTCGTGCATATTGCAGCCCATGGTGACGATGCCGGGAGTATCGAATAACACGGGTTCTGCTGGGTTACCTTTGAATAGCTCAAGTTCGAAAGCCTTGGCTTTTGAAAAAGAGTAGACGTGGTGTTTCGCCCGATCGAAGTTTGGAAACGAAACGGCGCTGCCCTGAGCGACGATTGAAACAGCGGGTATAAACTCGGCGTCATGTTGTGCAATTTTTGTAGCAGCGAGTGGTGTGACAGAGTCGCCGTTACTTAGAATAACGGCCGCGTGCTTGAGGGGTTGGTTGTTTTCGTCTGTAATGACGACCGACCATTCTGACGCGTACGTCAAATGCGAGCCTGCGAGTGTGACGAGTAACACGAGCGCCCAGGCAATGGCGACCCGGTTCCAGTTAATTGCTTTCATACGCGAATCGTATCGCTTACGGCATTTGACATACCGTGTACTACTTCACGAAAACTGCAATAAAGCTACGTCACAACGGTCGCGAAATTTTTTAGTAATGGAATGCTAAAGGTTGCGATTATTCGGTCGCTACGCACTCAGAAGGTATGTGTTTTCGCTGAGTATGGCTGTTCGAACGCCGACTGCGTCGCTGGCTTGAAATTGCTGCTGCGAGTTATGTCATCTGGCTCACGAGCATGCGCACGGGGTTAGTAGCGGCGTATAGCGCTTGTCGATAAAAAATGAGCCGAACCGTACTCAGAATACGGTTCGGCCCGAAGGCAGGAAGACTATCGTTTCCTGCTATGCAGTCCTGAGGGGCCAAGAACGGTAGCTGGATTACTCCATTACCAGGTCAGGATCTGCCTTTGCCTCATCACACTTCAATTGCAACTAGGCATACACCGGGTCGGCTTGGCGTGGACTCAACTGGTGAACCTGTCGCCGTTGCCGAAACTGTTTTGTTCGGTTGTTTAATGTTCAGAATTACTTATTTAAGCCGTTGTTGTTAATCAGGGCCGACCGCGAATTCGACGAGGTCGTCAAAGTCGGCGATGCGTGATGAGGGGGAGATACACGTTATGCATTGGTCGGCCCTGTTAAAAACAACTGCGTTTGTTGTCACTATTGGTCGTTCTCCTGTTGGAGGTTGAGATATTCCACCTCGATACGAATGGGTTCGCTCAATTTGCCGCAAACTCCCGTTTGAGAGCAGGCCCTGACGGTGTACAAATAGACACCCCGCGGAAGATTCGTTTGGTCCAGAAGATTTGAGCCGACGACTGTTGTATTGAAAGTGTCCGGTTGCGGATCAATTTTTTCTCTGGTCACATCGTAGCTCACAGCCCCGGGCGTGCTTGACCATGTGACCGTAAAGTTGCCGTCCAGGCTGATAAAGAAACTTGGCAATTCGTTGAAAAAGTCCGGATTTCCAAATGCATCGAGCTCAGGTGGGAGTGGTCCGATATTGCCTACAGCGGACGGGCCAACAGGTTGAAAGTAACGCGTACGAAACAGCCCGAGGTCGGTCGCATTGACAATTCCGTCGCCATTTAGATCGGCGTCAGGATCTCCTGTGAAAAAGCGGCTTCGAAAAATACCGAGGTCTACAACGTTGACAGCAAGATCATTATTAAAATCAGCATCACACAAGTTGCCGTAACCATCAGCGTCTGTATCGCGCTGGTCGTTGTTTTCCGTTAGCGTGCAGTTATCCAAATCGTTGGTAATACCATCCGAGTCACTGTCCGTATTGCGAACGGCACTAACGCGGGGTGCATTGGAATCCATGTTGGTGCTGTTCAGCGTGCGGGTTGATATCGCCTCGAAAGCGTGGATTGTTTCGCTGTTTTCACCCAGCACATAGGGAGCGCTGATTGCACATAAAGTGATAACAATCGAGTTTGCAGGTGCTGTTCTTCTCACGTTCGTACTCCTGTCTGTTAGTCGTTTGTCACATCTTTTACTAGGTTATCGAATACAGGAATAAAACCAATAGGTTGAGTGTTATGGATGCGTTACAAAACTGTTATCTAAGTGTTATCGGCCGCTATTGACTGCCTCTTGCTCCACTGTGAAAAAAATAGAGCGCTGAATACGAATGTAACGGTCGTAATTCAAAAAGGGCTGCTCTGAGAATGGGTTTCTTCATTAAGAATGGCATCGCATTAAGCGTTCGAAGTGCATTCGATATCGGGTTTGGCGGATCTCTTTACAAACATGCTCTGGTGGTGCGAGTTGTTACAAGCAGGCAAAAAGAACGCCGACCTTTTTCAAGGTCGGCGTCTAAATTCCAGTTACGGTATCGAGGGAACGAGTGTTCACTGGAAGGAGATTAAAAGTGCTTGTCGTTTTCGTCAGCCCATAGGGTTTTCAAGGGCTTTCGCAAATCACCAGCTTTTAGAAAACAATAGGATACGGATCGTATGTTGCGTCGCCGTCTACCGGGTTTCCTTCCAGGTTCTTGAACATGGTTAAGATCCACAATCCTCCAAGGCCTGGGCCAGAGGGTTGTAAATTTCCAGGTGCCGGCTTTTTAGAAAAGACCAGATTGGCTTTGGTGCTGACGGCGTTAGGATCGTGTGCGTCAATGACTAGCGGAAATCGCGTGTTTCCTGCCCCCACTCCGAAAGGTATGAAGCCGATGTGGATATTGGATGACACAGGGTAAGAAATGCTTCTCGTGCCAGCGTCGTTAGTTCTCGAATAGAAGGCGTAGCCATCATGCGTAATGCCTACTCGATCAGGACCGTTGTCAAATGAACCGGCAATCGGGTGAGCGCTTTGGCCGTCGAAATCGTCGGGAAATCCGAGGTCTCCAAAGTCGATAACTCTGTCTGTCAACGAATTCCCGGAAATCATGCGGATTTTAAACGTGCCGTCCTTATACGCGCCCAGTGTGTCATGACCGTCATTGTTCCAGTCCCCTACAATCGGCAGCCATTTTGGACCTCCGAAGGACTGGTGAATCTCGATGTCATAGCTTGCGGGTTGAAAATTCCAGGATTGCTTTAGAACCCAGGTGCCGTTGTTGTACACACCAATGTTGTCAATGCCGTCTCCGTCCCAGTCACCGATAACCGGTGTCCAGCCTGCGGCCCCAAAGTTTCCAACAAAATAGTCACCGATGTACCAGTCGCCGTTAATAAAGCGAATGGTTGCAGGTCCAGCGCCAAAGGTGCCAGCAGGGTCGCCGGCAGCCTGAATAAGGTCCGCCGGAAAGTCACCTACAAGGTAACAGTTGCTCGGCTCACCATTCGCGCACAACCGGTCAGAAGTGGCGAAAGCGTTATGTGAGCTCATAGAGATTGCTCCCAATGCGGCGGCGGCGAGAACTTTTAATGCTGTTTTTGATCTTATGCTGTTCATGATAGAGGGCCCTTTACGATTGTTTTTTATTTATGCGACTATCATCCATTTCCGATAACCCTTATTCAATAGCAAGGGGGCGGTTTCTAGTACTTTTGCTGTTATCGTTTTGTTATCATTCTTTTGGTCGGTACTGTCATGGTTGGTATTTTATTGAAAAGCCTAGTTTTTTCTCATTTATTTCGATTTAGATCAGGTTTACGACATAACCGGCTTTTCATGCCTGTAATCGGCAATCTCGGGGTTCGGCCACCCACATCCAGAGGCACGGGCATGATGGAAATCCACTGTAAAAGCAATTATGTCATCTAAATACACTGATCTTGAGTCCTTCTCGCTGGGGCCTTTCGTCGTCGAACCAGCCTCTGGCCGTATCGTGCACGAAGAGGAAGTGCGTCAGATCCAGCCTAAGGTCATGCAGCTGCTTTTGTGTCTGGTTGAGAATCACGGGCAAATTGTCAGTCGCGAATATCTTCTTGAGGAAGTGTGGGCGGGAGTGTTTGTCGACGGTGGAGCGCTGCGGCGGGGTATCTATTTTCTGCGAAAATCGCTGACTCTCGAAGGCGAGGGCACGGCAATCGACACGCTATCCAAACGGGGGTATCGACTAAACCTTAGCCCCGGAGATAGGCCTGAAGCCAAAATCGAACCGAAAATCCGGGAGCTCGTGTCACTCGACAGTGCTTATCGGGGTCTACAGGTATTCGACCAGGATCACGCTAATCAGTTTTTCGGCCGGGAAACGTTGATTCGCCAGACTTGCAAAGCGATGGACCGACAAATTGCCGACGGCCGTGCCTTCATAATGCTGCTGGGTGCCAGCGGCAGCGGCAAATCATCTCTAGCCAGGGCCGGCGTTATACCCGCTCTTTTGGAACAGGCAGCTGAAAAACAAGAGACACCCAAGGTGGTTATTTTCCAGTCGGCCCACGGTGCCGGTGACGCTTTGCAACAACTTGCCGGGCAGCTACTGGAGGTGTTCGACGGAGCCAGTGCGTCAGATCAGGCGGTCGGCCGTTTTGTAGAGGAGCTGTCCGAAGACGTAGACGACGCGATTACCCGGCTAGTCGCAATTGAAGCGGGCGAGGCCGAGAAGCCTGATTCTCGCGTGATTATTCTATTCGATCAGTTTGAGCAATTGTTGTCTACGGTAACGCCTCGGAGTGAGAATCGTGATTTGATTCTCGCGGCTCTTTATTCGCTGGCCCGCAGCGGAGTTGTGCAAGTCATCGCAACCATGCGCAGCGAGTTCTATCCGTTGCTGATGAGTCACGAAGCACTTCGGTTTTTAAAGGGTGGTCACGGTATTGTCGATGTTACTCAGCCCGGTGCAGCCGAAATTGCGGACATCGTCCGCAAGCCGGCGGCGCTGGCGGGATTGGAATTTGAGCGTCGCGCCGACGGCCAGTCTTTGGATGTTGTTTTGATCGACGAGGCTTCGACTCACGCGAACAGTTTGCCATTGCTGCAGTTCGCATTGAGAGAGCTGGAGTTAGGCTGTTCAGAATCTCGTGTTTTGACTTTTGAACAGTACGAGGCTCTGGGTAATCTTGAGGGGTGTCTTTCAGGTCACGCGGAACGCGTATTTCAAAGTCTGCCGACCGACGCGCAAGCAGTCTTGCCTCAAATGTTGAGCTTGCTGGTGACGGCTGACCCGCGCAACGCTGGTCGTTTGCTGAAGAAATCAGTCGCTCTGGAGACGGTAGACCAAATACCCCATGCCCGAGAGCTGGTCGACAAATTCGTCGATGCTCGACTGATGGTGAGCTTCTTGGATCAGTATTCAAACGTTGCCAGTATCGAAGTTGTACACGAGTCGGTTCTGGCCTATTGGGAGCGGGCTCGTGACTGGGCGCACAAAAGCTACTCAGACATTCGCTATCGTGGTTGGCTCGGCGAGCTGAGTAATAAATGGCACGCCGATGCCCAGTCTCCTACCTATTTGCTGAGAGACGGCAAAATGCTGGTTGACGCGAAGGAATTGCTGAAACGAGAAGGTTTCTTCGATGAGGCTCAACAGACCTTCGTTCGTGAATCTTTAAGGCGAGCTGATCGGGCAGGGCTGATTAAGAAAGGGATTGCGGCGTCACTGGTGTCGATGCTGGCTCTGTCTCTGTTTATGTGGAACAAGGCCGTTGATAATTCGAAGCGCGCAGAACGCGCGATGAATAGGTCTAATTCAACCAGTGAGTTTATGCAATCGATTTTCGCTGATGCCGACCCTGGAAACTCGGGAGAAGGCGATCTAAGCGCGGTTGAATTGTTGGATCGAGCCAGAGACCGATTGAAGGCCAGGCCTATTTCGGAGCCATCAAGCCAGGCAGACATTTTGCGAGCATTGGGTGAGTCTTATCTCAAGATGGGCGAGTACCCGAAAGCTTTCGAGCTGTTTGGCGAGGCGGAACCACTCGTTGAAAACTTCAAGCAGGAAAGCCCGAGTCTTGCGTCTCAAATAGAAATTGAGATGGCGGGGATACGACGCGCGCAACGGCATTATGAAGAGGCGGAAAGTTACGCGCTCAAGGCGCTGGAGTCTGCGTCTCGTGCTGGTGACGTATTCCTTATGGCTCAAAGTCAGAATATGTTGGGTCTTATTGAAAACAGCCGGCGTAAGACCACTGAAGCGGCCGAATATTTTGCAGCGGCGGTTTTAACGCTTGAGTCCACGCCAACGGAAACGGATAAATCGTTCAGATTACTATCCCGGGTTCAAAATAATCTTGGCCTGACGTATATGAGAAGTGGTGAGTTCTTAAAGTCGGAAGTAGCTTTTACAAACTCTCTGGAGATGCTCGAAAACCGAGACCTCGGTGAGTCGGCGGACTACACGTTGACGCTGGGCAATCTGGCGTCGCTGCGACGAGCTGAACAACGCAATGAGGAGGCCGTCGTATTGTACGAACAAGCAATTGAAATGCGAACGAAACTCCATTCAGTTAGTCATCCTGAAGTGATTGGTTTCTTGACCAATCTTGCTTCGGCACAAATTAATCTTGGGCGTTATGAGGATGTGCTCAAGACAATAAATACGGCGCTCGAAGCAGATCGCTCTCATAACACCTATGCCGCGACAATCTTTCCTCTACTGTACGCTCGGCGAATCGCGGCCCAGCAACTGTCCGGAATAACGTCGCCTGAGCGACACATTCAGGACGCCGTCGAGGGCATGCCGACGTTGATTTCAGCCTACAAAGCGCAGCACCCGGCAGTAGTTGAATCTGAAATGGCGATTGCGGTAGCGCAGTGGCAGCTTGTAAGTCCAATCGGCTCCAGCGAACCTGGTCTTTGTCAGCGCACCCGCCAGCTGCTTGATGCCCAAGAGGAGCGTCAAATTACTGCTCCTCGCGTTGTGGAGTTCTATAACAGGCTCAAGGACCTGATGATCACTTGCTAGTTAGCTGACATCGTTTCCTCAGGGAGAATACTAGGCGGTTGACTTAGCGTGGCTTGAGTTTCGGGTATATTGGCCGATGATAATTCCGTCAGAAGCAAGAATCACTGTTATTGCATACGGACAAAGCGCTGTTTGTGCCGAATCTAACGTAAGGTGGTTCTTATTGATCTTGGGTGCTGGAACGGCACCACTGAAATAAATAAAGTCACAACAGGGTCTTAAGCTTTCTGTACTCTGTTACACCTCAAGTTTCCCCAAGGAGATCGCATGAAAGCGTCAGACCTGTTTGTAAAATGTCTTGAAGAAGAGGGTATCGAGTATATCTTTGGCGTCCCCGGCGAAGAAAACGCAGACTTCATGATTTCACTCGAGAAGTCAGACAAGATTAAATTTATTCTCACGCGACATGAGCAAGGCGCAGCGTTCATGGCTGAAATTTATGGTCGACTCACCGGCAACCCGGCCGGTGCTCTGGGTACTCTTGGCCCTGGCGCAACCAATCTGATTACCGGTGTCGCCGATTCGAATATGGACCGAGCGCCTATGCTGGTGCTTACGGGTCAAGGTTCGACTGACCGCCTACACAAAGAATCCCATCAAATAATGGACGTTGTGAGCATGTTTCGGCCAGTGACAAAGTGGGCGACTACTGTGCTGAACCCCAGTACGATTCCAGAAATTGTTCGCAAAGCGGTACGTGTTGCACGCACGGAAAAACCGGGTGCTGTACATATTGAGCTGCCTGAGGACGTCGCGGCAATGGACTCGGAGGCCGAGCCACTGTTGCCTCGACGCTTCCGTCGTTCTGTTCCCGACGACAAGATTATCGACCGTGCGTTCGAAATGATAAAGAACGCCAGCAAACCGGTTATTTTGGCGGGCAACGGCTGCATACGGCGACGAGCCAGTAAGCAGCTTCGCAAGCTGTGCGACAAATCTGGCATTGGCGTTATTTCAACCTTCATGGCGAAGGGTTGTGTCGATATGGATGCCGACTACTGTCTCTTTACGGTGGGTCTAGGCAGCAAAGACCGAATTTCAAAAGTGATTGACGATGCCGATTTGGTCATCACGCTGGGTTTCGATATGGTCGAATATCACCCGCATCTGTGGAACGCGCAAAAAGATAAACATATTCTGCACGCCGATTTTTTGCCGGCCGAGATTGACGAACACTACTTGCCGGAAACGGAGGTCGTAGGTGATTTGGCTCACGCGCTGTGGATGCTTAACGAGCGTATCGAGGAGCACGGACTGCCAGATTACGATTTCGCGCTTCAAAAGCGAAGCCGAAGCCGCATGCAGGACGACTTTGCCGAGTATAAAGATGATCAAACCGACGGTTCTATACGGCCACAAAAGGCGCTGTGGGACGCACGTCAGGTTATGGGCGCACATGACATTTTGCTGTCGGACGTTGGTGCTCACAAAATGTGGATAGCGCGGCACTATCAGTGTCACGAGCCCAACACCTGCCTTATTCCCAACGGATTCTGTTCCATGGGTTTCGCCTTGCCGGGCGCAATCGCGGCCAGCATTGTCGAACCCGACCGGCGTATTCTAGGCATAGCTGGTGACGCCGGGTTCTTGATGAACGTGCAGGAAATGGAAACGGCGATTCGCCTCAACAGCAATATCGTCATGATGGTGTGGGAAGACCATGCGTACGGACTCATCGCGTGGAAACAACAGACTCACTTTGGTCACCACACAGATCTTGCCTTCGGTAATCCCGATTGGAAGTTACTCGCGCAGTCTTTCGGTTGGAATGGACACTGCGTCGACAAGTCGGCCGAGTTAGCGGACGTGTTGGAAAACGCTTTTAGTGAAACTGGTCCCAGCCTCGTTGTGATTCCGATCGACTACCGCGAGAACCAGATTTTGACCAAAAAACTGGGGGAGATTCAATGCGCGATTTGATGCTTGAGAGTACACGACCCACAAGCGCTACGCTGTCCGTAGTTTCTCCTTACGATGGACGCGAGCTGGACTGTATTGACGCGGTAGACGTTGATCACATTGACGATGCGCTGTCCGTAGCTCAGGCGACCTTTAAAGCCCGCGACGGCTGGCTGACTATTCCTGAGCGTCTTGCCATTTTGGATAAGACGGCTCATCTGATGGGCGAGAGAATTGAAGAGCTGACTCTATTGGCCGCCAGTGAAGGAGGCAAGCCGTATACCGATTCGAAGGCGGAAGTGGTGAGAGCAATTGACGGTGTACGCTTGTGCGCAGAGACGTTGCGCGCGGATGCCGGTCGGGTAGTACCACTGGGAACTACTCCTGCAACCATGGGGCGTCTGGCGTTCACGCAAAAAGAGCCAATAGGCGTTGTTGTTGCCGTCAGTGCGTTTAACCATCCGCTTAATCTAATTGTTCATCAAGTTGTTCCGGCGGTCGCAACCGGCTGCCCTGTCGTGGTAAAGCCAGCCGCTGACACACCGTTGTCTTGTATTGCTCTGGCGAAAATACTGCGCGAAGCGGGCCTTCCGGCGGCATGGTGTCAAGTCGCTATTACAGACAGTCGTGAGGCGGCTGAACATCTCGTAACCGATTCGCGCGTTGCCTTTTTTAGCTTTATCGGCAGTGCGAAAGTGGGTTGGATGTTGCGATCCAAACTGGCACCCGGCGCGCGTTGTGCTCTGGAGCATGGCGGGGTCGCACCGTTGCTGATTGCACCACCTTACAATAAGGAAGCCGCTATTGCGGCCATTTTGAAAGGCGGGTTTTATCATGCCGGACAGGTATGCGTGTCTGTGCAGCGGGTGTATGCGCCAAGCGAAATCGCCGAAGACCTGGCCAAAGCGATTGCAAGCAAAGCTGAAAAGTTAGTCGTTGGTGCACCGGAAGACCCGTCAACGGAAGTGGGTCCACTCATCCGTAAAGGCGAGGTTGATCGCGTGGCTGAGTGGGTTGACGAAGCCGTGGCAGCCGGAGCGACATTGCTTTGTGGTGGCAGCACGCTGCCGAATAACTGCTACGCACCAACAGTACTCCTAAATCCGCCGACTGATGTTCGAGTCAGCAACAGCGAAATATTTGGCCCGGTCCTGTGCGTTTACGAATACGACGACGTAGCCGATGCGGTTGCCGCGGCCAATAGTCTGCCCGTGGTGTTTCAGGCGGCTGTTTTCAGCGATGACATTAATGTGGCTAACGAGCTATACCGGACGCTTGATGCGTCAGCCATCATGATTAACGACCATACGGCGTTCCGTGACGACGTCATGCCGTTTGCCGGGCTGCGCGAATCGGGTTTGGGTATCGGCGGCATCCCGTACACGATGGACGACATGCAGATTGATAAAATGATGGTTATCAAGCAGCTTCCGAAGTAGTTTTTTAAATGAGGGGTTTGAAACGATATTTTTCTCTCTTGCTGATGCTTGAGATGATTGTGCTGTCGCCCGTCGCAATGGCCGACAGCCCGCTGTCCCCATTTTTATGGAAACATCGGGTTCTGTTGGTAAACGCGCCCGATAGTCACTCTAAAATGCAAGCGCGTCTGGAAGCGGCCGAAGAGTATGTTGCCGAGCGGGACGTTGTTTGGTTTGTGTTAAACAGCGACGACTACGCCAGCAACCTCGATGTGAGTGTTCCCGGCACATTCAGTGACGACCTGAAGCGTAAATATTTTCCGAAAGGCAAATATCACGTAGTGTTAGTTGGCAAGGACGGCGGTGTAAAACGCCGCAGTGAGGCACTTGATCTTGCTGAGTTGTTTGGGTTGATTGACTCAATGCCAATGAGGCGGCGTGAAATGGGAGAGTGAGGCGTGCCCCGGTTGGTGTTGTCGAACCGAGTAGAGTGCGTACGAGCGGCATCTTGCCGCGATGAGATACACGACGTAGTTGAAATTTAAAACGCCCCATCTCGGTAAGATGGCTCGTGCAACGTAAATAATAGTGTTAGCAGCGCTCATTGCGTGCAGTGTTTGGCCGTAGTCGCCGTAGTCGCCGTAGTCGTCGTAGGAACAGAAATCAGGAACTGTTTTGCGGTGGCAAGAACGCACGGGTCATCCAATACAATGTGGGCTTGAGAAGACGTCACGATGTGCCCGTTACTAAAATAGTTTAGGCGTTCTGTAACGTGATCCAGCAGCGTGACAGAGTCCAGCCTTCCGTGTACGAATAGCGTAGGTACGTCGGTAATGATCGGCTGGTCGAGTTTGCCACCCTGAGTACGAATGTTCATTTCCTCGCAGTAGTCGAGATACTCCAGTCCGAGCCGGGCAATGTTCTTAGTGTATTCGTACGGAATAGTATCGATTTTTTCACGGACTTTGGCTTCATCTATGTACGGTTTTCGGTCAATGCAGTAATGACTTGCTGCGCTGATATCACCGAACGATTCGTCGAGCAGATAGTCAAGAATATCTTCGACATAGGGACGGACGGTCCTGCCCTGACCATTCTCAAGCTCTGTCAGGATATTCGGGAAGTCGGTAAAAATAGTCTCTTCGTAAACGCCCCACAGCATGCTGTCGAGAAAACGCCAGCCCGTCAGTACAACGGTCAGTTCTTCGAGGCTGTCCGGGTGAAGGACAGTGACCGGCACGGGGTGTGCGTCGAGTTTGCTAATCAGTGACCAGAATCGTTGTTCGGTCCGGTCTTGCAATTGCACCGGCAGGTTTGTGCAGTTTTGTGTGACGGTGCAGTGGTCAAATAATTTTCGATAGGGTTCGGTGATCTCTCGTACAAGTACTTCGTGCCGAGGCATGTCGAGAAACGTAGCGCTGTCCAGAATCATCGATTCAATGCGTTCTGGGTGGTATTGCGCATACAGCTGTGCGTAGATACTGGCATACGATGCCCCGTATAAAACCCACTGGTCGACTCCGCGAGCCGCGCGTAGTTTTTCAAGGTCTGCTACTACCGTCTCGCTACTGAACGCCGAAAAGTTAAGGCCGGTCTGTTTGAGATCGGTCACGCACACTTCGAAATCGGCGTGCCCACTGTCATAAGATTCGCGGAGGCTCATGTTCTTTTGCCAGCGTGGAATAACGTTATCGACAAACTCTTGGCACATTAGCAGCGGCTGCGCTTGCCCGGCGCCTCGGGGATCCATTAAATACAAATCGCGACCCTGTTCAAGAGACAGAGATCGCATTTGCTGGTAGATACTCCAGACGTTGTATTCCTGATCAAGCGCCAGCGAGGCGCCCGGGCCGCCGCCGCCCAAGTGCAACACAGGGCTAAGTTTGACCGTCGAAGTGCTTTTGAAAAGAATGATGGGAAACGCCACGGTCCGGCCTGTATCGTGGCCGTGAGTTTCTTCCACGTTCATGAAATAGCACGTATGCGGTGGCAGGTTCTCCGGGTCTTCAAACCAGCAGGGCGTCTTCTCAAGTCCGTGTGCGACCGGGCGTTTTGCCTGTGGAGGCGAGCACGCACCTAAAGAGAGGGCCAGTATCACGACGGCGAAGACGCTGAGTCCGCCTGATTTTTTTCTTGTGACTCTTGATCGAGGAGAGCGACTTCGGTCTGTTTTCAGCATACGAACCAGTGTACTGAAATCAGACTTCGACACCAATTAATAAGTATCATCAAGTTATGGGTTTAGAGGTCTCGTCGCGAGTAGTCGACGATTTGATAATAAATACAGCACAGCACCGCGACGATTAGTCCTGGCGGAAAAATTTCGCTGAACGTGTTTGGGATCCGATGAATCGGATTTAAATAGAACAGACGCACGTTATTTACTTTGACTAATTCGGCTTCAAGCTCAGGCGCTGAAAAACGTGCCCGCTTGGTTTCTATCAGGCTTTCGATGTATTGCTCAATAAACACATAGTTTGTCAGGTATAGGTATAACTCCCAAACCAATGTGTAGGCCACGCCGGCGCACAGTGCGATTAGTGTTCCCAGTAGTAAGGAGCGAATAAATCCGGCAGGTGGTTCCGGTACGTTTTTACGGTGCAGACCTATACCGAAAAAGGTCACTGAAAAGGCCAGCAGCATGAGGACTGTTCCAGTCACCTGTGACGAGCCCGGACCTTTGCCCGCTGTCAGAATGAAGCCTGCGATCATAATACTCATTACCGTGAGGCCAGCTGGAAAGCCAAACGATACAGCGGTTTTTAAGAAGTGTTTGTTTTCGGGCAGCAACAGTATTCCTTGACAGTCAATCTTTAGATTCTGGACGCATCTTTCTAAATTAAAACTTTTTGAACTAGCGTTGAGGCACGCCGTAAAGGGCCATTTTACTACTGCGTCTGGTTACTGGACGTCACTACGTCTGGCTTGAAAACCTTCAAATTGAGACCTTCATGTTCTTATGTATAACCCAGTGTACCTACTGCCTTTAGAATTTACTCTGTGAGTGAATTTTTTGTGAATAAATTGATGTGTTATGTCACGACCTTTGGGTTTTACTCAGTGTTTCACGCTAAGGTCAACAGACAAAATACGCAGCCTGTGTCCTGCGCAGAATAAAAAGAATTTCTTTCAATAACGCCTTTGTTATTGATGAAAACAGCGTAAGCAGGCGCAGTAAAGCTGCAGATAACAACAAGAGCCAGTATCCGAACACAGGATTCGGGTGGTGATCACACGCACTATTATTCCAATAAGTAATTAGGGGAACTCATATGAAGCTCAGGCTTTCACTTCTTGCGGCGGCTATCGCGCTTCCGTTCTCGGTTGGCGCAGCAGCGCAAACGGAGGCAGAAAATGCATTGGCTCGCGCCGCCGACGGGCCGGTCAGTATTAAACGCGACGCGCGCAGTGGCGACGTTCGATTTGTTCAGGCTCGGCAAGGGGGTGATCTGATGCCCGGAGCTCCGGCTGATAAAAGTAATCGTTTCTTGCGCCAGAACGCAGCGGTTTTTGGTATTGCCAATATTGATCGCGAGCTTCGGCTGACCGACGCAAACGTCGATCAGACAGGCCAGCGCACTGAGAAGTTTCAACAGCTTTACAACAACGTGCCGGTTTTCGGCGCGCGTCTTGTGACGGCAATTAATCGTTCGGGCGAATTGAAATCGGTCAACGGAGCCGTTGCTCCCGAGCTGAGCGTTGATACTAACCCACGAATCGCGGCGTCAGATGCAGCCTCAAGTGCGATAGATCATGTGGCTCGTCAACACGCGCCGCGTGCTTTGGGTGTGCTGACAGCGGAACCCGCTACGCTTTACATTTACGGTAAAGATTTTGTTCGCGGTCGCACCGGTGGTCATGAGCTGGTGTGGGAAATTGAAGTCGTGGGGCAACATACTCGCGAGTTTATATACGTAAGCGCTGTTCACGGCAAAGTTGTGGACCAGATTACCGGAACCTACGATGTCATGAATCGGCAGATTTACGATGGCGGATTTGGCGGCCAGTTTAACGTGTGGTCTGAAGGTGATGCGACACCAACGGGTAACACGGCATGGGACGAGCTGATTGATTACACCGAAGATACGTATAATTTGTACTCCAGCATGACTAACGGCGGTTTTCTTTCTTGGGATGGCAACGACGGTATCATGCACGCGGTTAATAACGACCCGGCTATCTCGTGTCCGAACGCCCAATTCACTGGTTCGTATATTCGCTTCTGTGATGGCACAACTACCGACGACGTGGTCTCGCACGAATGGACTCACGGCTACACGCAGGAAACGCACGGCGTTATTTATCTTGATCAGTCAGGTGCCATTAACGAAGCTTACTCGGACATTTTTGGTGAGGTTGTGGACTTCCTGAATGGCGCCGGTAATGACACCCCCGGCGGCACGCGAGCGGTGGGTGGTTGCTCCATTTTCGGCGGGTCACCTTTACCTGAATTTTCGGTGCTCAGTCCAGCTGAAGTAGCTGGTTCTTACGACGTACAGGGCGCGGCTTTTAACCCGGCCGGTGACGTAAACGTGTCTGGCAATCTAGTCGCTGCCGTACCTAATACGGGCTGTACTACAATCGGCACGGCCGTGTCTGGCAACATTGCCGTGATCGACCGGGGTGGTTGCTCGTTCGTAGACAAGATTAACAACGCCGCTAGCGCCGGCGCTATTGGTGCGCTGGTCGTAAACAATACGGCTGGTGCCCCGATCAGCATGGGAGGAGCGGGCGCGCCGGGTATTCCTTCTGTGATGGTGAGTCAAACGGAAGGTAACGCAATCAAGGCCGCCTCAAATGTCACGGCGTCTATTTCGCTGTTCTCCAGTTCTCAAAACAGCTATCGCTGGATGGTCGGTGAAGACTCCTCAGCCTTTGGCGGCGCCATTCGCGATATGTGGAACCCGGCGTGTATGGGCGATCCGGATAAAGTGTCGTCACCGCTCTACGCGTGTGATCCGACCGGTGCCGATTCCGGTGGCGTTCACTCGAACTCCGGTATTATTAACCACGGCTTTGCGCTTCTGGTTGACGGCGGCACGTTTAACGGCCAGTCCATTGCGCCACTTGGTCTGACCAAGGCTGCTCATTTGTACTGGCGCACTATGAATGTGTATCAAACGCCTATTTCAGGTTATGCCGATCACGCTGCGGCGCTCTCGGCTTCGTGTACCGATCTAATCGGACAGAACCTGCGTAACTTGAGCACAGACGTTGATATCACAGGTTTAAGCGGCGAAATCATCACGGCGGTTGATTGTGATCAGGTCGAAAAAGTGATTCTTGCAGTTGAACTCAATCAGCAGCCCATGCTGTGTGACTTCCAGACCTTGCTCGCACAAAACCCTCCGGCCGCGTGTGGCGCAGGTGAGTCGGAAGTAGCTGTGCTGGATCAAGACTTTGAAAGTGGTCTGGGTGGCTGGACAGTAGGGTCTCGTGATATTGCCAATGTGGCTACCTTTGACGTCCCACAGTGGACGGTTGCAGGTAATCTTCCTTTGAACGTCGCGGGACAAGCTGCATTTGCTGCAGATCCGATTATTGGCGATTGCCAGAGCGACACCGAAGCAGGCGTAAACTACCTTGAAAGCCCGGCTTTCGTTCTTCCTGCCAACGGTCTACTGACTTTCGATCACTCGATGTCATCGGAGGCCCAGTGGGACGGCGGTAACGTAAAAGTGAGTGTTAACGGTGGTGCTTTCCAGTTGGTTCCAGCTTCTGCATTCCTGTACAACCCGTACACCAGTGCGTTGAACGCTGGCGACAACCCAATGGCAGGCGAACCAGCCTGGCACGGTCGAGACGGCGGAGCGTTTCAGTCAACTTGGGGCGAATCTCAAATTGATCTCAGTGCGATTGCGGCGGCTGGAGACGACGTGGTGATTCGTTTCGACATGGGTACTGATGGCTGTAACGGTCTGATTGGCTGGTACGTCGATAACGTTAAAGCTTTCAGCTGTGAAGTGGACGTAGCCGACAGTGATACGGACGGTGTGGCTGACGATGTTGATAACTGCACAAACGAGCCTAACAGTGATCAACTTGATATTGATGGTGATGGGTTTGGTAATGCGTGCGATACCGATGTGAACAACGACTGTGTTGTTAATTTTCTGGATGTAAGTTCCTTTGTTGGCGCGTTTAACACAACGAATCCGACCTATGACTTTAACGGTGACGGTGCTGTTAACTTCATCGATTTCGTCCAGCTCACTTCGAGTTTCGGTACTCAGCCAGGCCCGAGTGGTCAGACGTCATGTAATTAAGGTGGCGAGTAATTCGTGTGCCTGATACAGGCATACGGCACGAAAAAAAACGCCCCCTTTTTTGGGGGCGTTTTTTTTCTAGAAAGGTTTTTGGGGAGCTGACTGGTTTTTCAGTAGGCGTGTTTTACCTCAGCGTTTACCGAGGGCGTTGTGAATATTAGCGTGGCGTGTACTAGTGCTCGTGATGATCAAGCTTTTCGAAGGCCTCGCGAGTTAAATTCCTTGACTCGCCTTCTGTGACGACGACGTTGTCTTCAATGCGAATGCCGCCATAGGGACGGAGCTGATCGACAATGTCCCAGTTTACGTTCTTGCCCAGCTTGCCGTCTTTGATTGTCTTTAGTAAAGAGTCAATGATGTAGATACCGGGCTCAATGGTCATGACCTGATTAACGTCAATTTGTCGAGTGAGCCGCAAAAACTCATGCCCTTCGGGCGGATCCATGTGCTCTCCTGACTTGTCTTTCATGAAGCCGCCCACGTCGTGTACTTGCAGGCCAATGTAATGGCCAAGACCGTGTGGATAAAAAATCGATGTTAGACCGCTCGCTGCCGCATCGTCACCGCTAATGTTGATCACACCTGCGTTGCTCAAAAGACCTCCGATAGCACGATGAGTATCAAGATGTAATTGCGGATAGCGGGCTTTTGGTTTGACCATTTCACAGATTATGCGTTGCAACTCATCCATGCCGTCAATCAGTTCGCCAAACAAGCTGTTGTCGTCGTATGCATAGGTGCGCGTGATATCGGATGCGTAGCCATTGCAACCGGCGCCCGCATCAATCAAAAACGACTTTCGATCTTTCGCCGGAATAACGTGCGTGTCGCGATATGTATAGTGCAAAATAGCGCTGTGGCTGTTCAGCGCAATGATGTTGCTGTAGGGGAGTTGCTCATCCGTGTGCTCACAGGCCGCGCAGTACGCCAAGTGAATATCGTACTCGGAAGTTTCTTCCTGAAAGGCAAGAAACGCCGCACGGTGTCCCAGTGCGCCCAGGTAAGAAGCGTGTTCCATGCACGCGATTTCATATTCTGTTTTCCACGCCCGGTCGTAATGTAGCTGATTGGTAAGCGCTTCATGATTCACGGAAAATTTTGCCCAGGACTCAAAGCGTTCCTGCCATTCGCCCAAAAAGACTGTTTTGCCTTTGGGCATTAGCTGTCGGGCTTTGTCTTTGTTGGAAATGACCTTGATATCGAAGTGTTCAGCCCAGAAGCCCTCTGGAGCATCCGGGTTTTTATGCCAAAAATCTTCCGGTTGAAAGTAGACCAGAACAGGTTTGCTCCCGGGTTCGTAAATGATGAAGCTGTCAGGGAGGCTGGTTAACGGCACCCAGTTTTTAAACTGAGGATTGGCTTTGAACGGATAGGTATTGTCGTCGAGAAACTGCATTAACGGTGTGCCCGAAAAAATCACTGCCGCGTCAAAGCCATGATCGGATAACGCTCGGCTATATCGGTCAGCAACCGTTGTGACATGTCTGGAAAATGACTTGGAAATTTTGGTTTCCGCAGTAGACTCAATTGTGCCCATGGTTGCCTCCTAAGAATAAAACAGTGTGCTTATTATGCGAGCGCCGTAGACGGAGCGACTAAAAAAAAGCCCGAACACAAGGTTCGGGCTTCGATGATACGAAACTTTAAGAGATTTTGTGAAGTTCTTTTAAATGCTCCGGTGTTCTGGCATGTGCTTTCACCACAGTGAAAGGGAGTTCCCGGTGGCTAATTTTCAACGTAGTTAATGTTCACCCGAAAATTCAATTCGTAATTGCATCGTATGACGTTATGTGAACGAGGGCCGCGGCCATGCGTTCCGTGACAGATCCGGCGTCCGTTACTGGACCGGTCGCCTTTGGCAATGCTGTCAGTGATTATGTCGGTGATGTCAAAACCGCCGCCGTTGCACTCTACATTTTTACAGCGAAATTCAAAGAAAGCCAACGAATCCGGACCGAAGCTGCGTCCGTTCAAGGTGGGTTCTGTTTCATAGTCCGGCGGGCTGATCATAAGGTTTACAGCAAGACTGCGAACCTGAGGATACTTTTCATGAATCTTTGCCTGACCCTGTAAACGGTGGTTCACAGGATCGGCAATTTGAGTCGAACTGATTTCAGATTCAGAACCGGACTTCATACCGAATGCTTTTTTAAGTGCAGAAAACACGTAGTTACTCCTGGCGTAATCGCGCGTGCAAACGTGTCACGACAAGTTCGCTCGCTCAATACGATCTGATGTTTCAAAAACGCGACTATGCGCCGCATGTTTCAGGTTCGTTAGTGCAGCTCCAGCTTTTGGTTTAGATAATGCTTCGCTGCTCAACAGTTGTACGTCAAGCGTCAATAATCGGGTGTGAACTGCATCACAATCAGAAAATACCGTACAAGCGGTGCAACATAATCGGTGGGAGGGGTTGTGTCTCGACCCAAAAGTAGTCGATTAGCTCAGGGTTATTTTGTAATCGCCCGGAAAACCGCGGGCATCGATACGACATAATATGTGGTCAAAAAACCCGCTCTGCGGATTTGCGCATAATTCATGGCCGTTTTCAGAACATGTGGGCAGGGGACATCGTCAATTTCCGGTCATTTCATGACTGAGAATTTCTAGTCCTCTTGTGCGTGCCCGTGGGTGATGTTTTGTCTGTTTGCAGTCTCTGGAGTTGTTGAATGGCGACTTTTAAGTCGTCTGACAGAGTTTGGATGTGGTTATTGAGCCTGTATTCCGTCTCGTCCTGGTGCAGCCATTTCTCCCGGTTCTCGGTTACCAGTATTTCAAGGGCTTTGATGATCTCAGCTTTCGAAGCGTTTTGCTTTTTCAGTCGGGCGATGTGCTCCTCACTGGTGAGCCCTTGAGTGTCATCGAGTAAAGAGTCGTCCCAAGGGAAGTCGGTGTTCAGGTCTGGTTCGCTTGGCCGCATAGCCGTATGCGGACCGGGGGCTTGTGCTATCGAGTGTGCGACTCCACTGCTGTCTTGTTCGCTTGCTTCTTCGATTTGGCCGGTGTCAGCGCTACCACTTGAGACCCACTTGTGTGCAGGTGGCTGCCATATTCCCTGTCGATACAGCCAGCCGCAGAGAAAGGCTAACCCGAACAGCGTTGCGGGCCACCACGGTGCGGGTTGCGGAAGTCTTTTAACGGGGCCAGGGCTAGACGATTTTGCACCAAGCTTTGGCGTGATTTGAAGCTTTAGGCTGCCCGTCAGAGAGTCGGTCATTTCAAGATCAAGGTCTGCGGCCGGCGATTTGATTCGCTCGATGCTTAACAGGAACACCCACGCAAAGGTGGCTGTCAGCGCAAGCAGGATTAAATAGGCAGGCCAGCGGGCGCGTGTCATGTGTTCAGACATGTGTGTCACCGCTTGATCTGTACGCAGCGCTTGCTACCTGATGAAGATAGCAAGCGCCGAGGCAAGTCAGAATGTGTCGTAATACAAATGCGCTATTTACGTGGCCCATTAATTAGGGCGTCCTTGACCGCCGCTAGCATCATGTCGATTTCTTCGGACGTTATCCGAAAGTGAGGTGTGAAACGCAGCGCGTTCTTGCCGCCGTGAATGACGCTGATTCCTTTTTTACGCAGGTATTCTTCTGTACTGTTTGCGCCGTAGCTTTTGAACTTGTCCGGGTTGAGTTCGCCACTGGCGAGTAGGCCCGTACCCTGAATTTTGTGCATGTCACCGTTTACTTCTTCGGCGAGCACGTGAAGCTTCTCGAGAAGTTCCGCTCCGCGGTCAATGATGTTCTGGCGAAGAGAGTCGTCAACTTCGTTCAGCACCGCACACGCTACATCCAGTGCGCGCGGATTACTGGTCATGGTGTTGCCATATATGCCTTTGCGATAGAGCTCAGCGGTCTCAGCGGTAATCGCCAAAACGGAAAGAGGGTACTGACCGGCATTGAGTGCCTTGGAATACGTTTCCATGTCAGGAGCCTCGCAGTCTTCGAATCCTGGGTAGTCCACGATTGACAAACACCCTTGTGCGCGTAGCCCGGCCTGAATGGAGTCAACCAGAAGTAGCGAACCGTGCAGTTTGGTCAGTGCACGAGCGCGGTCATAGAACGCTCGAGTTGTGCCCATGCCGGGATTACCTTCGCCCATGACGGGTTCGATAAAGAATGACTCGATAAAGACTTTGTCTTTATTGGCCTGAGCAAAAACAGCTTCCAAGGCTTCAACGTCGTTGGGTGGTGTTGTAATCAAACGGTCTGCATCGCGAAACGAGGCAAGGTGTTTTGAGTAAGTGCTTAGCGTACTGTCGGAGAATTGCGCTGGTCGATCGGTTCGACCGTGAAAGGCTCCGTCCAGTGCCAGTATTTTGATCTTGCGGCCTTCGTATCGTCCGTCTTTGTCCGTATGAATCTTGGCGTTTACGTCAGACAATCGGGCGGCTAGCGAGACCGATTCGGATCCGCTGTTCAAACACAGGTAACGCGCGAACGGATTGCCGTCCTGATGGCGGTTACCCAGTTCTTTTTGAATGGCCTGAATGAAGTTTCGCTGACTGATGCTCGGCGTCATGATGTTGGCCATTACATGTGGCTGATTCATGGCTTCGAGCACGGAGTCGGGAGCGTGACCGAAACCCAGCATGCCGTAACCGCCGCTGTCGTGAACAACGGCACCCATCGTGGTAATTATCCATGGACCTTTCGCGGCCAGGGGAATGTACGGGCAAATGGCGTCATCGGCGTAAAAGTTGGTGAAGCCTTGTTGCAAGAAGTTAACCTGATCGCTTTCATCGGCAGTGACGGTCGCCGGATCGGTTTCCAGTAAGTGTTCCAAAGCCAGGTGTGCTTCACTTATGGCTGTGGCGAGTGACGGGTCGGATTCCAGAAAGCGGTGAACGATTTCGTCGGACAGTCCGTCGGTTAACCGTGCGCCGGTCGCACGCGCCCGTATCTTGAGCAGTAAGTCAAAAGCCGTAGGATTGGGCTGTAGGGTAATCGAAGACATGGTTAACTCCAGGTGATTCCAGGACGGTGGCACGGCGTCAACCAGTAAGGGTGGCAGAGCTTCCGTCAATTCAATTCCATAGTATATGTGACAAGGCCTATTCGAGCCAAAGCAATTCCGTGTCAGATGGGCAGACTATTGCTATAATTTAGGCAGGTTTGCGGCTATTACTTCGCAAATACGTGGGTTTACAAGCCGATTTGAAGAGAGAGCGAAATGTCAGAAAAAAGCCCGTACCGTTTGTTTGTGAGTCACACATGGGAAGAAAGCGACGACTACGAACGGTTTTTCGATTACGTTTCTGAAATAGATACGTTTTTTTATGTCAACTTGAGTGAGCCCGACAAGTTTCCGGGAAGCTCTATCGACTCTATTCAAACAGAGTTAAACAGACAAATGAAGCAGGCCGAGGTGGTTATGGTGTTGTCTTCAGCGTACACAAAAGACGCCAACCTTGTGCAATATCAGATGGATCTGGCGCGCGCGCTGGGCAAGCCCGTGGTTGCGGTTGAGCCGTTTGGACCGGAGTCCATTCTAAAGCCGGTCAAGGATCGAGCCGCGCAGGTTGTGCCGTGGTACAACCGGGCGATTGTGGATGCGATTTTACATCACGCCAGAGGCGAGAATACCAGCCGTTATGAAGTGATCGACTTCCCGTAAGCTCATATCGTGCGGTCCGGCCTTAGGCCAACAGCTGTCCACCTGTTGTTTTGGGCACGAGGTCGAGTGATTAAGTTCAGTCGCGTTCTAGCTGGCCGCGTCCCGTCTACCACGCAGTTGCGAGATGGTTTCCAGTTGTTGTTTGTTTTCCGATTCCAGCGTGTTGAGGCGCGAGCGCAACTGCGCCATGCGAGTATCTTCTGACACAGTCCGGCCAATGTTCTGCTGGCGTGCAATTCGCCTTGCCGCTTTTTCAATTTCCGACTTCAGGGTCTTGTTCTCCGTTACAGCCATGGCCAGTTCGTGCTCAAGGAACTGGTTGTGCTCTTCCTGTGTCTCAAGCTTGACCTCTGTGTCGTGCAACATATTCGAGTCGTTCTCGAAGACCCTGACAAGGTCTTTGTTCACTTTGACTTCGTTACTAAGCGACTGCACCAGGCGTGTCTTGTTGAGCAACGCAATTCTTAACTTCTCGTACTGCTCGTCCGTTACAGATTCGCTCTCGGGTTCTTCAGTGCGTGTTTCAGCACGTTCTGTGAGCTGAGCGTCTTCCAGTTTTTGATTTAGGCCTGCAATCGTGATGTCCGCTTTTGCAAGTTCCTGTTCCAACGCTGCGATGATGTTCTCTCTTGCACGCATTCCTTCTTCTAGTTCGGCGCTGTGCGCCTGTGCCAGCCCGCTAGACGGGCTGACTTTGATAGCAGGTGAATGGCCCGTAGCGTCAATTTGTTCTTCAAGAAGAGAAATGACGTTTAAGTTGTGCTCACGCTTTTTGTTGAGGTCTACCAGCTGTTCACCAAGCGTTTTCGCAGTTTTCGTTTTGTTTTCAATTTGTGCTTGGGCTCGCGCTAGCTGTTCTTGAAGAGCACTCGCGTTTTTTTCTAGTTCTTCGCGTGCAGAAGCCGCGTCGTTTAGTTCTCGTATCCGCTGGCTTAGTTCCGCCCGAGTTTGTGCCAGCTGATCTTTAAACGGCGAAACTGCACTCTCACCAGTTTCATCAGATTCGTTGGATGACGCTTGGGCGATGGCCGCGGTCAGGTTGTCGACTTTGCCATATACGCTATCCAGCTCAATTTTGGTTGAATTGAGTTCAGACGTTTTGGTTTCCAGCTCGTATTCCATTTCGTGAACTTTGTGTTCTTGTACGCTGAGCTTATGGTTATTTGCCTGAAGTTCTTTGCGAGTTTGGGTGGCAGTCTTGCTCAATTCGCGGTTCTCGCGCTCCAGATCTCGCGTGTTTTCTTCCAACTCTTCGCGATACTTACGAGCCTGCTCGAGCGTCTTCTTAAGATGTTCATTTGCCTGAGTTTGGGTCACAAGCGACATCCTCAAACTCTCTACATCGCCGGCAAGTTCAGTGGAGCGGGCGTTTTGTTGCTCGATTAACTGCAGTTGTTTGGTGGTCGTCTCTGTGAGTATCTGATGCGACACTGTCGCCTCGGATTTTTCTTTAATTAGTTGTGATTCCAGCTCCTGAATGTGGGAGCCCAGCAAATCGCTGTATTCGACTTTCGCCTCAAGATCGGCTTTTTGACCTGCCGCTGACTCAAGAAGTTTGAGTGTGTTTGTGTTCTCGGTTTCCTGAAAAGCCAGGTCCGTTTCGAGCTGAAGTACGCTGGTTTCAAGAGAGGTGATCAAGTTATTCTGGCGAGAATACTCAGCGTCAAGTGCACTATTGACCTGCTTAAGCCGGGCGATTTCCTGGTCTTTTTCAGTCTCGGAGCTTTGTTGAGCTTGTTCAATTGCCTGTCGTTCCTCGACCGCTGCGTCGGCTCGTTTACTTTCTTCTTGAACTCGCTGGGTCACTGTAGCTAGCTGTGACCGCATCTGTTCGAGTTCCTGTGCGTGTGCTGACTGTAGCTGCGAATACTTGCCAGTGACTTCTTTGTTTTGATCAAGTTGCGCGCTCTGTGCTTTGAGCTCGCTTCGCGCATCGCTTAAAGCCTGCTCAGTTTCTGCGATGACTGTTTGCATTTGCGCGAGCTCGTGTTCGAGCGACGCATTATTGTGTTGAATCTCCTCCAGGGCTTTCTCGGTCGCCGCCATTGACGTCAGTTTTACGACCATTTCTGCGAGGTCCTGATCGCGGTCGTCAAGTGCGGCCTGAGCCGAGTCGCTGCTAAAAGCAAAGTCTGCTTCGAGTTCCTTAAGTTTTGCGTCGCGCTCTTCAACAGCTGTTTCCAGCACGGCTATTCGGTTGTTGAATTCGCGGGTGGCTTTTTCGTCTTTCTTTTCGTATTCGAGTTGTTCGGCTTCCAATGACTGCATGAAATTCTGCTGTTCACTGGCGAGTGCTTCGGCGCCGTTCTGTTTTTCGTCGTCTAGCTGCTGTTGGAGGAGCTGGATTTCCTCCTGTTTGGCGTTTAGTTCCTGATTAAGACGAGATGAGGTGTCTTCCAGTTCCTGCGTAAATCTGGCAACGGTCTGTTCGAGGGTGTGTTCGAGAGTGGTTCTTGCTTCCGTCAATGTACCGATTTCAACAGAATATTCTTCGTTGGACGCTTTGAGTGTCGCCATTTCATAAGAAAGAGCTTCAATCTCTTGTGAGGTGGGCTCCAGCTTATCTTCAAGGGCCGCTTTGGCTTTTGAGAGTGACTCGATTTCGGTGGCGCGTTCGTCGTTCGAGGCGATCAGGGACGATACTTCAGACGACAGCTCTTCGATCTGCTTTGAGGTAGGCTCGAGCTTTTCCTCAAGGGCTGCTTTGGCTTCAGACAGTGACTCGATTTCGGTGGCGCGTTCGTCGTTCGATAACTTGAGAGAGGTCACTTCAGCTGCGAGTGTTTCAATTTGCTGAGAGGTGGGCTCGAGTTTTTCCTCAAGAGTCGCTTTGGCTTCCAAAAGTGATGTGATTTCGGCAGCGCGTTCATCGTTCGATGACGTGAGCACTGCCACTTCACTCGAAAGGTCTTCAATTTGCTGAGAGGTGGGTTCCAGCTTCTCCTCAAGAGTCGCTTTGGCTTTCGAGAGCGATTCGATTTCTCTGGCACGTTCATCGTTCGAGGACGTGAGCGTTGCTACTTCACTCAAAAGGTCTTCAATTTGCTGAGAGGTGGGTTCCAGCTTCTCCTCAAGCGTCGCTTTGGCTTTCGACAGCGATTCGATTTCTCTGGCACGTTCGTCGTTTGACTCGCTCAGGGATGCCACTTCAGACGAGAGTGCTTCAATTTGCTGCGAGGTGGGTGCCAGCTTTTCCTCAAGCGCCGACTTGGCTTTTGAAAGCGATTCGATTTGCGCCGCTCGTTCGTCGTTTGAGGCGTTGAGGGCAGCAACTTCGGCCGTTAGATCTTCAACCTGTTTTGTCGCAGGTCCCAGTTTGGCGTTGCTGGATTCAAGACCTGCGCTGGTCTTTTCCAGTTCCTCGATGGTGCTCGCGTGGTACGTTTCCAGTTCGTGGAGCTGCGTTTCAACTGTTGCAAGCTCGGCCCTAACGTTATTCCGTTCACTTGCCGCGCTTTGTTCCAGTTCTATCAGCTGATTGATCTTTTGCTGGCTGCTCTCTTTTACGGCGTCAAGCTGTTGTTGCGCTTGAACCGTTTGCTCCTGTAATGACTTCTGAAACGAGTCGCCTTGAGCTGCCTGCGCTTCATTGGCGGCCAAAACGTGCTCTTCGAGCTGCCGCGCGCTCTGTGCAGCCTGTTCCTCAAGCCGTTTTTTGGCCTCTCGGGACTGGGTCTCCAGCTCTTGTTCAGCCTTGGTTGTTAATTCGGCCAGACGTTGCTCGAAGTCATGAGCCTGTTGCTTCAGGGCTGAAGTGCTTTCTGATTGCTGTACAGCACTGGCTTCGGTCTGTTGTTCCAGCCTGGTTTCAAATTCGCCCAGCAGCTTGGTCGACGACGTGTTTTGATCGTGAAGCCGATCGATGTATCGGTTTTTTTCTTCTACTTGCGATTGCAGTGACGTCAAAGTGGATTGCCATTCGCTGCGCGGTCCTGAACCGGCTTCCACAACGGCATCCTTAAGAAGCGTAACTTGCTCACCAAGGGCTTGTTCTGATTTTAGGGAAGCCGACACCCGAGTGTGCTGCTGTCGTTGACCGAGCCAGAAAAACAGTGGCAGTCCAAGCAGTGCCAGCACGCCCCACCAGGGGAAGGTATCGCTCTGGACAACATCAGAATTGGTATCTGACGGCGCAACGACGGTTGGCGCAACGTCAACAACGTCATCAGAGATGTCGACAGAGTCAGGCGCTGCGCCCGACGGGTTTAGCGTTAAAGTCCTGGACAGCTTAAGGTCCACAGACGGTTGTGTTTCGGCGTCCTGTGCTTGCGTTGTCACTGCAGTGACTAACGCAAAGACTACGACGGCCAGCCCAACGTGTTTCATACGAGCCCCTTGGCAGAGTTTTTCATCACAGAAGCGGGCCTCCGCATGACTCTCGTCACAACTCGACGAGTAGTCATGGTACGAAGTCGTGACCTGCGACCGAACCAACCCCATTGTAAATTCACTAGCGAGAGCCAAGCTTTCGCTGCAATTTATCATTGTTATAGTGCATCAGATTATGAATTGATAGCGCTCAAAAGCAAGGGGTGCCAAAGCTCTTTACACTGGAAATCAGGGGGTTGTGACAGTTATTTACCAGCGATGTCGGTGCCTGAACAGGATGTTTGGCTCGCCAGGGCCCAACGCTTGCGGAAATATCGGGCTCGGTTATGGTGGCAATAAAGACGTGGATTTGCTAAAAGAATTGCACGAAACACGAGAATTCTATAGCCAAAACAAGCGTTTGTGATCCGATTTCTGGTTACGCGATTGCAATGGTTGGCACGCTGCGGAGAAAAGCATGGTCAGGTACGAGCACAGCCAATTACTCAGCACACCGGCTACAGCCGTCTGGAAAGCGATAAGCGATGTAACCGCGTGGCCAGCCTTGTTTGCCGAGTTAGTTCGGGTCCAGGTGACTCATCGCTCTCAAGAGACGGTGCAGGTGACGGGTACGGATATAAGAGCGCGTAGCTTTACAATGACGGTGACCAATACAGTGGATGAGGCAGGGGAACGGTCCATATCCGCTATGCTCGACGCGGATGAAGCTCACTTCCACGGGATTCGGGCTCTAACCTGGACGGTAACGCCAGATGAGAAGGATACCCGTTTGGCCCTCAAGGCTGATTATCGTAAACCGCTCCCATTGGTTGGCACACTCATCGCGCGTCTGCGCGGGCGCGGTCATGCTGAGGATCGCCTGAGAAACGCATTTGACGCAGCCGTGCGTCAGTCCAACGAGCAAGCCTGGAACTATCAGGTGACAGTGCAGACTATATTAGCGCGCAAGGGTGGTAGCGTGATCTCCGCCGCGCCGACCGATTCGGTAGCCAGTATTGCTGACTTGATTCATGCTCATCGGGTTGGTGCAGTGCTGATTCGCCGAGGAGACAGCTTAGTCGGACTCGTGTCCGAGCGCGATATTGTTTACCAACTCTCTGTGCAGGGGCCCGCTGTCCTTGAGAGACAGGCCGGCGACATTATGACTCGAGACCTGATTGTGTGTGAGCCTCAGAGTGACTTGTTGTTCGTCATGGCCTGCATGACCCAAAACCGAATTCGGCATTTACCGGTGATGGAAAAAGACAGGCTTGTTGGTGTCATCAGCATCGGCGATGTGGTGCAGCAGCGAATGCACTCTCTGGAAGCCGAGTCAGATACGTTGAAAGAGTACATCGCGGCTCGTGAGTGGCGTTTTCACAGTCAGCGTGGCGTGACGGCGGGAGATACCGCTGCCATTTCGACCGGCGTGGCCTAGTTGGCGATGACTATTGAGCTTGACATTACCCAAGAGCTGGACCGGCTGGCCGTCGAGTTTATTGACGCATGCGCGGAAGGTGATGGCTCATTACCATCGGCGCCGTTTGATGCCGATTGGGACTCTTTGGCGATTGTGGGACGGGCTCCTGACGATCACATTTACTGGCGTCCAACCAGGCGAACTGAGCCGTTCTCCATGAGTGGTATGTCAACTGCCCTGGAGGCAACCTTTCCCGACGCCTGCGAAGCGTATTTTGGGCACTTTTGGTCCGGTAGCATTCCTGTTATTTGGGGAGAGCGGCCGTTCGAGCTTCTTCAGCTGTGGAATGCCGAAGATGAAAACAATTTGATGCACAATTTATTGGGGCACTCGCTAGAAAAAAAACGGGTTCGCGAGCCTCTCACTGTGTTCTTTGCGCTGATCGATGATGCCCGGTTTCTAAGTGTGGATGTTGCGTCTGGCGCTGTGCTTCTCGAAGAGGTCGGAGGCGAGCGGCCAGAGGAGGTGGCGACGGATCTGGCTGCGCTTTTGTCTTCCGTTACCGCTGTTGCGTCTACGGCCGTGGACGAATAGCGCTGAAAGCGCCGTGATTGCATGCAATTATGTCATATGTATCGTGGCCGTTACGCCACTATAGAATACGCTAAACTTCATGCTAGTTTAGCGGTTGAGCTGAGGCCGTCTCATCGATGAAATCTGCAAGTGTTCCAACAGAGGCACGGAGAAGACATCAACAACACAACCATCAGGAATCAAGCTGATTATATCGACCTGATTATATCGACCTGATTACATCGACCTGATTACATCGACCTGATTCTATCGACCTGATTCTATCGACTAGGGGAACACAATGACTGCAATTTTTTCGCGTGATCTGTTTTGCAGATCGCTACTTATGAGTACTATTTTGCTCTTCGGCAGCCTGCAAGCTGGCGCCGTGACGCTTTCAACAGACCTCGATAACGACACCGTTAGTAACGCCAATGACAACTGCACGGCAGTTTCTAACGTGAATCAGATCGACGTAGACAACGATGGCTATGGCAACGCCTGCGATCCGGATTTTAATAACGACGGACTGGTGAACTTTGTTGATTACGCTCAGCTAACAGCCGGTTTTCTCGGCACTGATCCTCTGCTTGATCTAAACAGCGATGGCGCCGTTAACTTCCTCGATGTAACGATACTCACCAGTGCCTTTCTGGGTCAGCCTGGCCCGAGCGGTGTGGCGGCATCAAATCTGACCATCGCAAGAGAGCAGGTCTATCAAAATGTTCCAACAGGTTCACTTATGCGCATGAAGCAAGCTCCCGGGGACGACAGCCGCTGGTACGGTCTGCAGCGTCAGGGTCGCGTGATTGCATTTGATAAAGTCGACACCGCGGCCGGGGCTACGACGGTGATGGAGTTTTCAGGTTTGGTTGACACCACGTTTGAAGGTGGCGCGCTCGGTTTCGCGTTTCACCCTGACTTCGAAACGAATGGATACCTGTACATTAGCTACACCACCGAAGGGCCTAATTTCTCTACACCTCTGATCTCACGTGTTTCCCGCTTTGATACAGCCGTTAACGCTGAGGGAGTGTTCATAGCTGACATTAATTCTGAAGTTGTCATGCTCCGTCAGAACCAGCCGCAATCGAACCACAACGGCGGTGACCTCTCGTTTGGACCAGATGGTTACTTGTACTTTGGTTTGGGTGACGGCGGCGGCGGCGGTGACGGCGGCAATAATGGTCAGAATATTAAAAACCTGTTGTCTACCATGGTGCGCATTGACATCGACGTAACGCAGGCCGAGATCGATGCCGGCACGACATACAAAATTCCGCCCAGTAACCCGTTTGCAGCCAACACCGATTGCACCGTTGCTTGCCCCGAAATTTTCGCCTGGGGTTTGCGTAATCCGTTCCGCTTTACGTTTGACCGCGAGACCGGTCTTTTGTGGGCGGGCGACGTTGGGCAAAATGCGATTGAAGAAATCAGCATAATTTCGAATAACGGCAATTACGGCTGGCGCTGTTTCGAAGGTAATAGCACCTTCAACACGATTGCCTGCGACTTGAACGCCGATTTCGAAGCCCCGCAGTACGACTATCCGCATACTCTGGGCTCCTCGGTTACCGGTGGGTATGTCTACCGCGGTAGCGCCTACCCCGATCTGCAGGGTGTGTATTTTTTCGGTGACTTCGTGAGTAGCCGAATTTGGGGTTTGTACGAAGGTGACTACATGGGGCAGCTTCTCAACACCGGCGGAGCCAATATCGTTGCATTTGCTGAAGATGCGGACGGCGAGCTTTACTATATCGATCTTGCCTTTGGTGGCAACAGTGAGGTCTATCGCATTACCGCCAATTAACCTGTGCTGCTCATCAGCAGCGCAGTCTAAAGGCGTTTTGCAAAAGCCATGGATGGCTCTTTGGCCGAATGCAATAACCTCGAGTTATTGGTTTTCAGGACTTATCAGGCTGGTCGTTCTTGTGGGCGACCGGCCTGAATTTTATCAGCCGGGCTATTCTTGTGCCGATCAGGATTCGGGTGGTGGCGTTCTACCCGTTTCGTTAAAGTTCTCTCATGAGCACTCTTAATTCTGAAAGAACCCACACACCATCTGACTATGAGCTAGTCGAAGCGGCGATTGATTTTCTTCGCCAAGGTCAGGATACACAGCTGTCTTTCCTGAAAGTGGCCGAACAGCTCGGCGTTAGTGAAGGCCATCTTCGGCGCTTGTTTCGAGAATGGACTGGACTCACGCCGAAACAGTTTCTGCAGTCGTTGACGGTCGACAAAGCCAAGGCCCTGTTAAATTCTCCTTCAACGATACTGGCTACTGCTCTCGATGTGGGCCTGTCCGGGGCCAGCAGACTCCACGATCACTTCGTGACTCTTGAGGCTATGACTCCAGCCGAGTTTAGAGATAAAGGGGTTAATCTGACCATTGGTTGCGGACTGGTCGACACGCCTTTTGGTCGAGCCTTTATAGCGTTTACGGAACGAGGAGTATGTCAGTTCACATTTGTCGAAGGCGCTGGAGGAGAGGACGGCGAGGGGCGTCTGCGTGCGACGTTCAGTGCGGCTCGTATTGAGTCTGACCAAAAAGGCGCAGAGGCGTTAATAGCTCCTCTTTGGCAACGTCATCATGCGGCGGTCAAGCCACTCCCACTGCGTTTATTGGTCAAAGGGACTAACTTTCAGGTGCAGGTTTGGAGGGCGCTGCTTGAGGTGCCCAGTGGCGAATTGGTGGACTACAGTACCATTGCGCAAAAAATAAAACGGCCAAAAGCTACTCGTGCAGTAGCTTCTGCAATCGGTGCAAATCCTGTGGCGCTTCTAATTCCGTGTCATCGTGTCATTCGTCGGGACGGTGGTCTTGGCGGCTACCGTTGGGGCCTGCCACGAAAACAGATGTTGCTGGTAAAAGAGCAGCGCGCCGATTAGTCTGGGCACCCTCTAGCCGCCGAATTGCCTTTATGTCCAAATCTACCTCCGAAGTGTGCACGGCCAGTCCGGTGGAGCTGGGATTAGTTGCGCGTGGCCTGACTCTGAGTGCGCTGGCGTTTGGTGATTCAAGCCGTACGCCCATGATTGCGCTGCACGGTTGGCTGGATAACGCCGCTAGTTTCTTGCAACTTGCGCCCTTGCTGGAGCAGTACTATGTGGTTGCATTAGATTTGCCTGGTCATGGTAAATCGGATGCTCGTCCGCTTGGCGGATCTTATTTTCACGCGGACTATGCGCTTGATGTGGCGCACGCCGCCGACGCTTTGGGGTTTGAGTCTTTTGTACTCCTGGGTCATTCGATGGGTGGCGGCGTCGCGACGCTGGTTGCGGCTGCCATGCCGGAGCGGGTAACGCATCTGCTGCTTATCGACGGCCTTGGCCCGTACTCCGATTCGGTTGAGAAAACCGCGCATCAACTCGGACGAGCCGTAGCCCAGAGCCTGTCGTCATCGCAAGAGTTACGTCGGTACACTAGTCTGGAAGAATTGTTCGCACGTCGTGCTGCGGTGTCGAAGGATATAGCGGATGACGCGCTGCGCCCGATAGTTGAACGCAACGCCGTGCAACGAGAAGACGAAAGCGGTCAGTCTTACTGGCAGTGGTCGACGGACCCCAGGCTTAAACTGGCGTCACCAACTCGTCTTACGCATGAGGGTGTTTTACATTTGTTGGCTGAGATTAAATCACCGGTGCTTAATCTTCTTGCGACCACCGGCATGATGATGGGCTTTCCTGAAATTAAAAAGAGAACGGGGCGGCTCGTGAATGCTAAAACCGTTAATATTGAGGGACATCATCATTTCCACCTCGATGGTCCTGTTAGTCAGGTAGCGGAAATGATCACCGGGTTTGTCAGCGCTGTGCCGCCGTTTGGCCGGGTTGAATAGCTAACTTGTCCCGGCCGGTATTGCGCCATACGTTTTATCGGCTACGCACTTTCTGCGTGGCTTACTAATTTGGAGTTGTAAATGTCTGAATCGATTTTGGTGGATGTTAACGATCATGTTGCCACCGTCACACTTAACCGGCCGGAAAAACTCAATGCGGCCGATTTGTCTGTCTTCACAGGCATGATCGAAGCGGGTGAGGAATTAGCTCAGCGCGACGATGTGCGCGCGATTGTTTTGCAGGGCGCCGGTCGCAGCTTCTGTACCGGAATTGACGTGCAGAGCCTGATGAATGAGGGAAATTTCACCACGAAGGCGTTCGAGGTAACCGATAAAAGTCCGGCCAACTTTGCGCAGCGCGCTGCTTTTGTCTGGCAGGAGGTGCCGCAGCCTGTGATTGCGGCGGTGCACGGCCAATGTTTTGGTGCGGGGCTGCAGTTTGCCATGGCCGCGGATATTCGAATTGGTGCGGCGGACGTTGATATGCGCGTTCTGGAAATAAAATGGGGTTTAATTCCGGACATGAGTCTTACGCAAACAGCGATTCACTGCGTACCCATTGATGTGCTTAAAGAGTTAACCTTTACCGGTCGGGCAGTGGGTTCCGAGGAGGCGGTTCGAATTGGTTTGTTGACTCGTGTCGAAGATGACCCGCAGCAACACGCGCACGAACTTGCTCAGACTATTGCGAGCAAAAGTCCCGACGCGACACGCAGAGCCAAGAAATTGTTTAACGACGGCTGGCGCTCTAACCTGGCGGCTTCTTTAGAGTTGGAGGCCCAATTACAAAAAGAAGTGATGGGGCAGCCAAATCAAATTGAAGCGATTATGTCGAACATGGAAAGACGTGACGCACGCTATAAGTAAAACGAAACGTGCGCTTAAGATGTTATGAAAAGCAGCGAGCGAAAAGTGATGATGCTTACGCGAAGATGTGTGATCGGGTGCGCGGATTTACGGTTTTGTAATCGCTAATCTACGCGCTACTTTTATACGTAGAGAGAAGCCTGGATGCGCAATCAAAATCAACCGCAGGGTGCATCGCCCGAAAACTCAGAATGGTCAACGAAGTCGCGTCACGAGTGGGTGTCGCTGGCAATTGCCGCCGCGACAGCGAGCTTGCGCGCAACGGCTCCGAGCGGTGAAAATCGATCGGATGTCGAGCTCAAAACGCAGTCGACTTGAACTTGGTCGGGTATCAACACCCGTTTATTCAATACGCCCTTCGTTACGATGCTCGGGTCATCGAGTCGATAGCACTAGTGGTGCTTGTCTTCCTCGTGCTGTGGCAGAACCTGTTGCAAAACTTCCCGAAACTGGGCGCTGCTCTTTTTACCCGGCCTGAGCGATGAGCGCCTCGGAGAGCTCTGAGTAAGCATTAGGCGCTCCATCCAATTACGCCTCCCGCGTCTGCGCATTTCCACTCCAGCAACAAGTTGCTCAAGATCCTCGCTCAGTTTGGTGAAAAGGGTCGTCATCAACGTATCCGTACAGTGAGTCCAATGTACCTAGCGTACTCGTCCCTCACACTATTGCCTGTGATCCAGTCCACATTATGTTGAAATAACGCGGTTTGATTGGGTAACGGGCCTGGTTAAACCTGCTGCAGGCGTCGGTAGCCAGTATTTGAGATCAGTTAAATACTCTTCGGTGCGACTGCGCAGTATCACTAATTTGATCCGCCTGCTTGTAAGTGAAAACGCTCCAACCTGATGTTTTTTAGTAAAATCTTTGACCGATGGTGCGTTGCATGCTAAAAACGCGCCTTAATGAATCTCAGCGGATAAAGGTGAACTATGGATGTTATTGGCCTCGATATCGGGTTTGGTTTTACCAAGGCCTCAAACGGCAAAAGGTCCATAATTTTCAAGTCGGTTTACGGCGAGGCAAGCGAACTCCAGTTTAAGGAGCAGCTGCTGACGGGTGCTGACCAGGAAGAGCATCTTGAAATTGAGATCGACGGTGTAAGCTACTTCGCAGGAGAGCTGGCCGAGCGCCAAAGCGTTGAACGTTTCCATACGCTCGATCAGGCCCAGTTCGTCAGTGACTTCACCAAGATTCTTGCACTGGTGCCACTGTCACGCATGGTCAGTCGTCAGGACCCGGTCAAACTGGTTGCAGGGCTTCCGGTGAGTTACTACCGCAAACACAAAAAACAAATCGTCGATATTTTGAAAGGCCAACACGAAGTTAACGTGGTTGATCAAAATCAGGAGCGCACGCCAACGGTCATTCGCATTAGCAGCGTGCGTGTCGTACCGCAGCCTTTTGGCGCGGTTATGAATATGATGCTGAACGACATTGGCGAAATCCGCGATCGCCGTTTTCTGGATGAGAAAATAGGTGTCATCGACATTGGTTTTCGCACTACCGATTTCACCATTGCCGATCACACGCGCTATTCCGAAAGGGGCAGCCGCACTTTGGACATAGGCATTTCCAAGGCCTTTACTTCCATTGCAGCAAAACTGCAGGAGTCCAGTGGCGTTGCGGTAGAGCTTTACCGGCTCTTTGAAGCGGTTGATGCGGGGACGATTAAAATTCACGGCAAGAAGTACGATTTGAACCCGATCAAAGAGCACGCTTTCACTCAGCTCGCTACGCGAATCGCCGGTGAGGCCAATCGAATTTGGGCGAACGACTGGGACATGGATAAAGTGTTGATCACTGGTGGTGGCGGACGCATTTTGGCGCCTCATTTAGAGAAGCTGGTGAAAGGCGACATTCTTCCACAAGAAGAGAACATAGATACTCGTCTGTCCAACGTACGTGGTTTTTGTAAATACGGAAAACGTTTATGGACGCGCGGTTCAAACCCGCCACCAGGTCGTTAAGCACTGAACACATTCCGTCTTGAGCACCTTCGAGCTGCGACGCGGACGCGCTGGCTGGCGGAGCATTTGTTGTGCCGGACACGGCCTTTGCAACGTTTTACAATTTAGGACCGCTCTAATAGAGCGGCATTTATACAGTCGCCATACCCAGCTTGCGCTGCTTTATTCAGTGTTTTCAGGTCAGTGTATGGGTTTGTGCCAGTGAATATTACTTATCGTGTCTAACACTAAGACTTGCAAAGAAAAATAATGTTTGGGTAGAATATAGTTGTATAAGCGACTTGAGTTATGTTGGGTTGTTTGGAACCATCCACTTGTCAAAAGTGAGAACTGGTTAAATTTTGGTAGGCAGTTAGCGCGATACCATAATGCGTGAACTGACACTTAGGTAGTTATTGGAGAGTTTAAGCATGAAGAAAATGTTAGCGGTGTTAATCGGCGGAATGCTTTTGTTGGCCCCGGCCGCAAACGCTTACAGCATTAAACACAGTTACTCTGCGGCAGGCAATGCCACTGAGTACCACGGAATGTGTGCCAGTGGCGAAGAAATCGTCATGATTGAGAAAGCAAACGGCGCCTGGAGTTACGAAGGCCCCAGCGGCGACGGTACAGTGCAAAGCGGCGACCTCGATAAGGTCGCGCGTAAAGCCTGCGGCGAATAGTCAAAGCGGACCCGGACGGGTTCGGCTGTCTCAGTAAATGCCAAGTGAAACGGCCTCCGGTGGAGGCCGTTTTTGTGTGTGTCTCTTTGAGTGTTCTGCTCGATTGTTGACGATTATTTACAGAATTAGTCGATAATTTGGGTGTTTCTACTGATCGACATAGCCGTTTCTAGACATTAAGCACATTAATGCGTCGACGCTCCTGATATCTTAATTACTCAAACAGGAGGGTTGAATGAACGCGTTACCGGCCGATGTCTATCTTAAGCGAGAAGGGGTTGATGAAACCCTGGGCACTCGTCAAACCGAAAGCAAGTTGAGTCTTGCACTCGATGCTATTGTAAATGACAAGAATCACGCAGAGAAAAGCGCGGGCTCCTATCTGGATGTGTTGCATCGCGAGCTCAGCAATCTGACTGTTGTTGAACAGCGCGAAAGCATTTTCGACGCCCGTATTTTGTCAACGATTGATGCTTCAAGAGAGTACGTAAACGAGTACCGCTTTTTTGTCATTGCCGTTTCCAAGGCGCAGAACACCGAGCGCTTCCTGCCACAATTTACCCACTTTCTGGAACGTGTTCTGGAAATCAAGAAAAACTACGAACTTGAAAAAACGGCTGCCTATCTTTGGCTAGACTCGATCAGCTTTATTACACGAGAAATTTTTCTCTCCACTATCGGTCCGCTATGTGCCGGAGGCCATTGGGCGCTGGTAAACGGGTTGCTGACTCACAGCTACACTATTGCCAAGAGTAACCGCACGTTTAGCTATCACGCGTTTGACGGCTTTCAGCGGTCACTCGATGTGTTTCGCAATCGACGCCTGAACTTGAAGCGCTTGTCTGTGTCTGCGGATGTGCTAAAAGAGCGTGCGGACGGAAGTTCGCTTGAGTTTGAACAGATCATGCAGGCCGATTTTATACTGCACGTATACTCACTCGTTCACGACCAGTCTTCGCGAAAAATCTGGTTTGCGCGAACGCTTGGCTACGCAGACAAGCAGCTTGTATCCGGTTTTGACGCGTTCGTGGCGGCGCGAGCTGGTAGTTCGGACGACTTTTTAGAGACACTCTTTGAAGTAGCCGACTGGACGCAGCTGCAAAGTTGCATCACCGAGGCGGCCAATAGCGCGGCGCTGAATTTTTCAGACACGCTCGACTACCAAGGTTATACTGCTGCGAACACAGCTGTTTTTGATCAGTAGACGCGTATGCGCTACTCTGATCAAGCTGTTTAACAGGATATAATCATGACTCTTTTTCGTAGATTGCTCGTTACATTTGCCTTGGCCGCGCTTTGTTCCGGCTGCATTGGAACTATGGTGGGGCAAACCACTAACGCAGCGGTGGAGGTTGTCAAAGCGACTTCCAAAGTGACTACAAAAGCGGGTGGTGCCGTGATTGACGTGGCAACACGCGATGACGAAAAAGACTAGCAGTTAACCCGGTTAACACCGTCCGGGTGTGGCCTTAAGCGCCAAACATCAGATGTGTTCTTCATCTGGTACAATCCCACACAGTTGACAGTCCGGCGTCGTGGCCTGGCTATGTCGTATGAGTAGGGAATATGACTGACATCACTACAGACCGACCTGCTTCGGCGGGACTTCGCTTGACCATGCTCTTGGCCGGTGCACTTTTTGCCGGCGGCGGTGGCGTGCTGGCGCTGGCCGTTTGGCGATTGCTGGCCGGAGAGACTTCGTACGAGATAAGCGGACACGATAAGTTGTTCTGGGCTTTATGCGGGGTCGTGGCGCTGTGCCTTCTACTTCTTGCTATTAACTTTCTGAGCGCAGCATGGAGTCGGCGTGCGCACAATGTTGTGCCCGGACCTACCCTTTATTTGCTGGGCGTTACTCTGGTCATACTTGGCATGTTTGTGGCAACCAGCGGCGCTTTACCCGCAGCACTCGTGCTGGGCTTCGCAGGCTTTGCCACTATGTACTTGGAGTACCGCAGTGAGTTTATCTAGCCGTGACCTTTAGCGCTGATTTTATTTCGCCCGTTTCTAATCGTTACCGTAGCGCGCACGTACGTTGCGAAGGCGAGCCTGACGAGCCGGTTAAGGTCACGAGGCCGTGAAAAAAACGCTAGCTTTAAACGTGGCTTTTCTAACGCTGCTGCTGTCGGCGTGCGTCAGCTCTTCTCCTGAAGTCGATGCCCCGACTAACCGCCTGGTAAAAACCGCGTACGGAGAACCCGCTGCTGGCGCGCCGCGGCAAATCGTAGAGTTTGGCCGACTGGCCGGACGCTGGCGATGCGGTGTCAACGAGCGACGCTCAGACGGTAGTTGGCGCACCCGACCTGACGGTGTGATCTGGACCTTTTTCTACACGCTGAACGGGCTTGCGGTTCAGGATATTTGGACATCAGAAGATCAGAGTCAGGTCGCTGAAGAGGGCATTGCCACCAGCCTGCGAATATTTAATTCGGCGACGCAAACCTGGCAGTCTTCGTGGACAAATACCCAGCAAGCGACCTTTGAGTTGTGGAGTGGCGGTAACGTAGACGGCGAGATGGTGTTGACTTCCGTCAGGGATCAAAGGCCGGTTAAAATTCGCTTTTTCAATATCCTTAAACAGCAGTTTCAGTGGACCTACGAGGCGGCTACGAATGTGGCTGGCACCGAATTTGTTCCCGTGATGCAGCTGTTATGCCAACGGCTCGACTAGCAGGCATGGTCTGTAACCCTTTGACGGCGTTACACTCATGTTATAACTAACGAAATAATTCTTTCCGGCGTACGGTTTCCGTCTTAATATTACGGCTGCTGCAAAAGGAGACAAACTTGAGCGATCCAAAATCCAAGCTGGCCTCGGCGCCAACGCTTACTGAAGAGCAACGTCGTGTCACTCAAGATGGCGCGACAGAGCGACCGTTTACAGGTGCGCTTTTGCACAACAAAGAAACCGGTATGTATTCGTGTATTTGCTGTGGCCAAGGCCTCTTTAGCAGCGACACCAAATTCGACTCAGGTTCAGGATGGCCGAGCTTTTGGGAAGAAGCACGTGATGGCGCGGTTACCATTCGACGGGATACGTCACATGGCATGATTCGGGAAGAGGCCGTTTGCAGCGCCTGTTCAGCACATCTCGGTCACCGATTTCCCGACGGACCTCAGCCAAGTGGTCAGAGGTACTGTATTAATTCCGCAGCACTTACTTTTGAAAAGAGAGATGATCATGAAGACACCTGAACCCAGGCGTTTGTCCCTGTTACCGGCTTGTGCGCTTGTGCTCGTAATGGTGGCGATGACTTCGGCTTGCGATTCCTCAAAATCAGCCGACGCCCCAGCTAAAGCAATGGATACCACAACGGATACTGGTCTGGTTATTCAGGATCAGGTTCTGGGCGAAGGTGAAGCCGCAACCAGCACTTCTGCAGTAGCCGTTCACTACACTGGCTGGCTTTTTGATGAGTCGCAGGAAGACAACAAAGGCACGCAGTTCGACAGCTCACTAACTCGCAATAAGCCGTTTGAATTTCCACTCGGCCAGGGTCGCGTCATCAAGGGCTGGGACCAGGGCGTTGTTGGTATGAAAGTCGGCGGTAAGAGGCGGCTGATCATTCCGTCCGAGCTAGGCTACGGCGCGCGTGGAGCAGGTCGGGATATACCGCCTAATTCAACTTTGATGTTTGATATCGAGTTGCTTGCTCTGGATTCCGTCACCATCATCGAACACAAAATAGGCTCAGGCGACGAAGCGCAATCAGGTAACCGCGTCTCCGTAGACTATACCGGCTGGCTCTATGACCAAGACGCAATGAGCAACAAAGGCAAAAAGTTCGACAGCTCGGTTGATCGCGGTCAGAAATTCAGTTTTGTTCTTGGTCAGGGAAACGTGATTACCGGCTGGGACATTGGGGTAAAGGGAATGAAGGTGGGTGGCAAGCGCACTTTAATAATTCCAGCAAGCATGGCTTACGGCGCGCGAGGAGCTGGCAAAGACATTCCTCCCAACGCCAAGCTGGTGTTTGACGTAGAGCTGTTTGACGTCACCGGGAGCGCCGTTCAATGACACATTGGCGCACGCTGCTCCATTCGACCCTTCTGGTTGTCGGATGCTTAATCGGTGCTTCGTCTTCGGCAACTACCTGGATACACGCCGGTAAACTGATCGACGGAGTCGGTGACCGGGTCCAGAATGAGAAAACGCTGGTTGTCGAGGCGGGCCGAATTGTGGCCGTGCGCAGTGGGTACGAAGAACCGGGTGTTGGCGTCACCTTGATCGATTTGCGTGAGTACACGGTCATGCCGGGCCTCATGGATATGCATACGCATTTGTCTTATCAGTACAGTCGCGCCGCGTATCTGGAGCGCTTCACCAAGTCAGAAGCCGACGTTGCCTTGAGCGCGGCTGCTAACGCTCGCAAAACACTGGAGGCTGGTTTCACAACCGTGCGAGATCTTGGTGATGTTTATAACGTAACGGTGTCGCTGCGTGAGGCGATTAAACGCAAAGACGTACCGGGACCCCGTATTTTTACCGCCGCTAAATCATTGGCAACGACCGGAGGGCACGCCGACCCAACTAACGGTCGACGGCCAGACCTCAGAGGTGATCCAGGTCCCAAAGAGGGCGTGATTAACGGACCCGAAGATGCCGCGAAGGCCGTCCGTCAACGATACAAAGACGGGGCTGACCTGATTAAAATTACGGCCACCGGTGGCGTATTGAGCGTAGCGCGTAACGGGCAAAATGCACAGTTCACCGAAGAAGAGGTGACGGCTATCGTCAATACCGCCAACGACTATAGTTTCATGGTTGCCGCACACGCCCACGGTAAAGAGGGCATGGAGCGCGCCATTCGGGCCGGCGTAAAGTCGATTGAACACGGAACATACATGGACGAGGCTACCGCCAAGCTGATGCGCAAGTACGATACGTACTACGTACCGACCATTCTGGCCGGAGAATGGGTAGGTGAAAAAGCGCGGGTTGACGGATTCTTTCCCGAAGTTGTTCGGCCCAAAGCTGCGACGATTGGTCCACTTATAAAAGACACCTTTGCACTGGCGCACGAGGCCGGCGTCAACATTGTATTTGGCACCGACACCGGGGTGTCACCGCACGGCGAAAATGCACGCGAGTTCGCGTTGATGGTGGAGGCGGGCATGACCCCAATGGACGCCATTAAGTCAGCCACTTCAGTAGCGGCGGAGTTTCTGGGGCTGGGCGATCTGGGCACCATCGAAACCGATAACCTGGCCGATATTATTGCAGTACACGGCGATCCCGTCGACGACATCAAAGCCATGCAGAAAGTGCGCTTTGTTATGAAAGAGGGCGTTGTCTACCGGCGTCCCGATTAGCGGCGCGTCGCTTATTGATTGCGACGTCGCTCGGTGCCAAGAGCCTGGCGATACTGCATCAGGAAAGTGAAGCTGGAAGAGCCAGGGAGGGCAGGGCTCTCCAACAGTCTAAAGATCTCGTTCTGTCAGCAGGTTCTCTGCCTGTTCCATCCAGTGGCCGTTTATAATGCGGTCAGGGAAAGAGCGCAGCTCTTGTGCCACCCACTCAATGTCGCCATCGGTAAAAGCAGCTATTTGTTCAAACGTGTAGAGCCCGAGTGTGTTCAGCGCTCGCTCGAAGGCGGGGCCAATACCATTAATTTTCTTCAGGTCGTCGCGATGCTCAGGGGCCTGTTCGTATAGTGTGACCGTTGGTGTATGCGGCACCTTCGCTGGCTCCTCTGCCGCAAACAGGTCTCCCGATTGAGGTCTGTTCACGCGAGTTTCAGACCGGCTGGCATCCGGTTTTGTGGCGGCGGCTGGATCGGATAACACCGTTCTCAGCTGGGCAACAATATGTTCCTGGGTTTGCATGATTTCGCGTATTTGACGGACTTCTTCTTCAAATTCGGTTTTTTGGTCAATGGTTTTTTGCTGCAAATCTGCAATCGTGCGCTCTTGCTGTCGCAAGGTCTCTCGCAGCGTTTCGGTCTGGTCTGAGCCTGCGTTGTCGTCGGATGCTTCTTGTCGAAGTTTGGCTAATTCTTCACGCGCGGCATCGAGCTGTTCCTCTAGAGAGGCATGCGACCGAGTCAGTTTATGGTGAGCGCTTTGGTGCTGACCGAGCTGTTCCTGTAGTGTCTGAACGGCCTGCGTGCTCGGTTCATTGTGAGCTATTACGCGTTCTAGCTCGACGATCTTTTGTTGTTGTTCGTCGTATTCAGTCTGAAGAGCTTTGAGTCGGCTACGCTGATGTTCAACGACCTTGCTGCCTTGAGACAGTTGTTCGATCTTTTCGATCTGTTCATGATTTTCGTTTCTCAGCTGATCGAATTCAGCTCGTAGTGCATCGAGTTTCTGCTGGGCTGAATCTTCATTAGCGATGCGACTGTCTCGCAGTGAGATTTCCTTGCGAAGGGCGCCAATGGTCTGCATGTGTTCGCTGATGGTGTGTTCGAGTCGCTGGCGGTCCTGCTCAGCGGCGTCGCCCTGTGTTTGTGTCTCGACGCGAAGCTTCTGAATTCTTTGTTCGTATTGAGCGGTGTCCTCAAGGTTTTTTTGTTGCAAAGGTTGAGTGCGACTGCTTACAAGGGCGAGTTTCTGATCTCTGTCGTGCAACGTTCTGGAGGTATCTTTGAGCTTCTTTTTCAACCGCTCCAGTGCGTCTTCCCGCTCGACACTCTGCTCCTGTAGTTCTTGCACCTTCTTGCTGAAACCGTTTATTTGTTGCTTGGCCTGATCAAGTTGATTTTGCATGCGAGCTATCAAGGCTTTGGAAGCGACTTCATTTTCAGAGGGTCCAGGTGGCGACTTGCCATCCGCGCGACGATTTTCAAGCACGCGGATTTTACCGTGAGCTACTTCAACCTGATCCCGAAATGAATCGCGATCGCGGCGCAACGTATTCAGATTATGATTCCATTCGGTTTCCCGCAAATGCTGCTGTTTGGTGCGCGAGATGCCCGATAAGTACCAGCCTACGAAGAACCAGATAGGTGCTGTGATCAAAATAATCAGCGCAATCACGCCTGCGAAATGACTCATAAATTAGCTCTCGTCGACCAGCGAAAATTCAATTCGCCGGTTTTGTTTGCGGCGTTCCGCCGTTGTGTTTTCAACCCGTGGACGCTCTTCGCCATACCCGACCGCGCGCAGGCGACTTAGAGACACACCATTGCGCACCATAAACTCCATAACGGCCTCGGCGCGACGTTGACTCAAACTGAGATTGTTTTCTCTGGTACCGAGATCGTCTGTGTGGCCACCTATTTCAAGCACGGCCCGTGGGCACTGTTTTGAGATGCGTACGAGCTCGCGCATCAACGGTTCGCTGTTGCTACTGATGTCACTGCTGCCCGTATCGAAGCCAATCGCCTGCCTGGTCAGCTGAGCCTGCAGTTGATAAGCACACTCGGTTGGATCAATCGACTGGGTGACTTGGGCCACCTGCGTTTGAGGTTCAAAGGATGGTTCGGTCGAACGACTGTCGCTGGTTGGTGCAGGCGCAGAGTCTGCGCTGTTGGCCACAGGCGACTCTACGGGTATCCGAACGGTTTTGATTACGGTTTCGTCGCGAGGCTGGCTGTTAACTGATCCCACGCGTTGAGCAAGACTCGGATGGGTGCGCAACAGCGCTTCGAGCTCGCGTTGGTCGCCGATTTGAATGTTGGCGGAATAGCCCGGTGGCAGTTCAGCAAGCGCGTTTTGCAGACGGTTAGTAGCTTGGCTAGTGGAGCTTAAGCCCTGCACAATCACTTCGTTGTCGGTCACCATAACCAGACCTTTGCCGATTTCCCCGGCTCCCGTAATCGCTCGCGTCGCCGCGGCGAGGAAGTTGTCTGGTGCACCCGGTGCAACCATGAGTCTGTCAATCACACGTCCGTCACCAAATTCGCGATTGGCGAGATTCAAAAGGCTTGCTTTTGCAATGTCGTCGGGGACGAGGCCGCTCATTGTCAGCACGGTAGCTTCAACGGAGAAATGCAGCTCGTAAGGCAGGTCTAGCGCAAAAACAGGCGCGTCGCTCTCAATGTCCTCGAGTAACTCACGGGCACGGCGGTCGGCTTCTTCCGGGGCCAGGGTCGGCGCTTTGGCTGAGGCAACGAGTAATTCGTCTTTGACGATGCGCACGCCTTCGACTCCGTCAACCAGCTGGGCGGCGCGCGCTTTCATTCTGGCGTTGGGCGCCATGCCACTTACCTTCAGGTCGCGACCGTCGGCTTCAACGCGTGCCCACGTATAGTTGGCTTCCTGCAGGGCTTGTTTGCTGCTGCGTTCGAGACGTCCTTCGATATACGGCTCCACTCGCCACAAAAAGATAGCGGTGAGCAACACCTGGGTACATACACCCAGTAAAACGATGACGCCTCGATTAGTGCTTAAGACCATGAACTCTTCTTGGATTGTGGATCGAGAGCGTGGGTGCTGACAGAGTGTGTCTGTGTGCAACTCAGGCGAGCCCTTATTTCAGGCCCCGATCATGTACCGTTATTTTGAACCCGTATATAGGTCCCCATTATGAGCAAATTACGGCTTCGGTGACAGCCTTGGGCCTCGTCCTGCAAGAAAGCGGGTACTTAAGCGACGCACGACATTGAAATCAGGTGGGGACTTCTGATGCATCACCTCGAATTCATACGTGAAAGCGCGTAATTCCATGACCTGTAAAACCTTTTTTTACTTTCTGCACAGTTGCACTGGGCTCGCGGGACGGCTACCGTAGGCGTGACTTAGGGGTTGAGGCAGACTGTGGACGAACATCATTTGAGTTTTGCGCTCGTAGCGCTTATTGCGCTGGGAGTTGGCGCGCAGTGGATCGCATGGCGTTTTCGTCTTCCGGCGATTGTTATGCTGGCTGTAGCCGGTCTTTTGATAGGTCCTGTGACCGGCGTCATTAACCCGGGTGAGCTGTTTGGTCATCACCTTCAATCAATCGTTGGATTGTGTGTTGCCATCATTCTGTTTGACGGTGGCCTGAATCTGCACTTTAACGAATTAAAAACGACAGCCGTTGGCGTGCGCCGTCTGGTCTATCTCGGAGCGCCCCTTGCCTGGCTGTTTGCCACGGCAGCCGGCGTGCTGGTCGGCGGCCTAAGCTGGCCCGTTGCAACGGTCTTTGGCGCCATCATGGTCGTCACCGGGCCAACCGTCATTATTCCTCTTCTACGTCAGGCCAGACTCAACAGACGCACGGCGGCCTACTTCAAGTGGGAGGGCATTGTTAATGACCCCATCGGTGCGCTCCTGGCTGTGCTGGTTCTTCAGTTCCTTGTCTCGGTTGGTGAGGGTTCCGGCTGGGCGTCTGTGGCGTCGGGTCTCGCGCTTGCTCTTGTGTCAGGTGTGTTCCTGGGTGGCGTCGGCGGTTGGCTAACAGGCAGAGCTTTTCAAAAAGGCTTGGTGCCTGAATACTTGAAGTCGCCCGTGCTGATCGCCCTTGTGCTGTTTGTATTCGTGACTTCAAACCTGCTTCAGCATGAAGCGGGGCTGCTTGCTGTGACTGTCATGGGGCTTGTGATTGGCAATATGCATCTACCCGGCATTCAGGACATGAAGCGCTTCAAGGAGTACATCACCATTATGCTGGTGTCGTTAGTGTTCGTTTTACTGACGGCCAACCTTGATCCCAATGTGCTGTTGGGCATTACCTGGCGAGGGGTGGCGTTGGTCGCGGCCATTCTGTTTATTTGCCGTCCGGCTACCATCATGCTGGCAACGCTGGGCAGCGGCATGGAAATGAAAGATCGAGCCATACTGAGCTGGATCGCGCCGCGAGGTATCGTAGCGGCGGCAACGGCCGGTGTGATGGGCCCGCGGCTGGAGGAGGCCGGTTATGAGGGTGCCGAAGCACTCTTGCCCCTGGTTTTTCTGGTTATCTTTGCCACCATCATCCTCCATGGTTCAACGATCAGCTGGGTAGGTCGCAAGCTAAATCTCACCTCGAAAGTCAAAGACAGCGTACTGATTGTCGGTGCTTCTCCGTGGACCGTTGCGTTCGCCAAGAAGCTCACTGAGCTCAACGTACGCTGCATGATCACCGACACTTCCTGGCATAATTTGCGCCCCGCCCGGCTAGCCGGAATAAATGTTTTTTACGGTGAAATTTTGTCCGACTTTGCCGAAGAGAGCCTCGAAATTGGTCATGTTGGTCACGTGTTTGCCGCCACCAGTAACGACGCATACAACTCGCTCGTGTGCACAGCCGTAGCACCTGAAGTGGGTCGTCGGGAGGTGTTCCAGCTTGCTCAGGGCGACGGCCAGGGTGATGACGATCCGCGTGGTGTTGCGCGGCCCCTGCGAGGGCGCGTGGCGTTTAGTTCAAAGGCTGTGTTTGAAAAGCTATGGCAGCGTCATGTGCGTGGATGGACATTCATTCGTACCCGTATCAGCGAATCGTACTCATACAGTGACTTTCTGGGCGATTGTCCCAACGGTGCAATCGTGTTATTGCTTCAACGTGTAGACGGCAAGATTGAATTTTATTCTGTCGACGCCGAGGTTGAGCCGGCCCCTGGCGACTCGCTGCTTTATTACAGTCCGCCCAAAGAAGTCGATAACAACGAGCCAGACAAAGCGCCCGAAGAGTCCTCCAAGCAGGAAGTCCTCGGTCGCGATCACGACTGAGAACTCTATGCCTGTAAAGTCAACGCGACTGGCCTTCGAAGGGCCAAGCGGTAACATTGAAGCAATGCTCGATAGCCCTGATGGAATTGAGCCTGACTCCTCCAGCGACTTGGACGCCGTCCCGGCGGTGGCCGTCGTGTGTCACCCGCATCCGCAGTTTCAAGGCACCATGCTCAATAAGGTGGTCCATACACTGTCAAGAAGTGCAGTGGACTGTGGCATTCCTGCTCTGCGCTTTAATTATCGTGGCGTAGGTAAAAGCGCTGGTGTGTACGACGAAGGCCGTGGCGAAACAGACGACGCGGAGGCAGCTTGCGATTACGCGTTTTCGCTTTTTGGCGAGAGGCCGCTCGTGCTAATGGGCTTCAGTTTTGGCGCGGGCGTGGCTTTGCGTTTAGCTCAGCGGCGAACGTCTGTCGCGCTGATTGCCGCCGCGCCACCAGTGGGAAGACTAGGCGTGCCGGACACGGTGACTTTTGACATGCCGTGGCAAATTATTCAGGGCAACGCTGACGAGCTGGTTGATGCAGCCGATGTTCAAACCTGGGCCGGCGCGCAAGAGCCGCCTCCCGAGTTCGTCATGATGGAGGGGGTAAGTCATTTCTTCCACGGCAACCTGACGTCGTTGCGCCACGACGCCCGCCTGTTTCTGACCCGCAGTCTAAGCTTGCCGTCAGACTAATAGTTCTTCGACAAATGCTCTGCAAGCGCGTTTAGCGACTCCGGCACGTTGCGTCGGCCTATGCCGATGCGCAGCCGGTCAGTAGGAACATCCGCAAGATCAGAGCGGTACACCGACGCGGGCAGCAGCAGAACGCCATCCTCTTCGACGGCGCGTGTGCAAAAGTCGGATGCCGTACCGGTGCCTAGCCAACGAGGGAAGGCGACGCAGCCGCCATCCGGTGTGGCGTAGTCCAAAAAATCAGGGTAATTACTGATAAATTCTTTTAAAGCCGCGTCGTTTCGCTGAATTATTTTTCGATTACGCGCGAAAATCTTACCTTCGTTGCGCAGCGCCACCGCAGCTAATTGTTCGCTTGGCCCGGCGTTGCAAATACTGGTGTAGTGCTTGGCCCGTTCAAGTCGCTGCAACATTTCTTTGCTCTGGGATGCAACCCAACCGACGCGCAGTCCCGGCAGACCATATGCCTTTGACGTGACGGATACGGTTAGCGCGGTTGGGTTAATGGAGGCGGCCGCCGGAAGCGTTCGAGACGGGTCGAGTTCGACGCCGCGGTAGACTTCGTCGCTGATCAGAACGATGCCGCGCTCGTGACACAGCGTATTAAATTCTTGCCAGGTTTGAGGGTCGGGAACGAAGCCCGTGGGATTGTTTGGGAAGTTGACGGAGACCAGTTTGGTATTCGGGCGCAGAAGCGATTTGAATTTATCGAGGTCCAGCGTCCACGGATTTGAAAGAGAGTCGTCCGACCAAAGCGGAAGACCTTCAACTTGCACTCCGGTGGCAATAGGAACGGACTCAACAGACTGGTAGTTGGGCACGTTTACGATGACGTGATCGCCCGGTGAGATGAACAGCTGCATGGCCCAAAAGAGTGCTTCGCCGGCGCCGGCGAAGGCGAGAATATTGTCTTCGCTCAAGTGGGTATAGGTTGACGCCACAGCGCAGCGCAGCTTTTCGGTCCCCCAGGTTGGAATGTAGCCTAAATGCAGGTTTTCATAGGCTTTGCGGTCGTCTTCGGTGCCTAGGTCGAGTAGTTCAGACACCGACATTGATTCGGCGTCAGAGGCGGTTAAGTGGTGGCGCGCTTTGAACTCCCATTTGCTGAAGTAGGTTTCGAGTGCAAAGTCAGGAAGTTCTAAGTGTCCACTCATTTTGAGCCCCGGATAATTAAGTGTTTTAACGTAACCAACTGGCCACCGAAGGTTATCAGTGGAGCCGCATTGACGCTATGGCGAGCAGGTAGGAGTTTTTCTACTGGCCACGGTCAGGGCTGATTTGACTTCCAAAAACGCCGTTAGTCAGGCACAAAAAAGGCCGGGCAATGCCCGGCCTCTGATCGTGCGGTGAATCAAGTAGTGGGGTTTAGACCATTTCCTTAAGATTCTTAAGCGCAAGCACTTTCACGACATTGCGTGCAGGCTTGGCTTTAAATACCATTTCTTCACGAGTGAAGGGGTTGATGCCTTTACGCGCTTTGGTAGCTGGCTTACGCACAACTTTGATTTTCATCAGGCCTGGAACGGTGAACATGCCAGGGCCACGACGACCCAGGTTCTTCTTAATTAAACCTTCGAGTTCTTCAAACACGCTCGTGACTTCTTTACGAGTCAGACCTGTTTTGTCTGAAATGTGAGCAAGAATTTCGCTCTTCGTAGGAGCCTTCTTTACTGCGGTCGCTTTTTTCTTAGCAGCCATTTATCAATCCCCTTAGTGAGATAGTGTAGTCAAAAACAACAGTCAAATTACGCTGCGCAAAATAGCATAAGATGACGCAGGGTGTAAGCATTTTAATAAAACTTATCAATCGTCTTCGGTGGCGCTTACCCCTATTTTGAGGCTGTCAAACGATTTCTCGATTGGTTTTATTTTGTGTAGAACTGTTGCTGAAACGTCACGTCAATTGGGGTGGTCTCGCCGTCCGGAGTTGCCTGAATTTTGAAAGTCAGAAATTCGCCGTCAGCGATTGAGGTTTGTCCGATGTAGTAGATAACATCGCCATCTCTAATCTCTTCCATTTCAAGATTTTTCAATTGTCCCGTAAGGTTATTGGCTTTCGCTGAGACTTTACCCGATGTAGAAACAGTGTCAGAGCCTGTTGTTTTTTTATGCAGTACTACGTTCAAAAGTGCCTGCGTTTTACTGCGTGAGATGCCGTACGCACGCGCTGCTTCAGGCAGCAGCTGGTCGGTAGTAATGGCGTTGTAGTGCACCACGTAGTCACCCGATTCGAAGGTGCGTGGAGCGGCCTCTCTTGCCGTAGGAACGTTTTCAGCTGATCGCGTTTCAGGCGCCTTTTGGCAGGCAGTTAGCGCAAAAAGCGCGCTTAGACTGGTAACAATAAGAAGTTTTGAAGCGTGCATAGGCTTTCCCTGAAGACCGAAAACGAAGCCTCACTATAGCCTAATGGTGGTGGGTCGCAACCATCGATGATTCGGTGTGAGGGGCGTTGTTCGAAGCGCAGCCGGAATCTGATTCTTGCCGCTCAATGTCGACCAAAAGACGCAGGAGCGGCCTCTTGCCGCGCAAAGGGATTTCAGTATTGACGGTTCTCTGTGTATTTCATCGCGGCAAGATGCCGCTCCTGTCGGGGCGTGCCGGTGAATTACCGGTAGTCGAATTCAACGGCTGTCCGGCTAAAGAGCCTCTAGAACATTCCGCGAATGTCGGAATTAATCAGAATCTGAAGTGCCTGTAGCAACAGCAACACGACGAGTGGCGACAGGTCCAGACCGCCAATAGATGGAATCATGCGTCGGGCGGGGGCGAGTACGGGTTCTGTAAGACTGTAGAGCATGCTGACAATCGGGTTGCGCGGATCGGGGTTAACCCAGCTCAATATCACTCTGAGGAAAATCGTCATGATGTAAATGCGGAAAACCAGATTCAGCAGGCTAAAGAAGGACTCTACCAGGGTGTACTGCACCCCGGGTAACCGCCCTGTCTGAATAAAATAAAGCGCCAACAGCACAATCACCTGCACGATGGCGGCTGCTACAAGGCTGGCCAAGTCCAGCCCTTTTAGTCCGGGAATGACTTTGCGTAATGGCATGACCAGAGGGTTGGTCAGATTTACGATGGCTTGAGAGACTGGGTTGTAAAAATCGGCGCGGACCAGCTGAAGCAAGAAACGCATTATAAAGATACCCACAAGCAGGGTTCCGACCAAGTTTAAGATAAACAAAAGTGCTGTCATAGTGAGCTAATCCGTTCCAAATTCATCGGCTAGAGTGAGCGCACGAGTGCGCGCTGCTTTCATGGCGTCCTCTATAATAGAGCGCAACTTGTGTTCCGCCAAGGTATCCACCGCGGCGGCTGTTGTTCCCCCCGGCGACGTTACCCTCCGGCGCACGTCCATAAGGGGGCCTTCTTCATTTTGTGCCATGAGTGCTGCACCCAGAGCCGTTTGGCGCGCCAGTTTTTGCGCAAGCGCTCGCGAAAGCCCCTGAGCTACCGCTGCGTCTTCCATGGCTTCGAGAAAATAAAAGAAATAGGCGGGGCCGCTGCCGGATACGGCCGTCACCACGTCAATCAATTCTTCTGTCTCGACCCATGCGGTTTCGCCGACCGATTCAAAAACGTTTGAGACCAGGTCCATGTCGTTCGGGGTAACCGCACTATCGCCAAAAAGCCCGGTGGCGCCTGCACCCAGCAGTGCGGGTGTATTAGGCATGACGCGAACAATTCGGCGGTAGCCGTCGAACCAGCGGCTCATTGGTTCGCAGCCGATGCCTGCGGCGACTGATACGAGCAGCGGCTCATGTTTGGCTACGGCGCTGGCCAGTGCGGTGCAGACACTGCGCATGATTTGCGGCTTTACGGCGAAGATCACACAATCTGCGCCGTCAACGGCGGCCTCATTGTCTGTGAAGGTTGTCACGCCCAGCTTGCCCAGTTTTTCTCTTGGCTCCTCTCCCGGGTCGGACACCCTTAGGTCGTACTGCCGCTCTTCGGCGAGGCGCGCGAGCAAGGCTCCGGCCATGTTACCGCCGCCAATAAAGGTGATGCGTTTGGTGTGCATAAAGGAATTCTCAGTTTGTCGGGTTAATCCGATGCGGCGTAAGTGTGTCAGTCACTGGGGCGTTTGCCAAACACGTCGGTGCCAATTCGGACCCACGTTGAGCCGTTGGCAATGGCCGCTTCCAGATCGCCTGACATGCCCATCGATAATTCTGTAAAACCGTCCCGGCCGGCACCGAATTGGTCGAAAAGTTGTTTTACCTCGCTAAACGCAGAGGATTGCGTTTCAAAGCAGTCAGTTGCCGGTGCCATGGCCATCAAACCGCGAAGGGCAAGGTGCTCAAACGTCTCTAATTCATTCAGGAAGGCCTCAACCTGATTGGGTTCAACGCCAGGCCGATCCGGATTTTCACTCAAATTAACCTGCACCAGAACGTTGAGCGGTTGGCCCTGACGGTGGTCATTCAGCCGGCGCGCAATTTTGATGCGGTCCAGACTGTGTACCCATGAAAAATGCTGGGCCACCTGACGGGTCTTATTGGACTGAATCCTGCCTATGAAGTGCCATGATAACTGATTGATTTTATTGGGGTCAGATTCGAAAAGCTGATTAACCTCTGCTTGCTTGTTGACCGATTCGGTGACGAAATTTTCGCCAAACTGGGTCTGGCCGGACCCAAATGCCTCGATCACGGAGGAGGCCGGATGACGTTTACTCACGGCTAAAAGCCGAACAGAACCTGGAGTTCGCTCATAACGCTCGGAAGCTGCTACGATTCTTCCCTGAATATTCATCAGATTATGTGTGATTTGGGTCAAACTTTTTGCTCCATATTGCCGGTATACTCTAGCCTATCTCGAGTTTCTGCGGCGACGCAGTATGACTTAATATGCCAATTTAACGCGACGATTATTACGCGATCTGGATTGGTCAGACGGAACACCTGTTTTGGTCGGCCAGTTTTCAATCGGCGAACGTCGATAAAAGACCGCCGATTTTAGACTGTCATTGTAAGACAGTGGCAGACACTACGGACACCACAAGGGACACTCAACGCATGGCTTTGGATATTGCACAACTACTGGCGTTTGCCGTGAAGAACGACGCATCGGATTTACATCTGTCTGCTGGAGTGCCGCCCATGATTCGCGTTGATGGTGACATCAAGCGAATTAACATGCCGGCACTAGAGCATAAAGAAGTGCACAGCATGGTGTACGACATTATGAACGACAAGCAGCGGAAGGATTATGAAGAGTTTTTCGAAACCGACTTTTCATTTGAAATTCCGGGTCTTGCTCGATTCCGGGTTAACGCATTTAACCATAATCGTGGCTCCGGAGCGGTGTTCAGAACTATTCCGTCGAAAATTATGACGCTTGAAGATCTCGACTGTCCCAAGATTTTCAAAGACATTTCGCTCACCAATCGAGGCATTGTCCTGGTAACCGGTCCTACCGGTTCCGGTAAGTCGACCACGCTTGCTGCAATGATCGACTATATTAACGACACCAAGCCCGATCACATTCTCACTGTGGAAGACCCCATTGAGTTTGTGCACGAAAGTAAAAAGTCACTGATAAACCAGCGAGAGGTACACCGTGACACGCTCGGCTTTAACGAAGCTCTGCGTTCGGCGCTGCGTGAAGATCCCGACATTATATTGGTGGGTGAAATGCGTGACCTCGAAACCATACGTCTTGCTTTAACAGCTGCCGAGACCGGTCACCTGGTGTTTGGCACGCTTCACACCAGCAGCGCTGCCAAGACCATTGACCGTATCGTTGACGTGTTTCCAGCGGCTGAAAAAGACATGGTGCGTTCGATGTTGTCCGAGTCATTGCGTGCCGTTATTTCGCAATCGTTGTTAAAGAAAAACGGCGGCGGTCGCGTAGCGGCTCACGAAATTATGGTTGGCAGTCCGGCTATTCGTAACCTGATTCGCGAAAACAAGATTGCCCAGATGTACTCAGCCATTCAGACCGGACAGTCTGCTGGCATGCAAACACTCGACCAGTGTTTGCAAGATCTGGTGCGCAAAGGTGTCGTGAGCCGTGAAGAAGCACGGTTCCGCGCTACACATAAAGAGCAGTTTTAGGCTCAGCGGAGCTGGAGTAAGTAATGGAACGTGATCAAGCGATAAAACTCATGCAAGACCTGATGCGCGGGATGGTGTCCAAGAACGCATCTGACCTGTTCATTACTACCGGATTTCCACCTGCGATCAAGATAGACGGTGTCATCACGCCGGTGTCTCAAACTCCTTTGACGGCCTCGCAAAGTGCGATGCTGGTGCGTTCAATTATGAACGACAAACAAACAAAAGAGTTTGACGCCAACAAAGAATGTAATTTTGCCGTGGCTCCCAAAGGCATTGGTCGCTTCCGCGCCAACGCATTTGTACAGCAGGGAAATACCGGCGCTGTACTGCGAACTATCACAACAGACATACCCTTGTTCGACGACTTGAATTTGCCGCCGGTGCTAAAAGAAGTGGTGATGGCCAAGCGTGGCCTCGTCATCATTGTTGGCGGAACCGGTTCAGGTAAATCGACCACGCTTGCGGCTATGATCGGCCACCGAAATAAAAACTCTCGTGGACACATCATCACCATTGAGGATCCTGTCGAGTACGTGCACCCTCACGAGGGCTGCGTTATTACTCAGCGAGAAGTGGGTGTTGATACAGACAATTGGCATGCAGCTCTGAAGAACACGCTGCGTCAGGCGCCCGACGTCATTCTTATCGGCGAGATTCGGGACCGTGAGACGATGGAGTACGGCGTTCAATTCGCCGAGACTGGGCACTTGTGTTTAGCCACGCTCCACGCAAACAGTGCCAACCAGGCGCTTGACCGCATCATTAACTTCTTCCCAGAGGAACGTCGTGACCAGTTGTTGATGGATCTGTCGCTCAATATACGCGGACTCGTTTCCCAGCGACTTATTCCGCGGGCTGATAACAAAGGCCGTATTGCAGCTATGGAAATCATGCTGGCCTCGCCTTTAATTTCAGATCTCATCTTCAAGGGCGACGTGCAGCAAATTAAAGAAGTCATGGCCAAGTCGACTCGACTCGGCATGATGACGTTTGATCAGGCGCTTTTCGATTTATATGAAGAAGGTGCTATCGGCTACGAGGAGGCTTTGCGCAACGCCGACTCCAAGAACGAATTGCGCTTGCGTATCAAGCTTGAAAGTAAGCGGGAGTTTACGGCGCAGGACGAAGGCGGTCAGAGTCTTCGCATCATGGAGCACGAGCCGGACGCCAAGCAGTTCTAGCCGACCGCGAGAACCGCGCATCGCGAAGCTGCCGCTGACAAGATCATAACTAACGCACTAAATTTACTGAGAACGCATGAATACTAAACCGCTGTTTAAACTGATGGTCGAGAAAAAAGCGTCCGACTTGTTTTTTACGACGTACGCACCTGTCAAAATAAAAATTGACGGTCGGATTATTCCTGTGAACAGTACCGAGCTGACGCCGAAAATGGTCAAGCAGGCCGCCTTCGGCTTAATGAATGAAGAGCAACTCGATAAATTCGCCCGCGAATTGGAAATAGACTTTGCAATCTCCGAGCCCGGTCTTGGCCGTTTTCGGGTGAACGTGTTTCATCAGCGCGGTAACGTCGCCATGGTGCTGCGCTACATTACGTCTGACTTACCCCGTCTCGACGAGCTGGGCATGCCGCCGTCGCTGAAAGATCTGGTGATGAGAAAGCGCGGCCTGATCCTCATGGTCGGCGCTACCGGATCCGGCAAATCTACTACGCTTGCCGGTATGATCAACCACCGAAATGAGTCGTCCTCAGATCATATTCTGACCATCGAAGACCCGATTGAATTTCTACACCCGAATAAGAATTCTCTGATTAACCAGCGCGAAGTGGGCGTTGATACGACAAGCTACGCGCGCGCGTTGAAGAGTGCGCTGCGAGAAGCTCCTGACGTGATTCTGGTTGGAGAGATACGCGACAAAGAAACAATGGAGTCTGCGTTGACCCTGGCAGGTACCGGGCATCTTTGTTTGTCTACGCTGCATGCAAATAACACGGCAGAAACGCTTGACCGTATTATTAATATGTTTCCAACGGACCAGCATCAACAGGTTCTAATGGATTTGTCGCAGTACTTGAAAGCCATTGTTTCACAGCGCCTTGTGCCCGGTAAGTCTGGTCATCGGGTAGCGGCTGTAGAAGTCATGCTCAATACACCACATATTCAGGAGCAGATTCTGAAAGGTGATATTGACGCGATTAAAGAAGCGGTATCGAATTCGTCAGAGCGAGGCGTGCAGTCTTTCGACTCATCTTTATACGAGTTATACAAACAGGGTCGTGTGACGATGGAGTCGGCGTTGCAAAGTGCCGACTCTCGTTCAAACCTCGAAACCAAAATTAATTTCGGTTAGCCCACTCGCAGGCAGAAAAGACCATTTACTCGGAGCGCCGCTGTTTGAGCTACCAACGCTCTACGCCGCCGGAAACACCTCGTAGGCATTAAACACGGGACCATCTACGCATACGCGCTGCATCGAAGACCCGGTCGGCGTTTCAACCAGAACGGTGCATCCGGCACAGCCACCTACCGCGCAGGCCATGTGTTCCTCAAGTGATACCTGAGCAGGCAGATCATATTCTTTAGCGAGCTTGGCGCAGGCCTCCAGCATCGGCGTTGGACCACATGCAAAGATTTCTACTTCGGCTTTTTCAGCAGTGCTAAGTGTATCCAGCCACTTGGCGGCGGCCTGGGTGACGTAGCCGTTGAAACAGCCGGCGTAACCTTGAAGCGTGGCCAATCGTGCGGGAATGTTCCAGTCTTCGATAAGCTTGATCGTTTGACCAACGGATGCGTCGATGCCGGGAAGATCAAGGGAAGAAGCTACCAATTCAAATGGAAAGGGCACTTCCGAGCCCATGAACAGGACGGGAGAAAAGTCGCTCTGCGTGCGCAACGAATCCGCTAAAAATACCATTGGCGGAATGCCCACGCCGCCGCCGAGCAGAAGAGGGCGGCGATGAGATGTGTTGAGTTTGAAGGGCTTGCCGATCGGTCCGAGAACGCTAATGACTTCACCTTCGACGCGCGACGCTAAGAGACGCAGGCCTTCGCCGACAATCTTGTACAGAAAGTCGACCCAGCCTTCGTTGGCGTCCACTTGCATAATTGAAAGCGGTCGCCGCATGGGCAGTAGCGGATCGCAGGTTACGTGTGCAAACGAACCGGCTTTGGCGTGAGCCGCACATTTTGGCGCGTGTACGCGAAGAATAAATTGCTCGTCACTGAAGGCGGTTTGACTGATGACGCGAGCGTCCTCAAGAAAAATGGTGTTCCGGTTGGACGTTGATGTGGAAGTTGAAGCGGGCATATGTGTCAGGCCTTTGCCAGTGCGCTAAGAATGGCCATTCGAGCGGGCACACCAATAGCGACTTGTTGTTGAATGACCGACTGAGGACCGTCAGCGACGGCGTCACTGAGTTCCACGTTGCGGTTTATGGGTCCAGGATGCATTACCAGCAAATCATCTTTGGCTGCGGCAAGGCGTTCGGAAGTAAGGGAGTAACGTGCGCGATAGTCGTCGATGTCGATAAAATCATCGGCTTCCAGACGCTCTCGCTGAATGCGTAAAGCCATAACGACGTCGGCATCGTTAATGGCAGGGGCGAGTTCGTCTGTAAACTCTAGCCCCGAGAAATCGAGACTGTTGGCCTGCCATTGTTTTGGTGCGACAAGACGAATATCGCCGCAGCCTAGTTTGGTAGCGCCTTCCACAAAGGAGCGCGCGACGCGCGAGTGCGCAATGTCTCCAACAATTGCTATCGACAAATTGTCGATGCGTCCTTTGCGCTGCTTGAGCGTCACCAGGTCCAGCAATGCTTGGCTGGGGTGGGAAAGGTTGGCCTCGCCCGCGTTAATGACTTTAATGCGTTCAGCCTTAAGCGCAATTTCGGCTGGCAGTCCTGGAGTTGATGTACGGACCACGAGCTGGTCGATTCCCATGGCTTGTAACGTCGCTACCGTATCCCACACCGTTTCGCCTTTATTTTGCGACGAGCTGGCAAGATCGACATTTACGTGATGCGCTCCCAGGCGTTTGGCGGCAAGCTCAAAGGACACCCGCGTGCGTGTGCTGTTCTCGAAGAACAGGCTGGCAACACATATGTGGCCAAGCTGGGTGTCGCGAATGACCGGGGCGGAGGCGCGGCGGACCGCGTCGTCAATAAGGGTCTCGAGTTCAGTTCTGGATAAATCTTGAATCGAAACAAAATGCTGCATGAATTATTCGTCGCCGGATTCCGGTCGACGTCCGTCGCGTTGGTTAAGCCAGGACCGTAGTATGACCTGTGCTGCAAATTTGTCTATATCGCCGGGTTTCGTGCGCTTGCGTAAACCCGCCTGACGGGCTCTTTTTAGCTCTTCGCGCGCCGCTGTAGACGAAAGCTTCTCGTCAACCATGAGCACTTCGCGCTGACTCAGGCGCGCAAGTTTGGCGCCAAATTGTTCAGCGGCCTTGGCATTGGCCGAGGGGGTATCGTCGAGCATCAGCGGAAGACCCACCAAAATAAGGTCGGGAGACCACTCTTTAATCAGTTTTTCCAATTCCGCCCAGTTAGGCTCTGTACCGGGTGTGTGCACGGTGGTCAGCGGGTTAGAGCTGTCAATGGTTGCGTTGCCGACCGCTACACCTATGCGTTTGTAGCCAAAGTCGAAGGCCAGCACGGTGCCGGGGTTCACGCGTGACCGGCCTCGCTTGAAATTTGGTGCGGATCAATACCCAGAAGCCCGGCGGCGGCCGACCAACGCTGTTTGACGGGTGTCTCAAACAGAATGTCGGCGTCGTAGTCGGCAGAGAGCCAGGAGTTTGCGCCCATCTCGCTTTCAAGCTGCCCGGCGTCCCAGCCCGCATAGCCTACGGCCATGATGGTGCGCGCGGGTCCTTTTCCTTCTGCTATGGCTTCAAGAATGTCTTTTGACGTTGTCAGCTGCAATTTGTTCGAGACGCTCATGGTGGATTCCCAAGGTCCCTTTTCCTCGTGCAGCACAAAGCCCCGGTCGCGCGATACCGGACCGCCCTGCATGACAGGCTGTGAGGCCAGCTCAGGGTCGTCGGTTCCCAGTTCCATTTGCTCCAGTAAATCGCCGACGTTCAGGTCGCTAGGGCGATTAATCACAAGACCGAGTGCGCCCTGATCGTTGTGTTCGCAAATAATCGTGACGGTACGGGTAAAGCCGGGATCGAGTAGTCCGGGCATGGCGATCATGAATTGATTGGCAAATTGAGTCATAGCGTTAATGGTACTCCAATATGTGCGCAGTCAAAAATGATGCGGTTGAGTTTGCCGAATTCTGGTTAAGTGCGGTTTAACTTCGTTCGGATTGGCGCAGCGGACCTGGTCGAATCTTGTTCGATATACCACTGCGCGCTTACTTATTAGGACCCGTCAGGACTCAGGGAGTTTCACGGAACTGTCGGTAGACTGGCCGTCGACGAACTGCCAGATGTAAACAAAGCGCATAACATCATACTTTGCTTGTAGATTTGGCGGGAAAGCCTCAAACGGCGACGCCAGCCGAACAATATTCATGGCGGCTTGGTCCACCCGTGGTTCGCCGGAAGATTGGCGTAATACAACGTCTTCCAAAAAGCCGCTCGACGATATGGCTACTTCGAGAGTAGGGTTGCCCGAAAGACCTTCCAACAGCGATTCGTTTGGAAAGTTGAGCGTGCCGACTTGCTCGATTTTTCGTTTCCACAACACAAGGTAACGCGCCAGGTCGGTTTTTTTAGTGTTCACCGAGACAAACAGTTCGCGCAGTTCTGTGCTGTGAATTTGAGTATTGTCGTCAAATTCACTGACCAGATCCGGGGCAATTTCAGATTCGCGCATGAGCATTGCCTCGGCCGCTTCTTCCTGGCTTTCCTCACGTTCACGCAGGCTGGCTCGCGAGAAATCCGACAAGTTGCGAGACACGATGAGGCTAACGTCGTTTTCAGAAGGTGCCGGGTTTTGGCTCAAGGCCGTCCCGGTATCCGTGCCGGCATTCGCTAGCGGTGTGTTATTGCTCATTCGGGATTCGGCACGCACTTTTTCAAGGGTCGTGCCGTCGCCGCTCTGGTTTTGTTCGGACAGGTAGTGAGCGTCGTCAGGTGTCAGATCGCTTTGCTTGGGGTCCTGAACGAGGATGACTTCAAGTGAAGGGCTGCCCAGAAACTCGGGCGGTGCCAGGAAATCAAAACTCACTCCCAGGATGAGAACGCCGTGCAACAGTCCCGTAACGAATAACGCCGTAACGAGCTTGTCGTTGCGATTGGCGGTGACGGCCAGGCTCATACTGATCTCGGAGCGGGCAGGTTGTTGGCAATGAGTCGCATTATGTTGACAGTATACCGGCCGGGCGACGTCAGCGGCAGAGTTTGGGTGTGAACTGGGTCATAAATGTGAAGCCGCGTTTGGTCTTCATGACATTTTATTGAAATGGGTTCTGGGTAGATTTGGCGACTCAGTTCTCGTCATTGCGAGCCTGCGCAGGGGACTCAGTTCTTGTCATTGGAGCCCGCGCAGCGGGTGCGGCAATCTCTGTCAGGTTGCTTTGAGACAGCTTGATCGGTGAGGCCACAGAGGAGACAAGAGATTGCCGCGCGCTTCGCACTCGCAATGACTTCCACAAAAGAGACAGCCGCGCGTTGCACGTTCACATTGCCGCCTTTTTCAAAACGGGATATGGGCAGACTTGACCCCTAAGGCTTAAGGAGCAAGTTGCCTTGGCAAATCCAGGCCGGTGTTCTCGAGTGAGTGAACCCGCAGGTTGTCGTCAATTAAAATGGCTCTTTTGACGCCGAGACGTGCGGCCACAGCTTCGAAGTCGGACGGTCCCGCTACCATTAACGCGGTTGCTGCGACGTCGGCTAGCAACGGGTCGGAGTGAATCACGGTGGTTGCAATGGCGCCGATCGACGGTGAGCCGGTACGAGGGTCCAGAATATGGTGGGCTTCACCGTCAAGTCGGCTGCGATGATAGTCGCCGGATGAAAATATGGCGTCGCCGCTGGCGGCCGCTATGTGTGCAACCACACCGGGGCGTCTCGGATGTTGCACGGCAACGCGCCAGGGCTTGGTGCCCCGCATACCCAGCACCAGTAAGTCACCACCGACGTTGATTATTGCGTTTTCAACGTTATAACTCTTCAATAACGCGGCAAGGTCTTTGACAATTGCGCCTTTGGCGATGCCACCCAGATCCAGTCGCACCGGTCCGTTTGAACACACCTGCGAGCCGCCAAGCCTAATCTTGCCTTTGTCGGCCGGAGCGGGGGCTGGCGGTGCTTTGGACTGATCAATATCCCGAAAGCCCCACGCATCGACTTCGAGTCCAAGCGTAGGATCGAACAGGCCGTTGCTACGAGTTTGGTAGTCCAGTGCAATCGTGACGAGTTCGAGCGTGCCGGGGTCAGGGTGGCCACACCCGCCGCGTTCGAGCGCCAGGTTGAGTTGTCCAAGGCGGCCGTCACCGAAACTGCGCCAGCGTGTTTCCAGAGTTTTCATGCGTTGTTCAACGGCTGGTACAACAACGGACTGGAAGTTATCCGGCGGCGCATAGACGCTGAGCGAAACGGTGGTGCTAAACGCTAAGAGGTCAATCCGTTGAACCGGGTCTTCAGCACAGGCCGCCAACAGTGTAGAAATAACGACACCTGCGAAGAGCATCCCGGCCGACGTAAACCGGCTCCGCACTTAAGCGTTGAGCCGTTTGTCGATGGCCTGCATAAGCAGACCGGCAATGTCGAGATCGAAGCCCGAGTCGAGCTCGCGAATGCCAGTGGGACTGGTTACGTTGATTTCGGTAATGTAATCACCGATGACGTCCAAACCGACGAACAACAATCCTTTCTCACGCATAGCTGGTCCAACAACCGCGCAGATTTCGCGATCACGGTCGCTAAGAGGCTGAGGTCTTCCAGTGCCCCCTGCGGCCAAATTGCCACGCGCGTCACCGGCGCCCGGAATACGGGCCAGGCAGTAAGGCACGGGTTCACCGTCGACAATTAAAATACGTTTGTCGCCGTCTTTGATCTCTGGCAAATACTGCTGTGCCATAGCGAAGCGGCGGCCATAGTCGGTGAGCGTTTCGAAGATGACATTGCGGTTTCCATCGTTTTCGTTGACCACAAAAATGGACGCGCCCCCCATGCCGTCAAGCGGCTTCACGACCATTTTTCCGGCGCTGTCATGAAATGCGCGCATGTCATCCATTGAGCGGGTAATGAGCGTGTCGGGGCAGAATTGAGCAAACCAAGCCATGTACACTTTTTCGTTCACGTCGCGAAGGCTAGAAGGCTTGTTGACCACCAGTACACCTTCGGCCTCGGCGCGCTCGAGTATGTACGTTGCGTAAATGTACTCCATGTCGAACGGAGGATCCTTCCGCATTAAAATGACATCAAGTTCACTCAGCGGAGCGTCTTCGGCCTCAGACAAAGTAAACCAGTCAGTCAGGTTGTCTCTGACTTCGAGTGCCCGACTCCGTGCCATGGCAATGCCGCGATCGATGCGCATGTCTTCTACGTGCATATAACGCAGCGCGTAGCCGGCACGTTGGGCGGCCAAAAGCATGGCAAAGCTTGAATCTTTAACAGGCTTGATGACATCGATGGGGTCCATAACGATGCCAAGGACAGGGGTCTTTTTAGTGGTCAACGGGGGCTCCTTAAGCTAAGCCATAGGGGCCCTGACAGGCCCATTTTAAGGTCAATGTTCAATTTCTTGATTCGGCAAATGGAAGCGTAGCGTCCAATGTGTTAAAACGTAGCACTCTTTATAAAAAAGCGTTGCTTTTCAGTCAATAAGACCGAATTGCGTATTATTTTATCACTCTCCGGCCGGTCTGGAGGCACTCGCGTTATGTCACGCCACGCGCAGAGTGCTTTTGGAGCCCGCTTTTGAGGACGAACATTGTGACAGCAAACCCCAATGACTTAACCGGTCTAAAAGTGCTTGTGATAGACGACAGTAAGACTATCAGACGCACCGCCGAGACGCTTTTGTCCAAGGAAGGATGCGATGTATTTACAGCTGAGGACGGCTTCGACGCGCTCTCTAAAATTGCTGATCACCAGCCGGACATCGTATTCGTCGACATCATGATGCCACGACTTGATGGCTATCAAACCTGTTCTTTGATCAAAAACAACAAAGTCTTTCGCAGCACACCGGTGATTATGCTGTCGAGCAAAGACGGTCTGTTTGACCGCGCACGTGGGCGTATTGTCGGATCGGAACAATATCTAACCAAGCCATTTACCAAAGACGAACTGCTTGGCGCCATAGAACGTCATGTCGGTCCATAGAGGAGACGCCATGCCAGTTATACTAATAGTGGATGATTCTCCAACCGAAGTGCACGTCATTAAATCCGCTCTGGAGGAGCAAGGTTACGAAACCCTGTCTGCCGAAAGCGGTGAACGTGGTGTGGAGATGGCGCGAGAGTCCAAGCCGGATTTAATTCTAATGGACGTTGTGATGCCCGGCCTGAACGGCTTTCAGGCGACACGGCAGCTCAGTAAAGACCCCGTAACATCGGAAATTCCGGTGATTATGGTGACAACCAAGAATCAGAAAACCGACCGAATCTGGGGTATGCGCCAAGGTGCGGTGGACTACATTGTTAAACCTTTTTCAGCCGAAGATTTGCTGGAGAAAACCGCAGCGGCACTGGCCTGAGTATGAGTACATCATCAAATTCGTCTTTGGCCAAGCTTGCGAGCAAGCCCTTCGACCTACTACTGGCAATGGAGCAGCTTGCTCATTCGGCCGAGGTGAAAACTCAAAAAACCCAGACTGAATGGGTCGGTGTGGGTGTCCTGATTGACGGCGCACACTATCTAATCCCCCAGGCGCAGGTGCTCGAAGTGCTCAAGAAGCCCGAAACTACCCGGGTGCCAGGGTCGCGGCGCTGGATGCTGGGACTTGCCAACGTACGCGGCATGCTTTTTCCTGTGGTCGACGTTCAGTTGTACTGCGGCGACAAGCCGACCGAAATTGGGCGTGACAGCCGAATTGTGCTGATTAACATTGAGGCCGCTCCCGTCGCTATAGTCGTTGACGAAGTGTTTGGCTTTCGCCGGTTTCCGGCAAAAATGACTATGGCGCCTGGTGCCGCCTCGCCACTGGGTGACTACGTATTAGGCACGTTTGCCCAAGATGACACGAGTTGGTCGGTGATTGACGTCATAAAACTGATCAATGCAGGCGGCGTAGTGAGCGCTGCCTGACGACTGTGTAGACAAAACTGTATTTTGCGGCAGCTTGAAGTACTGCCGTCATCACCAAAATGCACTGTTCGAGACGCTTCACAATCGAATTAACTGACGAGTAGTAAACAATGATGAGTCGTGAACAAGGGGCGGGCAGTGCCCTGTTTCTCGGAATTCTGTTAAGCGCACTTCTTCTTGGAGCGGCGGCGCTTCATTTTCTCTCCGCCAAATCCAACGGTGAGAGTAGTCGTCAAGCTGAAGTGCTGGCGCTTACGTCTGATGCCTTTAACGCCGCTTCGGAGGCAAACGATGCCGTCGCCGGCGTGTCTTCGGCGTTCGACAAACTCAATAAACTGCAGAGCACATTTGCTAACACCAACTCAGTGCGAGCCATTGCCGAGACCATTGGCGGTTTGAACGCCAAGGGCTTCGAAGGATCATGGGGATTGGTGACCATGAACGTTAAAAAGGTCATTGACAGCAAAGGCGATATTCTTGAAGGCCTCGATGCCGCCGAGCTCACTAGTCAGCGCGTTCGTACGCTGCTCGGCGAAATGGGTAAACTCAATGCGGCTATGTCCAATTCACAACGCAACCAGTTTGCGTCAATGCTCGAGCGGTTTGAGCTCAAGGCACAGCTTCTTACCGACGCTCTTGGGCAGCGTGGATCTGACTTGCAGGCTAATCAGCTGAAGCAGTATCAGGACTACTTGCGTCAAGTTGTGAGCGCTCTTGCCGGCGTTGAAGCAATGGACGGTGTGCCTGATGTCAGTGGTCGCATTGCGCAAGAAAATGTAGACGCCATTCAAAACGCGATGGCCAGCGTTTCAACTGAGCTGGATTCGGCGCTGGATGCCAGTCAAAAAACAATCGGCGCGAGGCTCGCAGCTTCACAAATTAATTCGGCCAGTAGAACTCTTTACGAAAACACGACGCGTACGCGAGTTGATGCAGCAGACGGCGCTGAGTGGTGGAGCATTAGCTGGTTGCCGTTGGCACTGCTTGGTGCAGCCTTTTTATGCGGCCTGGGTTTGATAAGCTCAGCTGGCAAGGCCGTAGAAGCACCTGAGCCTGTCGCGGCTGAAAGCGGTTCAGGACTGGCTGACCAGCAGCAAGAGGCCATACTTCGCCTTCTTGACGAAATGGGCGACTTGGCGGACGGCGACCTTACGGTAGAGGCGACGGTAACCGAAGACATTACTGGCGCTATCGCCGATGCGATTAACTATGCTATCGAGGCGCTACGCGATCTGGTTTCCACTATTGACGGCGCAGCCGAGTCAGTCGATTCGGCGGCACGACAGACACAGGCCTCGGCTAACCACTTGTCAAAGGCCAGTGACAACCAGTCCAATCAGGTTGCATCGGCCACCGAATCCATTACTAAAATGGCCCATTCGATCGACCAGGTTTCCAGTAACGCTGAACGCTCCAGTGAAGTGGCCCGTCACTCTGTCGAAGTTGCCCACAAGGGCGGTGAAGCCGTACGCCGCACAATCGATGGTATGAACACCATTCGCGAAACGATTCAGGACACCTCGAAAAGAATTAAACGTCTTGGCGAAAGCTCACAGGAAATCGGCAACATCGTCGAGCTGATTAACGACATTGCTGAACAAACCAATATTCTGGCACTGAACGCGTCTATTCAGGCCTCTATGGCTGGCGAGGCTGGTCGAGGTTTTGGTGTGGTTGCAGACGAAGTGCAGCGACTGGCCGAACGCAGCACCAACGCCACCAAGCAAATTGAAGTGCTGGTTAAAACTATTCAGTCCGACACAAATGAAGCCGTTGTGTCGATGGAGCGCAGCACAACAGATGTCGTCAGCGGAGCCCTGCTTGCAGAGAACGCCGGTGCGTCACTGGATGAAATTGAGAAGGTGTCCAACCAGATTGCCAGCCTGGTGCAGAACATTTCAGGTTCCGCGCGTCAGCAGGCTACGGCGGCGTCTGATGTGACCCGCAACATGGGTGTGCTTCAGGAAATTAGTGCGCAAACAGCCGAAAACACCAGCGCTACTTCCGACTCAATCAGCAAGCTCGCCGAAATGGCCTCGCAGCTACGCCGCTCCGTTGCCGGGTTTACGTTACCTAAAGAAATGGTGATGGAAGATGCCATTGCCGAAGAAGAAGCCGAGAACGCGATACTCGGTAACCTGGCGGAAAAAGAGGATGAAAACGTTTTTATAGACACTCTGATGGTTAACGAGAAAAACTCATCGTGAATGGACAGCTTTTAGATATGTTTCAGAACGACTGTAAGGCCCGTTATCATGGCTAATGTTGCTACACGTTCACCCGCCGAGGGGCTGGAATGGGTTCGTAAAGAGCTTACCAGCACGTTCGGCGACGCGCGTACACAGCTGCAAAAATTTGCGGACCACCCAGGCGACACTACGCCACTCGACAACGTAACCGATTTGCTTCACATGGCCCATGGTGCATTACGTATGGTCGAAGTATACGGTGCGGCTCTTCTTGTTGAAGAGATGGTAGCTGTGTCACGTAAAATCAGCGACGGCGAATCGCCTGTCGACGAAGGGCTTGAAGTGCTGTCGCGCGCGATCGTGCAGCTGCCGACTTATCTTGACAGAGTAGCGGGAGGCGGACACGACGTGCCGCTTGTCTTGTTACCGCTGTTGAACGATTTGCGCGCTGTTCGTGGGAGCCCGCTACTGTCGGAGAGCTCCCTGTTTGTACTCAATATCGATCAGGGCGCGTCTACGCCAAAACGCGACAAACCGCCCAGCTCGCTCGACTACAAAGCGATGGCTAAAAAGCTGCGACCTCACTATCAAAAAGCGCTGCTTGGCTGGCTGCGAAATGAAGACGGACCCAATAATCTGGCCCGACTGGGCGGGGTGGCGGCCAAACTTGAAGCCGGTGCAAGCGCTTCTTCGGTTTATCAGTTCTGGTGGATTCTCGGTGGCGTAATCGAATCCGTACAAGACGGTGGCTTGCCCGCAAGCGCAGCGATTAAGCGACTTCTGGGTCAGGCCGACGGCGTTCTAAAGAAACTAGCTGTAAACGGTGAAAAGCCGTTTGTTCAAGAACCTCCTCGAAGTCTCGTAAACAACTTGCTGTACTACGTTGCCCAAGCGGAATCTGAAGGAAAGCGCGTTTCAGCTATTAAGAATTCATTTAGTCTTTCCGAACTGCTGGAACCCGGAGAGAGCCGCGACAGTCTTCAGGAAAAACTGCAGGGCCCAAGCGTTGAGTTAATGAAAACGGTTGGCGCTGCAATCAAGCAGGATGTCGGCAACGTGAAAGATGCCATTGACGTTTTTGTGCGCACTCAAAGCAGTAATCATGCGGAGCTCAAGCCGCAACGGGATTCGATGACAAAATTGGGCGATACGCTTGGCATGCTTGGCCTTGATGCTCTGCGCCAGCAAATGGCGACAGAAGCGCGCCGTATGCACACGTTCATCGAAGACGAAAAAACCGACGATGATGACCTGCTGCAGGTAGCGGCCGTACTCATTAACGTTGAAGACGCCATTGACGGTCAGCTTCTGGGCGTCATTTTGCCCGGAGATCAAAAAGACGACAACGCAAACGAGTCGGCCAGTGAAGGTGCGGCGGCGGCCGATCGCAAGAGTGTGTCCAGCGCCGTGTTACGCGAGTGTGTTGTTAATCTCACTCGCATCAAAGAAATGCTGTCGCAGTACGTGGATAATCCCGACAACGGTTCAGTACTCGACACTATTCCTAAACTCGTCATCGGCATTCGAGCGGGCTTGGGCATGCTCGAGAAAGACCGCGCGTCTGAATTGTTGTCACGCATCGAATGGCATATCGATGCTGTAACGGGCGAAAAAGATATTAGAAAACATACGCACGAGCTTGACCGTCTCGCCGACGCGATCGTGAGTATTGAATATTATATGGAGACGGTTCGCTCAGGACGGTCTGACCCCTGGTACATGCTGGACAACGCAGAGCGCTGTCTTGAATCGATCAAGCGCCAGCCTGGCGAAGTGGCTGAGGAAGCTGTGCCCGAGTTGGCGTTTGATCCGGCCTCAACTGGTACGGATTTCGACGTATTCGAAGCGACTGGTGTACGCGAAGCTTCACGCTTTAACGCGTCGAACGATGCGGCGCGTCGTGCTCAGGCGCTGGAGGAACCGCTGGCCGGAATTAGCGGTCGTCGCGTTGATCCCGAGTTGCTAGAGCTGTTTATTGAAGAAGCCAAAGAAGAAGTTTCGACGCTGCGAAAGGCACTGCCCCGGTGGAAACAGGACCTGAACAGTCGCGAAGTCATGCTAACAATGCGTCGGTCATTCCACACCTTGAAAGGCAGTGGTCGTATGGTCGGTGCCATGCTGATTGGCGAGTACGCGTGGAGTTTCGAAAATCTGGTTAACAAGGTTGTCAGCCTCGACTTTGACGCGACACCTGAAGTCGTGGCTACGCTTGAGCAGGCGGTTGATGGGCTGCCGGCACTGATCGAGCAGCTTGAAGTAGGCACGCCTACGCCTGTGTCCTTGAACCGCCTAATGGAATCGGCGTGGGAACTCGTTGCTGTTCAAAACAAACCCAGACAAGAATTCGCAGACGAGGAATCCGAAGAGGCAATCGACGAAGAGGCCGCTTCAGATTTGCCGGAGCGAGTGGCGCTGGCTGATCACGAAGAGGCCGTTGAGAGCGATGCACAAAAGACACAGTCCGAGTCGGCCGATGAACATCCAGATGCCGCAGCACTTGCCAGTGATTCCCAAGACGATACGTCTCAGTCTAACGATCCAAAGGAAGTAGCTCAGGACGTTTTGGGTGACCTCGAAGAAGTCCTCGACGATTTGACCGAGGAGGCTACTGACGCTGCAACTCACGACGAAGCCGAGGCCTCGCTCGAATTGCTAGAAGACGTATCGGACTTAGAACCGGAGCCCGCTCTTGAAATAAGCGACGAAAGCGAGTCGTCACCAGAATCCGCTGAGGACGCTGAATCCGAAGGCACAAAAGAATCACAGGTTGATACCGTGGTTGAGACCATCGACACGGCGGTCAGTGCCATTGTTCCGGGCGTCGTTCTTGAAGAACAACCTCAGGAAATTCAAGGCACTCATTCTGTGATGGAACTGAGTTTGCCTTCGGCAGAAGCGGTTGACGCCGACGATTTGGAGCTGTCCGATTCGGAGACGGCCGATTCAGATGTCGTCGACTCAGAACCGGATGACGCGGTTGTGCTGACGCTGGATAAGGCCTTACGCGATATTTTTCTCAAAGAAAGCCTCGGTCATCTAACCGATGTGCGCAAATTTATTCTGGATGTTGCACAGCAGGCCGAGCCGTTTGCGGTGTCAGAAGACCTGCACCGCGCGTGGCATACGTTGAGCGGTAGCGCCAACACAGCTAACGTCGCGCCCTTGGCCGCTATTGCCACACCGCTTAACCATCATTTGAGAAACGCCCGTGCCGAAGGATGGCCGTTGAGTCACCAGGCCGTTGGAATTATTAGTCGAGCGGCCGATCAGTTTGAGTATCTGGTTCGCGGAATTAATGTGCTGACCGAAATTCCCGATCAGTCATGGTTGCTGGAGGACATTGAGACGTTACCAGGTCTGGGCCAGGCTGCGCGCGAGGCGGTTGAGGCACTCGAAGGTACCGGCGAAGTTGTTATTCCAAATAAAGACGATCTGGGTCCCGGCTACGATTCTGAAATTGCGGCAATTTTTGCCGAAGAAGCGGTTGAAATTCTGGAAGGGTCCGAACTTGCACTGACCGGTTGGTTTGCGGGAGACAGCTCGAGTTCTCAAAAGCTTGAGGAGTTACTAAGGCACCTTCATACGTTGAAAGGTGGTGCTCGCATGGCCGGCATTTCAAGCATGGGTGATCTGAGCCACGAAACAGAATCGTTAGCCGAGCATCTTCGTGACAGTGGGCAGGCTTTAACGCAAGCTCATGAGCAGGTTATTCGTGCCAGTTTCGATGAGTTGCACGCGATGACCGACCAGCTTAACCGGGGTGTCGGCATAGACGCGACGCCTGAGTTGTTAAGTGCTCTACAGGCCATGACGCGCAATGAGGAGCCGGTTGAATCGGCAGAAGAGACGCAGTCCGGTACACCTGAATCTGCAGGAAGTGACGACGACTCCGGGTACGACGAAGTGTTTATGGACCAGTCGGCGAACGAGCAAAGCGCTGAGCAGGCTGGCGAAATCGAACACGACGTCGACTACGTATTGTCGCCAACCATGGAAATGTCGGTTGATCAGCTGTTTAACCAGACAAGTGGCCAACCTAAGGACTCCGTCGACGACACATTAGAAGATCTATTAGGCAGTACATCAGACGAGTCGGTTGATGATCCATCCGAAGAAGCAGATGATTTTTCCGAAAGTACATCGGCAGTAGAGACCGAAGTATCCGACGAAGCGGTTGAGCCTCAACCAGCCGGTTCGACGGAAGTAGATACCGGTCAAGCCGTTATGAATTTGGCGGCCGCTTCGGTTGAGGAAAACAAGACCCAGGACAAAGCGCGCATCGATGCGCGCCTTCTTGACGACATGCTCAACAACGCGGGTGAAGTCAGTATTTTCCACTCGCGTTTGGAAGAACAGGTAGGTTCAATAGCGTTTAATCTGACGGAACACCAGCAAACCGTGTTGCGCCTAAGAGAGCAGCTGCGCAAACTCGAAATTGAAACCGAAGCACAGATTCTTCATCGGCATCAAGACCAGACTACACGCGACGAAGAGTTCGACCCACTTGAGCTCGATCGCTATTCCGGTCTCCAGCAGCTGTCACGCGCGTTGGCCGAATCAGTCAGCGACCTTGCCAGTCTTCAAGATTTAATGACTGACATCACCCGCGAGTCAGAATCACTTTTGGTTCAGCAAGCACGGGTGACAGGCGAGCTTCAGGACGCATTGATACGTTCGCGCATGCTGCCATTTTCCCACTACGAGTCACGTTTTGAACGTATTGTACGTCAGGCTGCGAGCGAGCAGCACAAGCAAGCCGTTTTAGTGGTCACGGGTGCCTCCGGAGAGCTTGATCGTCAGGTGCTGCAACGTATGTTGCCGCCGTTTGAGCACATGCTTCGCAACGCCGTCATCCACGGCATTGAGTCCGTTAATGATCGTCTGGCGGTCGGTAAGTCTGCGCAGGGCACAATTAACATTGACCTGACCCGCGAGGGTGCCGAAATGGTGATCCGGGTTAGCGACGACGGGCGTGGTTTGAACGCTGACCGTTTGGTTGCAAAAGCACGCAAGCTGGGTGTCATTGACGGCACTCGCGAGCTCGATGAACGCGCCGCCTTCGAACTCATATTTGCACACGGGTTCTCAACTGCGAGCAGTGTGACCCAGTCCGCTGGCCGAGGTGTTGGCATGGACGTAGTAGCGAGCGAAGTAAAAGAACTGGGTGGATCGATTCAGCTGGAGTCTGAGTTTGGACAGCGAACAGTTATTACCATTCGGCTTCCTCTTACGCTTGCCGTCAGTCATGCGCTGCTGGTGCGCTGTGGTTCAGAACGTTTTGCTATTCCATTGCCCGCAGTACAGGGCGTGGTGCGGGCGGCCAGTGACGACGTACTTAGCTGTCTCGAAGCCGATATTGAATATGCTCACGACGACGTGAGCTACAGCGTGCGCAAGCTGGCGCCGTACTTGGGTGGTGCCGAGCTTAGCCCGGAGAGCCTTGAAGGCCAGTCTATACCGCTCATTTTGGTTCGTGCCGGTGACCAGTCGTGTGCGTTTTTGGTGGACGAAATGTTAGGTAGCCGCGAGGTTGTGGTGAAGTCGGCAGGTCCCATGGTTTCCAGTATTGCAGGTGTCGCCGGCGCCACTATTTTAGGTGACGGCAGCATTGTTGTTATTCTCGATGTTGCATCACTTATTCGGAACGCGACGGACCAGCGCGTCGGCGACGACTTTATCGTAGCTGAGTCAAATGAAGATTTACGACCGGTCGTACTGGTTGTTGACGATTCCATTACCGTGCGACGGGTGACTCAACGTTTGCTTGAGCGCAACGACATGAAAGTGCTGTTGGCAAAAGATGGCGTCGATGCCGTTGCGGCCATGCAGGAGCAAATACCTGATTGTGTTTTGCTTGATATTGAAATGCCGCGAATGGACGGCTATGAAGTGGCCTCACACATTCGCAATACCGATGTTCTTCAGCACGTCCCCATTTGTATGATAACGTCGCGCGTTGGCGAAAAACACAGGGCGCGGGCGTTTGAGCTGGGTGTCGATAAATATCTCGGTAAACCGTACCAGGAAAATCAATTGCTCGAAGTGATTCAGCCGCTGCTGGCACGTTCAATCAAGCACCGTAAATAGGACACGTTGGAATGACCGAAGACGCGACTGACATAAACTGCCTGCTTATTCCTTTAGTGGACAAGTCTCTGCTCATTCCCCGTGCCAACGTGGTAGAAGTGGCCAGCCCGGATGCGCTTGATGACAATCACGGAAGCGTCCCCTGGTTTCTGGGCTCGATAGAGGTGGGTGGCTCACTTATTCCGGTGGTGTCGTTTGAAGGGCTGTGTGGCGGCGATATCCCTCCGTCGACCGTCGGGCGCTCACGAGTCGTGTTGTTGCGCTGTTTGTCGGACGCATTGAGTAGTCGTGCATTCGGCATAGTCAGTCAGGGCGTGCCTCAGCTGGTGCAGGTAAGTGCAGAGTCGCTGACGACGACCGAGAACACGTTCGGTGAGTCGCTCCCTATTTTGTGTCAGGTCAAAATGGCGAGCCAAACCCCGGTAATTCCTGATGTCGAAAAACTCGAGCAGCTGATTAGCGACGCGCTGGCTGTCACCAGCTAAGGTTTATCTTTGGTCACTTTAGGTGCGGCGGTTCAATCACCTTTCTAGCCCTGCCAGTCTCCCCATAACATTTGACAGGCCGCGACCGCCACTATGCCGGCCGTCTCGCTGCGCAGAACGCGTGGGCCACACGTTACGGAAATCGCGCCCGCGGTGCGTAACGATTCAAGTTCGTGGTCGGAGTAGCCTCCCTCAGGTCCTATGCAAACAGCCACTCTTTCTTTTGGGGCGGGTGACACCGACGGTAACGGGCAGGCATCGGCCCAAGGGTCTAGCACCAACACAGGAGAGTCGGGAGCCGCGGCAGTAACCGCCGCCATCAGATTCTGAGGGGGCAGCACATCAGGGATAACGGTTCGGCCACTTTGCTCACAGGCCGACACCGCTATTGCCTGCCAGTGCTGTCGGCGTTTCTCAGCTCTTTCCTTTGGGATTTTGAACACCGTCCGTTCGGTAAACACCGGAGCGATTGTCGTTACGCCCAGCTCAGTCGCTTTTTGCACGCAAAAATCCATGCGCTCCCCGCGAAGCAAGCTTTGAATGAGCACCACTTTTAATGGACTGTCGGTGTTGGTTGTGTGTGCGGAACCCACGGTGAGCTCAACTTTCTTGCGCGACACGGAGGTTACGTTGGCCGTGAACTCAGGGCCGCTGCCATCAAACAGGACAACCGTGTCGTCGACCCGAATGCGTAGAACATGCCCAAGATAGTGTGCTCGTTGCCCGTCCAGAGTTAAGGGGGTGTTCTCTTTTAAACGTGTGGTGCAAAAGACCCGATGTTGGTTCATAGCTGACTCGCCGTGTGTTGTGATGCTCCGAAACGAGAGGGTCAGTTTGACCACTACGTAACTAAAGAGCAACTAGTGTGAAGCGGGTTTCGCGACGTCGGTCGTGACAATAACGTGTTTGGAAGTGAGTGCACTTTGGGGCTCTGGCGCGGCACAGAACAAGTGTTGAAAGAAGGGCTTGCGCGTTACGGCTATTTTGTTAAAGTCTGGGTGAGTCATGTTTTTAGCTGGAGATTCCATCTTATGCTGGACATCGATCCGCGGTCGGGTTTGCTGGGCGAAGCGGCGTATCATCCCTCTCCAAACTGTGATGAACGACCATCCGAAATCGATATCGATTTACTGGTTGTACACAGCATTAGCCTGCCACCGGGAGAATACGGTGGCTCGTTCATTTGCGATTTTTTTCAAAATAAGCTGGCACCCAACGCGCATCCATACTTTCAGCAGATTTCACACCTGAAGGTTTCAGCGCATGTCCTAATCGGACGTGATGGCGAATTTTTTCAATTTGTACCTTTTCATAAGCGCGCCTGGCACGCAGGCGTTTCAAGCTTTGAGGGAAGAGAAAAGTGCAACGACTTTTCCATTGGCATCGAGCTGGAAGGAACCGACGATACACCTTTTCGTACCATTCAGTACTGGAAGCTGGCGCAGTTAATTAACGCTCTCCGCGCGACCTATCCGTCTATGAGCGACTGCCCGGTGGTGGGTCACAGCAATATTGCACCCGGACGAAAGACGGATCCGGGAACAGAATTCGAATGGTCCCGATTGCGACGTTTGTTAGCGACGGCTAACGGACGACTTTTGTGACATCCAGCAATCCCAACCACTCGATGCGCCTTCACCTTTATGCAGTGCCGCCGCTCGGGACTGAGCGTTTTCAACGGCAAACGCGCCTCAGGGTTGTCAGGTCTAGGGTTTTCGCTATAGTGGAGCTATGAAATTACTGGCATTGCTACTGGGCCTCTTCATTGAGCGTGTCTCGACAAATTTGTTCGGTCTGCGTGAAATACGCTGGCTGGATCGATACTTTGATCGCGCGCTCGCATTAATGGGCAACGGCAAGGGAGTACGTGCTTACATTGTCGCCGTCATCGCTATTGCTCTTTGTGCACTGCCCGTGTTTGCAATAACGTACTTTATTCAAGCCAAGTTTTTCGGACTGTTTGAATTGGCTGTTTCGGTCATCGCCTCGGTCATTGTACTGTTTCTTGCGCTGGGGCCTCGCGATCTCAGCGCTGAAGTCGACGAGTTTTCGGCTGCGAGTGCCAGAGGGGACGACGAAGCGATGCGCCGGGTGGCTAAAGAGCTGCTCGAGTTTGATCCTCCAGAAAAAGATGACCTGCTGGGCGGGGCGGTAGCGTCGGCTGTATTTGTACAATCTACCAATCGTACCTTTGGCGTAGTGCTGTGGTTTGTTTTATTGGGTCCGCTTGGTGCGTGGGTTTTTCGAATTACCGATTTAATGCGGCGACGTGCGTTTTACGAAAGCGATCGTCGTGAGCATGAGGGCAAGGACGAGCTACCGTTCTTGCGCCCGGTACAAAACCTGCACGGAATACTGGTCTGGCTGCCGTCTCGTCTGGCCGCGATGAGTTTTGCGCTAGCGGGAAGCTTTGAGCCAGCAACAACCGCGTGGAAAGCTTATTACTCTGAGTGCAGCGAGGAATTTTTCAACGTAAACGACGACGTCGTGGCGTCAGCGGGCTGCGGCGCGTTAGGGCGACAAGCCCAGGCCGATATGGCTGAGAGTCCAGGTGCGGGCGCACGTTGCGCTCTGAGTCTCGTCGAACGATCAACTATCGTTTGGCTTGTCGTGATTTCATTGCTGACCATTGGTGGGGCAGCGATCTAAATGGCGTTCGTCGTGCGCGCTCACGCTGTCTTGGTACGATCGCCGGCCCGTAGTGTTCGTGGTTCGGGCCGGCTTTCAAATTAGCTCAGGACTTTCTGGCTAAACGAGTGTCGCAGCTTTCAGGTTTTGCGCTTCCACAGTACCTCGACACCGTTTTCATGACGAGCCAAAACGCGGGCAAAAACAAACAGCAAATCGGATAGTCGATTGAGATACTTCGGCGTGGCTTCGATCACGGCCTCGTGCCGTGCGAGCGTCCAAACCCGACGTTCTGAGCGACGGCAAATCGTGCGCGCCAAGTGACATGCGGCCGCCGCCGGACCACCACCTGGAAGAATGAATTCCTTCAGTGCTGGCAAGTCTTCATTAAAGTCGTCGAGCCAGCCCTCGAGTCTGGACACATACTCCGTCGTAATAAGCTCTTGCCCGGGAATGCAAAGCTCACCACCCAAATCGAACAAGTCGTGCTGAATTTCGAGCAGGCAGGCGGCCATTTTTTCAGGCACTCCCGGTACAGCCAGTACAGCGCCAATGGAGCTGTTTAGCTCATCGACTGAACCGTAAGCTTCGACGCGGTGGCTGTCTTTGTCAACGCGACTGCCGTCGCCCAGGCCAGTGCTGCCACTGTCGCCAGTGCGCGTGTAAATTTTACTGAGTCTGTTACCCATGAGTTGATTCCTAAAGAGTTAGCGGTTGACTGATTACTAATTACTAATTGCTAATGAAAAAGCCGGGTTGATTAAAAAAGAGCCCAGCGAAAAAGAGCCTAGCGAAACAGTGGCAGAGCGTAGTTAAACTCAAGGTAAAAGCTACGCTCAGCCGTGTTGAAGCCGTCTGCCGTCTGGTAGTCGCTATCCAGCACATTATCGATACTCGCGCGAACGGTCCACTGGTTGTTAACGCGATGCGAATAGCTCAAGTTGCCCAGTACGTAGCCCGGGCTTTCGATGCGCATAAAGGTATTGCCGTCGATGTCTGCGCGCTTGCCGGTTGCCAGAACATTAAGCCCGACGGTGCCGTTACCAATGGTGTAGTAAGCGTTGGTGGTGAGCGTTTCTTCGGCGCGTCGCAACAAGGCAAGGTCCGTTACTTCGTCTTTGGGATCCTGCAAGATCAGGCTGGTTTCAATGCGTAAACGGTTGCCCGCCCACTGATGCCCAATTTCGACGCCGCTGGTTCGTGTCTCGTCAATGTTCTGATTGCTGCCCGCAAACGTGGTGAAATCGGTTACAACGAAATTAATCAGATTATCAATGTTTTGATCGAAGAGTCTTACGCTTAACATTTGGCGATCGGAGAAGCGATAGCGGGCGCCCAGCTCAAGCGTGACCGATTCTTCTGCATCCAAATCCTGATTGCCACCGAAACCGAAACGATCAGTAGCGTCCGGTGCGCGAAAGCCGCTGCCCGCAGCGAGAATGAGCTGCAGCTGCGGGTTAATGCGGTAGCCAACGTCGAGGTGCCAGGTCGTTGCAGAGCCGAAGTCGTCGTGGTCGGTAAAGCGTGCCGCGATCGAGGCGTCGTAACGTTCGCCACGAATACCATACTCGGAGTAGGCGGCAATGACGCTTGTGTCTTCGTTGAACGGTGAGCCAAATGACAGCACTTCAACCGACTCGTCAAATCCGTAGACGCCCATTACGAGACGATTTTGATTACGATCCATAAGCGTGTTTTGCCAGTCGAAGCTTACGCGCTCCGTCGTCAGAAAGTCTTTCTCACCTGTAAAGCTTGGCTGATTTTGCTGAATGTCGTCAGTAATGTGAGCAACTGTAACGGCGCTTTCCCAGAAAGGTAGCAGCTGCGAAACAAGGCGCGCTTTCAGCGACTGGTTCGTGTAATCCTGATCGACTGTGTTGAGCGAAAAGTCGGCGTACTCGGTGTTCCCGTCGCTGCGCCACGCGTCAAACTCGAAGCGATGATTGTCTCGGGTACCCCACAGCGATGCGTTGAACGACAGATTGTCGTACCCGTGATCGTCAGTGGCACCTTCACGGGTTGCGAAGCCGTCGGTGTCGTAATGCGAAACGCCAAAGTTAGCGCCAAAGTCACTGTCACCTACACCCGCCTGGGCGCTCACATCGGTGGTGCCGAAACTGCCGCCGCCCACGGTAATGTTAACGTCCTTGGGTGACGTTCCACGTCGTGTGATTACGTTTATCACTCCACCAATTGCGTCAGAGCCGTAAATAGTAGAGCGCGGTCCTTTGACGATTTCGACGCGTTCAATCAGGTCCGGGTCAATGTTCTGTAAGGCGGGCACGCCGATAGTGCCGGGGTTTATGCGTACGCCGTCAACCAGAAGTAAGGTGTGATTGCTCTCTGCGCCGCGTATGAAAACCGAGGTTGTCTGTCCAGGGCCGCCGTTTCGACCGATATCGAGGCCAGCGTTAAATCGGAGTACGTCGGCCAGGTCGCGCGCGTTTTGGAGATCAAGCTCCTCGCGGTCAATGACGGTGACAGAGGCAGCGCGTCGGGTGGCCCATTCTTCAGCGCGCGATGCGGTAACAATGACGCGTTCCAGACGTGTCTCTTCATCGGCTGCAAAAGTGGTGGGCGCCCCGCCCAAAGCCACAATAAGTAAGCCGGTATGAGTTAAAAGTGATTTCACGATAGTGTCCTGTGTACGTGAGCGCTCGGGAAACGAAACGGGTATATACAGGCAGACAAACACCTGCGAAAACGCCCGCCGCGTTTTGCATAGTTTGCCAAGGCCGGTCTCCGGGCTGACGAGTGAAGCATTACGCTTCCAACCGGATGACCTTCCCACGCAATGCGCAGTGGCTGCAAAACCTGGCGGTCTTGCGTATCCGGGTGATTCTCGATCACCGTTGCGGGGGCAGCGTCGGATTGCCTGACTTTCAGGTCACCGACTTCCCGTTCATCCAGACTGACGTCCGGATTCACCTGTAGCGAAGAGGAATGTACGGCGCTGGGGGAAGCGAGTCAAGAAGGTGTGAGGACGCCTGAGCCCGCAAAATACAGGTAATTGGTTTTACTCGGAAATCCAGCGTATCTCGGT